>JAFGDT010000057.1 GCA_016931965.1 bacterium | reverse complement strand
ATGATGATGATTCGTTCTGGGTAAAGATGGGCAATGGCGGATTTCAGATGTACAATGGTCTGGTGACCAATGGATGGGAATGGGTTAAAATCGACGAATATGAATTGACGGAAGGTCTCTATCATCTCGAAATAGGTTATCGGGAAGACGGCGCCAAACTTGACAAAATTTGTCTCTCGCTTCATCTCACAGATATCGAAGGCTTTGGCGAAGAAGCTGAAAACATTTGTAATCCGTCAAGTGTGCAACATTCAATCACTGGTCCCGACTATTTTGCCCTGGGACAAAACTATCCAAATCCGTTTAATCCATCCACATCCATCGACTATCAATTACCGGAAAAAGTTTTTGTAACTTTGAAGATATTCGATATTCTCGGCAATGAGGTCGAAACGCTGGTCAATGGAAGTCAGCATGCCGGCAATCATTCTGTGCAATTCAATGCCTCCAATCTGCCGAGTGGCGTTTATTATTATCGGCTTGAGGCCGGAATGAACCAGGAGACCCGGAAACTTTTATTGCTCAAATGATGGACTGGACTGCTTCAACGAACAGGATTAATCTCGGTAATCGGATTTTTCTACGTTGTCCATTTTAGTGGATTTTGTAAAATACTCGGTTTAAATTGGTTTTCGGATTTGCGCTGAGTATATCCAGTGAAAGAATAATAGTAAAAAATGGAGCGACTGTTCGAAAAGACTGGAAATTAGTGAGAAGTGTCTTCCTTAGAACGATGATGAAGCAATAGATGTTAATTCACCTGGTTCGTATTTGGCAATGACAAACAAAGCGATGAAAGGGTCATTTCATGAACAAAACAAGTTATATCATTTTGTCGGTGGTAGCGATATTCTTAATCCATGTTACCATTTTTGGGCAAAATACTGAAAATTGTTTCCTTGAAGATTTTCGGGCCAGGAAAGCAGAAATTCCGCCTTCAGTCAATGCGTTGAAATCAATTGAACCTGCATCAGTGATCGTTACAATAAATTCGGATACGCTTTGTAAAATTTCGAAATATGTATTGGGAAATTCAATTGCGGCCTGGGCTGGCGCCCATGATAATCCAACATTGGTAGAAGGGGTCGCGCTTCTTGAACCGACTCTCATTCGTTTTCCGGGTGGAAGCTGGTCAAACGGGTATTTCTGGAATGGATTGACATCCGATCTGCCGGATTCAATTTATAATGGTGTAACCTATAACGATACCGGAAAAAAAATAAAGGAAAAATTTTGGGGGCAAACAGGAAAAGGCGGCTGGCAAACCACAACCGACCAGTATTATGCGCTTCGTGTGAAAACGGCTGTCGATGAAGGTTTAATCACCGTGAATTACGCTTATGCACGTTATGGATTGAGCGACGATCCGGTCGCTCAGGCTGCCCATTATGCTGCTGATTGGGTGCGTTATGATGACGGACGGACACGATTCTGGGAAATCGGCAATGAAAATGGCGGCCCCTGGGAATATGGGTGGATGATTGATACGAATTTAAACAAAGATGGACAACCGCAAATTATTACAGGAGAACTGTACGGAAAACACTTCAAGGTTTTTGCCGATTCCATGAGAAAAGCCGCCGAGGAAATTGGCATTGATATTTATATAGGGGGACAGGTTATTGCAGGCACACCGAATTCAGGAGGAGCGTGGAGAACCGTTGAGGATAATTGGAACTCTGGATTTTTTAAAGAAATAGGAAATGCTGCTGATTTTTATATTGTACATAACTATTTCAGCAATTCAGGTAGTGTGTCCTCAATTATCAATAGTGCACAAACAGGCATTAAAGCGAATGCTGACTATGTAAAAAAGGAAATCCTTAATAAAAATGGGTTTTCAAAGCCACTTGCTTTAACAGAGTACAATATGGGGGGGGGTAATCTTGCAACATCCGCATCTTATGTAAACGGTATGCAGGCTGTTGTTTTGATTAATGAAATGATCAAGAATGATTTCGGCCTGGGTGCAAGATGGTTGCTGATTTCCGGTGAAGAAACAATGTTTTATGGCGGTTCAGATCCTGACTATTTAAATCATCCCCACCCGGATTTTTATTATTTAACGTACTTGCAAAAATTTTGTGGTGATCATGCAATTTCTACGGCTTCCTCAAATAAAAATATACTTTGTTATGCCTCAAGATTTTCATCTGGTGAAACCGGCGTGGTAATCGTTAACAAAGGAACTGAAGAACAAGTCATTGGCGTCGATGCAAAATCAATCGGCGTTGGCAATAAATATTATATTCACTCATTTACTGGTGGAACGGATAATGGTAATTTCTCACAAAATGTTTATATCAACGGATATGGTCCCGATACAAATCAGTGGGGGCCTTATGATGAATTGTTCGACATTCCGGCTGATTCTTACCCGATAGAAAATGAAATTAAATTTAATTCACCGGCCAGATCGGTCCAAATGATTCTAATAGAAGGCGGGAACAATTATGTCTCGGCGGTGGATGAAGCAAACCCGGAAATGATTCATTCATACAAATTATATCAAAACTATCCAAATCCTTTTAATCCATCCACATCCATCGACTATCAATTACCGGCAAAAGTTTTTGTAACTTTGAAGATATTCGATATTCTCGGCAATGAGGTCGAAACCCTGGTCAATGGAAGTCAGGATGCCGGTAATCATTCCGTGCAATTCAATGCCTCCGATCTCCCGAGTGGCGTTTATTATTATCGGCTTGAGACCGGAATGAACCAGGAGACCCGAAAACTTTTATTGCTCAAATAATGACCCTGACACAGGACTAATCACGAAAATCGGATAAATAAACTGTGCAGACCTGAAATTTTCTGTCCCCGTGGCAAGTCGGCGAGGACAGAAAATGCTTCCGTCGGACCAGTCTGCGCCTGACAAATTCCGTCGTGGGCAACGAAAAATTCCATCCTTGGAAATTATTAACGAATGGGTGATAGGATGAAAATGACAATCAAATACTTCGTGATCGCTTGCATCTTCCCTCTTTTTTGCCAGGGACAGGCTGTGAAAGACATGAAACAGCAACCCGATAAAATAGACATCTATCTATCGGATGGAATACTAAGCCTATGCCCTCTAACGGAAAATGTGGTGAGAATCAAATTCTATAAGGATGCTGTTTTACCGGTTCCTGAACTTGTTTTAACTTCAAGTATGCCCACCCCCTTGTTTCAGGTTTCTGATTCACCTGCAAGAGTCGAAATGAAAACAAAAACCATGATCGTATCGCTGGACAAGGAAACCGGCAATTTGTCGTTTGCGGATCAGGCAGGAAAAATATTTTTAAACGAGAAATCAGGCAGCCGCAAACTGACACCGGATTCTGTAATGGGCAAGCCTTGCTTTGTGGCTGAACAGCGTTTCGAATCACCAAAGGATGAATTCATTTTTGGACTGGGCCAGTTTCAGGATGGACATTTTAATTTAAAGAACGTCACCCGCCAACTCATACAGGTCAATTCACAGATTGCATTGCCATTCATCTATTCAAGCAAAGGATACGGATTGCTTTGGCATCAGTACGGATTGACTGATTTCAATCCGGCGGATAATTTCGTGACACTTCAAAAACATGAGCAGTCAAGCGAAAAAGACAACCGGGAGATTGAAGTCACAACAACATCCGGAACGCAAAAAGTCTCGCAGCGTCAAGCACTTTATACGGGACAATTTCAAGTGCCGGTTGACGGCGTCTATTCCCTGTTCCTCGATCTGGGTGACATGGACAACCGCCAATATGTCGTGATCGACGGGAAAACCTGCATCGACATCAGCAATTTCTGGCTGCCTCCCACTGCCTGCGCACTGGTGAATTTGGACGCCGGAGAACATCAGGTGCAGTTGGTTTGTAAATCCAGCAACACACCCAAACTGTCGTGGAAACGGACAGGCAACGAAACCACGTTTCGGTCTCCCAATGCCAAACTGCTTGATTATGTGGTTTTTTATGGCCCTTCGGCAGACAGTGTTATCGCCACGTATCGGACTCTTTCCGGCAATGTTCCCATGCTGCCCCGCTGGGCATACGGCTTCTGGCAATGCCGCGAGCGCTACACATCCGGCGATCATCTCATTGAAACCGTCAGGGAATTCCGCCAAAAAAATCTTCCGTTGGATGTGATTGTGCAGGACTGGCAGTACTGGGGCAACAGGGGGTGGGGCGTTCCGCAATTCGATACAACAAATTATCCGAATCCGGCCGGATTTATCAAAGAAATTCACGATTTGAATGCCCATTTCAATATTTCGATCTGGTCCAATCCGGAAAAAAATTCGGAGATTGGCAAAACGTATGTCGCGAAAAACCGTTTTATTCCCGACACAAAATGGCTGGATTATTTCAATCCCGAGACCCGGAAGGAATACTGGAATACACTAAAAACCAATATGTTTAACTTTGGTGTGGATTCGTGGTGGATGGATGCGGTAGAGCCGGAAAACGATGCGTTGAAAGGCCAAATGACATACGCGGGTTTGGGCGATTTTTATCGATTAACCTATCCGCTCATGGTCAGCAAGGCTGTTTATGAAGGCCAGCGCGAAACCACATCCGACAAACGGGTTTGCATTCTCACTCGGTCGGCTTTTCTCGGACAACAACGATATGGCATCATCAACTGGTCGGGGGATATTGGCGGCACATGGGATTCGTACAAACGACAGATTATCGCGGGACTCGATTATACCATCACCGGATTGCCGTATTGGACGACCGACATTGGCGGGTTTTTCCGTCCGGGAAAATCGCAATATACTGATGAAAAATATCAGGAATTACTGATACGATGGTTCCAATGGGGTACTTTTAATCCGATCTTTCGTGTTCACGGATACCAATCCGAAACCGAACCGTGGAAATACGGGCAACAAGTTGAGGATAATATGCGAAAAATGCTGAACCTTCGTTACCGCCTGTTGCCTTACATTTATTCCGAAGCCTGGCAGGTTACGAAAAACGGATCAACCCTGATGCGTCCATTGGTGATGGATTTTAATGGGGATGATTCTGCTTTAGAGCAACCCTATGAATATATGTTCGGGAAAGCTTTTCTGGTGGCTCCGATCACCGAATCCGGTGCGAAGGAATGGGATGTTTATCTTCCTCAATCAGCCGATTGGTTCGATTTCTGGACAGATGAGCGTTTCGATGGCGGGCAAACCATCAAGACTGCTTCTCCATTGGATCAGATTCCCCTTTATGTCAAAGCCGGATCAATCCTTCCTGTGGGACCGGTCATTCAATATGCGACTGAGAAAAAGGATCCGATTGAAATACGCATCTACCCCGGCGCTGATGGCGCGTTCACCTTGTACGAAGATGAAAACGATAATTACAATTATGAAAAGGGAAGCTACTCAACCATTGAATTCAAATGGAACGATGCAACCAGAACACTTCAGATTGGCAAGAGACAAGGTAAATTCTCCGGGATGCTGAAAACCAGAAATTTCCAGCTTGTCATCATATCCCCGAACACAGGAACAGGCGCTGAATGGACGGTCAGGAAAGAAAAGGTCGTGAAATACAATGGACAGGAGAAGAAAGTTGTTTTCTGATCACAGTTAAATCACAAATCAGAAGTAGAAACCTGAATTTTTTAAAGGAGGTTCAACAATGAAACAAACACGAATATCTGCCTTGCTGATTGTCTTGTCGGTGAGTAGTGCCTGTCTGGCCCAAACGGGTCAGGTTTCAGTCAGCTCCAAACTTGCCGGCACCGTGCATCCTTCACCAAACAATCTCTATGGTGGTCAGTATCCGCGTATTGAAGCCGATTCTCGCGTCACATTCCAGTTCAAGGCACCCGATGCACAGAAGGTGCAGGTTGCCATTGCCAACGTTCCGTATGATATGGTCAAAGGCGACGATGGCGTGTGGACTTACACCAGTGAACCACAGGACTACGGCTATCACAATTACTGGATGATTGTGGATGGCGCGATTGTGCTGGATCCAGCAACCGATGGCTTTATCGGCTACAGCCATAATTGCAATGGCTTTGAAATCCCTGACCCGGAGGGCGGATTTTATGATTTGAAAGACGTGCCTCACGGCAACGTACTCATCAAGAATTATTTTTCCAAAACGACCAATGCCTGGCGTCATATCTTCGTTTACACGCCTCCGGGATATGAAGCGGACACTTCTACCCGTTACCCGGTGCTTTATCTTCAGCACGGGGGCGGCGAAGATGAACGGGTTTGGATCGAAATGGGACGCACCAACGTGATCCTCGATAACCTGATCGCCGAAGGAAAAGCCAAACCATTCATCGTTGTAATGGAAACCAGCGCCGCCTACAAACCGGGTGAAACTCCCCCCCTGCCACGTCAACCGCGACCTGCCGGAGAAAGGCCTGCGACTCAGGATGGACAACCGGCCCCACCCCCACGTCCTCGCATGTCGTTTTCATTTGATACGTACAAAGAGGTCATGCTCACCGATCTGATCCCGTTTATTGACGGAAATTTCAGAACTTTGACGGACGGGAATCACCGGGCGATGGCAGGTCTGTCGATGGGGACATTTGTGACCCGGGTGGTCGCTTTGGCTAATCTCGATAAATTTTCCTATATTGGAATTTTCAGCGGCAGCACTGTTGCTCCGGCTGACATTTCTGACAAATCAAAGGTCAAACTGGTATTCATGAGTTTCGGAAGTCGCGAAAGAGGTTCCGAGGGTCTCAAGGACGCAGCGGATGCCTTGCAACAAGCCGGGATCAACGCGGTTTCCTACGTTTCTCCGCTGACTGCCCATGAATGGCAATCCTGGAGAAGAAGTCTCAGAGAATTTGCTCCGCTTCTGTTTAAGAATTGAACCATTGAATAAAAAAAGAAGGAGATTATCAAATGAAATACCGGTATTTATGTGTGTTATTCGCATTCTTGACAACAGTCGGAACGGGTTTGACTCAAACAACCCCGACTGCGACAGTGGAGGACTTCAAACCGGCATCAACCAATCAGCCGGGTAGGCAATATCCTCAAGTCAATTCCGAAGGTCGGGTTCGCGCCAGCATTTCGGCGCCCGAGGCGCACAAAGTCCAGTTGGATATCAGCGCCGTCAAATACGACCTCGTGAAGGATACGGCCGGTGTCTGGACCGGCGATTCGAATCCACAGGACGAAGGATTTCATTACTACCAGCTCTGGATTGACGGAGCCGCAGTGCCCGATCCCGGCAGCCTGTACTTCTATGGCGCCAGCCGCTGGGGCAGCGGCATTGACATTCCTGCAAAGGATCAGGATTTTTACGCGCTTAAGAACGTCCCGCACGGTCAGATACGCGAGGTTCATTACTTCGCCAAGAGCACCAACACCATGAGGCGCTGCTTCGTCTATACCCCGCCCGATTATGACAAGGACACCGCGAAACGTTATCCCGTTCTCTATCTGCAGCACGGCGGCGGCGAAGACGAAACCGGCTGGCCCAATCAGGGAAAGACCAATCTCATCATGGATAACCTGATTGCCGAAGGCAAGGCCGCACCCTTTATCATCGTGATGGACAACGGCACCTGGCGTATGCCGGAGGGCGCCCGGCCACCCCGACGAGAAGGCGGGCGTCCCGGCGGTTCCTGGCCCCCGACAGGCTGGGCCGACGGTTTCAAGAAAACTTTACTTGAAGACATTATCCCCATGATCGATACCAATTTTCGCACGATTGCGGATCAACCGCATCGGGCCATGGCCGGACTCTCCATGGGCGGCATGCAAACCCGTGTCATCTCCCTGGCCAACACCGATGTATTCTCATATATCGGTCTTTTCAGCGGCGGCAGTTTTAGTCTGAAGGATGTCAACAATGCGCCCGGCTTCAGAGAAAAAGTCAAACTCGTATTTGTGAGTTATGGCAGCCGCGAACTCGAAAACCGCAGAATGGGTTTCGGTGGCGATCCCAGGGCGAACACCGATTCGCTCAAAGAGGCCGGTATCAATACGCATTTCTACGTTTCTCCGCAAACCGCTCATGAGTGGCAATCATGGAGACGCAGTTTGCATGAGTTTGCGCCGCTGCTGTTTAAGGACATTGCCCAACGGGGTCGCAGAGGCGGATTCGGCGGACCGATCGAACTGGGTCCGGATGACAAACCCGCCTTTCCCGATCCGCCCGTTGGATTCAATGTCAAACGGGACAATATCGCTCACGGCGAGTTGACAATCATTCAGTACGATTCCAAAACGCTCGGAAAGCGTCGGCAGATGCGTGTCTACACCCCGGCCGGCTATTCGCCCAGCAAAAAGTATCCGGTGCTCTATCTGCTGCACGGCATCGGCGGAAACGATCTCGAATGGATCCAGGCATGCCAGGCAGACAATGTCATCGACAACCTGATTGCCGACGGCAAAATCAAGCCGATGATCGTCGTCTTTCCCAATGGCAACGCCAATATCACGGTCGGCGATGACAGCGCTGTTCCCTCTGAAGGCATGGGCGCACGGGGTCAACGGGGCGGACCCGGTGGCGGATTTGAAAGTTGGGGAAAGCCTTTCGAGAATGATCTGATTAAGGACATCATCCCCTACATCGAGTCTCACTACTCTGTCTATAAGGATCGCGAACATCGCGCCCTGGCAGGACTGTCGATGGGCGGTGGCCAGTCCTTGAACATCGGGATGTATAACATAGGCACTTTTGCCTATGTCGGCGGATTCTCCTCTGCCCCGAATACAAACCAGTTCGGCGGCATGTACAATGATGTCGAATTCATGCCCGATCCCGAAGCGGCCAAGAAGAAACTGAAGCTGTTGTGGATCGCCTGCGGCAACAAGGACGGTCTGATCCGCGTCAGCCAGGGTGTGCACAAGTATCTCAAAGAAGAAGGTGTGAAGCACGTTTGGCACGTGGACGGGAATGCCCACGAT
>JAFGDT010000056.1 GCA_016931965.1 bacterium | reverse complement strand
GTCATATGGGCGGATGTGCCGGATCCGGCTGTGATTCGTGTGGGGGAGACCTATTACATGAGCAGCACCACCATGCACATGAGCTCGGGTCTGCCTATTATGAAGTCCAGGGATCTGGTCAATTGGGAAATGCTCAATTATGCTTATGACAGATTGGTAGAAAATGATGCCATGAACCTGGAAAACGGCCAGAGCACATACGGACGCGGATCTTGGGCCAGCTGTCTGCGTTACCATGACGGGACTTATTATGCTACAACTTTCTCCGCCACCAGCGGCCAAACCCATATTTACAGAACACAGGATATTGAAAAGGGTAAGTGGAAGGCCAATTTTTTTTCACCTTCACTACACGATCATACCCTGTTTTTTGACGATGATGGCCGTGTTTACATGATCTATGGCGGCGGAAAATTGATGCTTGTTGAATTGCTTCCCGATCTCTCGGGCATCAAACCTGACGGAATCAATCAGGTCATCATTGAAAATACCAATCTGCTGTTTGGTGAGGATGAGGTTGGCGGCCTGAATGGTGAGGGTTCCCAATTAATCAGGGTGAATGGCAAATATTATCTCCTCAACATTGCGTCGCCCAGAAGCCGCTGGTCCAGATCTGTCCTGATCCACCGGGCCGACAGGATCACCGGCCCCTGGGAAGGACGCGTGGCCCTTGAGGACAAGGGCGTGGCCCAGGGATGCCTGATCGACACGCCGGACGGTAAATGGTATGCGATGCTGTTTCAGGATAACGGTGCTGTCGGACGCAGTCCCTGGCTTGTGCCCGTCAAATGGGAAGACGGCTGGCCCGTGCTGGGTATTGACGGGAAAGCGCCGGTTACGCTTGATATTGAAGATAAAACAGAGGGGCTTGCGAATATCGTGGCCTCCGACGAATTCAATCGAAAGCCGGGTGATCCGCTACCCCTGGCATGGCAATGGAATCACAACCCGGACAATCGATTGTGGTCCATCGGTGAAAGAAAGGGCTATTTACGACTAACGACCGGACGAATTGACACGACCGTTTTATTGGCTCGGAATACGCTTACCCAGCGTACGTTTGGTCCGGTGAGTTCCGCAGTCGCCAAAGTGGATGTTGCCAACATGAGAGACGGCGATTGTGCCGGTTTGATCGCCATGCAGAGACGGTACGGATTTGTGGGCGTACGTATGGAAGGCGGGAAAAAATCTGTCGTTATGGTCAGTGTCCCGCCCGACCCGCCCGGTCAGCATCGTCAACACCGTTCATCTGAAGAAGTCGAGTGTATTCCTCTGCCCCGGTCCACCGTGTATCTCAAGATTGACTGCGACTTCAGGAATCGTACAGACAAAGCCTTTTTTTATTACAGCCTGGATGGCAAGGCCTGGAACAAGATCGGATCTGTTCTTCAGATGGCCTATACCCTGCCCCATTTTATGGGATACCGTTTCGGCCTTTTTAATTATGCGACGAAATCGCCGGGTGGATACGTGGATTTCGATTATTATCATATCAGCAATAAAATCAGTCAGGACAAAATGGCATGGTGGCGGGACGCACGTTTCGGCATGTTTATCCATTGGGGTATCTATTCAGTGCCTGCCGGTGTGTATCAGGGAAAAGAAATTCCCGGAATCGGCGAATGGATTATGAACAACGCGAAAATTCCGGTTGCAAAATACGAGAAATATGCGGCTCATTTCAATCCGGTCGATTTCAATGCCGATGAATGGATTAAACTGGCCGAAGAGGCCGGTATGAAATATATCGTGATCACCTCCAAGCACCATGATGGGTTTGCCATGTTTCACAGCAGGGTGAGCCCGTATAACATTGTCGATGCGACCCCGTTCAAACGCGATGTAATCGGAGAAATCGCAGCCGCCTGTAAAAAACATAAAATGCCCCTGGGCCTTTATTATTCGCAGGCGCAGGACTGGCATGCGCCCGGCGGGTCAGCCGCCGGCGGTCACTGGGACCAGGCCCAGGACGGTGATATGGACCAGTACCTTGACCAGATAGCGGTACCGCAGGTCCATGAAATTCTGGAAAACTACGGCGGCATAAAGATTCTGTGGTTTGATACCCCCTACGGGATGACTCCTGAAAGAGCAGCCAAATTTCTTTCCATTGTGCAGCAGCACCCCGATCTGATCTATAATGACAGGCTGGGCGGTGATGTGGAAGGAGATCTGAAAACACCCGAGCAGTATATCCCTGCGACCGGAATTCCCGGAAAGAACTGGGAATCGTGTATGACCATGAACGATACCTGGGGTTTTAAAATCCATGACCGAAACTGGAAAAGCACCAGAACACTGGTACGGAATCTGATCGACATCGCTTCAAAAGGGGGAAATTACCTGCTCAATGTGGGACCCACATCGATGGGAAGTATCCCCGAAGCATCGATTAAAAGGTTAAAAGAAATGGGCGCCTGGATGTATATCAACGGCGAAGCCATCTACGGGACATCGGCCAGTCCGTTTAAAAAACTCGCATGGGGCCGCTGTACGCGAAAAGCGGTGGATGGTAAAGTATTATTGTACCTGCACGTTTTCGATTTTCCGGATAATGGCATGCTCACCCTTCCGGGCCTGGCCGGTAAAATTTACAAAGCGTATCCACTTGCCAATAAAAATAAATTGCTGAATGTAATTCCGGATGCTAACAATCCCAAAGTTGACCTGAGTTCCGTATTTCGGGACAGTAACGCTACAGTAATCGTTATAGAAGTGGAAAAGGATTTTAAAGTATACAATGCCCCTGATATCCAGGCTGATTATGATATATTCATGGATACCGTAAGGTTTAAAATATCGACAGATATTGACAGAGCGGTTATCCATTATACAACAGATGGAACCGTACCCACGGAATCATCCCCTGTTTCTGGAAAAATAAACAAAGTCAGCCTCCCGAATTCTTTTACAGTAAAGGCTTCCTGCTTTCTGGACGGGAAAGCTGTAAGCGGGATGGCCGAGAAACAATTTTCCAAGGAAACGCCGTCACCTGGTATTAAAATTGAAAACACCGAACCGGGTTTGCACTTTAAATACTATGAAGGAAAATGGAATAGTCTTCCTGATTTTAACAGCCTGAAAGCGGCGGAAGAAGGCATTTGCGTGCAGCCAGACATTGCTGTAAAAAAGCAGGCATTCAATTACGGTTTGGTTTTTACAGGTTATTTACTTGCCCCTGAAACCAATGTTTACCAGTTCCGGCTAACCAGTGATGATGGTTCTCTGCTTCGCATTAATGAAAAAACCCTTCTGAATGATGGTTTGCATGCCATGGAGACAAAGATATTGAATATGGCTCTGGAAAAAGGTTTGCATGCAATTGATATACAATTCTTCCAGGCAGGAGGAGAAGACGGTCTCACAATCGACTGGAAAATCGGAGATCAATCCGCAGCAAGAATCCCGGCAGAAAACTGGGTGTATTGATTATTCAATTCGGGTGATTTGAAATTAAGATTGAATTAGAGGATATAAAATGGATGCCATCAAACCAAAAATGAACTTTCTATTTTGTTGCTTTTTGGGCGCTCTGGCTCTAAATGCACAGGAGGTGGTATCGCCTGACGGCAATATTAAAGTAATACTGGGTATGGAGAATGCAGCGTCCAATCAATCGCTTGGTCAAGCAAGTTTTAAAGTTTTATACAAGAGAAATTCGGAATATGTTGAAGTATTGCCCAATTCACTCATGGGAATTACACGTCAGGACCAGCAATTTGTCGACGACCTTGTTCTGGTAAAAGAATTGAAGGCAAATGAAATCCATGATAAATATACAATGCTTTGCGGTAAGCGGAAGATTTGTGAAAACACCGGGACAGAGAAAGTTTTCAGCTATAAAAATGCTGAGGATCGGCCTCTGGATATTGTTTTCAGAGTTTATAATGACGGTGTTGTTTTCCGTTATGTGTTTCCCGATCATTCTGATTCGCTGGTCAATATTACAGAAGAAGCAACAACCTATGTTTTACCTGACAGTGCATACCGATGGATGCAGCCCTATAACAATGTCTATGAGGATTTTTTCATATTTACCAGGACAGGATTGAGCAGGGAAAAAACACAGGAATGGGGTTTCCCGGCCCTGTTCAAAGTAAATGGCGAAGCAATCTGGGTTCTGATTTCGGAAGCCAATATGACGGAGAATAATTGCGCCGCAAAATTAAGTAATCCGGATAATGCGAATCAATACAGGGTAACCTATCCATCAGCAAGAGATAATTTTCCGCAAACAGGGGTCATGACTGCCTTGCCGTGGCGTTCACAGTGGCACGTACTTATCATTGGCCAACTGTCTGATATTGTGGAATCCACGCTGATTACGGATGTCAGCGAGCCCAGTCAAATTGAGGATACGGCCTGGATTCAGCCGGGACCGGTTTCATGGATTTACTGGGCGCATAATCACGGCTCCAGGGATTATCAAAAAGTTGTTGAATACGTGGATCTGGCCGTGCAGATGAACTGGCCCTATGTATTGATTGACTGGGAATGGGATGTGATGGGCAATGGCGGAAACATCATCGATGCAGTCAAATATGCACGCAGCAAAGGGATAAAACCGCTTATGTGGTATAATTCCGGTACCAGCTGGCTTGATCCGACACCAAATGACCGTTTATTAACAGCGGAAAAACGGGCCCGGGAATTTACATGGCTCAATGAAACAAGTGTATACGGAATCAAAGTTGATTTTTTTGCCGGTGATCAGCAGGATATGATGAAATATTATATTGATATATTAAAGGATGCAGCAAAATATCATCTGATGGTTAACTTTCACGGCGCAACCATTCCGCGTGGCTGGGCTCGTACTTTTCCAAATCTGATGACCATTGAGGCGGTATACGGCGCTGAATGGTACAACAACCGGCCCGTACTTACAAATAAAGCAGCCGGTCACAATACCACACTGCCCTTTACGCGCAATGTCATCGGTTCGATGGATTACACCCCGGTTACTTTTTCCAATTCTCAACACCCGCATATCACATCATACGGTCATGAACTGGCTCTGTCTGTCGTTTTTGAATCCGGATTTCAGCACTTTGCCGATCGCCCCTCAGCGTATTACACCTTGCCTTCAGAGCCAAAAGATTTTCTGAAAAATGTCCCTGTCACCTGGGACAATACAAAACTGATTGACGGCTATCCGGGAGAAAAGGTCATCATTGCACGAAAAAAGGGGGGCCGGTGGTATATTGGCGGATTAAATGGATTGGATCAATCTCAAACAATGGAAATACATTTTAATTTTCTTGACAAAGGAAAGTATGATTTAAAGCTTATTAAAGATGGAGATGATGATCAATCTTTTTCTTACGATAAAATCAAAGTTAAAAATGGAGATACATATTTAGTGGATTGTCTCCCCAGAGGCGGATTTGCAGGTATTCTGATTAGAGAAAATTAATAAAATGATACTGTCGGTCACAGCCGTTCATGATCACTATTCAATAGCCACGATTTGGAGGCATTATGGACAGGAAAAAATTTTTAAAGTGCGCATGCGGATTTGGAATAAGCACATGTGCAGGTTTTGGTATGTTTACGAACAACATACTACTGGCAGATGTCACACAAAATACACAGGCCGATGAAGAAACGCCTCTTGTACCGGTTGATACCAGACAAATACAAAATGTTTTAAGTTATATTGATTCTTCGATGGATGAATCTGTGAAAAAAAACATATTTGAAAAACTTGGTGCCGAGCATATTACACATGAAGGTTTTAAAAATTGGATTATTGAAAGCAGGAAAGATCTTAAAGGCTATTTTGACAGGATTAACTCAAATAAAGACACGTATTGGGAAAAAATAGAATATGATTCAGACACTTCAGCGATCATAATCACTGGTAAACCGGTCAATAGATGTGCCTGTCCCTATGCGCAGTCTGAAAATCCGCCTCTCGCGTTGTGTCATTATTGCTGTGTGGGTTTTCAAAAAGCAATGTTCGAAATGCTGCTCGAGAAACCGATTATCAAAGTACGAATCGATGAGAGCTACTTATTGGGTGGGAGCAGATGCAGTTCAACAATGTATATTGATGGAACACTACAGATTTAGAAAGACAACAATTGAATATAAATTGAAGATACTTAGTGTTATATGAATAAAATGTATATAATTGAAAGAATTCGTATAGAAATTAAAGACAAGGAGATGATATGATGAAACGATTTAATTCGACATGGTTTGTACCTGCAGCTATGTTTTTGCTCATACTGACCCAAACATCCACATTTTCTCAGTCTCCACTCGATCCGGATGCCGAGGTGGAACAAATAGCGGATCAGATCCAACAGCCGGAAGGTCCGGTCTGGAAAGATGGAATTGGTTTGTTGTTTTCCGATATCAGGGGCGACAAAATTTATAGATGGACACCGGACAACGGCAAGGAAGTCTATCTGGATCCGTCCCATAACACAAACGGACTCACATATGACCTGCAAGGACGACTGGTTGCCGGTCAGATGGGACTGAGAAGGGTTGTGCGCTTTGAAGAAGACGGCACGCAAATATCACTTGCAGATCAATACGACGGCAAGAAACTCAACAGCCCGAATGATCTGGTTGTAAAATCAGACGGTGCCGTATTTTTTACGGACCCGGATTTCAATATCCCCTGGGGGGAAAGCAAGGAGTTGAGTTTCAACGGAATTTATAGAATAGGTCCCTCAGGCGCTCTTCAGCTTCTCGAGTCATCACTGACTTTGCCTAACGGTATATGTTTTTCGCCCGATGAATCCAAACTCTACGTAAATGATTCCCAGGCGCATAAAATTTATGAATGGGACGTTGTTGATGATTCAACCATAACCAATAAGCAATTGCTTTATACCATCCCCGTAAACGGTTATGCGGATGGAATGAAGATCGATGAAAACGGAAATATTTATTGTACCTGTTCTTCAGCTGTCTGGGTCATATCACCTTCAGGAGAGCTCCTGGGGAAGATTGACCTGCCATCGAATGTCTCGGCATCCAACTGTGCATGGGGTGAAACCGATAATAAAACGTTGTTTATCACTGCGGGCAATTCGGTCTATAGAGTCAGGCCGCTTGTTTCTGCTGTTGGAGATCGAGGTTCAATATCTCCCATGGATTTTCAACTGTTCCAAAACTATCCGAATCCTTTCAATCCGTCAACAATGATCCGATTTAATTTAAATTCTATGGAAATTGTGACACTTAAAATTTACAACAGCCGGGGAGAAGTCGCCGAAACATTGGTACGGGATAAATTACCTGCAGGACAGTATCAAATTCATTGGTCTGCAACTCATCTCTCAAGTGGTTTGTATATTTATTCATTGAAAGCTGGGAATTTTCACGATTCAAGGAAAATGATTTTTCAAAATTAGTACAGGCATGCACTGCATATGACCTTATTGATTAAAATTATAAAATGAGGATTTCAATGATAACATTAATCTCATACAAAGTCGGCCTTTTAAAATCAATATCGCACTTGGCCCCTGGAACTGGTAATCCGTGAGCCGATCTTCGGAATGTGGGAAAGGGATATTGTCCTGAATCAGCCATCCAATGCGGGTATAACCATTTAAATTTATGGATAATAAAAAAAGTTTAAACATCGTGCATAAAGAATAAATATTGAATAATAAATTATTTCACTAACAAAGTGAGGTACTTATAATAATGAAAACCAAAACATCATTTATCGCATTTTTTTTCCTTCAGATTTGTCTGATCGCAAAAGAAAAGGATCCAGCACCCCTCCAATCGGGGAATGAATCATTTTCCTTTGGGAAATTTAATCCAACAGGAGAATCACTTCAACTTGGTCCAGGATTAGCTGGTCAAGATTCTGCCCAAACACAAAAGGTAACTTTTCAGCCCAATTTTGAATCTTTAGAGCAGTCGAACCCAGTTCCTGAGTGGTTTAAAGACGCCAAATTTGGCATCTATTTTCATTGGGGCGTTTACTCTGTTCCGGCGTTTTCCAATGAATGGTATCCCCGAAGTATGTATTTGAAAAGATCACCAGAAAACAGACACCATATTGAAACTTACGGTAAGGTGTCACAGTGGCCGTACGATCACTTCATTACCGGTGATAAAGACAAACAGGGAAATTTTGTTCAATTTGCACCAAAACTCAAATCGGAAGGCGGTCAATTCGATCCCGAAGAATGGGCACAATTGTTTGCCGATGCTGGAGCGAAATTCGCCGGACCGGTTGCCGAGCATCATGACGGCTTTTCAATGTGGGCCAGCAAGGTCAATCCATGGAACGCAAAAGCGTTGGGACCAAAACTGGATCTGGTCGGGTTGCTGACAGATGCTATCCGAAAAAAAAATATGAAAACCATTCTTTCGATGCATCACGCATTCAATATTACCGGATATTATGATGCTGTACCTCAGACAAACAATCCAAAACTTCAAATGCTTTACGGACAGCAGGGGAAAGAAAAAAGCGAAGCCTTCTGGCTCGCTAAGCATAAAGAAATTATCGATACCTATCATCCTGATATCATATGGCAGGATTTCAATCTGCATATGATCTCCGACTCTGTTCTACTCAGGTTTTTGGCATATTATTACAATCAGGCCACCATGTGGGGCAAAGAAGTGGTCGCCACATATAAAGATGGGCTGAATCCTGAATGTGCCGTTCTTGATTATGAACGCGGCGGTCCTCCCGATATTACTGATAATTACTGGCTGACCGATGATGCCATCAGTTCCTCAAGCTGGTGCTATAGTGAGGGAATCGGATATTATTCCCAAAAACAAATATTTCATGGCTTTCTTGACAGAATAAGTAAAAACGGCAACCTACTTCTGAACATATCACCCAGGGCAGACGGCACAATACCTCAGGAGCAGAAAGATATTCTGCTTGCCATGGGTGCCTGGCTTAAAAAATATGGTGAGGCTGTATATGGCACACGCGCATGGGAAAAATACGGCGAAGGTCCCACAAAAATGGGAGCAGCTCATGGTATCATGGGGCCTCCGGTTGAAGGAACAGCCAAAGACATTCGCTATACCCGATCGAAAGACAACTCGACATTATATGTTATTTTACTATGCTGGGAAAAAGATCAGAAAAAAATAATCCTCAAATCATTGTCCTCTGACAGAATGGATTTACAAAGTGTGAAATCTGCTGAGCTCATAAACGGCGAAGCTGGAAAATATCTGCCCTTAACATACAAACAAGACACCCAGGGATTGATTCTTGATTTGCCAAGACGCCCTTTTAAAGAGCTCGCCTATGTTATTAAACTTATTTTCAAGGGTGAAATTCCTCCGTTCGATAATTATGTTGATCTCGACTGCTCTCCATATTATTATATTGTCCCCGGCGACAACACGGGAAGTCTGGTGCTCGGTTTGGATCTGACTCTGACTGAGGAAAGAAAAAACATCAGGGCCCAATGGAAGCTGAATCCTGCTGGTAAGGGTGTTTATAAAATTCAGAATCGTGAAAATGCCGGAAAAGTACTTGCGTGCGGTGTCTCTGATCAGGATCTGATCATATCGAATGATACCGGGAAAAACAGCCAATACTGGAAAATTGAAGACGCCCGTAACGGCTTGTTCAAAATTTCGAATGAGGAATATCCAAATGCTATCCTGTCTGTTCATACGCCTCATACTGAAGGGAATCCTGCCGGATTACTACATTCTGAATATGGCTCGACCTTCCGGTGGAAACTTATGGAAGTCTGCGAAATGAAGCAGGAAGCCTTAAAGCCACATACCATTCCGGGGACCATTGAAGCCGAAGACTTTGATACCGGATGCCGGGGTGACGCCTTCTATGATAGAGACGACAGGAACGAAGGCGGGCAATATCGTCTGAGCGAAGGTGTGGATATTGAAAAATGTTCTGCAGGCGGCTACAATGTGGGCTGGACGCATACTGGAGATTGGATGGCCTATACAGTGACTGTCAGTCAAGCTGCAACATACCGGATTTTATTTTATATTGCTTCTTCTTACGATAGTGGAAAGCTGCATCTCGAATATGACGGTACAGACATAACAGAAATAATTTCAGTTCCAAATACGGCAGGATTTCAAAACTGGGAAGTTATTGAAGCGACAGTCCGGCTCGATGCAGGTGAACATATGCTAAAACTGGTGGTTGACGGTGATTTATTTAATCTGGATAGAATGGTTTTTGAAGAAATGAAATGATGAACAATAGGGTATTTGAAGTTATTTCTAATTCTATACTGATAACAACTGATTATATTTAAATTTTACCCATTGATAAAGGAAAAATCATGAGAAAAATGACTGTTTGGATTTTTATCATCGGTCTATTCATGTGTTTATTAAATCATTAGTCCCTGCATGCTCAAACTGGATATACCATTCGCTCTGATCATGTTCTGCATTTTTGTTTGATTAAAAATATACGGACAGTTTCTGGAACATATCTATAACTCGGTAAACAACAGTTTGTGGGGTGATATGATCTGGAACCGAAGTTACGGACGCTTAAGCGGGATAAACGAATCTTTGAACCGGGAATGCGAGGAGATTGTGCAATCCTCCCTGAATGAAAATGTACGTTTGTCGTTTAGAGATGTCAACTGGCAGGATTATGAGTTTACTTTGCAGGCCAAAAAAGAGGGCGGCTCTGAAGGATTTTAATCTTTTTTCGAATGAACAAAGAGAATTTTTACTGGTGTAATCTCGGCGGCTGGGGCAATACTTCTCATGTCATTGAGAAGGGAACACCTGGTGTCCAATGGGGTGTCTTTGACAAAATGATATCCGCATCCGCTACGAAGACAATCATTTTCAAGTTTTGGTTAATGAAAGCAAAATGTTTAATTTTTATAGATAATACAACAATTGCTCATCTTTCTGGTCATTAGGGCATCGGAACCATGATAACTCAGGCGAGATACCCAAACTTCGTGGTTTCAAACCTTACCGATGCCGATACTTTTTTCAATGAGACGCCCAGATTGGACGGGAATAATATCTCATTTCTGAATTGGGAGAAAGTGGAACCGTTGAAATACAGAGCAGCACCCAGACACTGAACTGAAATTTGTATGTAAAGCTTACCAACAGCCAGCCTGCAGAAGCAGGCTTACAGCAAAGCGGGCTGAATTTTAAAGTCCAACCCTATTACGGATCCTTCTGGATCAAGGGAACAATACCAGAAAATTTCATTGTTCGGCTGATGCAAGATATGCAGATCCTGGCTGAACAGGTCCTCCCGGTTCCGGGAACGGACTTGGAGGAGTTGCCATTCGAATTAACGCCGACCATGGAAACAACCGATGGGACACTTCGCATTACATTAAATGATACCGGAACGGTTTATCTGGACCAGGTCAGCATGATAGGACAGGATGCCATTGATAATGACGGCTTTCGTCCCGATTTATTCCAGGCGATCGAAGGATTCCAGCCACCTTGTATCCGGTGGCCGGACGGTTATTTCTTTGAACTTTATCTCTGAAAAGACGGAATCGGGGGCCTTAGTATAAACGTGGCGCATTCCCCCCCGTAGAGGCCTGGAATGACCGGGATGTTAATTCCTGAGGAACCGCGACGAATTTATGACATTGTGTCGACGCCTGAATGCTGAACCGATCACTGTTATCAATACGGGCCATCACTATTCAGCATCCCCGCAGACTGTGTTTATCGAAGAAGCTCAGCATTGGCTCGAATATTGTAATGGTCCGGCAACGGGCACGGTCCGCGCTGCAAACGGCCATCCCAAAGCGTACAATGTAAAATACAGGGAAATAGAAAAGGAATTATTTTTAACCAAAAACGCCAGTGTATACGTGAATTTCGTGAAAGCATTTGTACCGGCTTTGAAAGCCATCGATCCTTCAACAACAATATCCGAATTATCTCAACCCATTCAATCACAGGCATCCAGGTTCTGCCGGTATCATAGAAAATTAAGTCAAATAAAACAAATTGCATTGCTTATAGAAACATCGTGCGAGTATAGAAAACAATTGATCAGCATCACCCGCAATGCATGTTACAACGTCCCATGGTCCTTTAAAAAGGGGAAAAGATCCTGAAGGCCTCCGTTCCCCATCTTATCAGGGCTAATCCGAATGATATTCTAATGCGCAATCTGGTGAAAAAAAAACTGAAAGTGGCTTTTATTCTAATAATTAAAGTGTTATAATAAAATGTTAAAATAGAAATGAGAATTCAGCACATTTTTACAATTTTAAGAATTCTGAATATCGTCGGAGCATTTCTTCAGATGTCTGATCCTTCAATGAGGGAGGGGAACGAAAACAGTTATAATATACAAAATGAATGTATTCTGTCTTGCGATGTGCCAATGAATTAATCGGGCCTTTTCATGCCACAGTCCCATGATTTTTCTTATTAGTAAAATGCTGTTCGCAGATCATCTGACAATAAAATTACTCAATATTCCGCTTATTGACTTTCATAGGAGGTACAAGATGAACATAAAGCCAATTTGCTTGTTATCATTCATTCTGATACTGACGATAAGCCTGTTTGCCCAGGTGGATCCCGGCACTCAGAATCTCACACACTCTTGGACCTTCGAGGACGGGACGGCCAATGATTATGTCGGAGGCGTCAATGGCTACCTGATGGGAGGCGCCGTAATCGAAGATGGTGCGCTCGTCACGGCCGAACTGGATCAATATATGGAATTGCTCGCCGAGGATGTTGCTCTCCAGACGTACACAGAGTTTACTGTCGATATTCTGTTCCAGTCCTTTGAAGGCCTCAATGCCAATTATCACATGTTTTTTTATTTTGGGGACACCCAGAAAGATATGGGAAACAACGGCTTTTTCATGACACCGGCAAGAGGTGACAACGTGAGTAAGACTGCCATTACATGCTGGGTTGAAACGGCCTATCAGGGTGAAGATGGTGCAAACGGTCCAGAGTGTGAAGACGGTCTCCTCCATCACATGGCAGCCACATTGAGCAACGAAGAAATCGCCCTGTTCATCGATGGCGTCGAGACGGGTCGTACACCTTTGCAATCACGCAATACCATCGATGCCCTCTTTCCGATCCATTGCTATTTGGCCAAGAGTGGTTATAACGGCGACGCCACGTGGAGAGGGAAGATTTTTGAATGCAATATTTACAACCGGATCTTAAATGCCGATGAAATTCTGTTCATTGCCCAGAAAGGTGGCATTACTGCTGTGGATGAGATGGGTCCCATCGCCAATCTTCCCGAGGGATATGGTCTGCTGCAGAACTTTCCGAATCCGTTCAATCCAAATACGACCATTTTCTTCAATTTGCAGAAAAGATCCTGGATTAATATCACTGTCTACGACATGCTCGGTCACCAGGTGGCCGAACTCCTGAATGAAGTCAAGGATGCAGGTCAGTTCAGCGTTCAATTTGACGGTTCAAATCTCTCCAGCGGGCTGTATTTGTGCAAAATGCAAAACGACGGCCACCAAATTTTTACAAAAAAGATGATGTTGCTGAAATAACAAAATATTTTCTCTTGTCTCTGTAATCCATCATGCTTAACACTCTAATTGGAGGAGTAAGGCTATGAAGCGAAACCGTTATCCGGTAATTGCGGTATTGTTGGTACTCTGTCTGCTTTCTGGTGCGAGTTGGCTCGCGGCAGGCACGACCGGCAAGATCGTAGGCACGGTGATCGATCATTCCACAAATGAGCCTTTAGTCGGAGCAAATGTGCTCTTGGTCGGTACATCCATGGGATCTGCGACCGATGTGAACGGGAACTATATGATCATCAACGTTCCGCCGGGCATTTATTCGGTGAAGGTCAGTATGATCGGCTATAATACCCTGATCACTGAGCATGTCAAACTATCGATCGACATGACCACGACCATTAACGCCAAACTTGAATCGACAGTGCTCGAGACAGGTGAGGTGGTGACCATTGTGGCAAAACGCCCTTTGATTCAGAGAGACATGACCTCGTCGCTGTCAAGCGTGAGCGCGGATGAAATCGAGGACCTGCCGGTGCAGAGCATGGAGGACATTCTCGAGCTCCAGGCCGGCGTTGTCCG
>JAFGDT010000055.1 GCA_016931965.1 bacterium | reverse complement strand
GAATATCTATTTTCCATCTTACCTCCCTCCCATTATCATGATGAGAGAAAGGTAAGTATTTTTTTGAAAAACTGAAAGTCTTGCACTCAAAGTGCATCGTTTTTACTAGCGAACGGGAATAATCAATAGCAGATAGACACCAATTAGAAAGAAATACCCCGGCTACTTAGATTCAGCATAACCGGGGTATATTGGTAATCACCAACCGTGAAAGAAAATCAGATAACGATATCTTCTCATAATCCAATACTGATGGATACTCTGTTCACGGTATCAAATATCTGCATGGTGCTGTAGGCATAGTCTATTTTAATATTCACTCCCGAAATGCCGTATTGGATACCGGCTCCCAATGTAAGGCCTTCCTCATCGTAATTATACTTGTAACCAGCGCGTATGGCCAGCATATCCATGAACAGAAATTCTCCACCGACGTTAATTCTTTCCGTAAAATCACGTGGATGAATCGCATCTACAGAGAGCAGGAAAGCATTTTCATGATCATCACCCATCAGATCCAGCACATCCATGGCAGCACCAATCGAAAATGTCAACGGCAATTCGAAAGGTTCTTCCTGATATTCATACTGGGCGGCGAAATTCCGGATACTCATACCCACCCTGAGACTCTTCCATCCCGGATAAAATATGGTCCCGAAATCATAGGCAAGACCATCTACTTTATTCTCCACATCTTCTCCAGAATCCAAAGTACTACTGCCCAAATGCTGGGTAACATACTTGACTTGTCCACCTATGGTGAATTTGTTCGTCAGATCCCGGGCATATCCGATACCTATGGCATAGGCGCCGACATCCAACGGGCCTGTATCTACATAACCTTTTTCATCACTCGAAACCATAGTACCCAAAAATTCACCATAATCGGCCGTGATAAACGTGGCCCCCACAGTGCCGATATTGCCCAAATCCACCAACAATGCAGCGGCATTATAAGTAATATCGGCAATCCATGGTGTCTGACTCACAAATACAGAGTAGCTACTGGGGCTCTTTGTGATACCGGCGGGATTGTGAAAAAGCGCGTCGGCACCATCACCAGCCATCGTATAAGCGCTGGCCATTGCCGCAGATCGGGCACTCATATCGATCTTTAAAAGATGGATCCCGGTTTGAGCCAGTTTCTTGATGGCTGAATGGACGGGCATAACAGACACCATACAGATGGAAATAACCATGATAACCAAGATAAGTTTTTTCATCTTACACTATCTCCTTTCACTTCAGAATATATCCGTCTAAAATGTGATATATCCCAAGTTATTTACCGTTTATCAATCTTATTTCACTTATCGCACGACGACAAATTTTCGGATGATACTTTGACCATCTGGTGTCTCGAAGTGAGCAATATAAATACCGCTCACAATACGTTGTCCGCTTTCAGTTGCCGAATGTCGCTGAGGCAATTTGCCCCCCCATGATTCATCACCCGATTCACTTGTGTGCTCGATCGTCTGTATCAAATCCCCGCTTTCTGTGAAAATGCGAATCGTACAAACCGGTGGCAGATCAAGAAAATTGATCATATTTTCATTCGTTCCGGTGTACTGCAAATTCACGGCATTGATATTAAAGGGATTGGGGACAATCCTGATTTCATCCAGGCTGTTGCCCGCTGGTCTCGTTAATTGTGCAGCGACAACAGTTCGATTCAGGTAGATTGAACTTTCAAGGACTTGATTGGCAGGATAAATAAGATGCCCGTCTTCGGCACTGACATCCGGTATGTTTGTGCCGTTATCGTATGCAGTGACGGCATAATAATAAGCCTGACCGCGTTCTGCTGTCTCGTCGGTATAGGTATGCGTTCCCTTGTCAACGGATGTAATAAGCTCCCAGGTGCCTATCATCTGGCCACTACTGATTTTAGGTGTGTAATTTCCTTTCGCTCTGTATATCCGGAATCCGGCCAAATCAGGTGCAGCATCCGATTCAACGCCCCATGTCACTCTTATACCATCGGGCAATGATGTCACTTCAAGCGAGGGTGGTGGCGGTGCAGTGGGAATCTGATAACCCTGCCTGAAATTCCACTGGGCATTGTACACATTTCTGAAGAACGAGTCCACGCTTGTCGTGACCCAGCTGTCTTTGGCCTTGTCATTATCGGTGGGAGAGAGTTCAGGATATACCTCCATCGGAGGAGGCAAATGCCAGTCCCCTTCCCACAGATCCGCTGCAGTTCCTGCTCTCCATGCTTGTCCGACTTCGTAGATTTTCTCCGGAGTCATCGAACCGGCACCCCGGGCCCAGACGAGCCGGATCGACTGGCCGTGCTCAAGCGTGAAAGGCCCGTAACTCTGCCAGCTTACATGGCGCGCGGTGGTCAGATTTGCATCTTTCGGATATCGCACATCATAGCCGTACAAACACATATCATCTATAGTAATACCGTGATGGCTTCCCGGATAGGCCAGGAGTGCATCGGGATAATCCGGCTGTACAAACTGGGTGAAAGCGGCAGTTCCCTGTGACATGGCATTGTAACAGGTCTGCCTATCTTCCGCATTGATATAAATCGCATCGGGCTTATCCCAGGTCAAATCCTGATCATTCGTAGCCGTTATCCGGGGCTGCGACGGATCATCGTCTGCAATATTCAGCATATTCGGAGCGCTCGAACAAAACAGGGTCGCGTCGCCTCCGGCCCAGGCCTGCCGCATATACCCGATTTCGTTACCAGATGTCCGGACATCACCCAATAAATCCTGTGCATGGGTATGGCTCCGGGCGGGATAGATAAAGGAAGCCCTCAGCGTATCGCCCGGGAATTCACCCACGCGGGAAGGCCACCAGTGCCAGGAGTTCCACGTGTTGCTGTAATGACCTTCTCTGGCAATATAAAAATCCTTGATCGTTTGCGTGGTTTCAATTTCATCATCAAGATCAAGGTTCCCGGTGTTGGTCAGTGTCCAGTCGTAAATGTGATAATCGTCGTGATTCTGCTGACTCCAGGCGTACACCCTCTGATGAATCGTAATTCCCAGCATCGTATTGACGGATGATTCGACCATCACATCCGCCGTGCCCGGAATGTAGCCGGGATCCACTTCATCACCATCCCGCATGGGATCACTGGATCGAAATCCATCCACGACGACAAGAGGCGGCTCGAAGCGCCAATACTTATGGATGGTCAGACCATCCTCTTCGACTATCGGCATAAAGTTATTGGATTCATTTGGCGCGACATGGCCTGCGCCGCCGATCCAGTATTCGTATACGGTTCCCGTTGCAGGGTCCGTCCAATCCTTGCAGCCAATGTGCGTGGACGTATTATTGAACATATAGCCCCGCGCAAGCACACCATGGCTGTTATGAATATATTGCCCAAACCGTCCTTCCCGTTGTGCCTGATGGCAAGCATCATTGACTCTATCCCAGTATCGGCCTATCTTAATTTCTTTAAACACCAGGGCATACGAAGTAGAAGCCATCAAGATAAGACTGAGAATCAAGCACAACGCACTGAATTGAATTATCTTTTTCATTATTTCTCTCCTCATTTTTATCTGCCAAGCTGTATTCTTTTTCGTTAAGAGAACTATCTTTCTCCTTTTTAGAAATTAAATCTGAATCCCAATGTGACACTTCGCGGATTCATAAAGGTGAGAAAATTAATATTCGGCATGTTGATGTAGGGTTTGTCGTCACTCTTGACATCTCCCAGCTTATCGTCTCCGGCTGTCAAACCGGCATCCTGATAGGCCTGTTCTTCGTACATGGGCAGGTGCAACGACCGATAATAATCATCACGATCATCGTTATCCCTAAAACCACCTGTGCTGATGTATTTGTCGTTCAGTGCATTGTTGATATCCGCAAAAAATTCAAAATTGAATCGCCCCACTCTCAGCCTCTTGTTGATTCTGATGTCGATATAGCGCGCACCCTTCCACTGCAGGTTATTTTCAAGTTCAAGCGTATTCAGCGGATCCCATGTCATGTAGCTGCCTGCTCTCCAGGTCAGGAGAAAACTCACGCTGATATCGCCGAGCGGATGGATACCGCCTATGGCCGGTCCCAGATCGTTGGGGGTTCTGACCATGACATTGGCCCGTAAAGAAGGACGGGGAAGCGGCCTCTCCACATCCGGGTCCTGCAATCCTTCAAGCAGATTCCTGAAGTAATCATCGTAATAGGTGGCCCGGCCGGTATCTCCGGATGTACTGACCATATAGTCATAATTAACCCATCCGGTAATCCAGTCTCCCCAGCGTTTTTCAAATCTCAACTCGAATCCCCGGATGTCCTCATAATTGGTATTCCTGAAGGTCGAGTAACTCACACTGCCATCATAGTTTTGAAATCTGATGGATCCTGTCTGGTCGGTCACGTCCTTATAATAACCGGCGAGGTGAAGTAAAAACATATTGCCTATATTGTACTCGACTCCCAGTTCATAGGCCACCGTTTTCTCTAAATAGGCTGACGGATTGCCGATACCTGTCACTCCTGCGACTCCCGGTCTTCCGTAACTGATCCGGTACATGTCATTGGAAGAAGGCATTGAATAAAAATGACCGTAATTGAAATAGAGTTTGGCATCTTCAGATATCGGATGCGATATACCCAACCGGGGACTGATTTTGAACTGACCTTTTGCCGGTTCTTTGGGGGCATCGCTTTGGAAAACCGAAGCATATGAGGCTTTAAAATAATCGGAAAAAGGATCCACCGTGTACCAGTCGCAATTTGGATTGTTATAATCCAGCCTCATACCCAGATTGGCGATCATTCCCTCGAACTCGAGTTTATCCTGGAGATAGGCACCCAGGCGATAGGGGAAATGCGTCCACTTGACAGAATTGTATAAATCCGGCTGGCACGGTATATCACGTGCCGTGCTGGTACTGAGATCATCATAGTTAAACTCAAACCCTGTTTTAAACTGGTTGTATTTGTCCATCTGGCTGGTCAGATCCAATTTGACATTGAGCGTACTGACACGTGAATGGTCTTTGTTTGTTGAACCTTCACCGCTCATTAAAAATTGATCTTCAATAGCACCGTACTGGATACCATAGTTATAGGGTATTTCGTCCTCTTCATCGGCTCCAAAAGTGATCAGTGTGGTCAGATCCCGCACTTCATGGCTTTCCCAACCGTCATTAACGGTGGCGGATTCGATGGTAGAGATTCTGACATTATAGAATGTGCTGGGGCTCAGAACATGATCAAAAGAGAAACCGATCATCGAACTGTATCGATTCCACTTCGCATAATACGCCGGCCAGTAAGCGCCTCTGCCAAAACCGCCGCCATCAGCCCCCGCGGTCGCTCCGTACAATCCTTCCAGTGTCAGCTTCATCGAGCTGCTCAGACGAGAGATCAACTTGATCTGCGTGCTTTGTTCTGTGGAGTAATCTCTTGAAGTGGGAAAGGTGTACGTTTCCTTATTGATCCGGTAGGAAGCGAAAAAGTTCAAATCGCCCAGATATTTGCCGACAAAAGGAATCGGGCCGCCCAAACTCACATCCGTATTCCACTCGGGCTTGTCACCGTACGGATCTTCATGGCTGCTTCTGCCGGTTGCTGCTTCATACGCCGCCAGAGACGAACCGTATTTCGCCAGAAGATCGTTAGCACCCGGAACATTCCAGTCATCATACGCCTGGGACCGATGCTGCCAGATAAACCGATCCCGAGCCTCTTCCGGCGTTTTATCATCAGTGGGATCATCTGTTGCGAGAGTGGCTGCAGATACGGCGTTCCATCCGCCGAAGGTTATATTTTCTTCTTGATATTCCTGGCTCCAAGTGCCGTTTGCCGTACCGACCCAGCATACGGCAGGATCAAGATAGGGGCGCAAATAGAAGTTCCGGGGATCATAAATATTGTAACCCTCATGTTTGTAACGAGCCGGACTGAATCGAAAATCAACCGAACCAAAATAATTCTGCCCACCTTCCTTGGTCACCACATTAATCAAACCGGAACGGACATTTCCGTATTCCGCGTTGAAGCCCCCCTTGATGATGTTGATTTCCTGAACAGCGCTGAGATTGACCATCATCAGTGGTTGGTTGGTGCGGTTATCGACCACCATGAGTCCGTCCATCATAAATTCGGTTTGGTCCAGCCCTCCGCCTCGAATCATATCATTTTCCACGCCGACCTGTAAATTCAGGAACTCACCGATGTCCTGAACAAATGGAATCTCTGTCATTTCCTCGACACTAGCTACCACATGGCTCGCTGAAACATCCATCGGAACGATTTCTCTTTCAGCCACGACGGTCACTTCCTGTCCTTCGAGAACCGTCTGTGTGAGGGTAAAATCGACTGTGATGGTACGGTCGACATTGACGTTCACTCCGCTTTTTGCGAGTGTGGTATAACCGATCATCCTGGCTTCCACAGTGTAGGTCCCTGGGGGCACATTGATGATGAAGTAATCACCATCGATATCGGTTGCGCCACCCATACTGGTACCGGCAATAATGACGTTCACACCAGCCAGCGGTTCACCACTACTCACATCGGTTACTTTTCCCGAAATTTTGCCCGTTGTAGCCGCCGTTAACAGGGCCGACACTCCCAGACAAAACACAAGGGCCAAAATAACCATCAATTTGACGTGTTTCAACATGTCTCTTCCTCCTAAGTTTGATGTATTATTAACACCGCTCTCTTCATTGCATGAATCAGTTTCTTGCATCACCTCCTTACTGATGTGATATATGATGAATTCTATCCATCACAATATTTTGAATATCACCTCCCTTCTGAGAAGAAAATTGAGTAAACATTATATTTTGGAAATAGTGAAATGACTCTTTAATCACTTTTTTCATACATAGAAAGTGAAAGGTGTGAGACGGTTCTCTCCTCTAATAAATATTTTATTGGAGGCAATGCGATATCCATACTATTCATAATTGTGAGAGGTAATTTTTTATGAAACCATGTAGAGTTTGACCGCTCACACCTTTCATTTCACACGGTATTTTACACTATAGTGAGTAACGTTTGAAAAATATTCTTTTCGTTAAATAAAGACCTTTATGGTAAAAGTTAAAGGATGTCCCTTCCTGAATATAGTGATAAACTATTTATTTTGAATTGATCATTGTTAAAGGAACGATAACCTTTAAGATTTGACAATATTGATCTTTATTATATTACTGTTTTTTATTATTTATAAAGAGTTTATGTTTTTATTAAAAAATACGATAAGCATTAAGTTTTAATATTATAATATATTTTTTTTTATTTGTCAAGAGAATTTTTATTTTTTTGAAAAAAAAATGCAGACTCGTCCTCACACTGATCGAGCTGCCTGATTTAAAGAGGACAATGTAGATTTATAAATGATAGAAAAAACAACGGAACGCATCAGAAATGAAAAAAATGTGGAACTTGGTAAATATAAACGATGAAAAACTTTCTTTTTCTCATTTACCGATGAATCAATTTCGTTTCAATGAGGATATGTTCGGCTGGATTATTCTTCTTGTCTGTTTCAATATTATCAATCAACAAATCAACCGCCCTTTTTCCTATCTCATAAGGATTCTGGTTGATTGTGAGAAAAGGCACACCCAACCTCGTATTGACATCATTATCACCAAATTCCCCCAACATGATATCACTGGGTATCGAGAGTCTGGATTTGAGAATTGCATTCCCCGCTCCATATGCGGTCAAAGCCCCAACACAAATAACACCATCTGGTTTGATACCATTCTTCAATGCCAATTCCATTTTTTCATAACCATCATCCCTTGAAAGATCTGTATCAATAACAAAATCGGGATTAAAATCAATATGATGGTACAACAACGCATTGAAATATCCTTGATATCTTTCTTTGGCAACCGAAATCCCTCTATGGGGTCCTAAAAAAATGATACGTTTTCTTCCTGCATCAATCATTTCTGATGTCAATTTGAATGCAGCTTCCTGATCGTCTATCGTGACAGATGGGAAATCAAAATCATCCAGTTTTCGGTCGTAACATACAATGGGAATTCCTTCGGCAATGAGTTTATGATAAACATTGTAATTATAAATACCTGCAGCCGCATTTAAGAGAATGCCATCAACATGTAAATCCGATAAAAACAAAAGATTTTTTCTTTCAACTTCGGGATTTTCATCGTGGACCATTAAAATGGTTTCATAATCCCTTAAACGGGCCTGTTCATAGATCCCTCGCGTTGCCTCAGAGAAAAATGAGATTCTCAGATCTGGAATAATCACACCCAATATATAACTGCGTCGTTGAATTAAAGTTCTTGCCAAAATATTGGGGCGATAACCCATTTCACTGGCTATCTTCTTCACTTTATTTCGCGTTCTTTCAGAAATATCAGGACTATCTCTCAATGCTTTAGAGACCGTAGCGGTTGTCACACCTAACAGTTCTGCTATCTCTTTGAGCGTGATTTTATTTCGTTTTATCAATAAATTCCTTTAAACCAGTTTAGTTACATTTTAAAAAAAATAAAACTTGTTTAATTTAATAAATAAAAATAAATTATGCAACATTTTTTAAATACAACCATCAACTTTTATTTCATCACTTTTTTCCCCCTGAAAAAGTACAAATTGTTAATATAATACCCATTCATATTTAAAATAGAATCACTCCTTGAAATTTAGTTGTCCCTACTGATCCGCTTTGTCTGCTTTATTTCGGTCTCAATTTCTTCTTTGGTGACATTGACATTTATCCATTACAAGAACACAATATTCCTCATACTGTTGGGTGGATTCTGAAATCCAGCTTCACTAACCACATTTCCAGAAACACCAAAAGAACATGCATCGATCAAAAATACAGATCCGTTTTATAGCCAGAGAGTTATCACTATTTTTTTTTCAGTTATTTATAAACTTTAACGTCATCCAAAACCTCCTGTTGTTAATGATCGATCTTTAATGAATCAATAATCCATATGAAATAGAGTCTATACACCTCCCAATAAAATGAATGTTCAGTTCGTTTTCAAACTCACAACACGCACCGGCCCCAAAAGTCCCGAAGGCAACAAGGGTGAATCAGCCTGATAGAACTGTTGCGTTGTGTATGTATATGTCCGGGAAACACCGGGCTGCTGATCACCGATCAGCCGGTTGACCCAGAGATTGGTGACCTTGATTTCCAGTGTGTTCGCACCCGGTTTCAATGCATCGGTCACATTGACTCTGAAAGGTAGCTTC
>JAFGDT010000054.1 GCA_016931965.1 bacterium | reverse complement strand
ATCTCATAAATGATTGATTACTAATAAGATCCTGAAACAAGTTCAGGATGACAAATATGACCTTTCGAGACTTTTTCAACAGTCACTAGAGGGGAGACACTTGGCGTTAGCCAAGAGCCTGCCCCGGATACCGGATCAAGTTCAGCACAAACCTGATCTGGGGAAGAGGGGTGTAAAATTTACAGTCTCTGAAAATGTTTTTCCTTTTAAAAAAATGATACAGTGAAGTGACGCACACCTCACCACGCGGTGAGAATCTATCATTCTCTTTTGACCTTTTCCATTTTCTATCGTATTATAAATAGAATCAAAGATGATCTATCGAGGTAATTTTGCAGGACGAGACCTATGAATTGATCCGGCAGTCGAAGGAAGGGGATATGCAGGCATTTCGTCAGCTTATGGAACAGTATCAACAATACGCTTACCAGCTTGCATATCACATTCTGCATTGTCAGGAAGATGCCCGGGATACAGTTCAGGAAACATTCATCCGTGTGTGGCAGCATTTATCACGATTCAATATCAAAAAGAAATTTACAGCCTGGTTATATCGTATCGTCGTAAATCAATCTCTGGATAAAATGCGTCAAAAAAAGCGCCGCTCCGAAGTGACAGTAGAAAATAAGAACGATTCAATTTTTATCGATCCTCAACAGAATCCCGAAGATTGCTACATGAACAAGGAAATGATAGACAACATTCGACAGGCAATGGATCATCTACCTTTGAAACAACGGCTGGTTTTTATTTTACGTGACTTACAGCATTTAAGTGTGAAGGAGGTTGCAAAGGTGTTAAGGTGCACACATCAGTCCGTAAAAAGCAACTTGTATTATGCGCGTCGCAATATGCGAAATTTCATTGAAAATAATGAAGGTGTTTTATGAATTGTCGTACCTGTCAAAAATGGCTTCATCTCTACGGAGAAGGAGAATTGTCTTCGTTACAGCGGAGAAAGATCATCCACCATTTACAGTCATGCTCCAGATGCCAGAGCGTGTCCGAACGAATTGAATTGTTCAAACAATCTGTCGGAACATTCAATAAGACAACCCCGGAAATGGATCAACTGGAGTTTTCGATGAATCAGGTAATGGATTCAATTCAACGACATGAAAAAAAATCACGGCAGCGATCTGGTTTGGACCGGTGGATGTGGTTAACCCGTCCTGCTGTTCAAATGGCCACGGTGTGTTTATTATTCATCATGATTTCCAGTTTTTTCGTTCAGGAATCGGTGATGATCAATCGGGTTGCCAATCTCGAGGGGAAAATTGAAGGATCGGTTTCCATGCCGAAATCGACATGGTCTCAATACCTCTCCACCATCAGGGAATTTGAAAATAACCTGTTTAACGGAGATGCGGAAAAAGTATTCAACCAGATCATGAACAATGAAATTCATGGACAAACGTTAACGCAGTACACGATGAGATTCTTTCAATTGTCACCGTCTCAACAATTTAAGATTATCCGATTCTATCGAAGCGTGCAGGATCTCTATCCGATACCCAAATCAACCATCCGTTCAATAGAAAATGCATACTGGCAAAATAAGATTCGATTTTAAAGGAGGTTCCAAATGAATATAAAAAAATGGATATTCCTATCGATTGTTTGTGGTTTCATGCTTTTTCTCACTTCCTGTTATGACCTTACTACCTCAACACAGATTTTTCCAGATGGTTCGTGTACACGTACAATCGAATTTGTGGGGATAGTGGAGGATGAGAGCGACATCATAAACGGTCCTTACCCAATCCCTCAGGATTCTTCTTGGACAGTTACTTACGGTGATGAAAACCATCCCCGTAAATCTTTTCAGAAAAGGTTTCGTCATGTATCCGATTTAAATGCCGAACTCGCAGACAAGCCAGACACGTTATTACAAATCCATATTTCAGTGCAGCTGCAAAAAAAGTTTCGCTGGTTTAACACCTATTTTCGATATCAGGAAACTTACCATACCGCAGATCCTTACGGTTTGGTACCCATCAACGATTATTTATCTGAAGAGGAACTGGAACTCTATTATCTTCATGGAGACACACTGGATCTTGAAGAACGGCTTCAAGAATGGTACATACATTCCAGTATTGAGTATTACTTCCAACAATTACAAACGGTAGTAGACTCACTGAATCTTCAGGACTTAACCGCTGAACAGCTCAATTCAAAGAAGGCTCTGTTACTGGAAATGTTCGATAAGAGAGAATTGAACGAAACAGGAGACCGGATGGTTAATCAACACGTGATTGAATTTTTCGGATCCATAATGATGAGCGGATTCATGACCAATGATCAACCCAGTCCGTTCAATCATGTAAAAATGCTTGAATCTTTGTTGGGCACATCTTCTGTTCGGTTAATGTCCGAGCAGATTTCCAGAATTGATGCAGAAATAGAGCAAAAAAATAGGTATATCAGTAGTGTATCAGATAGGGAATATACGAATCAGGTGACCATGCCGGGATTGATTTTAGACACCAATGCAAAGGAACTGGAAGGCAGCACGGTCCGCTGGCAATTTGATGGAAATCAATTTTTTTGGGAAGATCATCCAATGTGGGTTGAATCTCGTGTAGTCAATCAATGGGCCATGATCGTCACAGGTGCGGTTTGTCTCAGTTTGATAGCGGGATTGCTTTTTGGAACGATCTTAAGAAGAAGGCGACAAATTTGATATATTAAAAAGGCCCTGGTTTTTTCACTCCAGGGCCTTTTTTATGGAGCTTTTGTTTAAAAATGGACTATGGAATTGTTATAAGAAACCTGACAGGTCTTCAAAACCTGTCAGGTTTTCGGATCAATCAATTGGATATTGTTATTCAAAGAGAAATCGATATTTAACCAGCATGGGAATCCCATCCCTGGCATCGGTATAGACATAACCTTCGGAATCCATATGGATGATCTCGCCGTATTTATCTTGATCGTACTGATAACTTTTTAAAAAGTGCCCCTCAGAATCGAACAAATCGAGGAAATAATTGGTAGCAATTGAATCTTCAATTATATCAATTATTGAATCGTCCACCAATAGAAAAAATCTACCGTCGGGTAGGCAAAAAATTTGTCGGATCGCACTTCTCCCCATGGGCAAACCATACAGATAGTGCCGATTTTCCAATGTGAAGTTGCTGCATTCCCGATGAATCATTTTAATGAGTTGTCCATTTTTGTAAACCTTTATTAAATATGGATAACCCAAAGCGCAGTATAAATCCCCATTTGAAGCCATATCCATGTGAGGCATACTGTATGAGGGTTGAGTACGTATTATTTTATCACTGTATCTGGATTTCATTTTTATTTCTTCGATAAAATGTCGGGGTGAATAGCTTTTTATGATATTGCCTTCATGATCATAATGATATATATAATCAGTAAATTCACTCGAGAAAGGATCACTACCAAATGCGCCGATAATTTCACCGTTTGGTCTAATTTGCATTTTGTGGCACATAGTTAGAGAGGGGAATTTAAAGCTGCTTAAAAAATTACCGTTTAAATCAAATATCGAAATACGAGGATTTTTAATTTGATTATTGTAAATGTATAATTGATTTTGTTCATCCATTTCAATGAAAAGGTTATTTAATAATTCATCACGTCCATCTCCCTTCTTGCCGAATTTTCGGATAAACGTGCCGTTTTGATTAAATACTTTAATGCGTGGCTCATTATAATCGCATACATACAAATCACCATTTTCGGCTATAGCAACATCTTTAATATTGGAAAAAATGCAATCATCACCCTCTTCATTGACTTTGATGGACTGCACTTCCTCAATGCGCAGCCGTTTGGATGGATCGTCACTCCACAGTCCTCTTTCACCGTTTTCGACGAGGGGTATGTTTTTACCTTCTTCAGTCTCTGGGATTACACTGGACAGGTTCACTTTCATGAGTCTGAGAGGGATCCCTGATGATTCTTTCAGGGCTGCGAGACAGTATAGGTCTCCATGATGAAATACAAAATTCTTAAATCGTGAATTGATATCGATGTTGTATATCCCCGGATCAATGGTTGTTTCACAGATATATTCTCCTTCCGGGGAATAGACCTGAAATTTTTGTATACTGGGTTCATTTGTGTAAATGAAAACGAGTATGTTTCCATCGGAATCGGTCATTAGATTGTAATAGTAATGGGGCATGTATTCGGGGAAGAAATCGGGGGATTGAACGATAGCTTTTACTTTGGCACTCATATTTTGTTCAGTCAGGGATTCGAATCGCGTGATCGATTTTTCAATGGATTCGTAATATTCATCTTTTTCCTTTTGGGTAATGGGAATAGGATTAATGTTTAAGTTGAACCTGTCTATTTCTTCACCCCGAGGGGAATAAATAACAACCTCAGGACTGTTTGAATAACCCACGATAATATTGTTTTCGAGTGATTTAACCATGAACAATCCAATTCTTTCAAAAGGTTTCTGTACGCCATATGTAAAACCACTTTCGGTAATTAATTCGGCAAATATGAGATCACTTAAATCATGCATGTATGAGGAAATAAATTTTTCATTTCCAGTTTCAATGTCCTTTAATGCAACTCCGTATTTCATTCTCATTCCAGAATATATAATGCCGCCGAATAATGCAATCGTCTGATCATTCAATGCAATACAATTGTCAACCCCATAATCTATTTCAATGAGACGATGAAAATTACCGTTCAGATCAAAAAAATTCATTCTTCCATTATTTTCATTTGTGATCAAGTATTGATTGTCTAATATACAATTTAGTGATTGACGATTAAAAAAATCACCCAATTCTCTTCCTTCTTGACCAAATTGTGTTATATAGTTCCCATTACGATCCAATTTGTAGATATTGTATCGGCTGTAGTTTGAAATAAAAATATCCCCATTTTCTGAAATAACGATGTCTTTATAGGTTCCAATGGGATTGTTGTTTTTTACAAGAAAATAATCACTGAACAATGTATCCCAGTCGGTGTTAATAGCAAATGTGGGATCTGCAATTAATCGTAATGTTCCGTTTTTATAGATATCAACCAAATTACCTGCATAGGATAATCCAGTGCTTATCCATAGGGTTAAAATAAAGATCAGCTTTTTCATGATGGCCACCTCTTTTCAAATTTAGTTAAATGCACTCTGGCATTTCATAAATGATATTTCTTTGGTTTGAAATAGAACGATCCCGAGCTTTTTATATCAACAGAGAGATGTCATTCCCGCAGTGTTTTGAGCGGGAATCTATGGGTAGGAATTCCTTTTTAATTATCCCCTCCCTCTGGATGCCCGATTAAGCAACTCGAGCATGACACCCCACTTTTTTATATTTTTTTAATATTTGCCAGAGTTTTGAAAATAAGTTTATCATTGAAGATGGGTCACCTCTCTGATGACATCGTCTTCATTTTTGGAAGTGATGATTCTTTCAACCGTTTTCTTGTCTTCATCGATAATGATAATGATGAGACGGCGGTCGGTCCACCATGCGTTCGGATCAGTAATGATGATCTCATCCAGATTTTTTAAAATGGCTTCGGTTTGAATGGTGCCGGATTTTCTTTCGAAGAACCTGCTGTGAATCATGACACCTATCCATAAAATGAGAACCGCTGCAAGCGGGATTGCCAGTCTTTTTATCCATGCATATGAGCCGCCGGAGAGTGCCACTTCTGGGTGCAGCAATTTCCGGATGCGTTTTAGTTTGTGTTTTTCTTCATGAACAATGAATAAGGGGATGTCCACTTTTTCAGGATTGAGGAATGACAAATCCTTTTTGACGAATGCGACCTTTTCCTTCATGTCTGCCAGCGCTTTCCGGCAGCTGTCACATTGAGAGAGATGGCTCTCGATAGTCTCTTTTTCGGGTTTTGTTAATTCATCATCGAGATATTGGATCATGATTTCATGGGTTAGGCATTTCACTTTTATATTCCTCTTTTAGATATTGAGCCACCCGGTCGATGGCCCGGGATAATGTTTTGCCGATTGAACCGGGTTTGATACGGGTGATTTCTGCCATTTCTGCATAGGAAAGGTCATTCAGGTATAACTGCAGCAGGAGCTGATTGCGCTGCGAAAGCCGTTTCATGGCATGATTCACCAATTCTCTCTTTTCTTTTTTTACATAATCTTTTTCTATGCTCTCTTTCTGTTGATTGTGTTTGATATTGTTTTTGACCATCCTCAATGTATTCATCCTTTTCATGTTGTTCTTGCAGAGGTTGATGGCAATCCGATAGAGAAAGGCTTTCGGATGGCGGACAAGATGGTTGTTGTCCATATAATTGTAAAGATTTAAAAAGGTCTCCTGTGCAATGTCCTTTGACTGATCATGATTCCGCATCACGCGAAAGATGAATCTGTAGAGCATTTCATACTGTTCTTTGTAGAATTTTTCGAAATCCATAAGCAATCAACAGTTGGAGTGGAAGAGTGATTCTAATATAAAGACAAAAGAGTATGCTTTTTGTGACATTTTTTTTCTGAGTCATTGATCAGATTGTAGGGTGGGCAAAAGTGAAGCGTTGCCCACCCATCATATTATTAGGAATATGAACTTACCCGTAATCAGGCATTTATGTCAAGTTATTTGAATATCTCTTTTACATGTGGGATTATGTTTTATAAAATGGTGGGCACTTGTGTGCCCACCCTACTTTCTGGAAGATCACTTGTAAAAAATGGTAAACCTATTTTTATCAGGTAAACAATGAAATTGGATATCTTGTTAAAATGATAGTCTGAATGTAAAATCATCTATTTCCATTTTTCTCCATGCCCTGTCTCTGGTCTCTTCCTTCGACCACAGATAGGGGGAGAATGTTTGGACATGGACAGTTCCATCAGCAGAGAATTCCAATAAACGAAGCCAGCCATCACCGCCATTGCCGTGCCATCCGCCACCTTCGCGTTGTGCATTGAAGAGCATTTGATGCACATCCTTTCCGGCAATATTCTTGTCGGTCCGAAATCCTACCTGTCCGGCATGGTCGTCACTATTGGCGACATGCCCGGCGACAACAAATTGAAAAATTCCATTGGGCTTGATCAACTTGAACCATAGATCCTCTCCGCTGTTCGTGTCGAGGGCGTTCAGATACTTTGGATAAGGATTTGTCAGTAAGCGTTCATTATCGGAGTCAAGGTAGGAATGGGTTAAAAGGGTAGCGATATGATCCTCATATTTTTTCATATTCGCAATGCTGTCCGCCCAAAACACAACTTCATTGCGCGGGCTCCACTCGAGGGAAAATATCAGAAATTTTCTCCCGAGAGGAGAAATGAATTCATAATAGGCGTTTTCCAGCGTTCTGTTTCCCTGAGCGTTCTTACACATGCCCTTGAGAATACCGTTTTTGACAGGATCAACCAGAGAATTATCCGTAACGTTGAAATAATCCGGGAATTGGGTTTCACGGGTTTCTGAGTTGGATATGCCGTAATCATGATTGCCTGTGCAAAGAATATAGGGAAGGACACCGTCGAGTTGCCTAAATGCTGCTTTAGAGGCTTTCCATTGTTCCGTCCCTGTCTGGTCTCCGTTGATTCCATCCGGTTTGTCCAGGGCGTTTTGTTCAACAAGATCTCCGACACAAAGAACCAAACCGATGTTCAGATTCTCTTTTTGCATTTTAATCCATTGCATCATGGAGTGGAAGATCACTTGATTTCTCTTAAACTTCATATATGTCTGTGGATCCGGAATCAGGACCATCGTCCAGGAGTTGCTATTCTCCAGTGCCGGTAATGCAAATCCGGTCTTTGTGTCCTGTCCGTGAAAGAAGGAAATACAGCTGAAGACGAGACTGACACTTATCAAGAGCAGGATGAAAAGCGTTTTTTTCTGCTTCATGGTTTTCTCCTCCTGTGTATGTTACCGGGGATTTGTCTTATCTTCGGTAATGAATGGATGAGGCAACAATACTTTGCTTCATCGGTGTATATTTATCTCTATTTGTTATTTTTCAAGATGTCTTTCACCTTTGAAAAATCCATAAATAGAACGCTTCGTGTAAGAAATTCCCGGGAGATTCGATAAATGAAATGCTCTGGTGATCAAAGAATATTTTCAGGCGGTCACCTGTTTACTCTGAGCCTATATCTTCCAAAGGTTCCCACTCGGCGAATGTTTCGATATTCACCATCACCTGCGGGTCGCACTGATAATCCTGATTGTAATTGTAGTCCCAGCCCAAATATTCCGAATCACCGCCGCCCTGCGTGGTAATTAAAAAACGGTTGCTCAACTGTCCGATGCACCGGGCTCGGTCCCTGGCTAATGGTTTATCTCCACCCTGGGGATCGATGGGTATCCAACCGTAATTCGGCAAATAGACTTCCGGCCAGCGGTGATAGACGTCATCCATGCTGGCATCGTCGCCGCGAACGACGATGGCGCCGACATAGCGGGCCGGCAGGCCGGCAGCCCGGGCAAGGGCGATGAAACTGAATGTATATTCCGAACAAGAACCGGTGCCGCGCTGCAAAACGACGGGTGCCACATTCCAGCCCCCTTCGAGTTTGTATTCAAGAGTATTGCGCACATAATCAAAAATCTTTCTGGCGATCCAGTAGATATTTGTTTCATCCCCCACTATTTCTCTGGCCAACTCCCGGATATAAGAATCCGAAAGCAGATATTTACTGCCGTCCGCCGTGTATTTTTTTGCGATTTCCGAGGGAATGTCTTTCAGGCTGCCGCATCGATCCGGAAATATAAAATATTGGATATCAGAAATTTCTGTTTCGACAAACATCGTTGTTGTCAAGGTGGATTCCGTCATCACGTTTTGGTAATTGAAATGGGCAAGATTCTGGTCCCATTGATCCTTTTCCATCTGGTAGTTGACAGGATCGAAGTGAAAGGATCGTATTTTTTGCTGTTTGGAATTTTCGGGTATGGCTAAATAAACATCAAGGTTTTTCAGTTTGCCGTTTCCGTATACTTTAACTTCATGAATGAGCGTTACCCCTGCTTTTCTTGTGTTCCCGGTAATATAGTTTTCATCATCCTGTCGCACCAGCTGGTAAATCTCGTCGCTTTCATAATCCACATTCCACAGGTATTCTCCATCCCACGCCAATCCACGGGGGTAACTGCCCGGCGACTTGAGAATCATAATCACTTCACCGTTTTCGGGATCGATCATGTCGATTTCATCCAGATTGCGGTCGGAGCACCAAAGATACTGTCCGTCAAATGTCAATCCCTGAACAGAACCGGAAGGGGCATCATATTTTTTAACCGCTGTCCCATCACTTAAATCAAGTTTCATGATATTCTTTTCTGCAGCATCACTCACCCATAAGGTACTGCCATCCCATGTTAATCCTTCCGGACTGGAAGAAGGTGCGTCGATTGCAAACATGATCGTGCCGTTTTCTGAATTGATCTGAAATATTTTTTTCTGTCTGAGGTCGACATTCCATAAGTATTGGCCGTCCCAGGCCAACCCCATGGGCCAGAAGCCAGGAGAAGGGATCTCTTTCAAAACCTGTCCATCCTGAGGGTCAATTTTATAAATACAGTCATCATGGTAGTCTGCCAACCATAAATATTGGCCGTCACAGGTCAGACCGGAAGGAAATTGTGAGGGGGAGTTCAAGGTTTTTATGACTCTTCCGGGGTGAGCTGATCCGTTTATGGAAAATACAAACATCAATACAGGATACAGAAAAAGAATGTATCTTTTAACCATTTTTATATTCCTCCAGATTGAACATCTAAGAATTGTATGATTGTGGGGCTCTCCAAAAAGACATAAAAAATCCTCTTATCCTTGCGAGTGATGAGAACGCAAATGCCATCAAACCAAAGAGTGTGCTCTGTTGTTCGCTTTCCCGAAAAGGCGCTTTTTATGGATTTTTAGACAGCCACAGTTAAGGGATTCTCTGCCATCTAAAGCTCTGAAGTGCAGTTCGGGCAGCGTGTCGCCTTAATTGGAATGACTGTAAAACATTTCGGACATTCCTTCGTTGTCGGTTCGGCAGCAGGAACTTCCTTCTTAGGCATGAGACGGTTCATTTGCTTGATGACGATGAAAATGGCAAAAGCCACGATGATGAAATCCACAATGGTGTTGATAAATACACCATAATTGAGTGTCACAGCTTCTGCCTCGACCGTTTGTGACTTGAGCGTGATGGCCAGATTTAAAAAATCGACATTCCCCAAAAGCAGTCCGATGGGCGGCATGATCACGTCGTTTACCAACGAGCTGACAATTTTCCCAAACGCAGTGCCGATAATAATCCCCACAGCCATATCAATTACGTTGCCCCGCATGGCGAATTCCTTGAATTCTTTGAGTATTTTCATAATCATTTCCCTTTCTCTGTTTGATCTTTTCATGTTTTATCATGCCCAGTTTCTTTATGAATTGGGTATCCCTATTTATATCACTTTATTTTGGTTAAGAAATCGGTGGCGGATTTAATATGCTGGCTTTTTGCAACCAGGAATATACTGTCTCCTTCCGAAAGTGTGTGGTTGCCGCGGGGGATGAAAAATTCATCTTTTTCCTGCCTGTAAATTCCCATAAAGACACATTCAGTCGGAAAATGTTTATGCTGGCCGATGTCCTTGATACTCATACCGATACTCTTGGCTTTCTGAGGAATTGTGACGCTGTAAATATCCGCTTTTCCCCTCCCGATGGACGTAATCTTTTTGACCTTCGGCTGTTCGATTTCCATCATGATTTCGTTAATCAACAGATCTGCCATGCTCACAATGGATGTGACCCCTGCCAGTTTATAGGCTTCCTCGTATTCAGGAAATCTGAGTCGGGAGATGACCCTTGGAATGCCGAGACTTCTGGCAATGAGGGAGCAGGCGATATTATCCGCCGAGGAATACATCAGACAGGCAATGACATCCGCTTTCGAAGCACCCGCCTGCTGGAGCACCCGCAAATCTGTCGCATTTCCGTGAATCGTCAATGCCCCAGTTTCCGCATAAACCGTTTCACAGACCTCGGCATTTTTATCAATCACGACCACATCGTGGTTGTTCTCCACCAACATTTTGGTTAAAGGTTGTCCGATGGTACCTGCACCTGCAATAATGATGTACATACTGTTTTTCTCCTATTTCATATGGATCTTCACACCAGTTTAGGATCTCCACGCTTTTGGATTGAAGAGTAAGAGAACAGGTAAAATCTCCAGACGGCCGGCCAGCATGCCGAAGATATAGACAAGCTTAATCACAGGATGAAGGAGGCTGTTGACCTTAACCGGAATGTAGCATGGACCGATATTTCCCAATGCACTGAACATCCCGGAAAAGGATGAATACGCATCCAGGTCGGAGAGGAGCGCCGTTGCAGATCCCCCAAATACGAGTAATATCATCCAGATAAAAAAGAGGCTGGTGGCGCGATACACTTCATTTGTTGAGATCGGTTTTCCGTCCACAATCACAGAAGAAATCGTCCGTGTGGGTGTGCGCATTCGAAAAATCTCTCGCCGAATCAATTTGGTGAGGATGCTGATTCGGAGGACCTTGATTCCACCGCCGGTCGAACCCACACAGCCGCCAATAACCATCATCACGAGAAAAAGCTGCCTGGCGGCCTGTCCGAAAAAAGGAGATCCGATATCCCGTGTGCTGAACCCCGTTGTGGTCAGGATTGAAATCACCTGAAAGAGAACAAGACGCACATTCTCTTCGAGCTGCCGCCACCAAGCAATCGTCAATAAGGGATTTCCATTGAATGGATGCAATTTAAGAATCCGCTCTCCGAGAATGATCAGGAAAAAACACCCGATGATAAACCACCAGGTTTTCATCTCCGTATTGTTGAACAGGGCTTTCCAATCTCCTTTAAATATCCTGTAATGGACGAGAAAGCTGATCCCTCCCAGAAGCATGCCAATCATCAGGATATATTCGATCGCAACGTAATGCGGATGACCCGAAAGCCGGTAGTATTCGATGCTTGCATCGTGCGGGGAAAAACCTCCGGTAGAGAGTACCGTGAAAGTGTGGCAGATACTGTCAAATAGAGACATATGCACAGCGACCAGCGCCGTCGCAATAACCAGAGTGAATATCGTGTAGAATCCCCACAATATTTTGATGGTGTTCACCATCCCTGGAACCGGACGCTCCGCATCAATTTTATGACTCTCGGCTCCGAAGAGTTGGTGGGTGCTTCCGCCGCGATGAAGCGTCACCAGAAAAAAGGTCAAGATTCCCAGGCCACCGACCCATTGCGTGAGAGCCCGCCAGAAGATGATGCTTCTGGGAAGGGATTCCAGACCCGTAAACATCGTGATACCGGTTGTAGTAAATCCGCTCGTTGTTTCGAAGACACTGTCGATATAGCCTGCATGAATACCGATGACAAAAGGGATCGCTCCAATCATTGAAAATCCCAGCCATCCGAGAGCGCATATCAACATGGCCTGAAGCGTATTGGGATTCCCCCCTTTGAAAATCAGACGTAATCCCAGACCCAGGCCTAATGATAAAGCTGCCGGCAAGACAAATGCAAGGACGTTCTGGATACCCTCGGCTGTTTCACCGCTTACAATGACAACAATCAGCGGAATCAGAAGAATGCCCGAAAAGAGGATGAATAACGAGGCCAATGCATTGAAGACAATGTGGACTGTCTGAAACCGGTTACGCATAAACAACATTCTCTAAATGTACAGCTTGTTTTTTCTTTTCAATATTTCGGTTCTGAATTTTGAAAACCGATTCGTTCCCATAGTCATTTCTTATTCAATCCCGTTGCAAATTCGGTCTTACACCGATCGGTGAGGGGTACATCAGAATCACGATATAGGAGGAGACCAGCATGGTCAGTACCGCGGCAATCTGAATGAGCTGTGCCATTCCCTCGGAGAGATGACCGCTGCCCGAAGCAGCTACGGCAATGACCAGGGAGAACTCGCTGGCCTGTCCGAGCCGGATGCCCGTTTCCTTTGTAAATTCGGATTCCTCGCCAAAACGGCGGAACAGAAAGCGCAACCAGAACGGACGTGATCCCAGGATCAATCCTGCAGCAAGCAATGCCGGAAGCCATATGTCGTGCAGATGGGCGAATTCAAGTCCAACCCCCAGGACAAAAAAGAAGAACATCAGAAAAAAATCGCGGAGGGGTTTGAGCTGCTCGGAGAGAATCAGGGCAATTTTCCCCCGGGCTATGGTCACTCCCGCAACGAATGCGCCCACTTCATTCGGTATGCCGACAAAAGATCCCAGCAGTGCGATTCCGACACACCAGCCGAGACAGAGCATGACCTGAACTTCTCTGTACCGGTCGGCTTTCCACATCATCTTTCTCAAAACAAATTGCTCTCCAAATACAGCCACAGCGATAAGCAGAACGGCTTTCAAAGGAAGCCACAGCAGTGAAAGGGTGATGCCATTGGTCTGCGGTCCTACAAAAAGGAGTACACCCACAGCCAGAAGGTCCTCGGCAATCAAGATGGCGATGCAGATCGATCCCATGCGTTTCTGATGCAGCGTTGTGGTCGGTAACAGCTTGACGACAAGGATCGTACTGGAGAACATCAGTGCCACAGCGGCAATCAAACAATCACGGCCGGGGAATCCCCAAATCTTTAAAAGCGTGAATATGAGTATCCATGTCAGAGCGGATCCTGCCAGTGTCGCCACAATGGCCCTTTTAAAGAATATCTTTAACCGGTCCGGATGGAGGACGAGACCGGCAAGAAAGAGCAGGAGGATCACACCCAGCTGGGATAGATCCTGTAGTACCTCGACGGAAGTGACAAGATGAAAACAGGAGGGACCAAGAAGGATTCCGCAAAGAAAATACCCGATGAGAATGGGCTGACGGGTCTGGGATGCCAGCCAGGCCAACAGGGCGCTGCAGACAACAACGGCGCTCATCACTGTGAAAGGATCATTCATTTAAAAACTCCCGATGGAATCAACGATGGGTGAATGATGAGTCCACCATCTTTCATTCATGAACAGTTTTCCAGTTCGGCAATAGGAAATGGCCTTTTTTGTATGCTTTTATCAACATAACGATCCCCACTACTGTGCAAATACAGAACGTGAAAAGGGATGCTTCGATTCCCACAGGTTTTCCCGTTATCAGGTTTGTTCCGGTCAATTCGGAATTGAAAAGCGGTGTTAGATTTTCAGCATCGAATCCAAGAATGAGACCATATTCAATATAATTCCAGATGAGGTGAAAACCAACAATCATCCAGATTCTGCGGGTTAGTATAAATAGCGCAGAGAACAGGATACCCGCCTCAATCGTTTGTGCAACGACACTCCAGAGTGTGTAGCCGGGGAAGAGCAGATGCTTGAATCCGAAGACAATGGATGCAATGATGATGGCGACCGGGCTCCCGAAATGCTTTTCAATGATTCTGAATAGGATGGCAAAATAGACGATGTCCTGAAGAAGTGCGTAAAACGCGTGGTAGAAAAAATTTTTAAGAAGCGGAGCCGAGTGATCCATCCCATTGATTGAGAAGCTGCCGGAGATCCACATCAGTGTCATAACGGCAGTTATCGAAAATAATCCCAGAAGGCCTCCGCAGGCAAATTCCTTTAAGGAGACGGTATTTATGGCGATCTCTTCGGCTTTCCGTTTTTCAAAGATGCGTACAAATAGACTGTAGGCAAAATAAACGGTCACTGTTCTCACTAAAAAGATGATCAATGATTTTACGACATCATCGATCACTAAAGTTGACAAGATCAGTTGCGCGATACTTCTCAGGACAAATGCAGGCACATTGACAAAAACAATACCCGTGATAATTTGAAAGAAAGGAAAGATCAGTCTTTTTATCATTCTACCCAAATGCTTCATTATCATTTTTTTGAGCCGTTGTTTCCGGTTATCGTGCGGATTTTACACTAAAGACTCCAGCCTTCACGATACGGACGGTGGAGATAGGCGTTTGCTTCAGGAACATTGGTGATTTTCATGTTTTCCGAATCCCAGTCAAGTTTTTCCCCGGTACGGATTGCGATATTGCCCAGTAATACCGTCTCCGTCATCGGGCCTGCATAATCGAAGTTGGCTCCTGCCGGCTGGCCCCCTTTGCAGGCGGCAATCCATTCCTCTGCATGGCCGATGGACCGTGGAAGCATTTCTGGAGGCTGGGTATATGCCGCCATCTTGCTCTCGGGGATCAGTCTCAGACCGTTTGCCCCGTGAGAACCGCACAGAATTTTTCCTTTCGATCCCATGTAAAGAGCCCCGCCGTATGTATCGCCCATTTTTCGTCCCCCTTCGAGTTCTTCGGGTCTGGCAGGCATGAGACCGCCATCATACCAGGTCAGCTTCAACGGCGGGAATCCTTCACGCGCCGGGAACCGATAGGTTACCATCGATGCCCTTGGATAGGTTTCTTCATTTTTAGGTTTGTCCCAGGTCATTTCATTCGGTACAAACCAGGAATGGCTTGCCTCAACACTGATTGGTGGGCCGAGTTTCAGTGACCAGACGATGTGATCAAAAATATGACAGCCCATATCACCCAGACCGCCAGAACCAAAATCCCACCAGCCCCTCCACAGCTGGGGTAAATAACAGGGATGATAGGGACGGTAAGGAGCCGGTCCGAGCCACAAATCCCAGTCCAGTGTTGCCGGAACCGGAGGCGTATTCGTCGGCCGATCGATACCCTGCGGCCAGACGGGGTGTGGCGTCCAGGCGTGGACTTCCTCGACATCGCCGATGGCGCCGTCCCAGATCCACTCACAGAGAAGCCGGATGGAGTCCATGGCATGGCCCTGAATGCCCATCTGTGTAGCCACGCCTGCTTCTCTGGCTGCCTCGGTGAGCGTGCGCGCTTCGGTAATCGAATAGGTGAGGGGTTTCTCGCAGTAGACGTGTTTGCCCATTTTTACGGCCATCATGGAAGCCGCAGCATGGACATGATCGGGAGTCGCCACAACAACCGCTTCGATGTTGTTCTCCTTTTCCAGCATGATCCGAAAGTCTTTGTACCTTGCAGCCTCTGGAAACAGTTGAAAGGTTCCTGCCGCCCGATTCCAATCAACATCGCAAAGGGCGACCATGTTTTCACTCTGCATATTCCTCAGATCCGATCCGCCCTGTCCTCCCACACCGATACCGGCAATGTTGAGCTTGTCGCTCGGAGCAACATACCCTGCACCTCCCAGCACATGCCGGGGGACAATCATCAGTGTGGAAGCGATCGATGCGGTCGCTCCCAGAAATTGACGTCTTTTCATTTTTGTTCTCCCAGTAAGTACAAAATGATGCTTTCTCATACTCCAATCTCACTTTAAGTATGTGATGTGACATATATTTATTATTGGATGACTAAGTATGTAGTATGTAGGGTGGGTCGAAGACCCACCATCATTTATTCTCCAGCATTCTTTATAGAATATTTCTCAGAAGATGATATATCACCCCAATCCGGATGATAAATTCCTTTTGATAAATATTGATGAAAAGTCGACCATGGCCAATCAATCGCTTTTTGAACATACCCATGTTTCACGGGATTGTAATGAATGTAATTAATATGCTTGT
>JAFGDT010000053.1 GCA_016931965.1 bacterium | reverse complement strand
TCTAACAAATCGATGATACTACCTTTTTCCAAACGAATATATGAAAAACTTCCTTCAAATATTTCATCATTGTGTATGGATTGATATAGAGCTTTGTCAGAATCTTTTGAAAAAATCCGTTCAATTTCTTCCAATGTTATCGCTTCTTTTCCTTTGCAAATGATAATATCAGCATATTTAACTTCAACATTCACGAGAACCATGCCACTTTTACTCACTAAAACCATGCCGAATTATTTTCTGAAAATATCATGTTGAGCAATTAGGTGAGGAAGCCCCTCCACCCCATGGGGTGGAGGGGCCAAGAGATCGTTTACACTTTCTTGTTTCCTGGTCGGATAATCCCTATCGAATTTTTCAAAACAGGGATAACTGCTTAAGCAAGTTGTCGGCTGACCTTTGAGTCTGTTTATTACATTTTCGACAATGCATTTGTTTACGTGTTACATGGTGATTTTTCAGGATTCGATTTATTGTCCTTATAGGCAATGGATCCCATCCAAGAATAACCATCCGGGATTGAATACTTCGAGCACCTTTCCCGGCAACCCTTGTTTCTTCGAGATCTTTTCGGAGCTTCAAAATCAAATCTACTAATTCGGGAGGAGTTTTGTTTGCCACGGTATGCGGTGCTTTTGAAACGTCTTTATACCAATCAGATCGTCCGGCTTGATACCGGCGTAGCCACTTATAAAACCAGGCTCTGCTCCGATTCAATCGTCGACATATTTCATTGACTCTTATTTCATCATGGTAGAGTTTCAATGCTTTTTGACGGATTGTTGCTTCTAGGGTATCCATATATACAACTCCTCAATGTCATGCTATCTCTCGATGTTCAGATTATTAAATGGATGGTTATATTACTCAGACAAATCTTCGGAAGGAGATCGCAAAGAAGAACCATTTATTCGAATGGTGGTGCATCGATGCCGGACTCGACTCAACAATGCGTCGGTCAGTGATTTATTATTGAGAAAACTCTTCCAATCTTCATACTCGAGATTCGTTGTTAAAAGGGTGGTTTTTCGTTGGACATACCGTTCTTCCATGAGTTTAAAGAAGATGTTAGTCTGCTCGGATCGGAGATTCAGGTAACCAAATTCATCAATTAGAATAATCTCAAATCGAATCAGTTGATCCAGTAGTTTTCGGGTCGATCGATCTGCCAGAGAGGAATACATCTCATCGAAAAGATCTTGAGCTCTTATAAATCGGCCGCGATATCCATCCTGGATGGCCTTCAGAAGTAACCCCGATGCAATCCCGGTTTTTCCGACACCCGTGGAACCAATGAAAATTACATTTGTTCCGGTTTGAATAAACTCCATTTCAGCCAACTCCATAATCTGTTTGTGATCGACTCCTGGCTGTTTATCCCAGGGAAAAGTATCCAAAGACCAGATCTCCGGCATTCGGGCTCGTTTAATCCGAGCTTTTGTCGATCGGTTTTGCATATCATGGTATTGGGCTCTGAGCAGACGAGCGAAAAACTCAGAATAACTGCTTTTATTCTTTTCTGCTCGTTGGACTTCACGGTCATAGATCTGATGCATTTTTTCTAATCTGAGGGAATTAAGAAGCTGTTCTATATCATCATTCATTCGTTTGATCTCCATAAGACAGATTTGAAGGATCTTCTTTTTCAATCTCCAATCTGAAAAATTCCCCTGCTATGTTGCGCAAAACCATGTTCTCAAGACGATTTAGATCAAACAGACCATAATGAAGAGCCTCCTCAACAGCCTTCTGAAATGAATCGGGGGGATATTCATTAATCATTCGATAGAGGCGTTTGATGGATGATAGCCCCTGGCCTGTCTTCCGCTGCTTTAACCCATTCACATACGAGTTCATCACATCTGATATCTCCCTCAGTTTTTGTTCTTCTTCGGAGGGTTTCTGCTTTTTGTATTTTCCCAAACCCCATTTGGGACGATGTGACTTGTCTGTTGTCCATTTGCGAGCACCCGGCGCTTGTCGGAGATGTTGCGCGACTTCTTTGTGTTTATGGTAAACAGACACCTGATCCTTGGTTTCTCTGACTTCAAGGTTTCTTCCAGTGAGTTCATAAGGCACGGTATAAACATTGGTATGCAGGTTGATATATCCTTCCTGATCGACGGTTCGATTATGAATCTGATAGACCTGTGGAATATGAAGTGGCAGGGGAACGAGGGTTCCTTTTTCCATTGCAAAAAGTTCGATCGGCTTCGATCTCAAATGCCGCTTATGTGATCGATTATTTCGATCTGAAAACCACAGAGACATTTCATTGAGATTATCGAAGTTTTGAAAAACGCGCTTCACCAAAAAATTGTTTTCGATGTAATGAAACGGTCGTTCTATCTTTCCACTACGATTCTTATCCCCGAGTCGATGCGCCTGGAAAACAAACCCAAAACGCTGAGAAAATATCTCCATCTCCGGCACAATTAGCGCATCAGGGCCTGTGCCGTGAAAAACGGCCAGGTTAGTATTATCGATGATGCAACGTTTGCATGCTCCCTGGAAATAGCGCAACGCGTCAGTGAGGAATATTTTGCATTCGAAACGTGTAAATCGAGGGTAGTATTGAAAAAATAGCATTCTGGAATAGCCTAATATGAGAGAGGCGCATTGACACTTCCGTTTGCCGGTAGAAAAGGTGACGATATGCGGCGATGTATCAAATTGCGACTCCTCGCCAGGATCGAATACGTATTTACCTACCGGCGGTTTGGAGCCTTTGACCAGATTATTATCCCGAACAAATCGAGTTAATGTCGAATATGTAAGATCAATATTGTCATCGCGGAGTTCTTCATGTACCCGCACCAGGTTTCCTTGACATGATTTAATCTCTTCAATGATGCGCTCCCGGAATATCTCAGGCTTGCTGGCGCGTTTGGACTCAGGAAGTTCCCCATTTTGGCTGTTAACAACTTCTCTGACAAGCCACCGGGATACTCGAAGCGTTCGCGCTATCTTCCGATAGCCGTATCCCAATTCATTCAGTTTGAGAATTGCCTGGCGCGTTTCGACGTCTTTCATCACTCAATACCTCCGATGTTATCTTTTTGTCCAGTTCTTCAATACTATTCCGTATCGCATGCCCGGTTTGAATGATGCGTTTGATGTCAGACAAATCCAAATCCGATATCAGAAGCTCATCCCATGATCGATGAATTCGATGACTCAACGACAAAACGACTTCCATGTCTTTGAGCAGGGCGGTTTTAGGGTCTTTTGAATTGTTCTTGGCGACTTGGCGAGCTCGCAAGACGATCTCAGGTTGATTGATCACAAGATCCCGCCCTTTGCCTTCTCCTTCCCGCCATGCACAATACAATTCGCCGACATCACGGGTTGACAAACGCAACGCACGGATGTTTTTAACCAGCTCTTTTGCGTCGGCACTGTTGGAGCGCGACAACGGTAAAATATATTTTTCAGCAGCAGAACATTGTAGAATGCCGTCTCGGATCTGATCCTGAAGCCAGAGTGGAAGATCCGTAATCAGGCCGAGACGACGCCCCACCCAGCTTTTACTTCGACCTAACCGCCACCCGATATCCTGGTAGGACAGTCCATGAAAATCCCGCAATGCTTTTATCAGGTAAGCATCATCCAATACGTTCCGATCCACAGATCGTTGAAGATGGTTAATCGCGATCAAAGCGTTGACTTCATCTTCCGGCCAAACGATCGCTTTGACGGTGTCATGTCCGGTGCGTTTCAAGGCGCGGATACGCTTGAAGCCGTCCACCACGATATAACGGGGCGGATCGCCTGCGCCAGAAAGGACGATGATTGGACTGAGTTGGCCTTGCTCGCTCAAAGAAGCCAACAGGCGATTCTCCATTTTCCGACTTCGACCTTTGATGCTTTCGTATTTCAGATCCAGTAAATGAAATTCAATCTCCATTTTCGTCTCCCTTCGCAATCACTGCGAAAATCATTTCACAAGAGAAGCCAAGGCGCATTACCAGGGAGTGTGGAGAGGTATTTACCTTCTGAATCATCCCGAAAACGGCGATTTAATCCACGGATTTTCAACTCGAATCCGATGACTTATTATGATTTCGATGACCCACCATCTTTTTCCGGCAGGACAGACTGGATTTCAGATACACCTAAACTGTGGATTCGGATCTAACGATCTCTATCCTGAGAGGGAGCACCGAACAGACTGGATCCGAATCTTCCGTGCGCCTTATTGAGTATATAATAATCCCAGGATAACCCCGGCGGTCCCCGGATCGATTTATTACGGACTGAACAATAACTTTCGCAATATTCCAGAAATCCGTAGAGTGATTGATTGTCAGGAAAATCCGGTGCCGTTGAAAACAACACCGCTGATTTCCAAAATCGCTGCGCCGCAATCGCCAGGATCAGCTCATGATCCATCAGCGCTGATTCGTGAACAAATCCGATATCCCCGGAAAGAGAACACAACTCCTCAGCTATGACATCCAAAGATCTCAGGAGACTCAATTTCCCCTTCACTCGAATCAAGACAGATAGAACCATAAACATTAACGACAGCTTGCGGTAGGGAACCAACTCCACAGGCAACAATGAAAATGTCCGGTGTTGGCTCTTCAGATCCGATCCGACACCCTTGCAGTGAAAACGCATTACTGGAAAATCCGTCACGGAAAATCCAGTGAGTGGATCTTCAACATGACGCGTGTAATATCCATGATATTTTGCACAGCCGACTGCGCCGCATATCTCACATGACTGAACTGAATAATCCGGGACAGACCACTCACCCTTGTAAAAATTGCCGTAATAGGTGGCTAAATCGATTTTCGTACGATAAAATATCTGAATAAGCAGCTTTTCCGGTCAGCTTTTTGGTCAAACTGATTTTATCCGGTTTAGCTGCTTTTTTAAACCTTGCTGACTTATTGACTCTCGCAGACCCTCAGTGTTACCTCAGACACAGATTATTGGGACCCCAATAATTGACTCTGCTGATAATGGCATGGTTTTAGTGAGCAAATCCGGCATGGTTTTAGTGAGCGCTCAAGATCCTGCCGCCAAATTCAATATAATGGGAGTTATTATTGTTTCCATTGTGTTTTCTGCTGTGACAATTTCGACTATGCTCGGCTGTGTCATGATCTCATATTATGGACTTTCCAAATTTTCATTCCCCCGAATCGCACGCT
>JAFGDT010000006.1 GCA_016931965.1 bacterium | reverse complement strand
TTTGACTGTGACTGTCGTGACGTTTGTGTAGGCATGGCTCTGGGATGAAGATCCCCAGCTTGAGAAGCTGCCGTCTCCCCAGTCGAAGCGGTACTCGACTGTGTGTCCCAGGTTGCTTGTCGATCCGCCTGTGGAGAAAGAAAGGCTCTGACCGACTGTGCCTGTCGACGGCCCTGTCGGTGTTGTGGGTGTTGAGATGGTCTCTGCGGGAGGCACATATGTGCCCCCTTCGATCGCATAGATATAACTGTCATTGGAACCGGCAATCACATCTTTCACACCGTTTCCGTTCAGGTCGGCAATCGATGCGATACTGTTGATTCTCCCTCCAGCGGAACAGGACCACAAAACGGTTCCTGTTCCAGAGGATTTTCCTTCAATGCAATAAAATATATCATCATCATTGCCCGCTATACAATCTTCACTCCCTGTTCCATTAACGTCACTGATAGTAGATACGGTGAGTACAGTACCGCCAGTTAGATATGACCAGATTACTTGTCCATTGAGACCGGAAAGACAGTAGATATAATTATCTTCACCTCCTGCAATACAATCGTCTAACCCGTCTCCGTTTACATCGGCTATCGCACTGACCGATCTAACAGTGGAACCGGTTTTATATCTCCAGATATCATCTCCTGTCGCACCGGATATACAATAGACAGAATCGCTTTCGCCACCTGCTAAACAATCTGAGATACCGTCATAATCGACATCAGCTATTGGGGCCACGGAAAAAATGGTTCCAATCGTTCGGTAAGACCAGAACAGGTCTCCAGTTCCACCACTCTCTCCTGAGATGCAGAGAATTCTGTCATCTTCAGTACCGGCAAGACAATCTTGTTTCCCGTCAGCATCCACATCGTCAATGGCATGAACCGTTCTGATGCTGCCCAATGTTTGATAAGACCATATTTTACCGCCCCATGTACCCTCAAGACAATGTATGCTATCATTGTCAGTACCGACAAGACAATCATTAATACCATTACCGTTCACATCTTCAATGGGTGCGACAGTCCAACTATTTGCGTTTATGGACCATAACTGTTCGGTTAATCCTGCAACAGGTTTCCCTGACATACAATAAACGGTATCGTTGGCAGTCCCAACCAGACAATCGTCCACTCCATCAGTATTGACATCGGAAAGGGTTGCAGTTGAAATGACGGGATTATCAAATGCCCATGACCAAATGATACTGCCATCTGCACCTGAATAACAGTAGATCCGATTATCGTCGGAACCCACGAAGATATCAGATATGCCATCACCATTCACATCTCCGGATGGGGATACTGAGTTCACATACCAGTCTGCAGAATTGTTCCAGATTAAATCTCCTCCAACTTGTGCATGACTCTGGCTGAAAAAGAGAAGGATCATGATGATCAATAGTATCCATCGAATAGAACGAGTTGGTCTCATGTACAAATACTCCTTGTCTTACAACTATATAATTATCATAAAAAAAATGATTTCAATAGGCCATGGTCATATGATACTATTTGAGAAGTAGCATTCTTTTGACGAACGTGCTGTTTCCCGTATACAATTTATAAATATAGAATCCTGATGGGACAGGGTCTCCGGTATCATTTCTTCCATCCCAATGTAGTTTAAATGTGCCCGCCGGTTTCGAACCAGAAGCAAGGGTTGCAATGTGCGCCCCGTGAATATTAAAGATGTCCACGTCAATCTGAGCACTGTGCGGCAGTTGTAGAGTGATCCAGGTTTCGGCATTAAAGGGATTGGGAAAATTTTGGACAAGCCTGAAACGATCCGGCAGATCGTCTGTTTCAATCGCTCCAATCCCTGTCTGATTGATAAGGATCACCCATGCCTGAGACCACTCACTTGTGACGGATGGGTTTGCGGTACTTTTTGCCTGTGACCTGATTGAGTAAGAACTGGCGCTGTTCCAGAAATGATTTTGCTGACCTTTTCCCCATCCTGAAATGTTACCGTCGTTCCAGTCGAAACGATACTCCACAGGATGTCCCAGACTACTGACCGATCCGTCTGTTGAGAAAGAAAGGCTCTGTCCGACCATTCCGCAAGAGGGACCTGTCAGTGTTGTGGGTGTCGAGACGGTCTCTGCGGGTGGAATATACGTACCCCCTTCAATCGCATAGATATAGCTGTCATTGGATCCGGCAACGACATCATCAATTCCATTTCCATTCAGATCAGGAATGGATATTACACTATTGATCCGACCTCCGGCGGAATAGGACCATAAAACCTCACCCGTCTCTCTGGATTTTCCTTCGATGCAATAGATGATGTCCCCATCACTGCCAGCGATACAATCTTCTCCGCCTGTTCCATTGACATCATGGATTGTGGATACATTCAGTACGGTGCTTCCTGTATTGAATGACCAGATATGCGAACCATCCGAACCCGACAGGCAATAAATAAAATTGTCTTCACCTCCAGCAATACAATCGGCGATTCCATCATTGTTTACATCTGCAAAAGCACTGACCGATCTAACTGTGGAACCGGTTTTTCTCCCCCATATATATCTTCCTGTTGCTCCGGATATACAATAAATCCAATCATCCTGACTTCCTGCCAGACAATCGCAGATACCGTCGCCATCGACATCTGCAATCGGGGCTACAGAAAAAATAGTACCTGTTGTTTGATAAGACCAGATCAATTCTCCTGTACCGCCGCTTCCTCCTGAGATGCATAAAATTCTGTCACCATCACCACCGGCAATACAATCCTGTTTTCCATCACCGTTCACATCATCGATCGATTGAACTGTCCTGACATCACTTAATGCTTGATATGACCAGATTTTATACCCGTAATGTCCGTTGAGGCAATGCACACTGTCGTTTGCTGTACCGACGAGGCAGTCAGCCATACCATCTCCGTCCACATCTTCAATCGTGGCTATCGAAGAGACATTTACGTTTGTTATACATGACCATAACATTTCTGTTTCTCTTATTCCCGACATACAGGCTACTCTGTCATTGGCGATTCCAACGAGACAATCCTTTACATTGTCATGATAATCATTGACATTGATAAAATTTTTTGTAATGAGTACCGGATTCCCGAAAGCCCAGGACCATATGATACTGCCATCCGCGCCTGAGTAGCAGTAGACGCGCTTGTCGTCTGAACCCACGAAGATATCCGAAATACCATCTCCATTCACATCCTCGGCTGGAGATACCGTGTTTACATACCAATCTGCAGAATTTTTCCAGATGAGATCTCCACCTGCTTGTGCAAGACTTTGTTTTATACAAGGAGGAACAATGATGAACAACAGGATCCATTGAATTATAAAAATGTGTTTCATATACAAAGTCTTCATTATTCAGATAAAGTATTTGCATCACTATTGGATGCATTTCACCAGCCGAACCAGAACAGAATGCCGATTTTGCGATCGTGGTAATGCTGTGGATTTGGATTGGGATCGTCCGGTTGTTCGATGCCAAAATAATTGCCCTGCAGCCATTCGATATAGAATTTCAGATCAAGATCGGGCAGGGGTTGCAGCCAGATGCCGGGGCCGAATTCGGCATAGTTGTTCCAGAAATCTCCATTTTTATCTTTGATCAGATAAGTTACCGCATATCCGTCGACGGAGACGGTCCAGAGGCGGAGGAAATGGAATCCCATTTTGGCCTGGAGATATCCGATTGTGTTGTCACTGTCTCTTCTGTAATAAATAAAATCCCCGTATATTTCGCCCCAGAAAATCAGGGGGAGCATGAACCATTTTGAGGGCTCGTAGTAAGTGTCCCACCCATACCAGAATATCAGTCCGGAACGGAAATCGGTATATTTTTTATCCTCAGGCTGTGGGTATTCCTCGGGGATGTCATTGTATGATCCCCGAAGCGATTCCGCAAAGAGGGCCAAAAAAATCCTTTCAAAAAAACGGCTGCGGATGCCGATGCCGACTTCAAGTCGGTTGTTCCAAAAATCCCTTTTCAGATCCTTTCCGTAACGGAAAAACAGGTATGTCTGCAGCGTAACGCCATACCCATTCAAGTTGAACCCCTGACGGATGTGAGAATAGGAGTTGAGGTTGGACCGGTCCCTCTGCGAGACGGTCGATTCATCGTAGGCCTCTCCCCACAGACTGAAATGTACCTTTTCCCCATCGGTCTCTTCTTCGATCATTTCTTCGTCTTCCGATGTTTCAACATCCGTGTCCCTCTCTTCATCTTCCGATATCTGGGCAGTTGCTGTCCATGCGCAGAATCCGCCTGCAATGAGGAATGCGATGATCCAGTACTTTATGTTCAACATCAGTGCCCTTTCAATCGGCTATCTCCAGCTGAGGTTCTCTTTCCGTCTTATCCCAGATGCCTTCCCGTTTTTTTGTTATGTCAAGATAAAATGAACGGAATACAACATAAATCCACATCTGACAATAGGTGAAATACATAAGTGCCGTGATCAGGATGTTTAACAATCCGTCCTCATTTTCGTATGACAGGACCAGAATGATTTCAAGTATATATAATATGAAAGCTGAAATCCACACAGCCGTATAAGGTCCGGGCACCGTTAAATAGATGATGCCGATACCACTGAACAGGAAAATGAGGTGTGATACAACAATAGCCCCTAAAAACAGATAGTAGAGTAAAAAGAGATAGAGAAATTCCAGAAAGAGAAATTTGTTTTTTAGCTTGAGAGCCTGGCCCAAAAATTTCTTGACCACATAGTTGTTTCCTCTTACCCAGCGGGTACGCTGGTTCACCCAGGTACGCCATTTTTCCGGCTCCTGCTCCCAGGTCACGGCCAGGGGGACAAATTTGATTTTCCAGCCCTTCTGGTAAATGCGGACGCTCAGTTCCGTATCTTCGGTAATGGCCGCTTCATCCCAGCCGCCGCATGCCGTTAAAACATCTTTTCGGATGATCAAGTTGGTTCCAGGTAAAATAGCGACTTTAAATGCGCGGAATCGGCCGGCCTGAAGAATCCATTGAAATCCGAGTGTTTCAATGTTGATGAACCGGGTCAGGATATTCTTGTTTTTATTCAGTGTGCGAAATTTTCCGATGACGGCGCCCAATTTGGTGTCTGAAATCAGTTCCACTGACAGCATTTTGAGTGAAGAAGGTTCCGGATTGTTGTCCGCATCATAAACGGCGATATAATCATGGCGGGCCTCTTTGAGGGCCATATTGAGCGCATGGGCTTTTCCTCTTCCCTGGTCAACAACAGGCAGCTGGATGAGTCTGATACGCGGATCCTTTGAAGCGATTTCCCGAACAATGGAAGCCGTATGGTCTGTCGAGCCGTCATCGGTCACAAGAACCTCGATTTTATCTCTCTCGTAATCAAGGGATTGTAGTTTTTCCAGTGTATTGCGAATCACGATTTCCTCGTTCCGGGCAGGAATTAAGATGGAAATCGCGGGAAGGTCTTTTTCAAAACGAGATAAGTTCCATCTGGATTTCTCGATTTGGTGGCGGTATCGATATCCAAAAATCGTTAAAATAAGCTGATAAAGAATCATCGTCCAAACGACGGATACCGAGAACAAAAAAAGGATGTCAAAGATAATTGAGTTGTAAGGATTCAAAAGGATCTCCCGCTTCTTTTGTTATTTTTTTGATCTGCGTTTTTTAAAGCCTGCGACATAGAGGATGAACAGTACAGATCCCGCAACGATGCTCACCGACACGATGAGGAATGATATCACAATACTCAAATTTTTTAGTGAAGTCGAACCCAGACCGCTTGTCAGAATTTTCACCCGATGAGAACCCCGGGGCAGTTTGACCGAAAAGCCTTGAATGCCCTGAATGACTTCCGCATCGTATTCTGCATTGTCTAAAAACACTTTTTGAGGTTTTTCATTGACGATCACATAATTTCTGACATCCGAATGGTAGTCGAATTCAATACCTCGGGAAAGCAGTTTGCATGAAACCAGTTCTCCGCTGATATCAACCAAACGCGCGGCTGTTTTGATCTGGTTGATCAAGCTTTCTCTCCGGCTCAACGGCTGTATCATATAGGATCCCGGCGGCAGCGTTGTCTTTCCGCGATAATAGGCAGGCCATAGGTTGCCGTTCACTTGAATGTCTTTGTGAACCTCCGGATCAAGGTTGAAGGTGACTGTATTTTCCGCTTGAATCTGCCATTTATAAGGAGATAGATATGTTTCCGTTGCATGTTGCCCAAGCGTATAGGTGATCCAGGGCATATCGACCATATAGATACTCGATTCGGAGTAGAGTGCCACCTCGTTGTTTTCCTGTTGAGCGCTTTGCAGGAGGTTATACAATTCCAGTCCGGTCGGATACTGTGTAGGAGCAAGGCTCTCCTGATAAGATCGATAGGGTACAATATTGATGTCAAAAATGAGTTTATCATTCGAAACCAGGGGATAATAGGTTTGTGCAAGACTGTCGTATCGTGAGGGACCCATGTGCCACAGTTCCTGCGGATCTTCTATTTGAAGCGTAAATGGATATTCATCTGAAAGTTCGATCAACCGTTTTGTATCAATGCCGGTGCCCTTTCCTGTCTCCTTTGCATGGATATTATCCAGAACAGTCAACACGATTTCGATGTCGTTTTTACCGAATTCCCTCTGTTGATGAAAGAACTCGAGGAATTCCCTGTGCAGCTGAACAAGAAGATTTCTCCGGAATTCTTCAAAGAGATTCCATTTTTCACGATTCTGTTTCCAGAAATAGGGAGACGATTCGTCAAAAAGTCGTATTGGATCAAAACCATATTGTGATTGAAACTGTTTCCGAACTGAAGGATGCATTGGCGTAAATGTTTCCGGCTCTTCCGGACCATTAAAAGATTCAAAGTAAAATTCGGCAAGATTAATGCCATCCCAATCAAATTTCTGTATTATATCACTTAATTCGGAAAAAACGGCTTCTCTACAATCATCATCCGATAATGCCATCAATTGACGCCAGATCACTATTGCCGTATCGCCCGTTGCTGTGATTTCCCTCCATTCCGGATGGTCCTCCCAGAATTTGGTGTTTACATGGGGCAGTTCCAACCAGAGGTAGACCAGCATGGCGTTTTGGTGAGCCAGGTCGATCAGCCGTTCATAGTCGTAAGTCCAATCCTGATAGACGTGCCACCCTGCGACATATATCTTTCTGAAGCCATTTTGTTTCCACATTTTCACAAGATCCTCGGTACTGATATCTTCACGGTCTCCGGGTTCAAAATAGATCTCGACGGATTCTTTTTTAACCAGCGGCCATGTGCTGAAATGACGCTGTATCAGATCGGAAAAATAGGGATAACGTCCGTATCCTTTGGATGTGGATGGATCAAAAAGGGTGGCAAAATAGAGATATTGCCCTTCTCCATAATTTCCTCCCACAACGACTGGATCTTCTGAATAGGTTTCTGAGTAGTAGGTGGTATAATCGTATGTTGTATTGAAGTCTTGATAGTGATCTCTCTCTGTCCAGTGAATTTCAACCTGGGGATAATATTCATCGCGAACGGTACTGATTTCTTTTTCCTTCCCGAATAGCTCAAAACCCATTTTGGATAAGAGACTGGATTCTTTTTCAAGAATCACATTTAATCCCCGCGAAATGGCATTCAGTGTGAACAGGATTTGCTGTTCAGAAAGCTGGACGGCTGAACCATTGGGAATGACAAGCAGGTTGATGTTCTCGGGAATTTCAAGAAAATTGGAAACCGGTATCGCCTGATAATCGATCCCTACGGACTCGAAAGCACTTAAAAAGCTGATTTGATTGGTAAGCGATTGACCGCTGGCATCCGGATCAATTAAAATCATTGTCGAGGCCAGTAGATTGGGGCCTGTCAGGGGTTGAGGCTGAAAGAATTCCCCTATTTTCAGAGGGGATTCAGAAACCCAAGACAAGATATTGGAAGGAAATCCGGGCTTTCTTATATCACTTGCATGGGCAATATAGAGCCATCCGGAAGGACAATCCACCTCTTTTGTGATGGAACTGGACAATCTGTCTTTGCTGAAGTTTTTGTCTTTCTTCTTTCCGTTGTTTGTGAGATAGAATTCGTTTAAATACTGATCCTGAAGATCAAGTGCGATATGCGCTTTTCCGCTGACAATGACATCGGAAGGCGAAGTGACCTGATTGTCCATCGACCGAATGTTTGCAAAGGTGTATCCCAAATCCTGAATGCCCTTGACCAATTCTTTTAAAACATTCAAATCCACAAACGGGTGGAAAAAGAAACTGGCAAATCCGTCTCTGATGGCCAGGTTTTTTTCTGCATTGGCTATCATATCGTCTGGTGATGGATTGTCCATCGGAATATACCCCAGGTTTTCCGGGATGAGTTGGTTATGGATGTCATCTGCAGGGATCAAGAAGGGGAGAAGCTGATCCGTTCCCGATATGTCCATCGTCTGTCTGCGTTCATAGCATGTACTGAAATACTGGTCGATGACTGTGTAATCCAGTAAAGATGCCGCATAATGCGGTGTTTCCCATACCAGCGGATAGATACCGTTTGCAGAGCATTCATCCAATGCTTTTTCGATTCTGATTCGTATGTATTCTCTCGTATCTTCAAATAGAGGCTGATCGCTAAATTCATCCCAGAATTCATAATCCACAGTGGTTTCCCCGCGGTATTGATGCGTACATCCGTGCAAAATGACTGTACCCCCTTTGGATACCATGTGCTGAATCGCTTTGACCAGTTCAGGTCTGTCCGAAAGCGAAACGGCTGTGTTGTTGGCGGGGTCGAGATAAAAGGGTACGAGCCCCACCGAAAAGGGGATTTTTTCCGAACCCAGGAAATTGGCAATGGCACGGAGATATTCCGGATTCGATTCCGGGTTAACGTCCTCTATTCGCACCAGAGCCTGATGTTTTTCCTGATGATTTTCGCGGAGGATTTCGTGAAGAAGGTCCGCAAAAACGATGTGGCGTCCGCCCTCAATAACAAATGCAGAAGGGATATCCGCCACATACCAGAAATGGGCGCTTTGAATAATATAGGGTACTTCGACTTCTTCCGATTTTGCTGTAGCCATCAACCGACATTGATCGGGATTGTCAATACCCATGATATTCAATGATGAATCGATTTTCGCGAATTCATATCCCTTATAAATCACCCGATAGCCGGAACTTTCATCCAGGTCTTCGTAATGGAATCCCAATCTTTTTAAAAAATCTTCACCCACATATTGTATATTGTAGTTGAGCCAGCAGACTGTTTTTTCTGTACCCGATATGTAACGAATGAAGGCGGAAGGAAGTGAATCTCGGTACTCGATACCCAAATAAAAGATAAACTCCGCCTCCGGATCTTCAACGAATGCATCATTTTCTCCCAGAGGGATGATTGTAGTTTCTGTTTCAAAATGCCGCAGAAGGACTTCAAGGTGTTTGGCATCATTTTCGCCTTCCGGGTCATAATAGATCACCACTTTCTTCTTCGGCGTGTAATTGAATGCCGTTTCAATTTCTTCCCACAATGCCAGTTGATCCACCTGGTAGGCATCGTAAAAATCGATTCCCGATGTTCCGCCGTCCAGCGCAGCTTTGATGCTTGATAAAAATTGGTCTTGGGTTACCGTGGTATTCCCCCATGGCGTGATTTCCAGATGGGCAACAAACTCGGCTCTGTTGTTGACTTCCTGAATCATCTGCTGAACAGCTTGCATTGTCCAGAAAGGAGAAAATGTAATGGTATCCTGATATATGTCAGCCCACTGTTGCCAAAGGAGTTCAACATTGATGATATCCGGGCGGTCTGCAGAATTGAGTATCCCATCGAGATCGAAACCGGTCAGTGAGCGCTGTTCCTCGGAAGAATAGAGTCGTCCACCTTGATAGGATGTGGCGATGGTTGTGATTGACATTGATTTGTCATGACTGTGTGCCAAGAGACTGGTCTCTTCCAAAAGAGAGGTGAGCGGTTGAGACCGTATGATCTCAAAAGGATCGGCATGGTTTTCATATGTTTCTTTACAGAGAGGACAGTAGCAGCCTTCACTGGATTTCCAGCTTACGATGGGTTCTGCGATATCGATGCCGTCAAGATCTTTGTAGTGTTCAAGCAGATCGGTGATAAATTCCAACCACCATTCGCGAAATTCGGGATTGCGTGTGCAGAGGAAGTAACTGTCTGGCGTCGGTTGATAGTCTGTATTGTCGGCTTTTTTTACTCTCCAATCGGGATGGGCATCCCATGCCTGTTTGTGCTGGAAGGCAGGGATCCAACCGTATACGCGGATCTCTCTTTGGTGACAAATCTCCAGAAATGTTTTAAGTAAATTCAAACGACCGAAATCGGTTTGGATATTATAAGGATATTTTGTGCGATAGGAAGCGCCGTAAATCGGATCGTACACTTTGACATATACTGTATTGATTCCATTCTCAATCCACTGATCGGCCAATTTCTCCGACAATTCCTTGACAGACAGTTCCGTGTTGTAATAATAAGAGGGGTCGAATCTGACGGCGTAAAAGCGCTTCTGTTCTATTTTAAGTTGTTGACCGTTTGTGTTTAGGCGACTTGTGCATCCCTGGAAGAGGATCAGACTCAAGATGAAGGCATTGAGTAGGCACAGATTCATGATTCTTTGCAAACGTTGCATCAATGGCTCTCCGTAAAATCCTTTTTTGGTTGTCTTTGTTGCATTTTTTGCCATACGACAGTAATTGGATTAGACTTTTTCAAATGAAAAATGTTCCCATTAAAGTTATATAATTCGCAACATTCATGCCATCGGTATGCTGATTTCGGATAGGGCTTCTGTATTCTTAATTCTTTATGGATTATACAATTGTTCAGTTCCTGATATCCATGTTTTTCAATACAGGATTTTAAAACGATCAGACTTTTTTTCTGTTATTTCCCGAGAGCAATGGGGTTGTTTTCATTTTCTTCTGAATATGAATGGGGTTGGGGATGTTGCTGTTCTTTATTATTTTTTCATGTGATTTTGTTTATATAATAACTGTTTTTATTGAAGTAACGACAAAATAATGATGACAATCGCGGGTCGGTTTTGGCTTTTAATGTGCTTATGGATCGCCCGTCCGTATGGATGCCTATCGGAAAATCTTCTGCATTATCCACGAATAAACACCTTCCCTCGGATCATGTTTCGTCAACTCAAATCGCCGCTTTTTTCATCCATATGCTGCAGGCGATTTTGCCGATAATGTCCCACTCCGGGAAGGCAAATTGGGTGGTAATTGCAAAATTAAATGGATCGGAAAGGTTTTGTTATAATATGCAATAGCAGTGGAAAGATGCTCATATGGTCATTCTTTGGCCGGTACTGATCGGAAAATATTACCTTCCTGATTATCAAATGGGAGGCAAGAAGGGGATTTTGTGATATTCCATTGATTGGTCAACTTGTCATTCATTTTTATTTGAAGCGGAGCCGATGGTCCGCATTAAGATCACGCCTCCGACAATGACGCCGAAATAAGTTGTGAAAAATCTCCAGAGAATCGAAAAAACGGGAAGCAGGTGGCTGGGGATGATGAGGGACATCAGGGCGGCTGTGCTTGTTTCGGCTAAAAAGCCGGCGCCCGGTGTCGGGCAGAAATAAATTAAAAAAATCAATAAAATCTGAATAGAAACAACTTCCAGAAAATCGGGATTGAGTCCCATACCTTTCAAGACAACGTAAGCCATTATACATTTATTGAAATAGAGGAGGAGGGTGAGCCAGAGATTGTGAAATAGGATCCATTTTTCGTTTTTCCAGAAATAGATAATGTGGGACTGATAGCTTTGTACAAAATCATGGATTTTATGGGATAGATTTTCGAATGTACGGGCTTTCTTTTTCCAGATCCTGCTGAATCTGAGAATACACCATTCGACACACTGCCCGATCATCCTCGGTTTGAAAAGGAAAAGGATAAATACGAATGTCACAAAATAAAAGACCGTTGAACTGAAGCTCAGCATGAAATGAAATTTGAAATCGGTAAATGTCCGCGTCATCCAGCGGATCACCATCAGACCGGCTGTCATGAGAAAAACGAGTGTGGCCACAAAATTCATGATGCTGACCGATGTGGCTCCGGAGACCGTCACACCTTCACGGTTTAGCATATAGATTTGAGCCAAACCACCTCCCGTCTGGAATGGTGTGGCGGCGGCCAGAAAGACATTGGAGAGATTGGCCTTGAAACTTGCCCAGAAGGCCTGTTTTTCAGAGAGGGGTGTGATTTTTCGTATAAAGATATAAATGCGACTGGTACCGGAGAGAAAATCGACGCCAATCAAAAAACCTGCGATGATAAAATAGGAGAACCGAAACGCATTGAGCGCCTGGATGGTTTCATGTGTCCCCGTTAAATAGAAGATCAGTATAAATCCTGCCAGCGTCAGGATGATGAATATTCTTAATCCGTGGTTGATTGATCTCTTAGAGAAAGCGGGGGACATGAAGGTGATTTGAACTTTCGGATTTTAGACCGTTGCAAGGATGTCTCGAACCACTTCACGGAGCGGCTTCTCTGTGTTGGCGCGGAGACTGATGAAGCACTGATCACATTGATTGTTTTTGGAAAACTTTTTCCTCAGCTCTTTTTGTGATTTAAATTTAAAATCTTTCTTCATGGCCCCGGGACAGAGCGATCCGTCCGGATTAACCACCAGGGAACGGATTCCCGCCTTGCATTTCCCGGGCGACCGGCCGTTTGCGAAGAAATCATAGTATCGATTCAATACGGCTTCGGAAGAAAAGATACAAGCGCCGTTTCGTTTCTCTTCAATGATTTGATCGATGATTTTTCGGAAAGCAGCGAGATCCTCCTCCGAAGTGATGAGCAGATCGCGGTTTCCTGTTCGGCCGGCTGTATACATGCTGAGATTGAGCCGTGCTCCCCACTTCCCGACGAGGTGAAGATTATCGATGAGGCAAGGATAATTTTCCCGCGTGACGGCAGTAATCACGGTGATGTCGTTATTCCCTTTTGCTGTGAGTATCGGAATCACGTCTGAAAGATGTTGAAAGAGTCCGGGCAGACGTCTGTTTTGATCGTGCCGTTCGTCTGGAAAATCGAGCGAGATTGAAAACTGATCCACACCGGCTTCTTTGAGCTGGTCGTATTTTTCTTCGGTCAGCAGCGAGGCGTTGGTGACAAAAACGATATAGGGCAGATGTCCCGGATTTTTAAAAATCCGGACAATGTCGAGTATGTCTTTTCTCAGCAAGGGTTCGCCTCCGGAGATCTGGACCACAAGGGGATGGATCTCATTGTAAATTTTCCTATATTCCTCAGGCGTCGCCTGCTTCTCATCCGGTATTTTTTCACCTTTGTCACAATGTTTGCAGTTGGCAGTGCAGTTGTGGGTCACTTCGATTGAAATGGCCCAGGGCTTTTGCATGAGGGTATTCCAGATCCATCTGAAGGCTGCTTCTACAGCCAGTAAATTGCTCGCTTTCGCCATGAAGTTCCTCGCTCTTGCTTTAATAAATTTGAAGTATCAAGCTAATAAAAACCATGATAAAAGTCAAGTCGTGAAAAATAAAGGATAAAAAAGAATCGTCCTTTGAACGATATTTGCTTAGGGTGATGTAAGGTGTTTACGATGCTATTTTCCCTTTTTATTTACCTTTCTTCCCTTGCTGTCCAAAGCAGGAAATGGACATATTGAAGACAAATGGGTTAAACTGGTTTTTATTCAAATTCAAATATCAGGTTACCAAAGTACCACAACCTGGATTCCCGATTAAAAATTTCGGGAATGACATCCCTCCACCCTGTCATTCCGGTTGTGTTTTGAGCCGGAATCCACCTGTAACTTAAATAAAAGCTGAAAGAAATAGTCCATTAAAACATTTCCTATTTTGGACAAGAGTGATTTTCTCCCATGTTTCAATCGGGCCGGAGATGATCCGAAAGAGGGGATGGGGATCGGGGACATCGAGATTTTTTATCCGCTGATAGTGGTCATTATTCCTTATTTGGATTTTTTTCTTAAAATAGTTCCATTCATAGAAAAGCTGACCTTTGGTTGCGGTCATATGCAACCATTTTAAGTAGTCGCCTATTTTGTCTCTGTCAAATATATAGCCCCGTCGATTGGCTTCCTCATAAACGATTTGCAGGTAATAATGGATACAGTCGATGGGTTGTTTGCTTTTTCGAAATCGAATCAGCTGGGGATGATGTGTGTATCCTCTTGTTTGCCCGAGTAGCACCTGTCTGGCGAGGAGTGCTTCCCGCCAGACGGCGGTTAATCCTCTGGCGTCAAGGTATTGAGGGTGGAAGGTCCATAGTCTCATTTTGCATTATTGCGATTTTTATCGGATAATGCTATCACGGTTTGACAGCTATACTCACATTGCCATATTCGTCACGCGCACGCACAGAAAGATCGGTAACCTTGTGAGGCAATGCGATCATCGTCCCTGAAACGGTTTCAATGATTCTGTCCCCGTCCATGATTTCGTATCCGATGACGTCATCGCTTAATGAGGGAGACCAGGAAAGTGTGTCTTCGTTGTGCATTGCGTCGGAAGGCGGGTCCGGAACTTCCCGGTCATTCAGTACCTCTGCAATGGCTTTGGCGACGATACTGTGTCCCTCCAGGGTCAAATGGACATGGTCCATCACCACATCCTGAAAACGGGATTTGATCAAGGGATAAATATTGACATAAGCGCAACGGTATTGAAGTGCCACGTCGCGAAATTGGGGTAAAAGCAAACGGACGCGCAAATCGCCGCCGAGGGCTTCTTTTACGGTCAGAGAATCCGGAGCGTAGGGAGGAGGTGTGATAATCGTGATATGAGGAGGTGGATGGCCCGCATTGTCGAAATCCCGGATTTTTTCGATTAGTTTGATCAGGTTGGGTGCAACCTCATCCTTTTGATCATCGAAACAGGCTTTGCTGTCATTTGTACCAAGGAGAATAACAATTTCATCAATGGCCTGATTTCCGCTCAGGCTCAATCCCCAATCTAAATAGGTTTTTATATTTTTGAGTGCATTCCATTCCGGCATGCCGCAATTGTCAAAACCAATCGTGCGCCCTCCTTCCGAGTTGTTCAGGACCATATCCTCCGGCAGTTCAGCCTCGAGCTGCATCGGCCAGCCGTCGTTCATCACACCGTTTGAATCTCCCAGTGTCAGGATGATCCGGCCGCTCACTTTTCGTTCGGAGACATTTAAATAGTTGACGGTACTTTTCATATCCGATTTGTTTTGACTGCATGATCCGACCAGTAAAGAGATTGCGGCAGTCACACACAATAAGCTAAAAAATGTTAGATGCTTTGTCATATCAAATCCTCACCGTGATGAACGGGTGAGCCGAAATGTTATTCTACATGACTTCGTAATCGTTTAGAACAGGAGTTACTTTCTGTATGTTAACCAGTTCCTCCAAATGAACGTCTGGATTTTTAAGAAATGCAGATATTTTGTCCAGCAATTCCAATTCATTTTGGGAAAGGCCGGTGATTCCTGTCTGACTTTTGGCCACGATTGACGGATCATTCCAGTAGGGTTCTTCGTTTCCGATGACGTATGAAAGATCATGACAGAGCAAATGGACAGTAGCCTGATCGACGGTTTTGTATCTCGACACATACTGATTTTTGTCCAGGTTATTGCTTCTTAACCGCCCCCAAGTTTCGTAGGCAAATTCAAATTCGTGGCGAGGGAAATCGACTCTCTGCCGGTCAGGATCCACAAGAATCCATTGATTCTGTTCATGGTCCCACACCTCACAGACTACGTGGCTGACACGAATCCGGTCATCCTCACCGATATATTTGGCAAAACCCGCTCGGATTCGGACTGGGATTCCGCGATGGCGACAAATTGAAGCAAACAGCATGCAATGGTGAACACAAGCGACGACCAACCGGTCTTCTGGTTGACGGGATGGTGCCAATCCATTTTCATCTCTTTTCAGTAATTCTGCAAGCATGAGGGAGACGGTCGGAATCGTCTGATCTTCAACTATGCGGTCTTCGGGGGTCTTGCCAATATATTGACCGATATCATAAGGATGAATGAGCTGCTTTTTGATCCGGTTACATAATTCTTCCAATGATTCAGGTAATCCGTCAAAAAGATAAACAAACTTTCCTGGGTCGGTATATTGACTGTATCCAGTATATTTAGCGAGTATATGTTCCGGTGGCCGATTTTTCTGTTCCTGATTCGTGCAACGGGTTATGATGAATAAGATCAAGAACATATGAATTTTTAGATTGAATGGAATCAGTCGCATATGTACAATCTTTCGAAAAATCTTGTCTGGTCAGTGTATTTGTATTCTAATTTCTTTTCATGCCATGTTGCATGAAATGATGCATTTCAACGATTTTTATCCCGGGTTGGGTCATGGAAAGGAACTTTGCTTCTCTCGTTTTAACCCCAGGGGCACAATATACACATAAGTTAAGCGGGAGAACCCTCGGATGGAATCATTTTTTGCGTGTATCGATCCCAAGTGGTTTATACATCGGGCAAACACCGACAAAGCTGGTGACGATAAAAATGACGGCCAGAATACTCAGGATAATGGCTCCCAGTCCTGAAAGGTTGCCCGTGAAATAAAGTATCGCAATAACGGCGGCAATCACCAACCGAATGATGCGGTCCTGGGTTCCCATGTTTTTTTGCAGTTTCATCGATTTTACTCCTTTCTTGCTTGTTTAGAATAACTTAGGATACGGATGCGCGTCGGCCAAAAAATTGACCGATTCCGATACCACAGCCAAATCCAGCGGCGAAGAAAGCGATTTTTGCAGCGAATGATGCATCGGGCCATATGGCTACCGAGAAAACCACTGCGAAGATGAAAAACAATGCGGCTATGGCGATAAAGTTCTTACGTTGTGCCATTTTTAGGTCTCCTTTTTGAATGATTATAAATCGACTGTTGATATTGAAACTGTTTCACCGCTTTGGATGATGGATAAATAAAACGTTCAAGTCAATTCAAAACATCTCTGTTTTAATCCAAATATTTCTCCAGGAATTCCAGCATCCTTGTCGGATTCTCACCAAAATAGTTATAACCATCAAACCGTTCCAGATCACCTTCTATCCAGAAAATCTCCTTGGGAGCAGTCGTGTTATCGTAGAATCCCTGAACGTCCGATGGATCCGTCCAGGCATCGTTTTTAACCTGTACATATAATATGGGAACTTTAATATCTTTGATGTACGGAGCAGGTGACATGTCTTCCAATCCGAATCCGATCATCGCTTTGATGCTTGCGTCGATTTGTGGGGTTTTATTTTTGAAAATAGGCATCTTGGCCCTGAGATAATGAGGAACAAAGACGTTCATTGAAACCGGTTGAATGGCCACGACCACCTGTACATGGTTGAAAAGATCGGGCTCTTTCCCCATGGCAATCAGGGTTGCATTTGCTCCCATACAGTGACTGACAAAACCGATTTTCTTGCTTTTCAGCTCGGGTGACGTTTTGATATAATTGAGTGCACCGATAACGTCCTGCCATTCGTAGTATCCCACCCCGCAAACACCGTTATTGGCTTTGTCACTTTCTCCATGATTTCTAAAATCAAACATGAAAAGGGCATATCCCGCATCGTTCAAGTGCTTGGCCGTTTTCAACAGTTCGACTTCGACTTGACTGATTTTTATCAGTCCCTGTCCTTTAGTATGAAATCCGTAGCGATTGAAAGGCATGGGATGGGTTAGAATGATCAATTTTTCGGATTTTCCCGGAATGTACCAGGCTTTTAAATGGGTGCCGTCTTTTGATTTGAAATCAATGTCCCGATATGACATATTATAATCGGACGGTTTTTTAACGACCGGTCTCCTGGTGGGATAGACCAGCGCTTTGGCTAAATAGTGGATCAGCATTCTTCCTCTTTCTTAGTCATATTTTTGATGATTCAAAATAACATATTATTCATTGACAGGCTGACCGTTCCGGGGTTCTAAACCGGGAGGATATTTTACCCCCCTTGTTTACGACGGGGAGCACAGCCCCCAGTTGATCAAAAGTAATCAGCAGTCACTCTTGTTTTGGACAAAGCATTGCCTTTGCGGGAATAACGACCGGCGGCGTGGATAATACCAAACCCACGATATTCCAGGCCAGCCATCCGTGTGCAAAAATGCAATATATGGGCGGCGTCATCACGATGATCAGCAGCGTCCACCAGGACCATTTTTCTCCGTGTCGATAGGCTCCCAACGTGATGCCGATAATGGCTATCGCATTGAGCGTAAACAGAACACAGGCGTCTAAGTCTTTTTCGCCGGTCACAAACATTTGAATGCTTGCAATGATACGAAACACGGCCATGATCAGCATTAAAATCACGGCAATTTTGATTGATTTTTGCATTTGGACCTCCTATAATCGTTTATTAAAAATCCTCATTGCTTTGGGATTTTATAACAAGGCTGATGATTAAGAGGGCTGAGCCCTCCTTTTTTCAATGAACAATGGAAATGCTTCTGAGCGATCAAGGTCACTTTCGCATAGTTGGAATATACTACTTTGTCCCAACTGAAGCACAGATCTCATCGATCCACTCATACAGGGTTTGATTTTCCTGCTCGACTGAGCCATGGCCGGCTTCCCAAACATACTCGAAGTTGAGGTCTACGCCGGCTTTCTCAAGGGTAAGCCCCATCAGTGTGATGATCGGCAATGCGGTATGGGCGTCTGCGGTACCGTGGCGGATACGAACATGCTTTGCAACATCGCCATTCAGGTAGGAGGTATCGCCGTCGATGAAGAGCATCGGGTTGTACAGGTCAACAATGTCGTTGCCATATGCGTCGCAGTCGCCGTCTGCAACATCGGATTGAAAGGCTGTATAGAGATCAGCAAACGATGCATAGCCGGTGTTTTGCGCATCAACATCCGTCCAGGCAGCTTGCAGATTCTCATGGTGCGTGGTGAGTACGTCAAGAATGGCGTTTGAAAAGTGTTTGAAGTTTGTGTTTCTATCACCGAAAGGCTGGTTCTCCGTGGATTGGCCGTTCAGACCGTCGAAGGAAGTGACCCCCTTAATCCTTTGGAAATAATCCTGAAATTTTTCCAGGCTGGTGATGACAACCGACTGGATCACATCATCCCAGGCCATCCAGTTGCTGATGTCTTTGCCTTCGGTAGACATGCCACTTCCTGGCGGGCCACCCGTTCCGCCCGGAGGTCCACCGGGCATGCCGCCGCGCATCCCACCGGTTTTTATATAGTAGCCGGCGATATAGTTCTTCGCAATCTCTTCAAGTGTGGGATGATCCGCATCTGCAAAAACAGCTTTATCGCTCCAGTCAACCTCGGTCTCTCCGTTCTTAAGTTCCTGCAAGTAGTAGTTTGCGGACCATTCGAGCTGGTCGATCAAGATATTTTTAAACGCTTCTTCGGTATAGCCAAGATTATTGAGATAGTCTACAAAACCGTTTGACAGATAGCCGGACAGCAGGACCTGGAAATGGGTGCAGCCAAGGGTCTCAAGGTGAGATTTTGTACCAAAAAACCACTCATATGCCGCGTCTGAGTTGGCCACGTTGGTAATTGGACAGTAGCAGTTTGAGGCATAGACATCATCGCCGACGCTTATAACGGCACCGGCTTCTTTCAGATAATCGTTGTAAACGGGATCATTGGCGCAACAGGCCAAAAACGTCGACATGGCTCCGCCGCCGCTGCTGGCACTTGTAACAATCCGTTCTGAATTGCCTGGCAGGACTTTGTCGTTGAATCGCAGGTAACGGATGCCGGCCTTCAGGTCAATCAGACACCAGGGGGATTTGCCGTCGTAATAGATCTTCCCTGTTGAATCGGTGGATGTGGTTCCTTTTCCGCGGTGACCGGGGTTCACGGCTATATAGCCGCTCGCAATGGCCCTGGTGTCGACCCTGGAGCCGGCCATGACTTCGCTGTAGCCCGGCGCCTCGCAGAGGTACAGAATGGGTGCGGTGTTGACGTTATACACGTTGATGACCGAATCAGTAAAGACGACATTGCAATTTGATTCTTTTATCATGTAGGCAGCCGGGACAAAGATGCTCATGGTCTGATAAGCGGTGTTAACCGGATACGCAACATAGCTGATGTTCAGAGCAACCCAATAGGATCCATCACTGCTCAGCTCCCAGTTGTAATCGCTGCAGGAATCCATGCCGAGGATTGCCTCGACCTCGGCATCTGTCTGCGCAGAATATGTGCCTGCTTCTGCCTGTAACAAGGATAGCGGAAATAGAGTCATCAAAATGGTCAGGAAAAGCAGCCGGAAAAGGTGTTCGTGGATTGTTATCATATTTCTTCTCCTATTCAATTTGATCCTTCAGGATTTGTGCTCCTGGACGATCAATGGCTTATGGTGCTTTCATCAAATCTGGCTCAGCACTTGAACCGCCACAAAGTCGAACGGCTTTGTAGATCCACCAGGCTCGAATCGACGACATGCCGTCCTCAAGGCAAATTTCCCGAAGCAACCTGTCCGCATACTCACGATGGTCCTGGGGAATAAGTTTCTCTCGCATGAGTTGGTAGAGAGCATCGTGAACCAGCGATCCTCTCATGAAATTGGGTGTGTCAATTGTCGGCCCGCTCGGGCCATCCCAAGCATACCCTTTTTGAATTGTTAGAAGACCGTCCATCTCGAGAGAAACCACATGGCCAATTTTGACAGGTTGAGCCATGCGCAGTTCTGTTTGGTGCTTATAGTCTGAGAAAAGCGTATACTTGTAACGTCGACGCCTCTTATAGAATATCATGAACACCTTCTTTTGAAATCATTTTTTTTATAAGATGGTTGACAAAGTATGGATTACAGTTGGTCACTATTTTATACCTTGTATATTTGTTCATTAATGTAATGTATGAATAATGAAAAATCAATAAAAACTTCCGGCCTTCGTTAGCGGTGAAATCGAAATGGCATAAATGATATCTTCTTTTGGTACCCGTTCATATTGGGGAAAATAATCGTATTTGTTGACTTGAGAAGATTATTTAGAAGAAAATAAAAAAAATACTTGCTTTTTGATTTAGGAATGATTATAATATAAAAATTATTATTAAGTAAAAAAGATAATTTATTAGATGAACAAAGAAACAAGAGAAAAATTGCTCGATGCTTTTTACGCCAAATGCCGGGAATCCAGATTGAGTGTTACTCCTCAGCGATTGGCCATATACAAAACCTTGATCGGCAATAAAGAACATCCAAGTCCGGAAATGATTTTTAAAGATGTTCAATCCCAATTTCCCATGATCTCTTTTGCTACTGTTTATAAAACACTGGAAACGTTTGAACAGAATGGTATCGTATCGAAAGTGACCCATCTGCACAACACACTTAGATATGATCCAATGACAGAGCAGCATCACCATATCGTGTGCAAAAGATGTAAAAAAATAATTGATATTGACAGTACGGAAATAGAAACTTTGAAAATACCGTCACAGGTAACCAAGGATCATATTTTTATTGATTATGATGTTCATTTCAATGTCATTTGCGCTGAATGTAAAATGAAAGAATAATTTTTTTTACGGAGGAAGATAATTATTATTATCTAAAAATTACTATGATCATTAACAAAAATTGAGGAAGGAGATTTCAAATGGAACAAAACAATGAAAACAAAACCACAGCCATGCCCCGTATCGGTGAAAAGGCTCCCGAATTCAAAGCCGTGACCACACAGGGTGAGATCCATTTCCCGAACGATTATTCGGGTCAGTGGGTGATTCTTTTCAGTCATCCGGCGGATTTTACACCCGTTTGCACATCCGAGTTCATCACTTTCGCGTCACTGGAAAAAAAGTTTGCTGAGGCAAACTGCAAACTGGTCGGACTGTCGGTCGATGGGCTATACAGCCACATTGCATGGCTCAGGACGATTGGAGAAAAGATTGAGTACAAAGGCATGAAAAATGTGGAAGTCAAATTTCCCTTAATCGAAGACATCACGATGGAGGTGGCAAAGAAATATGGTATGATTCAGCCAGGGGAAGCTACAACAAAAGCGGTACGAGCTGTTTTCTATGTTGATCCGAAAGGCATCATCCGAACCATCCTCTATTATCCGTTGAGTCTGGGCCGAAATTTTGATGAGATCTACAGGATTCTGATTGCCCTGCAGACAGCCGATGCTTTTAACATCGCCACGCCGGCAGACTGGCGTCCCGGCGATGATGTCATTGTTTCGCCCGCCGGATCTTGCGGTGCCGCTAAAAGTCGGATGGAGGGAAAAGAAGATATGACATGCCAGGAATGGTTTTTCTGCAGCAAGAAAATCGATAAAGAGAAGGTCCTGAAGACAATTCTGAAAAAGTAATGGTCGAATAATACATTCTATTTAAATTAAAAAAAGGAGAAGAATTTATGGCAAAAGTTGCAAGAGAAATGGTCGAAAAAGCAGGTGTTGATGTAGAGAAGTTGTTGGGACTTCTTGTCAAAAACGCAGCAGCGGAATTAACCACATTCTATTACTACACGATTTTGCGTGCCAATCTGATCGGACTCGAAGGAGAAGGCGTCAAGCAGATCGCAGAGACCGCACGCATTGAGGACCGGAATCATTTTGAGGCGCTTGTGCCGCGCATTTATGAACTGGGTGGAGAATTGCCGAAAGACATGAAGGTCTTTCATGATATGTCCGCCTGTCCGCCAGCCAAGCTTCCCGATAATCCGAAAGATGTCAAAGCGATTCTCAAAGTGCTTGTCAATGCGGAAAGATGTGCCGTTCGGGGTTATACTGAAATATGCAACATGACGGCCGGGAAAGACCATCGCACATACGAACTGGCATTGGCCATTCTCAATGAAGAAATCGAACACGAATCCTGGTTCTCTGAATTTTTAGGAGAAGGGCCTTCCGGTCATTTTCTGCGCTTGGGTGAAACCTCACCCTTTGTGTCGAAATTTTTCAAGTAATCTTGAAAGTGCAATTAAAAAGGGCTGGATCTTCCAGCCCTTTTTTTGTTCGTGATCTTTGAACAATGGGTAACCATCATTTATTTTCTTATGTGTGACATTGCCCCCCAATCAAACTCTGATCAAGTCCTGGGCAGAGCCGAGGGTATGTTTTAAGCAATGTTAATTTATTCACTCAACACGACCCAAAGGGTCGTGCCACACGTAATTTTAATATCACATTGGCCTGGAGCACACGCGCGATAACAGTGGTCAATTTTAGTGAATTGTTCACCATCCAACATTTCTTTCACCTATTATGGTCCAAGCTAATTTGATTGAGATTTTATTCTGTTATGCTTCCTTACTTAACGTGCCTTGTATGTCCACTGTGGAGTATTTTTCTATTCTCTCATTTGAAGTTCCATACCAAGTTGCTGCATCGTGCCCAATTCGTCCACGTTAGCCCAGAGTTCCACTATCTTACCGTCAGTGATGCGGAAGATGTCGACTCCCGTCGAAGTCACCTGCACGCCGGTAGGGGGGATACCCATGAGTTCGCCTTTGTGTGTACAAGTGGCTGTCCAACGACAGACAACCATATCCCCTTCGGCGATCTGATCCTCAATCGTGTATTTAAGATCGGGGAAGGCAGTACTGTACATGGTGGCTAATTCTTTTACGCTCTCCGGTCCGTGAATGTCGGGACCAGAGCGGTGTTCGACAAAGTCGGTGGAGAAAATCTCGTCTACTACGTCAAGTTTCTCCTGGTTCCAGACCTCCTCAAAGGCACGGCGGGTCAGGACCTTGTTTACCTCTGTTTTTTTCTCACATCCAGCCGATAAAATTACTGTGATGGGAATGACAAGGATTAAAAAGCTGAATGTTTGTTCAATTTTATGCATCTTGCACCCCCCTTTATTGTGCAATGTATGAATCACTGCTTGTTTAGGTTTTGTGGGTATTACTTATTACCACAATTGTCACCTAACAGTGGCAATGAGCAGCGTGGCCGGTTTTACTTGTAAAATTGCACTGCCGAAGGTTATGTTCCTTCATTTCACATCTGACGATTCTGGATAAGGGCCACGTCCGCTCAATTACCGAGTTAGATGGACTTGCTCTCAGTCCACTACATGGACTTGTCGCTACTGAAACTCCCGGCTACGACCTTCCATTCGCCGTCGATTTTCTTCCAGACGAAGAGGTATTTTTCGGGATCTTCGAACTCGCCATCGGGACCTTGAATGACGGCGGTACTTGTGCCGTACTGGTACGCGATGTCGCCACTTTCAGAAACGACAATGGTCATAGGACCGCCGGTGATACTCACCATGGACTCCAAGAGCACGGCCATGACGCTACGCTGAGCCTCTTTTCCTTCAATCTGTGGCATTCCCGGCATCTGCAGCACGGATTCCTCGGCGATAAATGGCATGATTGCATCGAGGTCTTTACGATTCTCTGCGTCGTACCACTCTTGAGTGAATTGACGGATTTGTTGCTCTTCCGCTTGAAAGTCAACCGCGGGTGGTTTTGTACTGCAACCGCATAAGATAATGACAATGACAAAGAAAACAACCGACTTAGAAATCGACATTTTGCCCTCCTTTCAAGATCAAGATTTTAGAAACGTGTTCCCTATCACGTTTTGCATCAGCTGCGGGCAGCTCCAGCGTGTTTTGTGCTGAGCGTACCGGCTAAATCAAACGCACGAAGCTTGGTTACCTAATTGATAGGTTTTTTCCTTTGAATCAATTTTTAAAATGGAAAGTATTTAAAATGTAGTAAATCTTTGATTATTTGTCAATAGAGTATGAAGAAAAACAAAAAAAAATTACCAAATACAGATATCCTGAAAAATTAAAGTACATCTGTGTAATCGGTCTCTTGACTTCTTAAATTGATTGGTGTTCACCCAATGAGGGGTATGGTTCTCCCAACTGGGATGTTAGTCGTTACTGGATGTACTTTTGAACCGTCGATAGAGGATAAGCCCAACAGCAACGCCAACTGCCAAACCTATTCCTATGCCTGCACCGATGCGGTCTATGGCTGCACCGATACCTGCGCCGATGGCGAGTCCAATGCTCATTGAAAGCAGCCACAGATAATGGGCAATACTGTCTTTCGGTTTTTGGCCGTTTGGTTGTTGTTCCATTGCATTTGCTCCTTGTAGTGCTTGTTGATTGCGAGGGGTGACCCTCATTTATTTATTATGTGTGGCACTGCCCCCCAATCAACCCTGGATCAAATCCGGGATAGGGCCAAGGGCATGTTTTAAGCAGTGCTCATTTATTCATTCAACACGACCTAAAGGTCGTGCCACACGACCGTGATTGTTGATTGTATGTCTCTTATAACGGATTGGCTTATTTACCTCTTCATATTTTCATCATTTCATACATAAACTCTTCGATTCCCGATCAGCTAATTTGATCATTGTCGGTATTTTGTATGGTCCGTGCATCTCACTGATAGCTGTTGCTGCATTCTTTTCATCCATGCCTATAGAGGTGATGATCAGTGGTCTCTTTGAATTTCCACGGAATACGGGGATACCGATTGTTTCATGCTTGTACTTGTTTTTCGCAATGCCGATAATGGGTGTGATGCCGTTTATCCGATTGTAGAGATGCATTCCCAGGCCCGGATTGTTTTTATCAAATCTCACATATCCATCAATCAAGATAATGTCCAGTACCATGTTGAACTTCTCCAACAAGCCCAGGATACAGGGCAATTCTCTTAAATACAGTTGTCCCGGTATATATTTGTGCGTTACTTTACCCATAGTTTTCTTGATGACCTCTGCTTTTTCATCTTTCCAATCATGGAAGAGGACACCCGCTGCAATCGCTTTGTCATGGATATAGCTCACATCGGTTGCCAGTAAATTCATTTTAAAGGACCTGATATCAATTGCTTTCCTATCGATGCATTTATGCAAAAGAGATTATCTATCAACCAAAGATTCCAGGATAAATCCAGATTTCGTTTTATTTTTTGTGATGGGTTATCGTTGTCATTTTTTTTGCATCATGAATTCTTCATAAGCGGCCACAGTGCTGAATCCGATTTTTTCATAGCAGGAGATGGCGGCCCTGTTGTCCGTCCTCACATTGAGTCCGATTTCTATCCCTTGATCGGTCAACGAACGGCATAGTTTTGTCGTGACCCGTCTTCCGTATCCTCTGTTTCTGTAAGCAGGCCGTGTCGCGATATTGCCCAGAGCGGCGACTCTGTACTGCGGAGAATAGACGTGTATTCCCGCAATACTGACCAGACGGTTTTTCTCCCTGATGCCGAAATATTGGCCAGTCTCCAGCATCCTGGGATCAAACCAGTTATCAGGATAACTCTCTTTGTATAGTTCCTGTATGACCTTCAAATTTTTCATATCCAGTCGTTTTACATCCGTGTCATTCTCCGTGGGGATTCCTGTCTTATCCAGCAGAGCCATTTTGTAGTGTTTGCCGTATGATTGAAGATCATGGGTTTTATTCAGAATGACATCAAGGCCGGGGCTGAGATGGGCATAAAACCGGTTTGGCAGAAGGTGTTGAATCGAAGCCAGTAAGCGGGCTATCACCTTCTGTTCACTGGAGAGGGCCAGCAGTGTCGGCAGGGGAAGGCCGACATAAATCAGAATGACAGCGTCAATGGTTCCATTTGTTTCAGATCCATACCAGATTGTGTAGGGCCAGAAGAAATCGTCCAGATCGCCTATGCTGAATATATGGAGGTAGAGGTCCTTCCTGAGAAAATGTTCAATCCTCTTTTTGTCGTGCAAACAGATACAGGCCATTCGGGTTTCCTCAGCCCTTCATCTCTAAAATTAATAGGGGAAAAGTCTGTTTAATAAACATCTGTCCATAATGACCGCAAGCAGTACGCCGCCACCGAACATAAGGAAATCAAGGGGATCAAAAGTCAATCCCAGAATGGGCACTCCAAAAGCCTGCATGATTTCCGTGGAGGAAGTGATGCCGAAAACTGATATTGCCTTTACACGCCAATCCTGAAGCAAGGGAATATGCACTTCAGACAGGTAGAGAAGAAAATACATCCCGAAGGGAATCACGATATCCGAGAAGTAACTGTAGTAAAATGTGAATAATGTTCCGTGGAGATAACTCCCCACTCTGAGAATGTGAATCAGTGCGATGATGATCACGATGCAGATCGTTATTGCCTTTCTACCTGTACTGATTGGATGATCCGGATTATGCGTTGTCTTACTCGATTCATCCATATTCCCTCTCGCTTTAAATTATTTCCCTTGATTGCGTTTTTTCATTGTTGATCGATTTTTTAAAAATGCCAACAAAAAAGTGGATCACACTATTCATATAAACAATGATGGCAATATCAAATGTCAAGTTTGACAAGAACAGATGTTTTATCAATTCATATTTTCCTTCACCCCAGATTGATATCTGGGTATGGACAATACAGGCGACCGTCGTCAATAGACCAATAATGGCGAAATCTTTTTGAATGCCACTCTTGATTTTCATCAGCATCACCGTAAACCAAAAAGTCATCATGGCAAGAAATACAACTAAAATCCATCCCGTTGGGAAACAATAGTACTTCAGAAAACTCCATAAATTCCAGAAGGTGAATTCACCGGGGGGGCATCGCTGTTCACCTGACCCTGATATCGGCGTAAAAGTTTGACTTCTTGGATCATTGGATGAATACTTGCCCAGGTAATCCAGCGATATGTCCTGCATCTGACTCAAACTGTAAGATATTGTCCTGAATATCACAACAGGCTCCCGATAGGCCACTCCAAGTGTGTTCCAGTATGAGTGTGTGTATCTGTTCAGACAATCGGTTCCCATTAAGGTAAAAGCCGAATGTTCGATGCACGGGGAAGCCTCTTCCATTCCCAGTTTTTGTAGATGTTCAGATGGATTATCACTGAATGTCAGGACGCCATAAAATAGACTGTGGTAAGGATTCTCTTCGAGCGATCCACTCCGGGTTATTCCTATTGAGGCCGCTGTAAACACTAGTGAGGTCAAAATTGTGATCCATAAAGATTTTCTGGATGGGATTACGTTATTCCCCGTATGCCAGATTATCAGTACAAAGGGGGTAGATATGAGCGGCCAATAGATGTGGCTTGATTTGCTACTGGCCAACAGGAGTATCGATATTAAACAGAAAATCAATCTCTGCCAGGAAGGACACCGTCGCAGACAAAGGATGGAGGCCAATGTGAGAAACAGAAAAATGAAAGCGGCTGACTCCTGATAAAAAGTGTTGAAATAAGCGATATAATCGGTTGAAGTTAATAAGAGAGTGATGGGTATGCCCAGACCGATCAGGAGGGTGGTTGTGAAATATTTTTGAAGTTTTATGTACTGAAACAAAAGCCATAGAATCACGATAAGGAACAGTTTGGGCAATAAGGAGAGTGATTCGAGATAGAGAACATCCCTGGAGAAGAACAGGGTGTTGACCAGTACACCGGGCAGCCATAACAGTTGAGCCGACGTGGTCGGCCAGGACAGATCCCATTTCAATTCCCAGCGAGGGAGCCAGTAGTTGAAAAAACGCTCCTTATATTCGCCCGATCCGGGCGGCGGCCAGTTGGAATTTATGCCGATGGGTTTTGTCGTATACAATTGCATTGAACGGGTGAAATCGCCGTTGTCGGCAAGGCCGGTATGATGCTGATCAAATATGCCAATGAGCAGCCAGATGAAGAGTCCGCTTATGATCAGTTGATTTCGATCCGGTATTTTTATGTCGTATTGTCTTATTTTCATTGCAAAAAATGAGTTCAAGCTCTTCCTGAAAACTTGCAATCACAGAACGGGGGCTACAGATATTCTTTGATCTCGTTATGTTTTTTTGCTTCTGTCACGATGGGTCCCCTGACTGCAAACCCCAGAGCCAGACCGCTCCCCCTGATCACAAGCAACCTGTCGCCGATCCCGATGCCAAATTTTTTGAGTGTTTCCGAGGGAATCCTGATGATGGTTCTGTTTAGTTTAACCCAGCAATAGGGCTTTTTTCTGTATTCGATGATGTCTCCTTCAGGAATCCGGCATTCGACCAATTCCGGATGGACGTCCAACACAACGCTTAGTGGTGATTGGCTGACCGATTTGCGGGATACCAGTCCGAATCCACCTGATGTCCGGCTGCCGGGTATCAGGATCAGCTTTTCCAGATTTTTAAAATGATACTCCTCTAATGCATCCGGAGGAATTACAATTTGTCCCTCTGCGCCCACGCGGGACCAGCCGAAAACGTGTTTACCGCCTTTGACAAGCTGGGGCATTGATCATCACCATCATAAAGGCTGAGATATGATGGCCTCCGTTTCTTTTTTCTCCTGGATGTACATGCTCCAGAGCCGGTCGTGCGAACGTTCGTCGTCCCATTCCGGTGTCGGTGCAAATCTCTCTTCAGACCTTCCTCTTGGAATCTGAATCGCCTCCTCGTCTATTTCGATGCCGAGGCCGGGACCGTCGGGAACGGTCACGTACCCGTCATCTTTAAAAATCGGTTTGGGCAGATTGGCAACGGGATCTTCATAATTTGGATTGTCCACACCGTGATGTTCCATGACCAGAAAATTCTCTGTTGCCGCTGCGCAGTGGATGCTTGAAAACCAGGTCACCACGCTGCCGGCCATGTGCATGGCCATAGAGATGCCATGCTCTTGAGCAAAATCACCAATCTTCTTCGTCTCGAGCAAGCCGCCGGAAGTGGCCAGATCGGGATGGATGATCGAGACGGCGTGGTTGACGATCAAGTCTCTGAATCCGTCGAGACAATAGATGTCCTCGCCGGTCAGAATGGGCGTTGTGCAGGCATTTTTCAGCCGGATGTACATGTCGGTGTACCACCAGGGCACCATGTCCTCGTACCAGGCGAAATTGAATTGATCCAGTTTCTGAGCCATCTTGATCTGATCTTCGAGAATCATGTGGCCGTAATGGTCCGTGGCGATCGGAACCTCCCAACCAACGGTGTCCCTGACCTTCTGGCACCAGTCGGCGATGAAGTCCAATCCTTTGTTTGTTAAACGGATACCTGTAAAGGGATGCTGTGTGGCGCCGTGAATTGTATTCACCGACCACTGCTGAAAGGGATCGATCGTGGGCGGTGCCGTGATCGTTCCTTCGATGCCTCTGAGCATTTCAATACCGAAATCCATTTTCAGAAATTTGAAACCCCGTGCCATACGCTCTTTCAATCGGTTTCCCATTTCAACCGGATCATTCCGCCGAGGTGTGTCCGCGTAGAGAAGGACTTTGTCCCGGAATTTTCCGCCTAACATCTGCCAGCAGGGAACCCCCCATGCTTTTCCGGCCAGGTCCCAGCAGGCCATTTCAATTGAAACCGGTCCGGCAGACTGGCGGGCGTGATAACCCCACTGTTTCAGCTTGCGCCAGATTTTGTCCACGTTGCACGGGTTTTCACCCAGAATGCGGCTCTTCAGCATCAGGGCGTATGTCGGACTGGATCCATCGCGGATTTCACCGTAGCCGGATATGCCCTGGTTTGTGTCGATGCGGATGATGTTTCCGGCAATGCGCAAATCGGTGATTTTCAGTTCGGACGGTTGTGAGTTTGTGTTCACATTCTGAGCAATCGCTTCATAATCATCATTGGTGGCAAAACCGCCCAATGCCGCCACTGCCGCAGTCGCAGCTCCTGTGTGGATAAAAAAGGATCTGCGGGACATATTTTGTTTTTTTGATGCCATGGCTCGACTCCTTGATTGAATGGTTCAATGTATTTTATCCAATTAATACATTTGGAATCTATGTAAAGAGATATTTATTCTTCAGCCCGGAAAACGAGGTAGGAGTGCGGTTTGATCGTTACAGGAAAGGATGCCCTGTTTTCACCAGCGCCCCGTGTTCCAAAAGCAAATCCTTGCGCTCCCGGCTGCTCCCGGGGTGCCATTTCCTCACCGGAAACGATATTGTGTAATGTCGTGAAACGGGAATCCAGAGAAAGGGTGATGTCCGCACTTTCATCACGGAACGATTCAACAATAAACGTATCATTGTCATAGACAAAGAGGGAAATCAGGCTCGGACCCTCTGCCCGAACGTAGAACTCCGGCATCAGCGTTTGCCGGATACGGTTGAGCGCTGCATCCGGGAAGATGTAAAGATCGGCAAAATTATCGGGAATCGTAAGGACGTAGAGTTGACCGCCCGCATAGCTTGCATTGTGGAGAATCGGCCAGCCGATCGGTCCATCTAACACGGAAAGCTGTTCCCAGGAATCGTTGGTTAAATACTGGATCTGCGGAATGGTGATGAGATCCGCCGCCTGCTGAGCACCCCCAAAGCCGATTTTGAAATTCTTTGTGATCGCTTTTCTATCGGTGACCTCCAGTTCAACGATATCATCGATTCCCCTGTTCTGCAGGGCTTTCAGCAGACCCGATGTGATGATGACGGTTTTGCCGTCCATCAGCTGTCCCTTGATTTTGTCCACGATGGCATCGTCAGACTTGGCTGTTTCAGCTAAAAAGATGATGTTCTCTTCTGTCGGGAATTTGGGAACAAGGTCCATCGGAATGCCGATCATGCCCATGTAGGTGTGTATAAAATCCTCTCCCGTTGAGTGATAGGGTTTATAGCTTTTGATCCCGATGGGATTGCCCAGATCCTGAAGGAAACCATCAACCTGCTCGAGTGAATAACCCGCTGCCAAGGCAAATGTCGCTTCTTCCGAAAAGGAGCCGTCCCGATTCAGTGCCGGCTCAATCATGTCATCAAAGACAAAACTCGTTTCCTGGTCCTGCCATGCGGCACGAGAAGCCGATCGGATAGGGGATTGCATCTGGCGGAAATCGAACAGGGTGATTTCCGGGGATTTGGCAAAGAGCGTCAGCCAGAGCTGTTCGGCATAGCGATCCATGTAGGATGAACCTCCTGTGTCCACCCAGCCGCCGAGATTGCCGCCCGGTTTGAGATTCTCGAAATACCGGAAGATGAGGTAGCCCAGGTATGGCTGAAGGTGCTGATCGCTTGAAACCGCGTCGCGTGTCTCTGTGCCTGTGTAAAGGCCGTCGAAAAGTGCGGGTTCCGTTTCCAGGTTAAAGCCGAGGCCCTGAAAGTGTTCGTACCAGTTCGGATACTTGATGATCATTTTCACATCCGGATTAACGGCTTTGGCAGGTTTCAGGATGAGCTCGCGCGCTGCCTCGTCCATCAATTCGAGACGGTACTGGGTCCAGCTTTTATCGCCCTTGGCTTCGATACACAACTCGCATTTACAGTTGGTGAAGAAAAAATCATCGAGAATGATTTCATCGAAGAATCGGGCTGTATATTCAGCGATCTCCTTGACTTTCTGACGGTGTTCCGGATTGGAGTAACAGAATGTCTCAAACCGATTTCGTTCATTTACCGTGTAAGTGATACCTCCCTGTGTTTCGATACCCCGGTCATTGAAAAATCGAATGGCTTTGTTCAGGGTTTCTTCTTCCACGATGAGGAGATCCCGGTGGGTTTCCAGATAGACTTTGCTGACTTTGACGTGCTTTTGCATGAGATCGAAACGTTCCTTCAACCAGTTGAGGTCGGCCATCTGCTGCACCTCGTAAGCCCTGCAGTAGATGGCGGTCTCGAAGTTTTGGTACCGTTCCGCTGAATGGCTGTTCACCCGTAAAATCATAAAAACCAGAACTGTCCATGAGCATATCATCGTAACCTTTTTCATTTTTGTCTCCTTCAAATTGTAAGTCTTCAATGGTAAAAAGCATTATTGTTTGAAATTTACCCATCGGACAACTCATCAATAATAGAAACAGGATGATTACAATCTTCAGATTCCATTCTCATTGTTTTTCGTCCAGGCAAATGATGACGTTTATGCTTTTCTACCTCGGATAATGGTGTCCTAAGCGATTATCATATCACGGTCAATTGTCTGTCCTTTTTTTCGGGTCAAGATTTTTTAAAGATTTAAGGTGGAGCAAGATCGTCTTTCAGCTTTTCCGATACACCAAGCCAGGTCAAGGCATCATCAGCATCCCGGAATACGACGAATCGGGAGGACGCTGTACTGCTGAAAACTTCGTACATTCGAGCTAGACCAAAAGAGAGGTCCTTCGGAGCTACAACAGCAATTTTTGGGTGCGGATTGATATTCTTTAATTGTTTCTGTATAAATTCGGCTAATTCGTGCAATGCAGAAGTGCTTCTTGCGGTGCTTTCAGCTTGCTGCAGATTAACCAACACGTTGAATGACCTATCAAATTGAGGAACTGTGTAGAGATTCTTGTAAAAGGATAAAAATTCACTGTCGGCAACGACACCGGTGTGAACCAAAGTCACCAGTTTCTCATCAGGTTTAATTTGATATGTTATCGGCATTTGTCTTTTCCCATGATGGATACATTTTAGAAAACACTGTGGATTCCTTTTGTCATACAAGGGTGCATAGCTATTTTATTATTCAGAACCGGTTAATCTTTGATTTATCTTACGGATTGCGGTCATTTTACTTCCCTGTACCGGTCTTCAAAACCCCTGTTGCGATCAGTTCAATCAGGAATTCATATGCAAAGCCGATGGTAAAACCGAGAAATCCATTCGAAAGGATCATGAATAGATTGATCTGAAGGGACTGATCGTGTCCCATTCCAAATTGACAGACAGCCCAGGAAAAACATCCACAGATAAGTCCAAGTATGGTCGCGATAACAACACGTTTTTAATTGCATTTTTTATCCCCTCTCTATTTGATCAACAATGCTTTTTTACTCGAAACAAATGATTCTGTTTGAATCTGGATAACATAGACATCCGTGGAGACACACTTTTTATCATTATCTAATCCATTCCAGAATATCGTATGCTCACCGGCCTCTTTATACCCGTCCACCAGTGTTCGGACTATTTTCCCTTCTGTATTATAAATCTGTAGTTTCACTTTGCCGGCTATGGGTAACTGGTAAGTAATCTTTGTACTGTTATTGAAAGGATTTGGAAAATTCTGAGAAAGATAAAATGTTGCTGGAATCAATTTTTTATCCTCATTCAAAACAGGAGTCGGTGCGGTTACCGCGACATTTTGACAGAATTCCGATGTGTTTGAACCGTTGTCAGTTGTTGTAGCCGTGACGGAATCTCCTACAGCCAATCCGGTGACCACGATATTCCAGTTACCCGTACCACCGGGACTTGTTGAATCAATAAATTCTTTGCCCTCTCCGTATCCTGATGCATCTGATTTGACTTTAAAAATTTCCACAACCGCTTGAGAAGGATTCGTGTCGATGTTGATCGTGCCTGTAATTGTGGTCTGTCCTTGGTTACAATAGGCCGAATCTATGACCGGAAAATTGAGTAGTTGATTGGCTCCGGCATCGATGTCCCCCAAATCGTTCAGCGTTACACCATTGTTGCCCAGATCGATTCCCCTTAGTGTATTATCGTAAATGGCATTCTGTGTGATTTTGTTGCTGTCCGTATTGACACTATTCGACCCGTGTTCCTCCACCAAGATGCCATTTCGGCCATTGCAGGCAATGATATTCTCGGGTCCAATTGTGTTGTTTGTCGCATAACCCCATAATCCGGTCGCACCATAACGGCCGATACTGACACCTTCCCTGGTATTCGGCAGTGGATTGAAATCGATTGTCAGTCCGATGATATTCTCAAAAACATGGTTATTGTACGTGATCCACTGGGTTTCGCTGTCGTAATAGCCCATAATGCCGACACCTGAATAGTCATTGCCACCTATGAGATTGTTTCTTACCTGATTATCATGAGCACGTTCGCCAATGTAAACACCATCGTGTTCATTTCCTAAATCCATTTTTCCAGTAATGTCTGTACCGATATAATTGTCGGTGACTTCATTTTCATAGACATCTCCCGGAGGACAGCTGGCAATGCTTACACCTTCGGTATAATTGTCCGCAATCAAATTGGCTTCTATGGTATTGTGATAAGCCGTATAGGATGGGGGGGAACTTAAAGGAACGGTTATGTACACGCCAGCCCAGAAAGAGGCGTGGTTTTGACCATTCCCCTGACCGAGAACGCCAGCTGGATCGGTACCAATAAAATTGCAATAAACGAGGTTATCATAAGTTCCTCCTGATATTGCCAGTATACTGATTCCATTCTGCCCGAAATTGTTGATGACCAAACCTCTAATCGTGTTATTGGGGGATTGGATATCGAATCCGTGCGATGCACCCGCGTACATTCCGTTGATTTCAATCATGAGAACAGCCGTCGCCGGCGGATTTGCACCTGCACTGGCTCCGGGTTGTGATAGTCCGTCGATAAGGACACCTGTCAGATCGAAAAGGATCGGGAGCTTTGCGTTGGGAAAGATGGTATGGGGTCCGGGGCCTGGAATGTTGAAATTGATCGTGTCGAGGCCCGCAGAATTATTGGCCATGGTCATGGCATCACGAAGGCTACCGTCTCCGAAATCATTCGTGTTCGTCACGGTGTAGGTCATTCCATAAAGGTAGCCAGCATAAAATATTAGGATAATTCCTAATATATCGATAAAAAATTTAAATGTTTTCATTTTTCTACCCTCCTATATTATTTGAAAAATGAAAATTGATATAATATCCATCATAAAAAATCTTTTTTGGTTGAGAATCTTATTTTAACTGCTCTTTGATTTCAATCAGTGTTTTGGTTGTGTTCAAATCTGCTGATTTTTTTATTTCGACAGTGATTGCTCTTATTTTTTCGTATCGCTTTCCATTTAGAAATTGATCGATGTATTCTCGCTTGAGTTTGCTCTTGGTTATCAAATCCTCCGCCTTATCGTCAAAATAAAAAGTCGTCTTAAACTGATTAGGATAAATGGAAACCCAGCATATCGTCTTTTTCCTTTTGGTGACCTTAAAAAGCCAGCTCTTTCCATCACGATAATAGCGCCATTCACCTGAAAATAGGGGGTAGCTCTCCTTTAGTAAGTTCATGAATGAATCCCATGTATTTTTCACTTTTCCAAGATAGCGGCTCAAAACGTCATCATCTGGATATTCATTTTGATTATTCAAACAGGGTTTTTCCATATTTTTCTCCTGTGATAAATCGATAAACCAATGTGAGAAATCTGATTTCTTTTTCTTCTGGATGGTCAGAGAGCGCTTTGCCCATTTGACCAATTCCTCTGGTTCCTCCAGAACTTCGGAAGGAACCTCGTAGTAGGACATGCTTGGGGGTTTGTCCGTATAGGGTTTGAATGGGGCAGAACCGGCTTGGAGGAAATCATCTCGATTGGAATTATCAACCTTCAAATATACAACATCGTCTGCAATCAAACCGAACATCTTACCATCACGATAAAGCCCAACACCACCAAACATCTTGCGGGCGGTTACCTCGCTCCATGTTGACAATTGATCAAGTACGTAAATCAGGAAGTCATCAGATACTGCCATGGTCAGCTACTTTCAATTTTCAATATAACGGTAGATGGATCTTTAACCCATCATACAGGCTATTTTGTGAAATTCTGAATAATTGATTGAATTTTCTTTTTCAGGTGGGGGAGATCGATTTTGATGATTTGCCAGATGATGCTTAAGTCGACACCGAAATATTCATGGATTAAGATGTTTCTCAAACCGATAATCTCCCTCCACTCAATGGAAATATTTCTTTCCATCAGCTTTTCAGAAAGCCGATTTGCCGCTTCTCCGATTATTTCCAATTGTCTTATACAGGCAGACTGAAGCATGGAATTCTCAGGAATTCCTGTTCATCGGTATCATGCAGGTATGATTCGATCTCGTTCATTGCATCAAGTATATGATGCAATCGCATTAAATCTCCGTTATTGTCTTTCATAAATCAATCGTTTTTGATTTTCAATATGCGGACGGATGTATTTTAATATGGCTTTTTCGGAGAGTAAATCGACTTTTTGTCTGAGCAATTCTTGAAGTTTGTATTGCATTGTGACAAAATACAATCCAATGGGTTTTGAATAGTCTAACTCTACCAGGAAATCGATATCGCTTTCCGAGGTTGTTTTTTCGGTGACAGTGGAGCCGAATAGATAAGCTTTTTGAACAGGTTTATCTTTAAAGTAATTTTTAATGAGATTGATCTTGTTTTCACTTAAACCCATTTATCATACTCCAGTTGATTCTATATTCAATTTAATATACACATTTTTTATTTAAATGCATTATCATTTTTATTTCCAATCCGTGGCGCATTGTTATGGAGCTTCAGTTCCATAGTGAACAATGAAGTCTACGGATTCACCGCCAATTTTTATCATTGACAAATTAACTCAACAGACTTTCGAGTTTCTTTGCTAAATTGGTCTAAAGTTATTTTATCAATAAGCTTGT
>JAFGDT010000052.1 GCA_016931965.1 bacterium | reverse complement strand
TAGTATTGGTATTTACCCTGTTAGATAGAAATAATATCGATTTTTATATGATGTTAGGTGTTTGTTATCTAACAGGGTGAATTTGAGATTGGGATTTTTGCATTTGGATTTCATTTGATATTTAGATTTTGGATATGTTGATTCATGATTTTGCATTTTATACTGTCATGTTAATTTTTACATTTTGATTTTTCATTTGGTTTGGTCTTATTTGTTGAACTTCAGGCACTTATCACTTAATGCGAACTTCTTTTATACATATCAAACAATTTGACTTAATCAAAGGGTTTTGGTATATTTGACCTATATTGAATTACCAACTCAGGAGGTCAACGATGCTTATAAAATTACCATCGCTCATCGCAATACTCTTCATCCTCTCCAGCATGCCACTCGTCTCACAAAGTGCGGACACTATTTTCCCATATGTATATCAAGAATCAATCCTGGATAATGGATTGAAAGTCATCACGATTCCCATGGACAGTCCGGGTTTGGTTTCTTATTACAGTATCGTCCGGACAGGAAGCCGCGACGAATACGAAAAGGGCTACACCGGTTTTGCCCACTTTTTTGAACATATGATGTTCCGCGGAACGAAAAAATATCCGGGTTCCGCATACGATAAAATCATCACGGAAATCGGGGCCGACGCAAATGCCTACACATCGAATGATCTCACCTGCTTTCACCTCGATTTTACCAAAGCGGATTTGAAAACGGTCATGGAACTGGAAAGCGACCGCTTTCAAAATCTCTGGTATACGGAAGAGGCATTCAAAACCGAAGCCGGAGCCGTCCACGGCGAATACCTGAAAAGCCTCTCCAATCCCTGGTATGCGCTCTACGAAAAACTGATGGATACGGCTTTCGATGTTCATACCTATAAACACATGGTCATCGGTTTCCGCAAGGACATCGAGGCCATGCCGACGATGTACACGTACAGCCAGTCATTCTTCAAACGGTATTACCGCCCCGAAAATGTCATATTACTAATTGCCGGGGACATCAATCCAAATGAAACGCTCGATCTGGTGAAAAAGTATTACGGACAATGGGAAAAGGGCTATGTACCGCCGGAGATCACCAAAGAACCGGAACAAACAGCCGAACGGCGTGCGGAGGTTGCATTCAATGGAAAGACATTGCCTATTCTCTACATGGCTTATAAATCTCTACCTTTCGATCCGGCAGATATCGAGATGGCTGCCTGTTACCTCATAGGTGAATTAATTTTTGGCGAAACCAGCGACCTCTATCAAAAACTGGTCCTCGATGAACAACGTGTTGAATCACTCGATCCCGACTTTACTTCTGCCAGGGATGTGAATCTAATGGGTGTCTCTGCGGAGATTAAAAAGGAAAACGATATTGATGATGTCGAAAGAGAAATCATTCAGGCTATCAGCCATTTTCAAAAAGAACCAGTTGATATAAAAAAATTGAACGATCTCAAGAATCATCTTAAATATCAGTTTCTGATGGATCTCGACACACCGGCAAAAGTGGCTGATAACTTGGCCCGTATCATCGCCATGACGGGAGCGATCGAAGCAGTGGATCAATTATACAGCAGTTTCGAAAAAGTCACACCCGAAGACATACTCAAAGCGGCCAACGATTTCCTCATCAGCCGGAAGAGAACCGTTGTTGTATTGAAGGGGAGGTAGACATGATAGGCAAAATACCATTTATTTTGATAACCTTGATAATCGGATCCATGATGCTGATATCATGCGGAAGCGAAAAGGGAATCAAAACCGTTCAATTGCATGTGGATTCCGATCCAACCATCTCATTCCGAATCTGGTTTCAGGTTGGATCCCAGAACGATCCTGAAGGGAAAGAGGGATTGGCGCTTCTCACCGCATCCATGCTGACGGAAGGAAGCACGGAACAGAACAGCTACGACCAGATCCTCCAAAAACTCTACCCGATGGCGGCTGATTATACCGCTTCCGTGGACAAAGAGATGACTGTCATCATCGGCCGTGTGCATCAAGACAATGCGGATGATTACCTCAATCTGCTGACAGAAGCCATTCTCCATCCGGCTTTCCTGCCCGAAGATTTTAACCGTATCCAGAGCAATACAATCAACTATCTTGAGAAAACGCTCCGCTATTCCAATGACGAAGCCTTTGGAAAAGAAGCGCTTTATAGAATGGTTTTCGAAGAAACTCCCTACGAACATCCCATAGAGGGATATATTGAAAGCGTTCGTTCCATCACTCTGGAACATATCAAACAATTTTATGATGCCTACTATACACGGGACAATGTGGTCATCGGTATCGGTGGAGACTATGATAAAGCACTCGTTGGACAATTGAAAACAGACTTAGAAACCCTCCCCCCCAGTGTCACTACACCAGTTGAAAAACCCGAATTGAAACCAGTTGAGGATATTGACGTTTTACTGGTCGAAAAGGATACGGAATCAACAGCAATCAGCATCGGTTTTCCGATTGATGCGCTGCGCGGAGATCGGGATTTCTACGCTCTCTGGATTGCCAACTCCTGGTTTGGTGAGCACCGGAATTCAGCCAGCCATCTCTTTCAAATAATACGAGAGACAAGGGGTATGAATTACGGAGATTATTCTTACATTGAACACTTTCCCGATGGCTGGGCACATCAGTTTCCGGCTCCCAATGTCGGCCGCCGCCAGCAGATATTCGAAATTTGGATAAGGCCCGTCCAAAACGATGCCGCTCACTTTGCATTGCGAGCAGCGATCCGGGAACTTCAGAAACTGGTTGATAACGGCATGACCAAAGAGGACTTCGAATTGACAAAGAAGTTCCTGAAAAAATACCAACTCCATTATGCACCGACAACTTCGGAACGGCTGGGGTATAAAATTGATGATCTTTTCTACGGGATTGAAGACCACCTGAAAACCCTCCCCAAAATGCTGGACAAACTGACACTCGAAGAAGTCAACAATGCGATTCAAAGACATCTACAGTATGAAAACATGAAAATCGCCATGATTACGAAAAATGCGAAATCGCTCAAAAAAGCATTGACAGATGATGATCCCAGTCCGATGGAATATGCGACGCCCAAACCCCCCGAAGTCCTCGAAGAAGATCAAAAAATCGAAAAGTATGCATTGGATATCAAACCTGAGAATGTGAAAATCGTGGACGTTGACGAGATGTTTGTACGGTGAATATCCTTTTTTCATTGAATAGTCGATAACCGCCCGAGCATGCTGCCTCGGGCGTTTTTTTGCCTTTTACCGCGGCCGACCAGTAAAACACATCAAGTTGTGGGCATTCGATTTTAGCACCGCTTTTTCGCTGAAATCGTACAGAGAATAAAAAAATACATATAAAAAATCAAATATTAAAATGCAAAATAATAAATGTCAAATCCGCCCTGAGCGTAGGCGAAGGATTAAAAATGGAAAAGAAGCATTTTTACATTTTGCATTGTCATCTTGATTTTTGCATTTTGATTTTTGATTTATTTAAGGACTTTTGGCATTCGGATTTGTTTGGTAATGATCTTTATTACTTTAGGCACTTTTAACTTTAAGTACTTTAGGTACTTTATTACACCCCATCAGCTTTGTTCCAGCCGATACTCCTTCACAACCAAAAGCGAAACCAGCAATCCCGAAAAAACAGCGGTCATAACCAAAAGGATTAAAAGAGCAGTTACTGAAGAGATCTGTTTTGCCGGTAAAATTAAATCGATCAAACGCGTCTGGGGAAGAGGCGGGAAAAGAACATGGAGATAGTGCACCACCGTAAGGAGTTTCACATTCCCGGGAAAGAAAGCAATGCTGTTTTCCCATCCAAACGTCAAAAGCAGCCCGGCTAAAACAGGGCGCTTTACCATGCCGCCCAAAAATCCGAAGAGGGGAATATAAACAAAGACTCCCAGGAAAAGGACCGCTCCACTCCTCAACAAATTGGAAATACCCGACATCCAGCCGTCGAAACCCCGATCGATAACCATGATACTGTATGTAAGTCCCAGAGAAACAAACAGGAAAAAGCCAACTGTCAGAACACCCGCAATCATCTTTGCCAATACTAAGGACGGTCTGGGAATGGGACGAACAAGAAGATAGGGAAGCGTTCGCTCTTCAACTTCATCCGCAATGATGGCCGTGCCGATAAAAACAGCCATAAGAGGCAACAGGAAATGAAGAAAAAGAAAGAAACTGACCTGCTGGAAAAAGGTTGAAAGCTCAACACCCTGCTTGGTTAAAAACGATCTCATGAGAAAAAGCAGGATGGCAATACCCACCGGAATCAGAGACAGAACGATCATCCAGAGGGTTCTCCGGCTGTGAATGCCGTTGCGTAAAAAGAATTTGATGACAAATCCCATATCATCACCTGATTAAATAGTCAAAAACCGCTTCAAGATTCTCATCCGGAGACCAGAGTGAATGGATCTGAACACCATTCTTGAGCGCAATATCGGGCAAACGCAGATGAAAATCATCCGGACGTTTCGTTTCAACAGTCAGTTGATTCTTTTCCCGATCAAACTGAACACTCAGCACATCGTCATATTCCAGCAGCTTCGAAGTCAGCACATTGACATGATCGCATCGGATGGTTACCTGAAGCGGATGGGTGTCGATCAATCTTCGAATCTCATAAATATTGCCTTCGGCCAGTAATCGGCCGTGATTGATTAAAATAATCGTGTCGGTCATCGCCTCGACTTCGTGCAGAATATGACTCGACACAACAACCGATTTCCCCTCTTGGCCATACCGTTTGACAAGATCAATGGTGGCCCTTCTGCCCAGCGGATCCATACCGTTCAGCGGTTCATCCAGGAAGAGAATTTCCGGATCGTGTGCGATGGCCTGGGCCATCTTAATCCGTTGACGCATCCCCTTGCTGTATCCCCCAATGCGCTTGTTTTGAGCTTCCTCCATATTGACTGTCGAGAGAGCCTGGTCTGTTTTTTCACTCGCTTCACGCTCAGAAAAACCATGCATCCTGACCATTTCATGCACAAACTCCCGACCAGTCAGATAATTCCAGAAGGCGTCTGTTTCGGGACAGTACCCTACTTTTTGCATCACGCGATGGTTGTTCCAGATATTATTTCCATCGATGGTGACCTTGCCCTTGCTCGGTTTCAACTGTCCGGTGAGAAGTCGAAGAAGCGTGGTCTTGCCGGCTCCGTTGGGTCCCAAGAATCCAGTGACACCGGGCTGTATTGTAAAATTGAGGTTATTGACACCGATCACCTGGCCGTACCACTTGGATAGATTTTCAACTGCGATGCTCATTTAACCACCTCTGTGGATCTGATTTTTTTCCTCAAAACAAAATAACAGAGGATAATCACACCGGCCATGGTGCATAAGGTCAACCAGATTGAAAATGCATAGGGAAGCTCCAATCCAAAAAGGAAAGCACCAATCTGTCCAAGATCGGCATTCAGTGAAATGATGCCCGTTTCGGGCACCTGGGAGAGAATGGCTCTGAATATTTCCGGAAACGTCAACAGGGCAAAAAAGAGGATGGCTGTGGTTCGTGTGCTTTTTGAGATCGATGAAAGGGTTAAAATGAATCCGCCAAGAACGACCAATTTAATGAAAACGAATCCGATCAATGATGCCGGGATCCAGAGATACTGTTGAAGGAAGGTGGCATCCGTTGTGAGCAAAACCTGAATCAGGAAAAGAAGAAGACCGGGAATCAGTGTGATGAGACTGCCATAAAACGCGACGATGAGCAGTTTGCCGATGGTATAATCCCAAAAATTAACCGGTTTCGAAAAATAAATGGGCAGTGCATTGAACCGCCTGTCGTTAACAACCAGTCCCGCACCCGCCAGAATGAGGACCAACATCAGAAGAAAGTTCTGACCATTGATAAAATTGATAAAAAATTCGGGGTCGATTTTCAGTCCCTGCAAAGCCTGCGCAATACTGGCCTGGTTGCCGAACCGAGACATGAGATAGATCTGGACAACACGGACCAGAAAAGGAATTGTTCCGAAGAGAAGAAGAACGATCATCCATTTTTTCCAGAGAAGCCGGACGCCTGTTCGGGCAATGACCCACCAGGTCCTCGGCCTGGATTTGAGATGCCCTTCCCAGGAAGTGTAGGTTTCCTCATAGATCGGCATGCTGCTCTTCTCCGATGAGTTTCACGAACACGTCTTCCAGTGTTTGCACACTGGCCACCAGTCTGCGAATCTGAACACGGGTTTCTTTCGCTGCTGTAAGAATGAGGTCGGTCCGTTTGCCTTTGGGTAGTGTGACATCCCAGAGCGTGTTGCCGTTGGGCTGTACGACACACTTTGCCCTCTTCAGTGCATTGATGAATTTTTCCTGATCTCCTTCGATGCGGACGGTATAGGTCCCTGCGTAACTCTTTCGAAGATCTTCAACGCTTCCCTGCTCGAGCACCTTCCCCCTGTTCATGATCACCACACGTTGGCATGTCCGTTCGACATCGACAAGAATGTGAGAAGCAAGCACAATGCTCATCCTTCCCCTGTGAGAAATATCCTCAATGAGATCGAGCATCTCCTGCCTGCCCTTGGGATCCATCCCGCTGGTCGGCTCATCAAGAAAGAGGAGTTCCGGATCGTGCACCAGTGCCTGGGCCAGCTTGATGCGCTGTTTCATGCCTGCGGAATAGGTCTCCACATTCCGGTATCGCGCCTCTTCAAGACCAACAACGAAGAGCAATTCGTGCGCCCGCTGCATGGCATCACTCCGGCTCATACCGGAGAGTTCACCCGTATACTGGACCATACCAATGCCGGTCAATCCGGGGATCAGACAATCGTCCTCCGGCATGTAGCCGATCAACTGGCGGATGGCTTTTCTTTCCTGAGCGACATCCTTGCCCAGAATCGATGCCTTCCCGGAATGAATCGAGACCAGACTGAGAAGTCCCTTGATCAGGCTCGATTTCCCGGCACCATTCGGTCCCAAGAGTCCCGTGGAACCATGGGGAAAAGTGGCCGATACATCATTCACCGCTTTCAGCTGACCGTATTGAATCGTCACATGTTCAAGTGTAACCGACACGGAGACTCCAAATTTCGAACAGTGGAAAAATATCTATATAAAATTACGTAAACGGGCGATGATTGTTTCCAAATAATATATCAATTTTCAAGTTATTAAACAAAGGAGAGATTACAATCATATACAAATCACCCAAAGGTTTGAAGAAACCCAGTCCCCCTTTTTAATGACTGTTGAAAAAGTCTCGAAAGGTCATATTTGTCATCCTGAACTTGTTTCAGGATCTCATTAGTAATCAATCATTTATGAGATTC
>JAFGDT010000051.1 GCA_016931965.1 bacterium | reverse complement strand
CTTGGGATCCCGGACATAATTCACAAACGTGATCTCTGTCCGGATATAGTTCATATCCATGCCCTGACCGTCTATGAAGACTTTGGGGGCTTGGTCCTGCAGATTCTCAATATCCGGTTGGCTCTCCTGAGCTCTCAGATTGAACGCAAATAGGAGAATCGAAATAAAAGTAAAGATGACTTTTGTTTTAACCATTTGAACCCTCCTTCACTTTTTGAATAATTTAACACCTATAACCATTACGACATAAAAAAAGTTTCATATAATATCTTTTTCTTAACAGGAATAGAAATTTTTATAATTATTTATTAAATATTAAACACATATGAATGAAAAAACTTGTCCTTTCACATTCGATTTTTTTGGGGGGGTGGATACGATCTACTTGAGTGTCAGACTATCGATATTATATGTTATGCATATGCGTATGAAAAAATTGGAAAAAATCTGCTTGACAATAGATGAATGGTTGTGTAGTTTTAGAATAGTTCAATTGTGTCTTAAATGAGAATCAATGTGACACTGTTACGCCATACAAATCCCAAATCAACAAAAAATCAAAAAACAGGGGAAATAAGGTGAATTGGAAAATATTTTATTGCCTATTGGTTACATTCATTCCAGTGGTAAATTTAATCCAAGCGCAAGAAAATTGGCCTCATTGGCGCGGACCAGACCAAAATGGTATTGTCGAAGCATCCGACCTACCAACAACATGGAGTTCATCCGAAAATATTATTTGGAAAACACCTTTTCCCCACTGGAGTGCTGCAACACCGATTATATGGGGTGACCAGATTTTCATCATGTCTCCATCGGCAGGTTCCAGAAACATGCGAGGAAATCCGGGAGGCCCAACGATATTCATTATGGCAATTTCCAGGAAAGATGGAAAAACACTCTGGCAGAGAGAACTGGATAATCGGAATCAACTCTACAATAAACATAATAATGCAACTCCCTCTCCGGTTACAGACGGAAATATGATTTGGACCATGACCGGAACCGGTATCGTCACAGCCTTTGACATGAAAGGGAATGTGATCTGGAAGAGAGATATTCAGCAAGATTACGGTCCCTTCGGCCTGAATTTTGGATACGGATCATCCCCTTTACTCTATGATGGGAATTTGTTTATTGAAGTTCTTCAGGGTTATAGAACCGACGATCCATCTTACATCATTTCATTGGATGGACAAAATGGTAAAACACTTTGGCGTCAGGAAAGACCGACGGACGCATTGAGAGAATCTCCGGATGCTTATACCACACCTGCCCTTCTTAATTACAACGGAGAAACACAGATCGTGATATCGGGGGGAGATTATGTAACCGGCCATGATCCAAAAACGGGAAAAGAAATCTGGCGTTCAGCCGGCACCAATCCATTGAAACGCACAAATTACCGCGTTGTCAGTTCGCCCATTATCGTAGACGGAATCATCTACGCGCCAACACGCCAGAGACCGTTGATTGCTTTGCGAGCGGGAGGCGTTGGTGATATTACCGAAAGTCACATTATCTGGAAATGGGATGCTTCAGGCGCTCCTGATGTCCCTTCACCTGTATGCGATGGAACTTATTTTTACATGGTTGACGATGCCGGCAGAGTGACCTGTCTGGATGCGAAAAAAGGAACTCGAATATGGGGGCCGGAAAGCACGATACCTGGAACTGTCAGCGCCTCACCGGTTTTTGCTGATGGCAAGATGTACATCGTAAATGAAGGCGGTATTACAACCGTTATCTCTGTGGAACCTGAATTCAAAATATTGGCCATTAATCAATTGGACAATTCATATACATTGGCTTCTCCAGCCATATCTGGATCCCAGTTATTCATTCGCACGGCAACCCATTTGTATTGCATAGGAAAATAAAATAATCCATTGAAGTATTGATTGATTCGCTAAAAGAAATGGAGGTATCATGAAACGTTTATTGAGTCTCGTCGCTCTCATTGTCATCCTTTTTCAGGCCGGTGTTACGGCACAGGATTGGATATCTCTGTTTGATGGAGAGACATTGAATGGATGGCAGCCATCGGAAAGTCCCGAATCCTGGCAAATTGAAGACGGATCACTGGTTACGCAGGGTCCACGGTCTCACCTCTTTTATGTCGGCGATATACAAAATCATCATTTTAAAAATTTCGAGTTCATGGCCGAAGTCAAAACGGAACCTGTATCAAACTCCGGAATCTATATTCATACCGAATTTCAGGAAGGCGGCTGGCCTTCCAAGGGGTATGAATGTCAGGTGATCAATTCGTATCCTGAAGTCCAGCCCGGCAGAACACCGGAACAAAAAATGACCGGCAGCATCTATGCCATTCGCAATGTGTATATATCCCCGGTAAAAGACAATGAATGGTTCAATTACCGCATTGTCGTTCAGGGCAAGACCATTCGCATTTATATTAATGACCAATTGATGTCTGACTATACGGAACCGGACAGTGTCTATCGCACAAGAAGCATGGCCGGACGGGTTCTCTCTTCGGGTACATTTGCCCTCCAGTGTCACGATCCCAACAGTGTTGTCTATTACAAAAACATTCGAGTCAAACCATTGCCGGATGACTTGCCAACACCAGGGACTCCACCTGAAGATCTGGAATTTGAAACCAAGCTGATCAATATAGCGGGAACCAATTTCCCCCTGATGGATCTTCATGTGCATATCAAAGGGGGACTCACCATGGAAGCCGCGCTTGAGAATGCCCGCTATTATGGATACACATACGGTTGTGCGGTAAATTGCGGATTACAAATGGGAATCGAAACAGAGGATTCCCTCCGAAAATTCATCGATGCCTATGAAAAACCGCCCAATACATTTTTTGCCATGCAGGCCGAGGGTCGTGAATGGATGGATTTGTTTTCAGAAGAGACCGTAGCCCGATTTGATTACGTTTTCACAGATGCCATGACCTGGACGAATGATAACGGCAACCGCATGAGACTCTGGGTGCGAAATGAAGTTGAAGTGGGCGATCCTCAAAACTTTATGGACCAGCTTGTCGATCGGATTGAAAAGATCATGAACAATGAACCGATCGACATTTACGTGAACCCGACATTTCTTCCCTCAGAAATCAATGACCAGTACGATGAACTCTGGACTCCAGAGCGCATGGACCGTGTGATCAAAGCCCTCGTCGACAATGAGGTGGCCATGGAAATCAACGCACGGTACAGACTTCCCAGTCCGGCTTTTATCAAACGCGCCAAAGAAGGCGGCGTCAAATTCACCTTCGGTACCAATAATGGAAGCAATAGAGATCTGGGTAGGCTGGAATATTGCATTGAAATGATGGAAGAATGTGATCTGAGACCGACTGACATGTGGATGCCGCAGCAAAAACAACAATCAATCCCAATCGACCTGAATATCGATGGACGCTGGCAGGGTGAATTGGGCAGTCCGGATATGGGAAACATGGTGCTTGTGTTCAATTTCAAAGTCGATGGAGAAACATTGACGGGCACCGTTGAAACTGAAATGGGAAATATGCCCATCAGCAACGGTAAAGTCGGCGGCTCAGAATTCTCATTTGATGTCGATGCTGGAGGGATGTTGATTTCTCATCGGTGCGTTTATGCAGATGATGCCATCACCATGACGGTTGTTGATTTTGGAGAAGGCAATCCAATGATACTGAAGCGTATTCAGTAAAAATGCGCTGATTGAGACTTACACAAAGAAATAATTGGCTATCCCGGTTCCTTTTTGTTTCTCTCTGTCCCATAACTGAGAAAAACAGGAAGGGTTAAATTGTTATTTTTAAGCATGGACTGATATCAATGGTTCAAGAAAAAACAATCTCTCCGAATCAGGTGAATACACGTTTGCTTTCACTCGATTTTTACCGTGGATTCACGATGTTCCTGTTGATCGCGGAAGGCACCTACCTCTTTGACTATCTGGTCGATCCTGCATTCCAAGGTACGCTGATTGAAAATATTGGCATCCAATTTCATCACCATCCCTGGAACGGATTACGATTTTGGGATCTGGTTCAACCCTTCTTTATGTTTATCGTCGGCGTGGCCATGCCGTTCTCATTTGCAAAACGGTGGGAACGGGGTGACAGTTGGCGTCAAACATTTCGCCATGCACTGAAACGTTCTTTTCTTTTACTGTTTCTCGGATGGGCACTCTATTGCATCGGACCGGGCCGACTCACATTTGAGCTCTGGAATGTACTGGCTCAGCTCTCTTTCACCTATCTGGTTGCTTTTCTGATGATGCGAAAATCTGTAAAAACACAGATCCTCTTTACTGTGGGACTTCTGATTCTGACAGAAATACTCTACCGCTTCTGGCCTGTCGCAGGATTCAACTATCCTTTTACACCGGACCAGAACTTTGGATCCTATGTGGATATGCTGCTGATGGGAAAACTGTCATCAGGCCATTGGGTGGCTTTTAATGCCGTACCGACAACGGCGCATACCATGTGGGGTGTTCTGGCTGGTCAGCTTCTCCGAAGTGATCAATCTGACGCGAATAAAATAAAAAAACTGCTCATTGCTGGTATCATTGGTGTTATTTTGGGATATGCATTGAATCCGCTGACGCCTATCATCAAAAGAATCTGCACGACTTCTTTTGTCATCGTGAGCGGCGGATGGTGTCTTTTAGTACTGGCTTTTTCGTACTGGCTGGTGGATATCAAAAAGGTCCGTAAAATCCCGACATTTTTTGCCATTGTCGGTATGAATCCACTTTTCATCTACCTCTTTTCACAAACAGGCGGTACGAGATGGCTCCTTCGGATTGTAAATCCTTTCACAAGCGGTCTATTGGGCTGGACGGGCGAAATGGCTTCCCAAATCATCACCGCAGCGGTTCTCTGGATTTCATTGTGGACCATCTGTTATTTCTTATACAAGCGCAGGATCTTTATCAGAATCTGAGAGTTGAATAGGATGAAGCTTAACCCATCCAACGAATAATAAAAATCGAAAATGACGGTAATAGCGAAACTCATACCCATTCTCCAAATAGCGATCGGTTCTGTGATTTTTATTCACGGTGTTGTGCATTTTTACAGGTAAATGAGCTTATGGTTATCGTAACGGGCGCTACAGGACATATAGGCAATGCACTTGTCAGAGAGCTTCACTCCCGCAAAGTCGCAGTCCGCGCTTTGGTTCTGCCCAATGAAAACATTGACCCCATAGGTGAACTTCCCATTGAGATTGCAAGAGGAGATGTAACCGATTACGACTCTTTGCTGAAGGCATTTGATGGTATTACCTGTGTGTATCACCTGGCCGGTATTGTGAATATCGGTATCGGTAAAAGAGGCAGGGTACGGAAAGTGAATGTAGAAGGAACACGGAATGTTGTGCAGGCCTGTTTGGAGAAAAAGATACCACGCCTCGTTTATACCAGTTCTATACATGCGTTTGAAGAGTTACCGCGCGGTCAAATACGGATTGAGACCAAGGAATTCGACAGCAAAAAAGTAAAGGGTCACTATGCCAAATCCAAAGCGGCGGCCACAAATATTGTTTTAAAGGGTGTCGAAAAAGGGTTGAATGCCGTCATTGTTCATCCAACAGGTGTGATCGGACCCTATGAATTTAAATTAACAAACATGGGCCAGGTGGTGGTCGATTTTCTGAAGAGAAAGCTGTTTGCCTATGTCGATGGCACATACGATTTTGTCGATGTAAGAGATGTGGCCAATGGAATCATTCTGGCCGGTGAAAAAGGAAGGACCGGAGAAAATTACATCTTGTCGGGAGAACAGATATCTGTGAAACAGATCATGGAAATGCTTCAAAATATCACCGGACTCAAAGCACCTAAAATTAAACTGCCCTTATGGTTTGCGAAATGGACCGCTCCCCTATCGGAACTCTATTATAAACTGCTGAGACAGCAGCCTCTCTATACCTCCTATTCATTACAGGTGCTGTGCAGCAATTCATTGACAAGTTATAACAAAGCCTATAAAGAATTGGGATACAAACCGCGCCCCATCCATGAAGCCATCTCAGGTTCAGTGCACTGGATTAAAAATCATATGCATCTGTTGTCCTGAATCAATATTTTTTAATGAGCGTTCCTTTTCTGATATAATACGCTTCATGCTTCCTATTGGCAAGTTATATCACTTTCTTATAGAACAGAAAACAAGCGATAATCAATTGATTCAATCTGCAGATCTACTTTACCAGTATTAATTTCTTTACGGCGGCAAATTCCCCAGCACTTATATGATACAGGTAAATTCCAGTAGCTACAGCATTACCCACCTCATCCAATCCATCCCACTGTACTTGATATACTCCAGGCGATCTTTCTTCATTGATCAAAGTGCGGATTAATTGACCCTGCATATTATAGATGTGAAGTTCAACTTTCACCATTTGCTTTCCCGAGAAAGGAATTTCAAACTGAATCGTTGTGTGTGGATTGAACGGATTGGGATAATTTTGAAAAAGCCTGTATTGATCTGGAATATCGTTGGCTTGCTGACTTACATCTGATGTTCCGACCAATATTTGATAATCTTCAACCTCGCCGTCTCCGGCAAAGCCACGAACCCAGACATTCTTCCAGGTACTGAAACGGAAACGGGCAAATGTGTAACCGTTTAAAGCGTCGTTAGGCACTGGAAATTCCGTCAAGTGTGTTCCCGCTTCGAATTGATGATCGGTGATTACCTGCTCATTGAAATGGTTCCATGTACCGTCCCCATTAAAATCGACCCATGCATTGAGGAAACCGGCCGTTGAAGTTGTTACATGAATCCCGGCCATTTCTCCGGGGATCAGCGCATTCAAAAAAGTGATGCCATCCTCATCCGGGCCGCCGTCATTATCATCGCCAAGTGCCTCGGTATGCGGCTGACCGTTCAGCTCGGTATCGATTGATTCCCCCAGATGAATACCGGCATTGAAAAGATGATGCGCTCCGTTTCTTGCGCGTGTGGTCCCATATCCAACATCGGGCGCATCCCCGAAATCGTAGCTGCTTTCATACGCATCCGTCCCGAGTGCGAATGCGAGATCCCAGAATTCGGCAACAGGTTCGCCTGTTTCAAATATATCACCAGAATGTGGCCCCACTGGTTGCATGATACGAACCGCATCGTCATTGAAATAGTGTTCTCGTGTGAGCCATCCCCATCTGTGCGTTTCCATCAGGGTGTCATAAACCGCCTGAATAGACAGCCAATAAATCGTTGAGTCTCCTTCCTGATAGAACCAGTCTTCCTGTGGAATATAAAATGTGTAACGGAAACAGGTCAATGGTTTTACCATCGATGCCGGATAATGATGTATTTTATCGATTGCTTCATGAAGTTCAATGCGGTTGGCAAACCACTCCTGAATCAATTCTCCGGGATGACTGAAATCAAGTGCTGAATCTTTGGGAATATCTGTCCAAATACCGATATGAAAATATTGAAGTGCTTCCAGCGGTGGAAATAAGGAATCCCACTCTGCGTACGATCCCCACCAGCGAACGCAGGTCACGGGTCGAGGATCGTGACAAAACCAGTCATCGGCAATATAGTAACCCGATGAATCCGAATAGATGGATGATTTTCTCCATCCCAGGTAACAGGTTGTATCTTCACTCATGGGATTGAAAAGCGGCGATTGCGACCATTTGACCGCGCCCAGTCCCGTTTCCGGCCCGGTCTCCTGGTTGCCGAACAGAATACTCAAACTCGGTGCGTTCGGATCCACGGTCACGGTCTGCGTGCCTGCACCACCCGGATAGGTCTGCGTCCAACCGTTTTGTTGCACTTCGCCCACTGTGTATTGTCCCGTAGCCAGACCGGCAAACATGAAATAGCCACTGATATTAGTCTGCGTATATTGGTCACCAGCATCTTCCATACCGTTCTGGTTGGTGTCCAGCCAGATGGTCCAGCCGGGCAAGGCTGGTTCGCCGCTGGGTTCAAAAGGTCCGTCCCATACCCCGTTGCCGTTGAGGTCGTTAAATTTGAAGCCATGGACAATGCCGCCCGGCGGCACGCCAGGGCCGTCGGCTTTAATTTCCACCAGATGGTCTTCTACTTCACCTGGTCCGCCTTGTCCTGACGGGGAAAGCACTGCGTCGCAGTCATTGTACACCCGCAGACGTGCGTACGTCGTGCCCACCTTCGCTTGGTTCGGAAGTGGAAACGTACAACAAGCATAAAACCAGATCCATGGATTTGCCGGGTTACCGCAAATCCTCGCCGAGGCCTGCAGCTCATCTGGATCGTCCCAGTCGCCGTCTCCGTTGAAGTCGATCCAGATGCCGAATCTTGCGTCGTTCGAGGGACCAGAATATACCTTGATTACCCACGTGCTCCTTGCGCCGGCAGTCTTGACCAGGTTGATCGACTGTAGGCCGTCTTCGTCGTCGCCATCTGCATCATTGTCATCGCCTAAGCCCGGAGGGATTGGCTGGGTGCCGGGATCAGCATCCGGCGGGGTGCTGCCCAACCATGGCCCGCCCAGCTCATGGCTGGCTGAGGGGTAGTTACTGGGCGCATCGCCAAAATCGCATTCCCAGACGTGGAGCACATAGTCCTCCACTTCCCCGTCAGGTGCCTCTCCTGTGGGCAGCAACCCGCCTGCGCTGCTGATCCGGAACCGTGCGAAGGGCCATTCAACCGCGTCCGGCGGCGCAGTGACAGGGATAGTGTGCGATCCACCGAGGAGCGGCGCCGCAAAGACCTGCTCGCTCGGATGGGCCCAGATGCCGTCTCCGTTCCAGTCAATCCACGCTTGGACGACGCCTCCGGCGGGATTGCCTACTTCAATGCCGAGATCGTGGGGGATAGCCTCCCACCAACCTGTGTTGGTGATGCCGGCCTCGTCACCCCCGTCGCCTCCTGAACCTTGACAGCCGGCCCACTCATCGGGCTGGCCGTCCGGCTCCGCATCGGGTGGGCCGGTCTGTCCCATGGAGGTCCCTCCAAACCACGGACCGTCCGGTACGATCTTGTGCCTGGCCCCGTTGTCCTTCAGCAGAGTCGGGTAACTGTGTGGTAGGCTTGGCCTTTCCGCCTGGGTTGGTGCATCGCCGAAATCCCATTCATCTTCGCTGTCCATGATGGTCACCTCGGCATCGTCCGTATCCCAAGCGTTGTGGGTATCTTTCACCAACAGGCTGATCGTCCCGCTGAAAGGGCTATTCCAGGTATGGCTGGGTTTTTCGCCTGTCGCATCGTCATACTGTCCGTCTCCATCCAAGTCCCATTCATAACTCACGATGCTGTCTCCGGCATCCGGATCGTACGAACCGGAACCATCCAGAGTGACGGCATATCCGACAGTGCCGGTGTACGGTCCGTTAGCATCAGCAACAGGATCATTGTTGGCCGGTGTGGTTTGTTTATCCCAGAAATTGTTACCGCCCAGGTTACCGCCTAAGTACTCTGACTCATAAATTCGGTGACGTATTTTTATGCAGCATGTTTTAAACGAATTGTTTGACTTAGTTTGTTCATTAATTT
>JAFGDT010000050.1 GCA_016931965.1 bacterium | reverse complement strand
CATTTTTAATTTTAATAAACTTTAAGATCTTTTTCAATAAAAAAGATGAACAAGCTGAAAAAGGACCGGATGAATCCATCTTTCCTGTAAAAGCGGGAATCCATAGGTGGATGATGTTTCATTGTTTATTAGGCAATGAAAAAACCCTTGCGTTTCTCTTTTAAATAAAAAAGAATTCCATTCACTTTTTCTTCAGCGGCCGATAAAAATGGGTGCACCGGCCATGAAACATCTCAGCCGCCTCCATCAATGTTTCGGAAAGCGTCGGATGAGGATGGACTGCTGCCGATAAATCGGACACCGTAGCTCCCATTTCAATGGCAAGGACGCCTTCAGCGATCAGTTCTCCAGCACCGGGTCCCACAATGCCTACACCCACAATTTTCTCTGTATAGGGATCAACAACCAATTTGGTCAATCCATCATTCCTGCCCAATGTGGCAGACCGGCCGGAAGCTCCCCACGGGAATGAAGCCACTGAAAAATCCCGGCCTTTTTCTTGGGCTTCTACTTCTGTCAAACCGCACCACGCAATTTCTGGGTCGGTAAAAAGAACAGCGGGAATGATTTTGGATTTAGCGGATGCCCCATGACCTGCAATCGTTTGAACAGCGAGTTTTCCCTCATAGGTGGCCTTGTGTGCCAGAAGCGGACCGCCAACCACATCACCCACAGCATAAATCGTGGGATCATCGGTATGGCAAAACTGATTCACTTGAACAAATCCCTTGTGGTTGATTTTAACATTTGTATTGTTGAGACCAAGATTCTCCGAATTGGGCAACCGCCCAACCGTAATCAGCACTTTCTCAAACGAGACTTTTTGAATTTCTTCACGGTTGTTTTTCAGGACAATTTGAATACCCTGACCTTGCTCTTTCATATCGGTGACGGTTGTACCTAACAGGATCGATTCAAATGTTTTCTTGGCGTTCCGTGAAAAGACTCTGACCAAATCCTGATCTGCCCCGGGCAGCAGTCGATCCATCATTTCTACGATTGTGACTCGGGATCCCAGAGCTGAATAAATCGTCCCCAACTCCAATCCGATATATCCACCGCCAACAACAAGTAAAGATTCTGGGATATTCTGCAGTTCCAGAGCAGAATCTGAGTCCAATATTCGTGAAGCGTTGAATGGGATATTGGGCAATGAGGCAGAACGGGAACCCGTGGCAATAAGGGCATGTTCAAATTTCAATGACTCCTTTGTATTGTCTGTTTTATCAATCTCCAGCATATGGGACGAAAGAAAACGACCGCGTCCCCGAATCCGTTTAATTTCTCTGAGTTCCGAGAGCTGTCCCAACCCCTCTGTCATTTTCTGGACGACGGTTTCCTTCCAATTCCGCACAGTCTCAAGATCGATCTCCGGTTTAGAAAATTTCAGACCCATACGCCCGGCTTCCTCTGTCTCTCGAATAACTCTGACCACATGGAGCAGTGTTTTTGTAGGAATGCAGCCGCGGTATAAACAGACACCACCCGGATTGGGCTCGGGATCAATCAAAGTGACCTGCATACCCAGATCAGCGGCTAAAAACGCAGCCGGATAACCACCCGGTCCCCCACCAATCACAGCCAGTTGCGTGCTCTTTTCATTCATCCTCTTTTTCCTTCAAGATCAGTAAATTATTAAGCTCAACAAATATAACAATATTCATTGACAAACTCAAAATTAATTTTTATATTCTTAAAAATATGATCTTGTTTTCAAAGAAGTTACAAATTACAGCCCGGCAATGTATTTTCACCTCGACGCATAATTCCTCGAAGGTAAAGAACACCTTCGGGAACAAAAGCAGAAAAATTAAATGTCATTTGTCCTAGTCACATAATCAAGGTAGTACAATGGCAAGCACTCAGAGTAGTATCATTTCTGTCCCTTTCAAGTGCGTAATTGGGGAGTTTTGTTCACAATATTCGGGAGCTCATTCCGATAGCCGTGGTTGGACTGCACGAGTGCTTTGTTGCGCCGATAAAGCATCTAATGGCGGATGGTTTAAAACCGTTGTCAAAATGAACTACGTTATAAATAACGTATTGCTAGCATGGCACTATCATGATAATTGCCAGCTTTACCTTGTTCCAAAAAGTGGGCTTACACCTGCATGCACAGCGTCAAGATTAAATGATTTTCGTAAACAATATATGCAAGATGGTAATAAAGAATGTTTCGATAAAATAAATGCCCTTAGAGATAAAAAACCAACCCCCATATTCCTTTCAGCCGTTTCACTAAAACATTGTAATCGTGCGTATGAACAAGTCATTTTTGACGGCACCCAACTGGTTGTCATAGATGGACTCCATCGATTGGTTGGTTGGGCTCTACACCTCAATGATGACATTGAGTTTGGATCGGTACCGGTTACCACTTTCATTGCCAGTCCCTCAACCGATGTCCGTTCGATGTCTGTTCTAAAATGCTTCAGTAAATTCTGCTAAAAGGAGTTGGTTAGAAAGGAGAATTTACAATTCGGGGAGGAATTTTCACCTTGCTTTAGAATTTCCCGAAGGTGAAGAACCCCTTCGTAAACAGGATTCAATAGGATTAATATAATGGGAAAATCAGATGAAGAGAAATTCTGTAAAAAATGTTTTGATGGTTTCATAAGAAATAAATTACATATTGAGGGAAAGGCTAATTGGGAAGAAGTTTTAAAAACAGAAGATGAACCACCAGACTATTTTTTATATATCGAAAATCATAAATATGCTGTTGAAATCACAAGTACACAAGTTATGTTGGAATCATTATTGAGTCATCAACCTGTACGTCAGCATACTTATAGATTTTCATGTATTAGATTAATTAATGAGATCAAACGTAAGGCAATAAGTGATAATTTATTAAAAGGTAAATATTTTGTTACTTTTCATGCCCCCTTGACAGGCGATAATTATATAAAAGAAAAAAAGAAATTAAGAAATTCAATATTAGAATACGTGAAAAAAACTAGATGTCATTCAAGTTACAAGAGCGAAGGTATTATCCAAGATGGTAAAGTTGTATGTATTATTTTAAAATATAATAATTTAACAAATGATATCTCAGAAGTTTTTACAGGTATCAAATGGATATACTCTAGTAACAATGTTGACGAAGTTTATCAAATATTAAAGCATGCTATAGACGATAAGATAAATAAATTTGAGAAAAAGGCTAAACCAGAAACTTCACCCAAGATATTGTTATTATTAAATACATACGAATTTGCAGATGAAAAATTATACAGAAATTGTATTTTAAAAATTACTAACTATAATTTTTTCCATACAATATTCATTGTATGGTTATCAGGTGATGGATTTTTATTACATTCATCAAAATTCTTATGAACTTATATTTAAATAACAAGATGTAATAAAATTTAAAGTATACCATATACAGAATTATTCTGACTATTTTGATAGATGAATAAAAACTAATTATAAAGAATAATTTTATTGCTCGGCGTAGTGTTTTTTACTTCCTTGTATAATTTCTCTAAAACAAAAAACAGTTTTGGAAACATGAGAGAAAGTCTTATATTTTAAGCTAACGTGGATTCTGAGTCGGTTTAAGTAACCGATCAATTCAAACCATAATGAGTGACTCCATGAAAATAAAATCATATTTACTCTTGCTACTGATTTTCATCACCAAGTCCATTTCCCTTTCACAAATTCCAATCTCTATCGATGCGGAAAAAGATGCGTTTTACGACCAACTGCATTCTCCTGAAGAGGGCTATCTCTTTATTCCGCACTCCGATTATTTATCCTATTGCGGACCCGAACCTTCGGGAGACGATGATCTCTCTGCACAGATCTGGATGGCCTGGGACGACGTTTATTTCTACCTTTATGCGGAAGTTCGGGACGATATCATCAGGGTCAATAATGAGGCGCGATACGAAAACGACTGCATGGAACTCAAGTTTGATCCCGATCCGACTGTGAAGCCGTTGATCGGTGTCGTGAATGCCCGTTTGAGTGCACTGGACAGCACAGATGCGGATAATATCATAGGTGTTGACAATTTTTATTCCGAGGGCAATCTGGATTCCGCCGCGGTTTCACCCGCCAATTATGCACGTCGGCTCACGGCTGATGGCTATGCACTGGAATTGCGTCTTGCCTGGGAATGGATCAGAACAGCCGATAGAAACCTCCATCCCGGAATCGGAAACGTTTTCGGCTTCGCTGTTAATTTCCATGATAACGATTCCAAACAGCGGGCCGGATCGATTCAGTGGTCTGCCGGCATGGCCGACGAAGTCTGGACCGTCCCCCAGTTACTCGGCACGGTTGAGTTCTTACCGGATAATAAATTAAGGCTAATCCAACAGAACAGTATTGATCCTGCTGCCTGCCCGGGAACGACTTACCTGTCCAGAGAACGACTGATGATAGAACCCGGCTTGGACCTGTTGCTGGAAAACTGGAAATACCACCCCGGTGACAATGCCGAATGGGCGGATCCTGCTTTTGATGACAGAAACTGGGAGACTTATCATCCGCTCATTTTGAAGGACCGATTCCCAAAAAACGGCTGGAATGGCATCGGCTGGTTTCGGATTCATTTCATCGTCGACTCTTCCCTGCGAGATGTGCCACTGGGATTGATTCTTGATCAAAGCGGCGCTTCGGAAGTTTACCTGGACGGTCAATTGCTCTACCGCTTTGGAAATGTCTCCAGTGATCCGGACAGCGAAAAAGCATTTCTGATCAGAAATCCAAAACCTATTGTATTTAACAGTCAGTCCCGTCACTTGCTGGCCGTAAGGTATTCCAACACATTATTAAAACAAATCATTCAATCAGGGAACAACGGCGGTTTTTCCTGCTATATCGGTGAGGATTTGGTTTTATTTATTAATGACCGGGTGGATGTTGTAAGAACGTTCAGCATCTACCAAATAATATTTTCCGTCATCCCAGTTGTTTTTGGTCTTTTACACATTTTGATCTTTATTTTCTATCCAAAAACAAAAGAAAACCTTTATTTTTCTATCTTTATGTTCTGTTGGGCATTCATCGCCTATACTGATTTTGCCGGAATATTCCTTACCAATATCAAACAAATATTTCTTATTCCCCGTATTGCAAATATAACCATCGGCAGTGCCATTGTGTTCGGTTTGTTAACGGTTTACAAAAGTATCTATACAAAAATACCAAAACAAATCTACATCTTCATCACGTTATCTGCAGTATTAATCATATGGTCAATGATCAATCCATTCAGTACTGAACGGGGCATTTATATGTACGGTTTAATCGGTCTCACCGCACTGGAGATGTTTCGACTTATCATATTTCCCGGATTTAAAAAATTTCGCAGTCGATGGATTATCTTATTCGGCTTCTGTGCATTCAGTCTGGCCCTCGTTTATCAAATACTCATCAATTTACAGATACTTCCCTCATTTGATGAATATGGAATCGTTTATGTTTATGGTCTCCTTGTACTCAGCATTTCCATGTCGGTAAACCTGTCGCATAACATTGCCCGCACCAATAAAAGCTTAGAACAGCAGCTGATTCAGGTGAAAACACTTTCACAAAAAGCCCTGGAACAGGAACGGCGTGCAAAAAAGGAAGAAATCGCACGAAAATTATTGGAGGCGGACAACGCACGAAAGACACAGGAACTTCAGGAAGCACGCAAGCTGCAGCTGTCGATGATCCCCAAGGACATCCCTTCGCTGCCCAATCTGGATATCGGAGCCTATACACAGCCTGCGACAGAAGTGGGAGGAGATTACTATGACTTTCGTGTGACCGATCACACGCTGACTGTCGCCATCGGAGATGCAACAGGACACGGCATGAAAGCGGGAACCATGGTCGCAACAATTAAGGGCCTCTTCAGTGTGTTGAGCGGGAGCGTGGACTTGCTTCCATTTTTCGATAAATGTACACACATTATCAGAGACATGAATCTAGGTAACCTCTATATGGCTATGATGATGATCAGAATTTACAAGAATAAAATGACAGTCGCTTCCGCCGGTATGCCCCCCTTGTATATCTATAGAAATGAATCGCAGAAGGTGGATGAAATCATACTGAAAGGGATGCCCCTGGGCGCGCATGAAGATTTTTCCTATCAGCAGAAGGAAACGGAACTCAAACCCGGAGACACCATACTTCTTCTGTCAGACGGTCTTCCGGAGCTCTTTAATGAAGAAATGGAGATGTTTGACTACCATCGTGTAAAAACGGCCTTTCGCGAAGTTGCTGAAAAATCACCAGATGAGATCATTGCACATCTGAATGATGCCGGTCATCGATGGAATCGTGGAAAACCGCCCAATGATGACATCACTTACGTGGTGTTAAAAATGAAAAACAATATCCAATGAGTAGATCAATTCAACCATTATAAGGACAAGAACAATATGAAAAAAACTATTATCTGTATTCATTTGATCTTCTTACTATTATATTTCTTTTCTCCAGGATATGGTCACAAGCCGTCTCAAGATATTGAACCAGAGGTCTCTTTGGTCATCGTTCCTGACGAAACATTGATGGAAGAAGAAAATGATCGATCCGCTGCCTGGCTGGGTTATCTCCTCGCCCGTGTTGGATGGCTTCAGGAAAACGTTAATTTGGACAGAATCGATGTGACCTCCTATCAAATCTCTTTTGATGAAGAAGCTTATGCCAGGGAGGCAATGGCTGAAATTTGGAACGAATTGAAAATGGATAATCCTGAGAATACCGACCGCTATTTAGATGAATTGGTTTTGATAGATGAAAATAACTTCATTCGAGAATATATCTGGATATACTTACGAAAAGAACATTGGGAGAAAATGCCAGACGATTTAAAATTACAGGAATTCCTAAAATGGCTAAGTGAAACCCTTCCGGAACATAAAATTGAAACACTTGGCGATTTATATCTTGAAAAAAAATAACGTCCAATCATTACTGTCCAAAACAGGAAATAGACATATTGTAAACAAATGAGTTACACTGATTTTTTTCCACATTTAAATATCAGATTACCAAAGCGCCACCCCTGGATTCCCGATGAAAAATTTCGGGAATGACACCCTTCCCTGTCATTCCGGTAGTGTTTTGAGCCGGAATCCACCTGTAACCTGAATAAAATCTGAAAGAAATAATCAATTAAATCATTTTCTGTTTTGGACAAGAGTGAGTACAAATATAAGTTGATGAATCCACAAATATAAGAAAGGTGTTCTGAACATGATTGAAAACATCCTGCTCATCATCATCGCATTCGGTGTTTGGGGTATCTATTACACCATGAGGAATGCGCATACCGAGATCATCAAAGGACTGGAATCATTGAATGAAAAACTTACAAAGAAATAGGATCCACTTTGTACATACGAACTCTACTGTGAATATTGTTCACGACCTTTCCATTAGGTATTAAAAAATCATCTTGCATATGATGCTGGAAATGGTTATCATTTGATACCATTTCAATCTTTTGATTTTACCGTTCATCTCAACAAAAATTTTATCATCGGGAGGGAAAAATCATGGAAACTTCATACGATTTCCTGACCATCGGTCCCATTGCATGGGTCATCTACATTGCGTTCATCCTTTTCTACATCATTGTGATGTGGAAAGTATTTGTGAAAGCAGGTCAACCGGGATGGGGTATCCTTATACCTATTTATAATGTTTATCTCATACTGAAAATCGCCAAACGACCCGGCTGGTGGTTAATCTTATACTTGATTCCCGTCGTCAATCTCATCATCGCAATTATGATTCAGTTTGATATCGCAAAGAACTTCAAAAAGGGTGTCGGTTTCGGTTTCGGCTTGCTGCTCCTCGGTTTCATATTTTATCCCATACTGGCTTTTGGAGATGCAAAATACAATAAATAAACCGGCAAGACATTTTTAAGCCATAATCTGTAAAATGGACATAGACCCTGGGACGACCGTTGTCTCAGGGTCTTTCGGTCTTGAATGAAACAATAAAAAATTTCTTGACTTCACCGAAAGCGATGCTTATCATATGACAATATAATCACTGGACAATCACATGACATAAATGCAAACAATGAATGATCAAAAGCATTTGATATGCGTTTTGTTCATGGGGCTCTTTCTGCAATTTTCTTGCAAAAATGGAGATGATACAGTTAGCGGTCCGAATGGTCCGACGGGTCCCATTACGTTTACGCATGCACCAGTCGATACCAGTAAAATTGCCCAGGCGACTCCCCTGGGCAATCTCAATCCGCCGGGACACACCTTTCTGACAGACCATATCTATTTCTATCTCAACGATCCGAATCTCGTGGAAGTCAGAGAGGCACTGCCTGAGAAAAATTCCAGAACTGTCGAACCGAGTGGCGGAAAGATCGATTTTGATATTGATGGTGCCCTGTCAGGCAACCGGTTCCTGGAGGGAACGCCCATCAATGGAGCAACAAGCATTGATTATGCTGCGAACCATCTGGCCTTCGTTTATGATATGTTTGATCCCTCGCAAATTCGTATTGCTGCAGGGGGTACCTTAAATCTGTCTCCCCTTAACCACCGTGTTGGTGGAAACACACCCGATCCGGTAACCGTGACAACGGCATCCGGAATGGTCAAATATGAATTGATGACGACGCCCACCGCGGTCTTGCAGGTTGAGATGCAGGATACAAGAACCATTCGGGTGGAAGTTTTTCCGGATAAAACAAAAAATGAAGTGTCGAATTTCACAACATCAGCAGAAACCTATGTGAGCTAAAACGATCGGATGAACAACAGTCATATCAAGAAAAAGAACCCGTGAATCTTTAAGGAATGATTTTATGAAAAAAATCGGTCTGGCCCTTGGAGGCGGAGGAGCAAGAGGTCTTTGCCACATCGAGTTCTGCAAGGCACTTGACGAACTGGGTCTCAAACCTGCGGTTATATCAGGAACGAGCATCGGATCCATTGTCGGTGCCTTCTATGCAGGCGGCATGGCCGGTTCGGAAATGAAAAAATTGACCAGTCAGTTGAGTGTACTGGACTACACCAAAATGGTTGATTTTTCCATTCACAGCCGGGGAGGGATCATGAAGGGGAAAAACGTGATGGACTTTCTCAGAAAAAACCTCCCCGTCAAGACATTCGAGGAACTCCCGATCCCGCTGAAAATCATCGCTACGGACTACTGGAAGCGCAGACAACTGATTTTCGATACAGGAGAACTCATTCCGGCCATTCGGGCCAGCATCTCCATACCCGTTATATTTGAACCCGTGCAGATGAATGAGATCATCATGATCGACGGCGGGGCAGTGAATCCGGTACCGATGAGTGTCATCCGGGACAAATGCGATCTGCTGATCGCCATCGATGTTTCGGGAACCAACACCCCCCCGAAAAAGAAATCAATGCCTTCGATGTTTGACACGATCATCAACACATTTCACATATCGGAAACGGTCTTTGTTGAAAATCAGTTAAAAACCTATCACCCGGAAATCTACATCAAACCGCAACTGGTCAACATTCAAATTCTCGATTTTCACAGATCAAAAGAGATTATGGAAAGTGTGAGGCAAGACGTTCTCCGTTTTAAAGAAGAACTCAGAAAACAGCTTGCCGGAATAAGAGAACTCAAACCTAAAAAGAAAAAGCGATTCCGGATTTTTTAGTTATAACATATTCAATGGATCATCGGCTTGTAAAGGATAAAAAAGTGAACCCATCAGATACAAATCAGAAAATCGCTTTGCTGGAGAAAGAAAATGAGCGTCTCCACAGAGCGGTTGAGGAGCTTTCCATTCTCAATGAAATTGCCACAGCGATCTCATCAACCCTCTCTTTGAATCAAATCGTCAATCTGATTGTCCGAAAGTGTGTAAAATATCTAAAAGGGGAACAGGTTGCCGTGATGTTGATCGATGAGGAAAAAGAAAATCAACTCCTCAAAACCATGGTACGGGGTGCCGACACAAGCGCCGAACGTCTTCCCTATCGTTTTGATTCGCAGTTGACAGGCTGGATGCTGAAATACAGGACGGTTCTGGTCGTGAATAATTTCGCGAATGACGACCGTTTCCTGAAGGATGCAAAAGAAACCTTCCCGATTCATTCTATCCTGTGTGTTCCCTTGATGTTAAAAAACAGCATGATCGGTTTGATAGCCGTATTCAACAAGAAGACGCCGGAAGGATTCAGCAGCGAGGATCAGAGGCTGCTGTCCATTATCGCTGGACAGTCTACACAGGTCATCGAGAATGCCAGACTCTATGAAGAGGAACAACAGCTGATCCGGATGCAGGAGGAATTTAGACTGGCATCAAAGATACAGCTTGGATTACTCCCAAAAAGTGCTCCGAAGATGAAAGGCTATGATATTGCTGGTGTCAGTTATCCTGCTCAAATTGTTGGAGGCGATTATTTTGATTTTATTCAGATGGATAAAACCAATCTCGCCCTTTGTCTGGGTGATATTTCCGGAAAAGGATTACCCGCTGCACTGTTGATGGCCAACCTTCAGGCCACAATCCGGGGGCAGACACTGTTGAAACCACTCCCGAAAGATTGCCTTCAACGTGCCAACAAATTACTGTATGACAGTACAGATCCCCAAAAATTTGCCACCTTATTCTACGGTATTTTAAACAGAGATACCCATGAGATGTGTTTTGCCAATGCCGGACACAACAGGCCTTTGCATTTTTCAGCGAAAGGAGATCACCAATTTCTTAAAGAAGCCGGCATGGCACTAAGCTTTGTGGAAAAGACGGACTATAAGGAAGGTCGATTGGCGTTTCAAAAAGGGGACCTTCTCCTGATCTATTCTGATGGTATCACGGAAGCCATGAATGAACATGAAGAAGAATTTGGAGAAGACAACCTAATCACAGCAGTAAAAGAAAATTTAAAAACATCCTCAAATCAGCTCATAGAAAAAATGATTACAGCAGTTAAACAGCATACGGGTAAGCGGCCGCAAACCGATGATATTACACTCATTGTCCTGAAAAGAGAATCTGCTTGACATTCATCGAAAGATTTATTAAATATTATCATTAAATTGATTAATCCCGCGTTAAACTGATCTTTTATCTGTATTGTGCCTTTTACAATTGGGGGTAACAAGGTATGATCGCCAAAATTATTTCCTATTACAAAATTCTTACAATGCTGTTTGAAACACCGGTGATGCTGAAAAGGTTTTCATTTATTGAGTTAATGATCATAAATAAATGAAAAACTAAACCACTATGCACTGAAAGTGCATAGGTTTTTAAAAAAGGACTGAAAGTCCTCAATTATTCAAGCTCAAAATCTGTTG
>JAFGDT010000049.1 GCA_016931965.1 bacterium | reverse complement strand
TCACTCGTACTTGGAACCCCCGCCAAAGTGATCCGTCCCGTGGACGGTGCACTCAGAAAATCGATCGCCCATACATGGAAGCATTATCTGAAAGAAGCGAAAAATCACAGTTCAGGGAAATATGTGATTTAATGGATGTTTCATCATTTTACAGTTATATAATCAAAGATGAAAAACACATTCAATAACATAAAGTCAATTAATGATCTCAAGTTTTTCCAGACATGTGGAGACATGTGGAGTCTGATCCAATAATCACTATGAATTGAAAACATAGGAGAGATCAATATGAAAACAGCTGGCACATTTAAATTCAGTCTCATTACGTTTATTTTTATCGTTTCTTTTGCTCATTCTCAAAATCTCGACAAATTAACCCTCATCGCCCATTATCCCCTATCGAGTACGGCAAACGATACAACCGGGAATTATGGTCCGATGGATCTGACCAACACACCATTCCAAGACGGCGGAATTTACTGCAACGGCAATTACATAGGAACGGAATCCGATTCCTGCGATGCTATCACTCCGGAAATTACCGATTTTAACTTCAAATCGTTCGGAGTAAGCGTCAAATTCAAGGTGAATGATGTGACGAGTAGAAAACCGGTCATCATGTGCGGAAGATACTACCGATGGTTAGGATTGTTTACCGATCCGGATACAACGGTTGGTCTTTTTCTGGGCGGCTATTTTGATGCAACACCCAGTTCAAGCGTCAAATTTACATTGGGTGAATGGCACGAAATGACCGCCACTTACGACAGCACAGAAGGGATCGCCAGACTGTATTTGGACGACGCTCCCGTTGACAGTGCATCTGCCCTTCTTGATCATCATCATGATAATACTTTTGGAATCACCCACGGTGGAGCCAGCCTGGTGTTTAAAGGATTTCTTAAAGATTTCAAATTATATTCGGACATAACTCAACAGAAAATGAAGCAGGATTCGCTTGCACTGGTTGCATTATACAACAGCACAAACGGTGACAGTTGGACAAACAATACGAACTGGCTGACAGGTCCGGTTTCAACATGGCATGGTGTCACAATTGAAGAAGATCGGGTGTATCGCATTGATTTACACGGCAATAATTTAGTAGGTACGCTACCCGGTGAGATTGGTAATCTGGACAATCTATACTATCTGGAGCTCAGTACTAATCAGCTTGGTGGATCTATTCCACCGGAGATCGGCAATATGACCGAATTAACCTATCTCTATTTGTGCTACAATCAGTTAGATGGTACCATTCCTGAAGAAATTCAAAATGCAACAAAGATAGTGTGGATGATATTAAACGACAATCAGCTTTCTGGATCCATCCCAGCAGAAATTGGCAATCTCACCAATTTACAAGCACTTAATTTATCCGAAAACCAGCTCACAGACTCGATTCCCTCTGAAATCTGCAATCTATTTTTCTGCCAATATCTTTATTTGCGCAACAATCTTCTCTCCGGACCGATACCATCTCGAATCGGGGATCTAACAAATCTGATTAACCTGGATTTATCGAACAATCAAATGACAGGCCCCATTCCACCAGGAATAGGGAGTCTCATTAATCTGAAAGAATTTCGTTTTAGCTCAAATCAGTTTTCAGGTTTTCTTCCCCCTGAAATGGGCAATCTTATCCATTGCCAAGTGCTGAGGTTATATGGCAACCAACTATCAGGAAGCATACCATCAACATTAATTAATTTAACACAACTGCACACACTGGAGTTGAATGATAATCTGTTTGATGATTTGCCCGACCTGTCCTCTCTGTCTTCACTGAATTCATTAGATATAGCTCAAAATCGTTTCACATTCGAAGACATCGAACCCAATATCGGCATACCGAATTTTGGCTATTATCCCCAGGACAACGTGGGAGAGGCAATCGATACCTCTGTCGCTGTAGGTCAGAATCTAACCCTATCGGTTCAAGTCGGCGGTACAGCCAACCAGTACCAGTGGTTTAAAGACGGGATAGAAATCATCGGCGCAGACAGTTCAGCTTACGGGATTGAATCGATCACTGTCTCTGACTCTGGATCCTACATATGCCAAATCACCAATACCATTGCCACAGAATTAACACTTGACTGCCGTCCCATCCACGTACATGTATATGGTGGTACACCTGTCGCAAACCTGGTTAATGCAATCCCTGACCAATTTACCCTCTTCCAGAATTACCCCAACCCGTTTAATCCGGAGACTACAATACGGTTTGATGTAAAAGAATCCTGCCTGGTCTTACTGAAGGTCTACAACCTGCTGGGACAGGAAGTGGCAACCTTAATCAATCAAAAATACCAGCCCGGTCGATATGAAATTTCATTTAGCGCGAGCGGATTTTCTTCGGGTCTGTATTTCTACAAGATACAAATGGGTGATTTTCAGTCTATAAAAAAAATGGTGGTCACAGAGTAAGTCAAGAGTAAGTAAAGTTAAAATAAATGTATTCTGATCAATTGAAAATGGAATCAATTTCAACATTTGAAAAGGAGAAGATCATGAAAAAATTACTCATCCTTCTCATCATAACTGGCATCGAAATATTGGGTTGCGGCTCCAATTTACCCGTCCCGGCAGACAGAGACGCAACACCGGAAACCATAACGCTCTTTCAATCAGTGTGGGAGCTCCAGCAGAAAGGCATGATGTACGGACATCAGGATGACCTGATGTACGGCAGAACGTGGTGGTATGAAAAAGGCCGTTCGGATACGAAGGATTTTACCGGGGATTACCCCGCTGTGGCTGGTTTTGAACTCGGACATCTCGAATTGGGCGACGAACGCAGCATCGATTCGGTCAATTTTGCACAGATAGCCGAACAAGTCGTTGTTCATTACAGCAGAGGCGGTATCATCACCATCAGCTGGCATCTCAAAAATCCCCTGACCATTCAAATGCCTGATGCCGAGGCCCGACGTCAGGGGGGTACAGCCTGGGATGTGAGTTCAACAGAAGTGGTGGCCTCCATCCTTCCCGGTGGAAAGAATCACGAGACGTTTAATGCCTGGCTTGAACGTCTGGCCGATTTTTTCAGTACTTTAAAAGACGAAAATGGCACGCCCGTACCTTTTATTTTCAGGCCCTACCACGAACACTCGGGTAGCTTCTTCTGGTGGGGAACCACCATCTGCACGGATGAGGAATATGCGACCCTCTGGCGGTACACGGTTGAATTCTTGCGCGATAAAAGGGGATTGCACAACATCCTGTATGCCTACAATACCGACAGGGTGACCAGCCTTGAACAGTATCTGAGAGGTTATCCTGGAGACGACATCATCGACATGTTGTCACTCGATATGTATGACCGCGGTGAGCAATTTAATGCCGAACTGGACAGTGCGCTGAAATTTGTCACTGAGGAAGCCATTGCAAGAAGAAAATTAACCGCATTGAGCGAAACTGGCGCAAGGCGTGGTATGACAGACTGGTGGTCAACTGTATTGCTGCCGATCGTGACCAAATACCCTGTCGGTTATGTATTAACCTGGCGCCATACATATAGAAGAAGTTTTCCAGGTACGCCAACACAGCCCTTTCCCGATGATTTCATGAATTTTTACAACAGTCCGAGGACTTTATTTCTGAAAGAGATTCAGGAGGTGGATGTTTATGGGAGAACAGACAGATAAAATAACAAGTTTTAAAAAGATAAATTGAACACATTTGCCCAAGGGCATAGCCTCTGGGGATGGGGAATTAGATTCCACACTGCAATATCAATCAGGATTATCCGAAAATGCATATATAAACTCAATTTAAAAGAGAGAATATAAAATTGAAAACACAAACGATAATCCTATTTCTTTTTTCTTCATGTTTATTCATATCTGGTTTATCCTATCCCCCGCAGGCTGAATTGACAACAATCGACTATAATCGGAATGTATACCATCTCTATCCCGATACCTACGATTATTTACCCGACATCTCTTCCCCATTCACAGCCGAAGATGGAACCGAGATCGTGCTGGCACATTTGAAGAATGATCGATATGCGCTGATACCGGTTACGGTTGAAAATGGAACTCCACTGCACTACAGCACAAGAGTTGGAAATGTTTTAGGAAAGGATCAGCAACTATTGGTTGACAGAGGCGATTTTCCCACACTCGCCCAAACCGGACTGCATTCCGAATCGGAATTGGACGAAAAGGAAATGATCACCGGTTTTCCTGTTTCACTGATCACCTACATCGGCCGTCCTGATAGATTTTCAGGAGCCGGTTTTATGGCTGATGATGAAGACATCATCTCTGTCCTGAAAGGAGACAACCGGCTGGTTTCGGTGTTAAATCTCACCCATCCGCAAATGGCCAAACCGCTTTTTCATGTCTGGAATATCATCTTAAAAGAAATTGAACTGGGGAATTGGGTAAGATTCTGGGATAATATTCAAGAATTCTTTTACAACGGAAGAAAAGTCTCACTTGAAGCCGAGGGATCAAAGGGATGGCAGATATCTATTTTTCAGGATGAGATTCAAGGCAATTTTGATTTTGATATCAGAACCGAGTTATCAGCCGAAGAAAAATCATTTCTCAGGGAACATTATTCCTCACTTTCGGATCAGCAATTCATGGAATTGGAAAACAAACTCTCCCATATCCACTTCAGTGAGATGGCACCCTACTATATCATGCGTTATGGATTCTATGAAGGGCATACGGATTACAGGAGTGACCCGATCGCCATTGCATTGATATTCGGTTCAAAAACTTTAGAGGAAATTGAAAATTGCTTTCAGGGAGCTTTATACCGGATTCTGACAGATCACTTCACACATGAATAGGAAAAAAGATGAATCACAATGTTTCGTTTAAAGCCCCGTGGGGATCAGCACTCAAATTCATAACAGCTTTATGTGCGATCATCCTCATCGGGATTCCTCTTATCGGTATTTTCACTGGTCAGCACAAAGACAGACTCTGGATTCTCGGCATGATTGTGATGCCATTATCCATACTCATCATTGCATCATTCTTCATGATTCGAGGGTATGCATTATCAGGTGACACATTGCTCATCCATCGTTTGGGATGGGAATCCAAGTTGAATGTGAGAGATCTTGTTTCTATCGAAGTGGATCCCGAAGCCATGTCCCGATCCATTCGAACATGGGGAAATGGGGGCTTGTTCTGTTTCGCCGGACTGTTTAGAAATAAAAAACTCGGTTCGTATCGTGCATTCGCCACAGACCCGAAGCGCGCTGTCGTTCTAAAATTCCCCAATCGTACAATCGTTGTGACACCTGACAAACCCGAGGTGTTTCTTGAAAGCATCAAAGGTTTAATAAACATTTGAGTTGAAATCCATACAAATATTTACATGAAGAATAATTTGCTTTTTTATCTTTAAATAAAGGATAACGATTCATCTGTCCTATAATGATCTGTGAAAAATGACATGAAAAATCCGACTGTTCTTGAAGACTTGCCAGGTTTGATGATAAAATATTCGAAACCTTATACTTGCAATCAATTCTTAGGATGTAACAAACACAGATATTGTCCTTCACCACACTGCTTCAAATACCGATGGATTCCTTCTGCCCCTTGTTTTACCTGATCAGTTGCAGGAATCAGCAGGTAAGCTCCTACAACATGGGAGCATTCAGGATTCTATGTGCCCGAACACAATCAAAAGGATTGGATTTTCCAATATCATTCGGGATTGTCCGACCCGATTCAGTGTAGGATATGTATTCAGATTGTACCGAGCAACACCATCATCTTTATCTTGGCTGAATAATTTATCCTTGATATTTTGAGAATAATTTGATATAATCTAATAAGTTTCGACATAAACCCGATAATTAAACAAATCAATTCTTGAAATGGGTTTGATGCATCACAAAAATTTATTTCAAATGCAAATTAATCAATCTGGCGTCACCTCATTGTTTGGCATTGACTTTTTATCGATCAAATAAATCATCATGAAGATTCATATTATAATACGTAACTTTTTCTTCTCAATTTTGGTAATTATGGCTATTTTTGGCCTTTGTGAACTGGGATTAAGGATAACGAGGGTTATTGCACCCTCTTTTTTGAATACAAATGGTATCAATTCATCCATTCGTGAGGGGACCATTATTTCTGATCCAATCATAAATCACAAATGGGTTCCCAATTTGGATATTGTATTGGAAACGAGAGGAATCCAGTATCGTTTTTTTACAAACAGCCAGAGCTGGATAGAATACGACGATATCAAATTGGAAAAAGAGCAAGGTGTCTATCGTATCTTTTACATCGGTGATTCAAGTGTCCAAGGGGTTGTCCCTTATGAAGAAAATATGGTAGAAATAGTTGAAAGCAAATTGAATGAAATCTATTCCCCAAAAGAAATTCATATTGAAGTCATCAATACCGGGACATCAAGTTACTCAACATTGCTCTATTACCTTTTAATAAAGGAACATGTTTTTGATTATTCACCCGACTTAATTGTCGTAAATATTGATATGACTGACATCCCAAATGATGAAATATATCGTCATAGATTGATGGTTGACGAACATGGGTATCCAACGGCCGTTTTACCATCTGCTGCAGAGGATCGCGAACGATTTGTACTGACTCCCCGTGGAACGATAGAGCTCTCAATTTTTCAACGTGTTCATAACTTTCTATTCTCAAAAATGCTTTTTTACCGTTTGCTCTCAAAACTGCTGTCACCGGTAGCCAATATATCAGAAGGACCTTTCGCTTGGTTGCCTTGGCATTCAGAACAAAGCAGCTCAGCAGATTGGTTATCTCATGAATGGAATGAAACCATTAATCAAAATGTCGGTTTCTCAATGAATATCATTAAGCTTATTGCTAAATTGGTTCGGGAACACGATGTTAAAATGATGCTTACAAGTGTCCCTCATTATCCTCAATTCTCGGGAACTTGGTCTTCAAAACCCCATGATGTGCTTGAAGAATTGGCAAATGAACTTCAAATCCCCTATTTAAACGGATACACCGCATTATATCCAAGTATTAAAGACTCTGAAGTAGAAGAATTCTATTGGGTGAGTGATCCTACACATTTTAATATTAAGGGAAACAGTATATGGGCTGAAGCCCAAATACAATTTCTTTTAGATCACCGAAACACACTTTTGCCCGATGCTTTGATACAATCAAACACGCAACGTGATCCCTAATCGCTTTGTTCAATCACAGGTTTCTGGTTCTATTCTATATCCTATTTCCTTCAAAAACTCAAGAAACGGTTTAGATATATTTACTCTAATAATAAGAACAAATGAAATATTGAATGTTCTTGTTAGATGTAAAAATAAAATGCAAAGTTTTAAAAGGGGAGCGATTACTCAATACAAATCGTCTCTGGGTAGAATGATAGGGATGATCTATTTGAATATGTGACCTTTTCCTAATCGGACGACTTTAAATAACGATGAATTCCTTCTGCAACCTGTCTTCCCTGATAAATTGCATGAACCAGTAAAGAAGCACCCCTGACACAATCCCCACCGGCAAACACACCGGGAACAGATGTCATCCCGTTCTGATCGATGATGATGTTTCCCTTTTCATCACAACATATCTGTAAATCCTGAATCAAAGGTCCCTGTTCAACATGCTCAAATCCCATTGCCAGAAGAACAAGATCAGAGGACAGTTTAAATTCCGAACCGGGAATTTCTTTAAATTGAGATTGTCCTCCATTTGCCGGTTCGTCCCATTTGATGCGTACACAACGTAACTTAAAAATCCGCCCCTTTTCTCCGACAAATGCCTTCGTCAGAATGCCCCATAACCGCTCACAGCCTTCTTCCTGTGAACTTGAAGTCCGTAAGACGTTAGGCCATGTGGGCCACGGATTGTATTGAGTTCGATGCTGGGGAGGAACAGGAAGAAGTTCAATCTGGACTATACTTTTTGCTCCCTGACGTCGGCAGACACCGACACAATCCGAACCGGTATCCCCTCCTCCGATGACGACGACATCTTTACCCTTGGCTGTCATTTCTTGCTTTTGAGAAATAAGATCACCTGCAATTCGTTTATTTTGCAGGATCAAAAAATCCATTGCATAATGGATTCCATCCAAATCACGACCGGGTATATCCAAATTTCTTGGCACATTTGAACCCGTTGTCAGGACAATAGCTTGGAATGAACGCTGGAGATACCGGCTTGAAATATCGATTCCAACATCAACACCCACTTCAAATTGAACCCCCTCTTCTTGCATTTGATTCATACGCCGATTGATCAACTGCTTGTTGAGCTTGAAGTCGGGTATCCCGTAACGAAGAAGTCCCCCGATCCGATCCGATTTTTCAAAAATGACCACTTCATGACCCAACCGGACAAGTTGCTGGGCAACCGTTAATCCGGCAGGACCCGAACCGATAACCGCAACCCGCTTGTGTGTCTTGTAAAGTGGAGGTTCCGGAACAATCCATCCCTCTTTCCAGCCCCGTTCAACAATTTGAAGTTCAATATGTTTGATGGTCACCGGCTCCTCATTAATGGAAAGCGTACAGGCCGTTTCGCAAGGGGCAGGACAGAGTCTACCGGTAAACTCCGGGAAATTGTTTGTTGCATGAAGCAGGTCAAGAGCGATTTTCCATTGATTGCGATATACCATATCGTTCCATTCCGGTATACGATTTTTAACCGGACAACCGAAATTATGACAGGTGGGAATTCCGCAATCCATGCAGCGCGCAGCTTGTTTTTTAATCCGATCCGGTGACAGCGTTTTTTCAAATTCATTAAAATGATGAATGCGACTCTCCACCGACTCCTTGGGTGGATTTTCCCTCGGATAAAGCATAAATCCGTTCACCTTACCCATCAAAAAACCTCTTCAGTTGCAGAAACCGTGATGCGGTCTCTGTCCTCCTTCATACGGATTCGCATAAGCGCCTTTCGATAATCAATCGGCATGACCTTTACAAAGAGGGGCAAACGGGCCTCCCAGCTATCCAGAATCATTTTCGCTCTCGGACTTCCCGTAAAACGGACATGATTTTCCAGCATGGATCTGAGTTGCTGTCGGTCTTCTTGATTCCACACGCTTTCCAGATCCACCATGTCGAGATTGCATTTCGTATCAAACAATTCCGTCTCATCATACACATAAGCAATCCCGCCGCTCATACCGGCTGCGAAATTTTTTCCGGTCGGACCGATCACCACGACAATCCCGCCGGTCATATATTCACACCCGTGATCCCCCAATCCTTCAACCACGGCAAGAGCTCCGCTGTTACGAACGGCAAAACGTTCTCCCGCAATACCATTGATGTACACCTCTCCTCCGGTTGCACCGTAAAGCACCACATTGCCGCAAATAATATTTTCACAGGGAACAAAAGTAGCTCCACGGGGTGGAACCAGAACAATGCGTCCACCCGACATCCCCTTACCCATATAATCATTTACTTCACCTTCAATCCGCATGGAAATACCCGGCGCCAGAAATGCGCCAAAACTCTGACCAGCCGATCCTCGAAAAATCATTTGAATCGTATCTTCGGATAGCCCACCTGCGCCGAATTTCTTTACGATCTGTCCGCTCACTGCAGCCCCAACGGTGCGATGGACATTGCGAATATCCATTTCAATATGTACTTTTTCTTTATTTTCAACTGCTGGTTTTACTTTCTCAGCAAGCTCACGATGAAAATCAGTAACCTCGTTTCGACTTTTCTCTTTCAGACAGTGAAGCGATTCCTTTTTTCTTTGAGTATGCGAATGGAGTATGGATTCGAGATTGAGCCGGCTCGATTTCCAGTGTTCAATCGCCGGCTTAAAATCAAGAACATCGACACGCCCGACCAGTTCGTCAACCGTGCGGAATCCGAGCTGAGCCATATATTCACGCAATTCCTGAGCGATGAATCTTAAAAATCTTTCCACATATTCCGGCTTCCCCGCAAACCGGCTGCGCAATTTTGGATCCTGCGTGGCGACACCGACAGAACAGGTATTCAAATGACATTTCCGCATCATCACGCAGCCCAGTGTCACGAGAATCGTCGATCCAAATCCGAATTCTTCAGCACCCAGAAGCGCTGCGATGATCAGATCACGTCCGGTTTTAAGTTGCCCATCAACCTGAACGCAAATACGATCACGAAGATGGTTTCCGATAAGTGTTTGATGAGTCTCGGCCAGACCCAGTTCCCAGGGCAGACCGGCATGCTTGATAGCCGTAAGCGGTGAGGCACCGGTGCCCCCGTCATGTCCGGAAATGAGGACCATATCGGCGTTGGCCTTGGCCACGCCAGTGGCAATGGTACCCACGCCCACTTCCGATACCAGCTTTACAGAGACGCGGGCCTGCGGATTCACCTCTTTCAAATCATAAATCAGTTGGGCCAGGTCTTCAATCGAATAGATATCATGATGAGGTGGAGGTGAGATCAGTGTGACACCCGGAGTGGTATGACGCACCCGGGCAATCTCCTCACTCACCTTATGGCCGGGAAGCTGACCCCCTTCACCCGGTTTCGCCCCCTGCGCAATCTTAATCTGAAGCTCATCGGCATTGACAAGATACTCCGTGGTGACGCCAAATCGTCCAGAAGCGACCTGCTTAATCCGCGATCGTCTGTTGTCTCCGTTGGATAGGAGAATATACCGTTGCGGATCCTCTCCTCCCTCGCCGGAATTGCTCCATGCATGCAGACGATTCATGGCAATGGCGATCGTCTCGTGCGTTTCCGGGCTGATTGATCCAAAAGACATGGCGGCAGAAGAAAACCGGGTGACAATCGATTCGACGGACTCGACCTCACCAATCGGTATGGATTTGCGCTTCTTAAACCGAAAGAGACTCCTGAGCGTAACCCGCTCACGGGATTGATCATCAATCAAATGTGTATATTCTTTGAAGACATGATAATCGTTTGCTCGTGTCGCCATCTGGAATTTGTAAATCGATTCTGGACTCCAGAGATGTTTTTCTCCTCCCTGTCGAATATGATAAGCGCCCCCAACATCCAACAGTTTTTGAACCGGTCTATCATTCGGATACCCTTGACGATGACGCTCAACCGCCTCCCTCGCGATTTCTTCCAGCCCGATACCCTCGACACGGGATACTGTGCCGCAAAAATACCGATTCACCAGATCCGAACCCAACCCTACAGCCTCAAATGTCTGCGCTCCAAAAAAACTGTGGACAGTCGAGATGCCCATTCTGCTAAATGTCTTCAACAAACCCTTTTTGACCGACGTCATGTAATTGTCCATGGCATCCTCTGGCGTGGATTCCTTTTCAAGCAGGTGGGATTCGGCCATCTGTCGAATGGTTTGAAAAGCCAGATAGGGACAGATACCGTCAGCTCCGTAACCAATCAATAAGGCAAAATGCATAATCTCTCTGGCTTCGCTTGTTTCAACGATGATACCAGCGGATGTTCTCAATCCTCTATTTAATAAATAGTGATGAAGACCCGAGGTGGCCAGTAGTGAAGGAACAGGCACATGATCTTCATCCGCCTTTTGATCGGTGAGAACGAGAAGGGTTGCACCATCTGTGATATGCTGTTCGGCTTTTCGGAAAATAGACAAAAGGGCTTTTTCCAGCGCTTCACCATTGCCTTCAGCCGGAAACAGTATATCGATATCCTTTAAAATGATTTCAGGATGATCAGCATCCCGCATGCGCATCATATCTCGTATGGTCAGAATCGGATGGCTCAATTTTAATCCCCGATACTGATCCGGCGTTTCGTCTAAAAAATTCTTCTCCCGCCCCAAAAAGCTCTCCAGCGACATGACCAGCTCTTCCCGCAAAGGATCGATAGGAGGATTGGTGACCTGAGCAAAAAGCTGTTTAAAATAGTGGTAGAGCAATTGAGGACGATGGGAAAGGATGGCCAGCGCAGTATCGTTCCCCATCGACCCGATCGGCTCCTGACCCCGTGAGGCCATCGGGCTGATCACCATGCGCAGCTCTTCGTCCGTGTATCCGAACACGTGCTGTTTCCGCAACAGTTGTTCCGGATCGATGGCAGGGATACGGGAAGGCGTAAACAGACCGCGGAGCGCAATGCTTTTATCCCGAACCCATCTTCTATAGGGACGCTGACGGGATATTTTCGCCTTAATTTCATTGTCCGGAACAATTCTTCTTTGTTGCAGATCGACGAGAAACATCTTGCCGGGTTGTAAACGACCCCGGTTCCGAATCTGCTCGCCCGGAAAATCGAGAACACCCGCTTCGGAGGCCATCACAATCATACCGTCTTTTGTGATTGTATAACGGGCAGGTCTGAGACCGTTTCGATCTAAGGTGGCGCCGACATATCGACCATCGGAGAAAACCAGTGCGGCTGGACCATCCCACGGCTCCATGATAGCGGAATGAAATTCATAAAAAGCCCGCTTGTCTTCGCTCATCTGGATGCCGGATGCAAAAGCTTCTGGCACCATCATCATCATGGCATGCGGCAGGGACCGTCCCCCCATAACCATCAATTCCAGCACATTATCAAATACCGCCGAGTCACTCCCTCCTTCAACAATGACCGGCTTGATTTTTTCAATATCATTTCCAAAAAGCCTCGATTGCATGTTAGGCTCTCTGGCTTTCATCCGATTTATATTTCCTCGAAGGGTATTGATTTCACCATTGTGTGCTAAAAAACGAAAAGGCTGCGCCAGATTCCATGTCGGCATTGTGTTGGTGCTGTACCGCTGATGAACCATTGAAAAAGCACTAATAAAATGTTCATTCTGCAGATCGGGATAATAGTGGGCCAGTTGGGTACCCGTCAAAAGCCCTTTATAAATCAGCGTTTGGCTGGAAAGACTAACGATATAAAATTGACTGAAATCGATACCCTGCATTTCAGAGATTCGCTTTTCGATCCGGCGCCGAATCACATACAGTTTTCTTTCAAAAAGAGATTTGTCGATGTCTTTGCGATGAATAAAAACCTGCTGGATACAGGGTTCGGTTGTCCGTGCAAGTCTTCCCAAATGTTGATGTTGCACAGGAACTTCCCGCCAAGCCAAAACCTGGCATCCCTCATCTTGAACGATGTGATTGAAAATCTCGATACAATTTTGGGCCAATCCGGAATCAGAAGGGAGAAAAACCATACCCACTGCATAATGACCCGCATCAGGCAGTACAATTCCCTGAAATGTTTTTCGAAAAAATCGGTCCGGAATCTGAACCAAAATGCCCGCACCGTCTCCCGTGGATTTATCTCCCCCGACGGCACCCCGATGCTCAAGATTGATCAAGATTTGAATGCCATTCTTCACAATGGCATGCCGGGGGATACCATCGATTCGGACGACAAACCCGATCCCGCAGCTCTCATGCTCGAATGCAGGATCATACAGACCCTCCTTTTCAGGGAATCCTGCCGCATTTCGCTGAAAACCCATTTTATTCTTTTTATTCATCATCCCTTGATCATTAAAATAACAACACCCGTCACCCCCTCATCTCATGATTCAATTGCAGAGGAGAAACCATGACAGGTGTAACACAAAATTCCAACAAATAAGCGGATACTCAAAATATCATTAACTATCGTAATACAATTCGAATTCGTATGGATGGGGTCGTAAAGTCAATGGCTCAATCTCAAATTCAGTTTTATATTTGATCCACGCTTCAATTAAATCATCGGTAAAAACGCCCCCTTCGGTCAGAAAAGCATGGTCCTCCTTCAGAGCCTTCAATGCTTCTTCAAGCGACCCAGGTACTTTTGGATACTTCGTCAGTTCCTCAGCAGACATCTCATAGATATCGCGATCCAGAGGTTCACCGGGATCGATTTTATTTTGAATACCGTCAATGACCGCCATAAGCAATGCGGTAAATGCCAGATAACCGTTTGCACTGGGATCCGGACACCGGAATTCGAACCGCTTTGTTTTTGGATTGGTATGATACATGGGAATGCGAACAGCGGCAGAGCGATTTCTTTGAGACATCACCAGATTGACAGGTGCTTCAAAACCGGGCACCAGACGGCGATAGGAATTGGTGCCTGGAGCCGCAAAAGCCAGTATCGCTGGTGCATGTTTCAACACACCCCCAATGGCATGAAGTGCCAGTTTGCTCAACCCCCCATAACCCCTACTGTCTGAAAAAAGAGGTTTTCCCGCTTTCCACAGAGAAAAATGGGTATGCATGCCACTGCCATTGTCTTCAAAAATCGGTTTGGGCATGAAGGTTACGGTTTTTCCCGCTCGTTTGGCCACATTCTTGACAATATATTTATACCACATGAACTGATCGGCCATCTTGACCAGCTCGGCATATTTCATATCGATTTCCGCCTGTCCCCCGGTTCCCACCTCGTGATGATGGGCTTCAACAACAATATTAACCTTTCGGAGTTCATAGACCATTTCACCGCGGAGATCATGATACGTATCTGTTGGACTGACGGGAAAATATCCACCTTTATAACTCGGCTTATATCCCAGATTGGGTTCCTCAATACGATTGGTATTCCAGGCCCCTTCGACCGAATCAATTTGATAAAAGCCGATATTTTGTTTTTGTTCGTAGCGGATCTCGTCAAAAATGAAAAACTCTGGTTCTGGCCCGACATAACAGTTATCCGCTATGCCTGTTTTTTTCAAATAGTTAATACCTTTGCGCGCTACATGACGCGGGTCTCTCGTGTAATCTTCCATCGTAATCGGATCGACAATATTGGCAATCACACTAACCGTCGGTTTAGCAAAAAATGGATCAAGACAGGTTGTAACCGCATCGGGCACTGCCAGCATATCGGACATATGAATACCCTGCCATCCACGTATAGATGAGCCGTCAAAACCAACCCCAACCTTGAACGTATCATCATCCCACGTTTCAATGGGAAAAGTGCAGTGCTGCCAGGATCCGAGCAGATCAACAAACTTCAGATCGACCATTTCCGCACCATGTTTGCTGGCATATTCAAAAAAATCTTTTGGTGTTTTCATATTCTATCCTTTTCAGTTTGACACGACATTGATGAACTGTTTTGCTGTTGCTGGGGCGGTAGGATTCGAACCTACGATAGCCTGGTTAACAGCCAGGTGCATTGCCAGCTATGCTACGCCCCAAAGTGTTCAAAAAGAATCCAAATATACAATGGCAATAGTCGTACCATAAAAATCCTATTTTTTTATTTTTTCATATGAAGATATCCATTTTCATAAATAACTTAGGATTAGACACAATTATGGATCTTACTCGAAACTTGCACAAGAGAAAGTCATTTGCTTAATAACATACAATTTCGTATTATATAGTAATTTTCCTGACAATATTGTATGAGTTATATTTTATCAAATGAATCTTCAGGTTATTCTAACTTGCAGGGTTTTTCACAAATATAAGTTTTAAAACAGAAATACAGGCGACTGAAAATGAGGATAGACATCGCAATTGAAGATCATTTCATCTACACAATCAGAACCGATATACATACCAAACACATTCTCTTTGAAACAGATGAAATGATTAAACACTATAACAATTATGTATTATATATAAAATAATATAACATTATTGTATGATTTTTATCAAACAAATTGAGCTGTGAACGGGATAATGCCCTTTATCCAACTTTTTTTAAATAACAAATTGCCTGTTGTGACATCGAATCAATATGGATATAAATCATATCATCATTCCCATCTGGTTCAACCACTTTGACCGTTTCTTTCCATGGAATGGCATCGGGTAACAGGTCAAGCAGGCTATTGGGTAATTGCATCAACAACCGTAAATTCATATCATGACCTTTCTGACCGGGATAGACTGCGCAGTATTGAATATCCATTTCAACCAGATCGTTGAAAAAATGGGTCCCCAGGGATACGTCCGGTACGAGACCTTCATGCATCACGGCAATCTCACATAAAATAGAGACGGTATTGATGTCTGAAAAAGCGACAGGCACGCCCAATGACGGCATCTCTGTTCCCCACCGACCAGGACCGAGGAGCAATATTTTTCCCTCGCCATGGGTTTGTATATGGGTCAATCTTCCAATCAGCCGTGCGATTGAATAGCGATCGCCGGGATTGAGTTGACTGTAAGCGGATGGAACAACGAATATTAACCGATCGATAGAGGTGATACGACTGTTGCCGATAATGGGCCCTCCTGTCTGGAAAATCATATTTTCCTGATTAAGATGATCGAGCGATACAATCATACCGATATCACGTTTGACCTGAAAAGGCCTGCATTGCACAAGATTGATCCGATATTGGGTTCCATCATCATCCATGATATTAAGGGTGAATTCGATATCCACGGGATACTGATAGGCTTCTTCCAATATCTTAAAAATCCGACCCATATCGTTTAAGAACCGCGTTTGTGACAGCAACGGCTGAAAACTTAAAAAATGAGGTAATCGTTCTCCATTGTTTTTCATATCCATTCTGCTTTTCATTCTCTCCTCACTGGATGTCAAAAGACCAATTTGCGAATGAGGCAATGACTGGATGATGTCCTCAAAACCGCATGTGATCATCCGATTCAGTTTTAAATTGAGAATTTCGACTTTTTGCTGTGCATATCTTCGGGCTTCGTCGATATTTGCTTCGGGTCTTTTTTCGGGTGCGTTTAATGCCACCACTCTTGTATAATCATCATCGTATCGGTTGACCGCTCTTGTACCCAGTCCAAATACAATTCTCAACACACCTGCTTTGGGATCGATAGAAGCATTCCAGACATAAGGATTGAATGAGTAGCCTACACCGGCAACCTGAGGGAAAAAGGAATCACCATATTTATCACCGGATACACGTTGAACCAATATAGCCATTTGCTCATCACTGTCCAACAGCCCTCGATGAGCCCGATAGGCCAGCGCCTCGGGAGTCAATGTACTGGCATACACCCTGCGAACAGCCGCAATAAAGTTCTCTAATCTTTCTTCTGGTGATCCTTGATTAACGCAAAAAACGCTCTCATATTTTCCGGCGAATGAATTTCCATAAGCATCCTCCAACAGACTGCTTGAACGGACAATAATCGGCGATTGCCCGAAATATTTCAGCAGACTTTTAAATTGTTCAACAATATCGGCTGGAAATTTCCCATTCAATAATTTTTGATGGACATCCTCGACATTTTGAAAATTCTGCTCTTGACTCAATATTTGACGTCTCTGCCACCAGCATCTGTTCAGAATCAAATAGGTATAAAATACATCTGTACCCATAAAGAATGAATCATGCTCCTCAAGTATTGTCTGTAAATGATGATCCGATTTACGGATGATTGCCCGTGCTAACAACATACCTGCAGATTTGCCTCCAATCAATCCAGTCCCAACCATCCGCTTCCCGATGCGTATCAGATCTTCAAGGTCAAAATACTGACTGGCCAATTTAAACAAACGGTCATCACGGGTCACTACCATTCTCAGAATCCGATGAAAGACCTCATCATATTCTTTATTTGGCTTTTTCCCCTGTTTGACTTGATCAACTAGAAATTCTGCCCGTGAAAAACTGCGTGTCCAATAATCCACACTTTGAAATGCGAAACCCAACTGAGGTTGCGGGAGAGAAGTCATAATTTCAGCTATGGGTACACTACTGGTCACAGGATAACACCGATTGTTATCCCAAATGTGCAACATATACATCGTTGGTGAATACCGTTGATCTACTTTAAGGGGATGAAGATACAACGTATCTTTATTATTATATACATCAAGAACAATCTGTGCGGTATCATGAATAGCACGAATAGCCACATCCATGTGATGATTTCGCAATATGGCAAAATAAGTCACAGTCTCGTAATCATAGAGATAGGGACAGGTCAGCATGAAGAAATTCCCTAACATGCGGTCGCTGTACCAATCGACCGTTAAATCGGATAAGCTGTCAAAGACATAACAGGCTCCCTTGCCATACTTTTCAATGACATCGAATATCTCAAAAATGAACAGCTCAAAACCATCCTCTGGATGCAGTTGAACAACCTCTTCTTGCACATTCTTCGGCAGAACAGATGGATGATCGGCAAAACGAAAATAGATCAGTGGTCGCTTCTCTCTTTTGGCTTCCAGGCAGAAAGGATGAACAAAATGAACATAATCGTCGATCGAATCGACCTGCCATACAATATTGTCTCCCAGTCTGACTCCCTGAAAAAGCTGATCAATTTCCGGGAGTCCTGTACTGGGAGGTGATTGTTTCCCCATGTGTTATCTCACTTCAGTACTTATTTGGATAATTCTTTGGGTATAACAGTCTCCTTTTTTGATTTATGATTGGCAACCGAACTCAACAAGCCGGGTAAATCCAAGCCTGTCGCATTTTTCAATTGTTCAATGACAGAGATGGCCGCGCCTGTTATATTTTTCACATGATTTGGCAGACCATCTCCATTGCCGGAGTCCAGAATGGTCAGTTTTTCAATGTGGAGATTATCAGAGATCACGCGCGTCGTTTTATCAAGCAGTTCGGGCAACAGTTGAATGAGAAAAAGATCTCTGGTTTTTCCATCTTTCCATTCGGCCTGCATTTTTTTAATGGCTTCGGCTGTCGCTATTCCATCTTCCAATATTTTGGCTGCTTCACCGCGTGCTTTGAGTTCACTGGCTTTCTTTTCGGCTTCTGCTGGAATGATGACCTCGGCTCTGTACTTCTTCTCATTTAAAAGAATGCGTTCTGCCTCCAATTTTTTTTCTTCGGTTATTCGAGCGATTTCTCCAGCGACTTTCGCCTTTTCCCGTGCTTCGTTGCTTTTCGACTCCAGACTGGAACGGTGCACATACAACCGATTCTCCGCTTCGACAATTTCCATTTGTGCCTGGGCTTCAGCAACGCTGCCTCTTCTTTTTTCCTCTGCGGTGACTATCTTGGCCTCCGCCTCAGCTGTTGCTTCAGCAATTCTGGCATTCTTCACAACTTCCGCATTCTTTTGTCGGCCGATAGCCTCCAGATAGCCTTGTTCATCGGAGATATTTTGAATCTTTACAAAATCGAGAACAAGTCCCAATTTTCGAAGATCCGCTGAGGCCTCTTCGACGACGGCTTCCGCCAGTTTGAGTCTTTGCGCATTGGCCTCCTCCGGTGTTACCGTGGCCAGAAGACCCCGTAAATTGCCTTCAATGGTTTCTTTGGCGACAGCAGCAATCTCATTCAGATTCTTCCCGAGAAAACGCTCAATGGCATGATTCAACCCCTCATCTTCACTGCCGGCGATTTTAACATTGGCCTGTCCATCGATATTGATCGGAATGATGCCTTTCGAAAGGGCTTTGGTCAAGCGAATCTCAATGGGCATCGCGTTCAGGGAAAGCCGCCGAACCGATTCGATGATCGGCCTTCTGAATCCGCGACCTCCTCTCAGAATACGATATCCTCGCATCGAGCCATCGGCCATTTTTTTGGTTCTACCTGCGATAATGACCACTTCATTGGGTTGGCAGATCACAAGGTTCGCTTTCACAAATACGATGATGAGCATGATGAATAAAGCGCCTGCAAATAAAATGAACCCGATTGTTTGTTCCATTTGATCCTCCTTATAAGATAAATAAAAAGGTGATTGTATATTTCGCAAACCCAATAATCTTTACCTTTTTAAAAATCTTTATTTATCATACAAATTTTTCTCTTGACAATTAATAAATGTTTTATATGTTTAATGTTATACAATAAATTCACGGGCAATTAAGCCCGTACATGAACCGAAGCAAAGGAGAATTGTTATGTTAACAAAACTTTTGAGCTTCCGTCCTTTATTCGATTACCGTTAATAATCGGCAATCTGGCAAGACGGTTCATGGGGTCGGCAGTTCCGAAATAGGCCAATTAAGAATTCGTTCTTATGCGAACTATCCCATTTAGTATTAACGGTACTAAGTGGGCCATTCCGGTACAGATGTACCGAGGTATTGGATAAGGTTCGGAATGGTTTGCCAGAACAAGCTATTCGGGAAGTGCCAACTCGTTGGCCAACTTTCCAATGATAGATGTAGTAAAGGCTGTTCCTGCCGACCAATTATAATTTCAAAGAACAACAAGGGAAAACAAAAAATGAAATCAAACTATGAACACCTAACATACGCAAATTGTCCGTTTAATAATTTTTCTTCATGCAAAAGAACAGAATGTAAGTTTTTCTTAGATGATGAACAATTAAATGAGTATTCAGAATCATTGGACTTAACATCTATAAAAAAAGATCAATTCAAAAGTTACTATTGCAAATTTGATTTACTTTTTGATCTTTCTGTTCTTAACAACATTGCAATCAAGTCCCTTGCGATGAAGCGTAAAAATCTTTAATTCTGCCTTATCAATGTCATCTAAAACAGAAGATGAATTATTATTCATTATGTAATCCTTTTAATTGGGTCTGTCATCTATATAATCACCAATAAAAATATAATAATGCAACAGTATATCGTGATTTACACATCATAGTATAATGCAAATTCTCCGGGATGGGGACGCAGTCTGATATAATCCACCTCTTTTTCCCGCTTATAATCCAGCCAGACCTGAATGAGATCCTGTGTAAAAACCTGATCCCGCAACAGAAACACATGATCCGCCTCCAGCGCATCTAAAGCTTCCTCCAGTGATCCTGGTGTATTTTCAATACTGGGGGCATCCGGCCGATGCATTAATTCATAGATATCCTCGTCTATCGGTGCAGGGGGCTCGATGTTTTCCAGAACACCGTCTATCCCGGCCATTAAAATCGCCGCAAATGCCAGATAGGGATTGGAGGACGAATCGGGTGTTCTGAATTCCAGGCGTTTCGCTTTCTCGCTTCCCGTATACATGGGAATTCGAACACAGGCGCTCCGGTTTCTCTGTGAATAGACCAGATTGATGGGCGCTTCGAAACCGGGAACCAGCCTTCTGTAACTGTTGGTCGTCGGTGCGCAGAATGCACACAAGGCAGGCGCATGTCGCAACAAACCGCCAATAAAATGAATGGCCGTTTCACTAAGCTCCGCATATCCTTTTGGATCATAGAAGAGATTACTGCCGTTTTTCCATAAACTGACATGAACATGCATTCCGGAACCATTGTCCATAAACATGGGCTTGGGCATAAATGTTGCCGTTTTACCAAATCGACTTGCCACATTTTTAATGATATACTTGTACTTTAGAGCCTGATCACCTTGAAACACCATCGTATTAAACCGGATACCGATCTCAGATTGACCCCCCGAAGCCACTTCGTGATGGTGCAGTTCCGCATCGACGCCCACATCCATCAGAACCCTGACCATTTTTGATCTAAGGTTTTGATAGCTGTCCACTGGAGGACTGGGGAAATAGCCCCCTTTGGCTTTTGGTTTATACCCGAGATTGGGATTTTCCTTTCTGCCCGTATTCCAGGACCCCTCGACTGAATCAACAAAATAAAATCCCTCGTTGATTTTTTGATCATACCGTATTTCATCAAAAATGAAAAATTCGAGTTCGGGTCCGAAAAAGGCCTTGTCTGCAATGCGATTGGCCTCTAAAAATAATTCTGCCCGTTCTGCAACGGCCCGTGTATCTCGTGAATAGATTTTTTGCGTAATGGGATCTTTGATATTGCACAGAAACGAAATAGTAGGATCATCCATAAATGGATCGACAAACATCGTATCCAGGACAGGCCGGATGAGCATATCGCTTTCATGAATCAGTTGAAATCCGCGTATCGATGATCCATCGAATCCGATTCCATTGATGAACATATTGTCATCGAATTTATCGATCGGTAACGTGATGTGCTGCAGACTGCCCAACAGATCGGCAAATTTAAAATCGACAAATCGGATTTCATTCTCCTGAATCAGTCTGTGTAAATCCCTGAGAGTCACCTTGTGTCCATTTCCAGATAATGTATTATTCATAAATGATCTTCTCCAATTTTCACTGAATAAAGTACAAGATGAATAGTCTACCCAATAGCACGATTGCCCCGTTCACCGGTGCGTATACGGATGCACTCCTGTAAATCCATAATAAATATTTTCCCATCACCCACGGTATTGGTTCGCGCACCATCGACGACGGCGGCAATTGTCGGCTCTACAAAATCCTCATTCACAGCGATTTCAAGACGAATTTTTTTCAGCAGGTCGACCTCATGTTGAACGCCTCGAAATGATTCCTGGTATCCCTTTTCTTCTCCGCATCCGAGGACGTTACTGACTGTAATTTTATATACTTGCTTTTCGTACAGACTCTTTTTCACAGCCGGCAATTGATGCGGCTGAATAATGGCGACGATTAGTTTCATATTATAATCCTCATTCAATTTATTCATTTATATAAACATCTTCATTTTATTCTGTAGTAAAGATTTCAAAACCACTGTAGGATTCCATACCGTGTTCACCGATGTCCAGTCCTTGCAGTTCTTCTTTTTCACTCACACGTAGTCCTACCATCGCATCGATCGTTTTAAACACAATCCACATCGATCCGACCACAAATAGGATAACTGAAACAACACCCAAAGCCTGAATTCCTAATTGCGTAAATCCTCCGCCGAATAACAATCCATTACGAGGAGCACCCAGAACAGCCTGTCCAAATAAGCCGACTGCCACTGTCCCCCATATGCCATTAACACCGTGAACAGCCACAGCACCAACGGGATCATCGACTTTCAACAAATCAAGCCATCTGACTCCAAATATACACAGTACACCCGCTATGATCCCAATGAGGATGGCAATCATCGGTGTTACAATGGCACAAGGTGCAGTAATGGCAACCAGACCCGCCAGAGCACCATTTAACGTTAAAGCCAGATCAGGCTTACCATATTTTCCCCAAGCGAGCAACATACCGGCAATGGCTCCTGAGGCCGCTGCAATATTGGTGTTGATCGTCACTCTGGCTACCAATTCAGGATCCCCGAACCCCAGCGTGGAACCTGGATTAAAACCAAACCAGCCTAACCAAAGAATAAAGACACCCAATGCAACCAGGGGCATACTGTGTCCAGCTATAAAGTTGGGTGAACCATCCGGGTTGAACTTCCCAATGCGGGGTTTCAACAAAATCGTACCGATAAGAGCTGCAAATCCGCCTGTAACATGGACCACTGTCGAACCTGCAAAATCATGAAAATTCAAGTTTGAAAGCCATCCACCTCCCCAAATCCAATGACCAATTATTGGATATATAAAAGCGGAAATGACAATGGAATAAAGGAGATAAGCCGTAAATTTCATACGCTCAGCCATGCCGCCGGCTACAATCGTTGCAGCTGTCCCACAAAATGCGGCCTGAAATATCCAGAAAGCATACAATGGTAATCCATCCGGCCCCTTGATTCCATTGAGAAACCATCCATACGTGCCAAGCAATGCGCCATTGCCACCAAACATCAAGGCATAACCAAAAATAAAAAAACCAATGGAAGCAATACAAAAATCGAGCATGTTTTTCATTAGTATATTGGCAGCATTCTTGGCACGCACAAGACCTGCCTCGACCATACCGAATCCCGCTTGCATGAAAAAGACGAGAAAAGCTGCAATCAAAACCCATAACGTATCCAGGGCGTTAACCGATCCGATATTCATGTCCTGAGCCATAACCGGCATAGTAAAAATCAATGTAAAAATGAATAGAAAGAATAGACATTTCATAGCAACTCCTTCAAAAAACAAATTATTCGATTTTGTAGGATAGTGAACAACTTATCCAGAAACTGTTCTCTAAATCGGTTCTAAACGGAATCTCATAATACCATCCCACAGTGAGTTGGTCTATGACCTCTTTTTGCGCAGATAATGTTACATTTCCGATTGCCTCTTTTTTGGGCATTTCCAGATAACGACTCGAATAAGTTCCATAACCGATTATGATCCCCCAATGCATATCCAATGTATTCGATGCCGAAGACAACTCAATCCAGTAATTTGAACACTTGAGATCTCCTTTTGTACTGGCCTGTTTTGGAATGTAATAGATTGAAATGCCGACAGGAGAAAAACCTGCATTGACCGCCAGTTCAATCTCGTGATCTGCATAACCATTCCACTTTTTGAAATCGTAGCTATAATAGGTCATTCCGATACCACCAGATAAGGATCCCTTATTGAAAGACAAATTCAAGAATGGATCTGTTTCCATCAATGTACCATCTCCAAATGAAACACTGGAATACCAGACCCCAAATGATAGATATTTCCAGTTACCGGATATTATCCCTTGTAGGGTATTTCCTTCAAATTGTCTGATCCCCCTCCATATATAAGTCGAAACCCATGTGAAATCCCCAGACATGCAGAATTCTTCGGAGAAAGAAACGTCCGCTAAAACCAATACAAGAAGGACCATCACCAAAACCAACATACTTCTTACCCCATTTTTTCTCATGTGCGCTCTCCTTTACCATACCAAACGTTCAAATACAACGTACATTCATTCAAAATTGAACAGAAAACAGGCAAAAGAAGTGCCATCTTTGATTGGTCGTATTTTTTTGAACAAAAAGATCCTTTGTAATGCATTGATATTTAATACAATAGAAATGAACTTTAATAGGATATCGATATAACCAGAAAAACTAAACCACTATGCACTGAAAGTGCATAGGTTTTTAAAAAAGGACTGAAAGTCCTCAATTATTCAAGCTCAAAATCTGTTG
>JAFGDT010000048.1 GCA_016931965.1 bacterium | reverse complement strand
CTCCCATTTTCATGATGAGAGAAAGGTAATTATTTTTTTGAAAAACTGAAAGTCTTGCACTTAAAGTGCATAGTTTTTACTAACGAAATGGAACAATAAACGGGCATTCTCACAGGCTCGCTTGCTCAAGGGACGCTGTGTCCAGGCATAATACCCACTCGGCTTGACTTTCAATGTTCTACATTGAACCCGAACCGGGAAATGGTGTCTATGATTGTGAATGAACTTAAATTTCATCGATTTTGTCTCGAGAAAATGCTCAAGGCTTTTTTTAAAATGTCACGTTCCATTTTCGTATCCGCCAACTCTTTTTTCAGCTTGCGGATCTCTTCATCCGGTTCTTTTAATTTACCTAAACCCGGAAAGGCATATTGGCTGTCTGCCTGATATTCTCGAATCCAGCGGTTGAGCATGTTGGGATTAACATCCAGATTCCGGGCCACTTCAAAAGTATTGCCACCGCGGGACAGGGCAAGCTGGACAGCTTCCAGTTTGAATTCTTTGGTATACTTTCGTCTGGTCCTTTTCTCAGTCATGTGGACACCTCCTGATAATTACAACAAAATACAAAAGTCTTAACTGTGTGTCCACTATAATATAGCAACATCACTATTTTTTGTTCTCAAACTGGAGATTAGGAACAAGATGAACAGCCATGCTACAAACAGAATGAAAAGAAATTGTTCGAGTTTCTCAATGTTGAGGGGGAGCCCATCAGAGGGCTCCCCCTCAACCAAAGTACGGTTATTATTCCGCTATTACATTCTGTATTAAGCTTACTTCGGATTTAAACATTCTCGTGTCGAAAACGATTGTCCTACCGTCAGGCGACCAGTCATGCGAGGTCATGATGCGAGCGCCGGGGGGCAGGTAACGGCTGATGTTGAGGCTTTGAACCGGACCGCCAGAAATCGGAACAACGAAAAGTTCGTTCATCTCCTCTGTTGTATTACCCGGCCGCCTTCTGGCCAGCAGATACTTTCCATCCGGAGACCATGATGGAAATATCAGGTGATTTTCATCTCCGTATTCGAGCTTCTCCGCATGCCCGGTATCGATATCCAGTATGGCGATTTTCGAGTTCCAGTGGAACGCCAGTCGCCTGCCATCGCGAGAAGCTTTTAAATACCACCAGCCATATAGGAGAGAATCTTCCGGCTGTACCTGGAAGAGACTTTCTTCATGACCGGTCTTCAGGTCATGTTTTACAATTCCCATTAACGGTTTATCTCCCATATTCTTACAGTAATAAAATGCTTTGCCGTCCGTGCTCCATGAAATATTCGCCAGAAAACTGAAACTGTAATCTCCGGTCGGCTGTTGCTGGGTATTCCACTCTCCCGTGTCCGGATCGAGGAGACTGAGGTAGAGATTTCCTTCAGAGTCAAAATATAAAAATCCTATTCCGGAGCCGTCGGCCAGCCATTGCCAGTTTCCTCCAATGGGATGGGAACGATAAGAATAATTGAATTTTCTAATCTCTCCACCCTTCAACGGCATGAGCACGAGATTTCCTGATTCGACCGGCTGAATATTGGTCCGATACGCCAGGAATTTTCCATCCGGCGACCAGAGCGGATAAAGGGATTGGCCGAATGTCTGTGGTTCCAGAAACCGCGGCTTTCCAACCGCCGTATGGGTCACAGGATCGATTTCAAGAGTATAGATGTCGTTGATGATCGACATGGTCCTGTAACAGAGTCCATTCTGGTTCCAGGCAGCCAGTTCCGCATCCTGCATACCCTCAAAGATGAGGAAAGGAGCATCGTCCGCCTTTCCGTCGCGGATTGCGAGTCCCCAGAGCGCCCGGCTTCCGCGCCGGTTGCTTAAAAAGACGATATGCTTTCCGTCCGGCGACCAGCGGGGTTCTCCTTCGTCCGCCGGATGATCGACCAGAAGGGAGGGGTTTCCTCCACCGGCATCAATCAGGTAGATATTGCCGGCACCTTCGGGAGCACTGTCGGAAAAAACGATGAGATGGCCGTCAGGAGAAACATCCGCTGAAACGCTCGCCTTAAGACCGGTCAAATCTCCCCTCCCGCCATAAGTCCTTCCCAGGATATAAATCTCACGGTAACTTCCGTTTTTCACGCTGACTGCTCCAAGACTGGATGTGTGGTTCTCGTTCCCCCTGACGACCAGAACTTCGCTTCCGTCAGGAAACCAATCGCAGGGGTAAATCCCTCCATATGAATTCGCATAAAGCATGCGGGATTCCCCGTTAAGGATTGAAATCCATAACTCCGAGTCGTCAAATCCTTCGGCCAGATAGGCGATCTGTCCACCATCGGGCGACCACACCGGGATGTATGTATAAAGCCCGCTCCAGTCGAATTTGGTCACCAGGTTTAATTTTTCTGTGAACAGATTGAAGACGGCCACATTCTGGCCTACGGCATCGGGATGATCAAACACGATACCGGCCATTTTCGATCCATCCGGTGAAAGCGTCTGGCATTCCATCCAGACTTCCGAAGGAAGTAGCCTGGTCATAGTCAGACCGGCCGGCTCTTCCTTTTGAAGCATGGCAAGACGGTCCTTTGCCTGAGCCACTACCTCGGCCTGTTCGGAAAACCGGTTTATCACAACCTCATAGGCCTTGGAAGCCTCGGTATTTCCCAGCTTTTCATAACACATTCCAATGTGCAGCTGTGCTTTAGCACGGATTGAGCGATCTGCATTTGCATTGCTCACGATTCCCTCATAGATCATTATGGCAGTTTTCAGATCCCCTTTCACATCCTCTTCATACAAACCGGCCTGCAGTCTTTGATCGGCCTCTTGCTGACCATGAACCGCATACACCACCGTAAAAAGTACGGCGAGTACCAGAATAAAACAGGTTTGTACTTTCATGATTCTGTCCTCCTTTTTAAAAGGCTGTTCATTTATGACTGGAGGTAAATTATGAAAGGGAATAACCATTTGATTGACGCTTCAATGAATAAATGTTAAACTTTTGTGAAGATTGATCCTCTTCTTCATGGGGGAATTATTCCACAAATTTATATCCGGCACCCCGAATATTGAGAACATGCTTAGGCTCTGCTGGATTATCCTCGATCTTTTTTCGTAAATGCGCAATATGCGTATCCACCGTTCGCGGAAATACATACACATCCTCACCCCAAACCTCGTTCAGAATACTGTCACGACTGGCGACCTGATCTTTATGCCGGACAAGATAATGCAAAAGAGCGTATTCCAGAGAAGTCAGATACACAGGCTTCCCCTCTCTTTTTGTCTCGTATTTGATGAAATCGACTTCGACTTTGCCAAAACGGATTCCGTCAATTCCCTGTTGGATCTGCTTGATTCTTCTTAATATTGCCTTGATACGCGCCTGGAGCTCCCTGGGGCTAAAAGGTTTGGTTACGTAATCATCGGCTCCCAATTCCAGACCCAGCACCTTGTCTACTACCTGACTCTTGGCAGAAAGGATCAAAATAGGGGTGGTGATTCCACATTCACGCAATTTTCTGCACACATCAAAACCGTTCATTCCCGGGAGCATAAGATCCAGGATGATCAAATCATGCCGTGATTCTTTCGCCATCGAAAATCCCTCGTTCCCATCCCTGGCAGAAGATACAGCATACCCTTCTAGCTTGAGGTCATCCTCCAGCGGCATGAGGATGCTTTCTTCATCTTCAATAATGAGAATTTTCTCCATAGTGACAGATTCCCCTCCTATTTACGGTGGTTGGATTCTTGTGGTCGGTCATCTGAGAATTGAAAAGGCAGTCGAATGGTAAATGTACTTCCTTTACCCAGTACGCTCTTCACTTCAACACGGCCATGATGGGCTTCCACAATCTGTTTCACGAGGGTTAAGCCCAGTCCGCTGCCCCTGATCGTACGGGCCAGATCGTCACCCCCCCTGTAGAATCGGTCAAATATTTTGTCCATCTCTTCGGTTTTCATGCCCATGCCGAAGTCCTGCACCGAGATGTTCACGCACTGATCGTCTTGAAAACCCAGGATGACGATTTCTTTCCTGTTTGTTGAGAATTTTACAGCATTGTCCATAATATTGGTGATGGCTTGAGTCATGGCTGATTTGTCGATTTTCAACCCACGAATCGGTCTTTGGATCTCTATGCGTAGGGAAAATCCTTCATGACGGATTCTGTGTTCAAATGCTTCGGCAATCTCTTTCAGGAAAGACTCGGTATCCACCCACTCAAAACGAAACAACCGTTTTCCATCTTCCATCTTGGAAAAATCCAGGATATTGTCGATGAGCAGGGACAAACGTTCACTCTGATCCACAAGCACATCATAGTATTGCTGTTTGCGCTCTTTTGATGGCTGACGACCGCTCTGTAGCATCTCTGATATCTGGCGAATGGAGGTCAAAGGGCTCTTGATTTCATGGGAAATCGTGGAAACAAAGTCGTATTTCATCCGTGACAGTTCCAGTTCATGGGACACTGAACGAATACTCAGAATAAGACCAAAGATGAGAATGCCACCAATAAGCAGAAACATATAAAAATAAATGGATCGCCGGGAAGTCAGGAGTGATCCAAAAACAATTGTCTCAGGCTGGTAGAATTCAAGGCTCCAAGGCGGGAAATTATCATGGAATCCCGTCTGAACCGTCATAAGACCCGGATTCTTGTGCACTGAGCTCAACATCACCTGTCCGTCTTTATCCCTGACAATCCAGCCCGTTTGTTCGTCGGGTACGATGCTAAGCACGGCTTTCTGAATAAGATGCTTGCTCAGGCTATCCGGTTGAAAAAGAATACCCCAGCAAGTATTTCCTCCCAGTCGGTCGTGTAAAGAGATGAGAAATTGTTGATCCCCGATCCCCCAATTGAACCGTTGCCATACAGAAAGGGAATCCAGGCTGCTTGTTCGGATGTCTGCACCAAAACGATCTGGAAACTGCGCCTGAAACATGAGCAGGCGTTCAGTCATGTTCCCGAGTTCTTCGCTTTTTTGTTTGAATTCAATCCACCTCCGTTTTTGATCAGGAAAACGGCCGTTCCCCTGGTCTCGAGTTAAAAGTGATTCCACCGCTTCACAGATTTTCCCGCTGTAAAAAACATATTGGGACCGGTTCAAAATCCATCTTGTTTCAAGAAGCCCCTGACACGCATTCAAATAAGCTTCAAGGGCCTGCAGCGTATCCATCCTGCCGGTATGGATTGCTCCCAGTTCAAGACCCGCAGTCAATGCCAGCGGCAATCCATTTTCCGACTGTTCACTACAGTAATCCTGAAGAATGGTTTGATAAGTTCGAATCGCATCCCTGACGAGGCCGGCCTTCTTTTGAACACGGGCTATATGGTTCAGTATCTCGCCTTTTACGGATCGGTCCGAGCCTTCTGCGAAAGCTTGCTGATACATTCTCAGGGCTTCGTTATAATTCTGCTGTTCAAATTCCAGTCTCTGTGCCTGCCGTATCGTTTGAGTCGTCAAAGTGTATTGCGTAATGGAAGAAAAATAGGACGCTTCGCCAAGGTACAACAGTTTGGCTGTACAAAATAAAATATCCTGAGTCTCATCATAAGAAAAAACTTCTTCGATGGATGGAAACAACACTTTCAACTTTTTAATATCATCAGCCAGAGAAGCTGTTGTACGCTCAGGAAATGTGAGGGTTTGAAGAAGTACCGTTTCTACGGTTTTCATGGAATCTGCAATTGATTCCGCGATCTGGCGGGCCATGAACCGGTGTTCCGTCAGCTGCTCTTTTTCCATCAGAGCCTGATCGTTCTGAATACCCCGGAAGGCCAGGTATCCCAGAATCAGGCTGGGACACCCGATTCCAAGAGTAAACAGGATCACTATTTTTTGGCGTTTTCGCAGTGATTGAGCCATCTGATAACAATAAATTAGAACTTAAAGGATCAAGAACTTACCGAATGATAAACAAGTCCTCATGAAAAATCAAGACATTTTTTAACAAGTATATTTACTTTATTTTTTTAATATATTCCACTTTCTTTATTCATTATTGAAGGAACAATGAAGTTTGTGTTAAGTTTTTGTGAACGATTAATTTCAGTATTGAGTTATGTGAAGCGATTGAAAAATCAAAAGAGGAAATTTTATTCAATAGTTTATTTTATCTGTTATAAGATTATTGAAGAAACCCAATTGGCCACCAAGCAACATGTTATTTAAAGGGGAGCCACTCGCAGGCTCCCCTTACATTCAAAAGAGCGGTTATTCTTCGGGGATCACGTTCGTGATCAGGTTCGTTTCGATCTTGTTCATCCATGTATTGAACGCGATCTTTCTGCCGTCTGGTGACCAGTCCGGCATATATATTTGTGATCTTCGGGGTAAGTATTGGCTGATGTCGAGATTTTTCACCTGTCCGTCTGTGAGTGAGACGATAAAGAGCTCATTTGCATACTCGTTCGGGCCAGAATTCCCATAAGTCACAAGAAACTGACCATCGGGAGACCAGGACGGTGCCTCCAGCTTATTTTTTTCACCGCAGTCGAGCCATTCGGCATGATCCGAATCTGTATCTACCAGTACGATTTGTCCGCGGGCTCCCAAGACCAGCCGCCTGTAATCCCGCGAAATCTTGAGGCTATATACTGCGGGTAGGGGTTGGGTCGGTCCCGCGCGGAGGATGGAGTGCTCCTGACCCGTTTCAAGATCATGAGCAATGACTGCCCGTACAGACCCTGCTTCTTCTCTTTTCCCATAAAAGAAAGTCTTTCCGTCCCCGCTCCAGGCGATGTTCGAACTGAGTCCGGAAAATTCTCCGGCCGGTATCGATCGAGACATCCATTCTCTGGTTTTTGAATCAAGACGAACAAAATGGAGACGTTCCTCTTCATCTATAGAAACAAATCCCAATGCAGAACCGTCGGGTAGCCATTGGAAAAGTCCCTGCTGTGAATTCAAAAAAGGAATATTATCGAATTTTCGAGTTTCGCCTTCCTTGGAGGGCATGAGCGCGATTGATCTTTCCCAAGATTGCCCGACCTTCGAAAACAACAATATGGATAGGTACTTCCCGTCGGGAGACCAGAGTGAAAAGTAAGGGAGTCCTAAGGAAGTGAAGTCCAAAGCTTGGGGTTTTCCCAGGACTTGATGACTCTTAGGATCGATTTCAAGAGTGTAGACGTCACGAAGGAGCGATAGGGTTCTGGAAAGAAGTCCCTTTTTCGTCCAGGAGGCCAATTGGGCATCCTGCATTCCCTCCAGGATCATAAAAGCCGATCCATCGGGTTTTCCATCCCGGATAGAGATTCCCCACAAGGCCCAGCTTCCGTGGCGGTTGCTCAGGAAAACAATGTGTCGGCCGTCAGGAGACCAGCGCGGCTGTTTATCATCGGCCGGATGGTCTATCATTATAGATGGGGCTCCTCCTTCTGTGGAGATGACAGAGATATTCAATCCAGCATCCGGACTACCGTCGGCAAAGGCGATAAACCGGCCGTCCGGAGAGACGTCCGCATAACCACCTATTACATCATCACTCAGAGGACCAAAATTACTTTGCATGGGATAAAGCTCCCGGAGACTTCCATCTTTCACGGAAACAAGTCCCATGCTGGATGTGTTGTTTTCGTTCTCAAACATGATCAAGACCGCGCTGCCGTCTGGAAGCCAGTCACATGGTGCTAGCGCACCGTGAGTATTTTTGAACAGCAAACGGGATTTTCCGGCGAGATCTGACGCCCATAGTTCCGATGCTGGGACTCCCCAATCTCCGACTTCGTAGGCGACTTCCCTGCCATCGGGCGACCAGATGGGAACATAAATCCATTGGGATTCCTTACTGTAGTTGTAGTGGGTAATCAATTCCAGATTCCCGCTTGCCAAGTCGTAAACAGCAAGGTTCTGTCCCTCGCCCTCGGGCATATCGAACACGATACCAGCCACTTTCATCCCGTCCGGGGAAAGCGTTTGGCACTCCAGGTAAATGTCAGACGGAAGGAGCCTGGTCACAGTCAGACCAGCGGCTTTTTCCTCACGCAGAACCGCCAGCCGATTCCTGGCTTCAACTACTACATCATCCTCACCGGGGAACTGGCTGAGCACAGCCTCGTAGGCCTTGACGGCCTCTGTGTTCCCTAGTTTTTCGTAACACATCCCAATGTGGAGCTGAGCTTTGGCACGGATTGAGCGATCCGCATTTGCATTATTCACAATCCTTTCATAAATCGTTATGGCGGCTTTCAGGTCCCCTTCGCCATTTTCTTTTAGCACACCTTGTTGAAAAAGTTGCTGCGGGTTCTGGGCAAAAACAGGTGCCGTGAATGCAATCATGACGATCACACACATCCATTGAACAAATTTTCGTTTTGACATTTTTCAATCCTCCCTGTTTGATTGAAACCGAAACATTAAATTTTTGTTTTACTTCAAGATAATCTTTTATCCCATGGCAATGTCACGTTTCGGTCTCAATATTGTAAAAGTACTGTCAAAGTTCTGTCGCAAAGCTCAGGGAACGAATTTGTAACCGGCACTCCGTACACTCAGGATGTGTTTCGGCCGAGAGGGATCCTCCTCTAATTTTTTACGAAGATCAAGGATATAATTGTCAACCGTACGCGTGGTGGGATAGGTTTCATACCCCCAGACTTCGTCAAGAAGCGTATGGCGGTGAATAACTTCTCCGGCATGCCCAATAAAGACTCTCATGATGGCATATTCTCTGGCCGAGAGATGTATTTCTTGATTGTCTACAAATGCTTGAAATTTTTTAAAATTGAGAGTTATATTGCCGAATGTATATTGATCCAAAATAACAGTGCCTTCACGGTATCTTCGCAGAACAGCGCGTATGCGAGCCAACAGTTCGGGTATGGAAAACGGTTTTGAAACATAGTCATCAGCACCCAAGTCAAGGCCGGCCACTTTGTCGACTTCTTTGCCCCTCGCCGTGATCATGATGATGGGTAATTCAGGCTTCTGCTCTTTCACTTTTCGACAGATATCATATCCGTTGATCCCCGGCAGCATGATGTCAAGTAAAAGCAGATCGGGTGATCCGTCCAAGGCGAGTTTCAGGCCTTCGTTTCCGCCAGTTACGGATTGTACCTGATATCCTTCGAACTTCAGGTTATCCGTAAGCCCGCGCAGGATGCTGACATCATCTTCGATGATGAGAATGGTCTTTACCCCATGTCTTTCTCCTTTGGCAAAGCATTTTGTATTTCAGGCAAAATGATTGTAAAAGTGCTGCCTTCATTGACCTTACTCTTGAGTTCAATTCGACCCCGATGGGCATCCACAATGTGCTTTACCACCGTCAATCCCAAACCCGATCCCCCCTTATCCTTCTCGTGTTCTGCATGAGCCCTGTAGTATTTATCAAAAATATGAGACTGTTTCGATTCGGGAATACCGAGACCTCTGTCCTGGACTTCAAGATGGATAAAACCAGCCTTCTGCCACAAACGGACTGAAATTTCTTTGAGATCCGGAGAGTATTTCATCGCATTGCTGACCAGGTTCAGAACCACCTGTTCCATGGCATCCCCATCAGCAGTGAGATGAATATCCGGCTGAATATCTGCACGAACCAGAAATCCATGTTCCTTCAGCCAGTAATTCATGGCAGCCAGTGCCTTTTCTACGATCAGGGAGAGATTGACAGGTACTATTTGGTACTGCTTTTCCCCTTGCTCGATCTTGGAAAAATCCAAGACGGTATTGATAAGCCGGGTCAAACGCTCCGATTCACTCACGATGACTGAGAGATATTCCTGCCGAATGTTTTTCTTCTTGATTCTTCCCAGTCGCATGGTTTCAGCAAACATGCGAATGGATGTCAAAGGGGTTTTGAGTTCGTGTGTTACATTGGAAATAAAATCGGATCGGAGCTGGGCCAGTTTCTCTTCTCGGGATACATCGCGAAGAACGAGAACCACACCGAAAAACATTCCTGCAATCAGTAATGTGATGGCAATTCCGTAAATCCAACGCTGTTTGGAGATGTACTGTGTGATGGTATTGGGATTTCGGGGTTGGATCCACAGACGCCAGAATGGTGTATAAGGGCTCAGGTCCCTGATGATATGGAAAGAGCCAACATCGGCAGGGAGGGATTGATTTGGAGAAACAACCTCGACTGTCAGGTCATACTCCGGAAGGCTTTCCTGTATAGCATTCAGCAGAACAGTTTTCATATAATTCAGATTTACTTTTATGCCAACCCTGGCTGGAAGCATCGGTTTATCGTCCAGCACAATCAAATAGGGTTGATCCTGATGGCTCCCGATAATGGTATTGAATGGACCGAGTGTGGGTGTGGAATGCGGTTGGTTTTCGGCCAGAAATCGTTTGATAGTGTTTTCATCCTGAGAAATAAATTGAAGAAATCTGCGCATCTGATCGATTTTGTCATACAGATTTAAATCGTTTTGCACCCTGTCCGGAGGTAAACTTTCATACCAACCATCAAAATTTTCCATAAAAAGATCTGCATACGATGTGATGGGAATCTCTCCTTGAATGATTTTTGTGAGGATATGGTCGATATCGATAAGAATACGCTCATCAAAATGCTGGGAAGAGATACGGATAAGCTGGTCAAGCGCATAATATCCAAAAGGGATGCCTGACTCATCGATAACAAATCCGTATTGATCAACCAAAGTCCGGTATTCCGTGAGAGCCTTATTGAACAATTTTAATTTGACCATTACGCGGGCCATTGCGTTTGTGGCAGAAGCGTTTTCCTGTCCGCTCTCTGCAGTGTTTAAAGCCTCCTGATAGAGTTGTAAGGCTTCATTCAAGCCGACTTGAACAAACTCCATTGTTTCTGCAGAGGAATAGATTTCCAAAAATGCATTTGCTTTCTCAGCCTCTTGGATTGCTTTTCCAGCTTCATGATAATTTGGCCAGAGAAATTGTCCTGCCTGATCCACAACAAAAGCTTGCAAGACAAATTCTGTTGAGTTCAGAAATGGCATGGCTTTGATAGGCGATGAGGAAAAGCGATCAACATCCTGGAAAAAGGAATTTGCATACATCAGAAGATTTTTTTGAAAAAGTTCGGAAAGGTCCGTCGCTAGCTGATTCTGTTCCTCTTGTAACCGTTTTTCCGTCAGTTCCCTCTGATTGGAGATATTTTGAATGCTGAAATACGTCAGTACAGAACCCGGAATTAAGATTGCAAATATGAAGAGAATCGAAAATTTCGAAACGGTTTTTTTCATCGGTTTAAACCGTGTGGGATAGGGATATAAATTCTTTATAAAATGCAACCAAAATCAATATAATGCAATATAGAAAAATCCAAATATCGATTGTCACAGAAATGTCATTATATTCAATCGCTCGGGATATCCATCCTCGGCGCTATTTGGATAGGGAAATTCGTTCCTAAAAAATATTCCAACCAGGAGGGATAACCTGGCCAATCCATAACATCATCATCTCAAAACAAAAAGGGCTCAAACCGAGCCCTTTATCTTGTGGGCGGTAATGGAGTCGAACCATCGACCTCTGGTATGTGAGACCAGCGCTCTAACCAACTGAGCTAACCGCCCAATAAATATCAATATTAATTAAAATCTATTCCCTAATTTACTCCTCAATATATTTAATCAATGTCAGTCGATTGCCTTTTTCAGGATCACTTTTATATTTCACTTCATCGACGGATCGTTTGATAATGTACAACCCAAACCCACTGTTCCGCTTTTCCTCAACAGCCTCTTCCACATTATAGCCATCTTCATTGTAAAAGTCAAATGGTTTTCCATGATCGATGATATTCACCTCGAAACGATGATCCTTCCACAGCGCCTGAACATGAATGGAGTGATCCGGCTCAAACATGTATCCATGTTCAATAATATTCATGCACACTTCATAGACCGCAATTTTCAATTTGCTGAGATCCACCTGTTTCAATCCCGCCTTCTGCGCAAGCACCGTCACAAAATGGGTAATCACATTGAGTGAATCCACAACGGCATCCACATCAATCGTTTTGGAATCGCCTTTTTCGAAATCCTCATACTCCGCCAATGTCGACGTATGAAATTCAGACACGAGATCCCATCGCGATACTGCCTCCATGCCAATGGTTAAATAGGTCAGAGGAGTGAAAATAGCCAGATGATTCCGGGCCATTTCCGAAAGGTGGATGATCTGAACATCTCCTCCAAAACGGCGCGCTTTGTGTGTATTCTCAATCAGCATCGCGATAAAACTGCCGTTTGGAAACTGGACATTCTGCATATCAAACAGAATCTGGTTATACCCCGCCTTGAATATTTTTTCAAACAGGATACACAAATCTTCTACCGCATTGTTCGGATCGATCCCATCCAGAACCTTTATTTTGACGATATCAGATCCAACCTGTTCGATGGTGGCGATCTGTGTATTGCTCAGTGAATTGACTTCTGCTCTCATGGTGAATTCAATATAATATAATCCGGTTTTTATTTCAACCTGTTTTTATACAGAGGACAGGAACCGGGAATCGCTTATTTATATCTGATACAATCCTTCATGATACCCCAACAGTTTTGTTTTAAGGAGATGCTGTGTTTTTGAGATATCAAAAGAAACATCGAGAGGCCGTGGTGCCGCTGTTTCGACATCCTGCATGCGGGAAGGAACAATCAATGATGTGGGAATCTGTTTTAATTCCGCCAGCTTCAAACCGAATGTGTACCGGTCAACACGGTCTTTCCCTCCCAGATGAAGTGTACCGACAAACGGTAACTCCACCAGTTCCAATAGTGCCTGAGCCAAATTTGCAACTAAAATGGGCGACCGATATTGATCCTCGAACAGAAAGACAGTCTTGCCGTTTTGAATCCGGTTTAATATTTTCTCTGAAAAAGAATTTCCCCTGATCACAGGCCGTCCGTAAACGAGAGCCACCCGCGCGATCACATATTGTGGACAGGAATCCTTGATGCGTTCTTCTCCATCTTGTTTGGCTTTTCCATAGAGATTAATCGGACGGGTCTTATCCGATTCGGAATAGAAGCCCTTCTGGCCGTCAAAAACCATATCGGTTGATGTATAGATCAATCGGCAATCCATATCAGAGCTCAATTCGGCAAGAATTCCCGTGGCCTCCGCGTTGATCCGATAACAGAGCTCCGGTTCCTTTTCACACAGATCCAGGTCGCTCAATGCCCCGCAGTGGATGATGACATCGGGAGTAATTTTCTCGACAACACGGTGTACGTCATCCGGCCTGGTCAGATCCATGGACACTGCATGGACACCTGAAAATGAAAAAGGATGCCGATAAAAAGTTGCGAAAACGTCCCATTTCGCTCTGGCCAACTGAACCAGGTGACCCCCAACAAGACCGCTTCCTCCTGTAATCAGTATTTTCTTCATCGTCATGCCGTACCGAACACCCTTTTGGAAGAACACGTCATTAAGTGATCAAGACATATTTGATGGATGGATTGATCTGATAATAGAAATCACACTTGTCCAAAATAATGTGGAAACCGGATTAAAAAGATTTCCACAGCAGCACCATCAGACCGCCTTCGGGCAGTCCTGCCAGCCCGATGCGGACACGGTTTTCGTTCTCCTGTCGGTTTTTTCTGGCCAGCCGCAGCGCATCGATCCCGCTCACAATATGGTTGATCACGATACCACCGATGACAAAAAGAGAGCGGTGATAGGCGGTATCACTGGCAATGCGGAGTTTTTCAAATTGATGGCGCGATGTCCCGCTGTCCCACTGCCAGTAATAATAGGGCGTATCCGGATAGACCTCATCAAATTGTCGTTGCCGCAGCTTGGCTTCGTTGTACTCCCGGATAGTATCAAAATTCTCAATATTAACAAAATACTGATGATCCTTTCCGGAGAGATCCACACCTGCACAGCAAACCGCCAGGTTTCGATAGTCCTCCTTCTTCCAGTTGCCGTATGTTCTGAAAGAGAAGTAGGTTGTCCATAAAAGGATTTCAGAAGAGAAGAAAATCTTGGCCATTTTTTTAGAACCGGCATAGTACTCCCCCGCTCCGGGGAGAAGAAAAGAGAAGAAAAAAGCCTTGATTTCTGAAGGGGATTTGAGATCAGATTCTTGAACAGATGTTTTCTGAGGAGAAACCAATAAAGAGCGGTTAAAATCCGTCATCGACTCGGAAAAAGATTGTGTGACATTCGATTGATTGGGTTTCGACCCCCCGAAAACAAATCCAAGTGGAATTAGAAAAATGACACCTATCATGATCTTAGACACGATTTTCACTTGATTCCTCTCTCTGTTCGATTTTCGATCCATACCTTCAAAACAGCTTTATTCATTTACCAGTGAACAGACCAGGTCAGACAGGGCAGCCAATTTCGCTTCCCCTGGATCAGCCCCATTCTCATCCGACTATCGATTTGTCGATTGATCTTCCGGATGGTCCATACCGTATCAAAAGCCGAGAGGAGACGGTTACCCATGGCCAGCATCACACAGTAAGAAGCCCTTTTCAATTGAACATTGCTGTTATGCCGAAGTCCTTCATAATAATTTCGGTTTGAGGTCAATGCAGGTCCGCCATCGACATAATCATCCCAGCCTGCCATAAACTGGTCATATTTGCCGATCATCTCATAATACTGCTGCGTTTTGGTCGAGGGAAGCGTATGGGTCTGTGCGGAATAATCGGGATGCTGTTCCATCCAATTCCTCCATTCTTCCTCGCTCCAGTGTGTGTCCGCATATTCATGAAAAATATCTTCCCATTCTTTGCCCTTGCCGGAATAGTGTCCATACCCGATCCACAATCCCGCCTCCACTCCCATGAAGAGGATGCCTTTGATCCAGGATCCAGCATAGATTTCACCCGTGCCGGGAACCAGCACAGAGAGAATAGTCCCGATGGTTACATTCTTCATCCCGCCATTCATTTCAGCGTCAGTGGACTGTGCAGGGATAAGCAGATGGGTTTTCAATTCGGCCTGTCTTGAAAAATGAGAATCCTCATGCGGAAAGCTCTGTCCGATCTGTCCGAAAGCCAGACCCGAAAAAAAGCTTAAAGAGAGGATGGTGATAGACCCCAAATGGATTTTCATCCGCGTCGCTTTCATGCAGTTCGATCAATCTAAAAACTGAAACAGAATGCCGAAATAGGTCCGCCACTCCAGACCGTATTCCTGATCCCGGTGCGTGAATCGATCCATCCCGTATGCCGCATCGATAAAAAGGCTCATCGGATAGGTATAAAACGTCGTTAGAGTTAACCGGAGCTGAGCGCCGACGTCCTTTTTCCATCGGGACAGTCTAAGACCGCCTTCACTCCATGCATCTCCTGCATCACAGTACAATGAGAGAAACAATCGGTGGAGATGAACAAACCAGACCCTCAATTCCATTTTTTGAAACAAAGGGAAACGATAAGCCAATCCCAGATGCAGCAGCTTTCGCCCTTCAAGACTATAATACGGATATCCTTTTAATCCGTCAAGTCCTCCCGCAAAGAAATGATAGAAACTGGCTACAGGTTGATCGATGAGGCCTGCCCGTAAACGAAACATCATACTGTGCGATTTCCACACGGAGGGCAGATATTCCCGCCAGTCGAGTTGAATCTGCTCATATCCGTATGAGCTGTAGATATCGATGGGTGTGCCGTGTTTTTCGCTGACGCCCGCCGAATCACCGTAACTCTGCCACGCCCTTTCGAACTGCAGCGTGATGTCTCGTCCATGATTGGGTGCGATCTCCGAATTCAGTGTCGATGGAATGGAACGATGGGACAGCCGGAGCTGCAAAACACGACCCCTGTGATAGACCGAAGTGAATTTCCCAAACACATTCTGATAGACAAATTCCCCGGAACCGGAATAGCTGTAACGGCTGTAGATGAAAGCGGTGCGTAAGACGCTGCTGGGTGAAAGTCGCCAGTCGGCTCCGATATCCACCTCCATCAGGTTGTATCTGAGTTTAAACTCTGCATCGATTTCCTCAATTGTCTTGTGCCGTGTCTGTTGATAGGCTTCGATAAAAAGAGTTGGATAAAATCGCCTATATTCAAAAAACCCGAAAATATCCGTATCGAAAAGTTCATTGACAGCCACGCTTCCTAAGATGGAGATCTTATCGAGATAGTCGCTTCCGTATAAATAGAGCCCGATTTTCATCTTCCGAGGGTAATCGAACATGATGCGGGGAAGAAACATGATTTTCGAATAGATCGGTTTATAGGGCCGGGATGGATAATCCACTACATCTCGATCATCATAGCCGGCAATATCCCATTTTTCTGAAACGGATCGGGTTCGCAGTCCGTCATAGGGACTCGAATAGACAGCCGTTTGTGGTGCAATTTTTTCCAGTGTATCGATCTGGGCGAGGTGATAACCTTCGGCTGTAAAAAGGGAGTAAACCAGCTGACCCTCCCTGGATACAGCGGGCATAAAAGCACCCCCCAGAACATTGGTCAGCTGCGCAATCTTTCCGGATGTGTATTCCAATTGATAGAGATTGAATATACCGGTACGATCACTGGAAAAATAGATCACATTTCCATCGTCACCGGGAAAAGGATCTCTCTCATCATTTTCAGTTTTGAGCACGTATTGAAAACACGATCCGCTCGAATCGATGACGGCAATATCTCTCCCCTCTCCATCCTCGGAAAATGCAAAGAGGATCTTTCTGTCCTGATCAAACCAGCGTGGTGAAAAAATCTCTTCGCCATTCTGGAATGAGGTGATTGGATGGATGTTCTGACCATCTGTATCGACTATGACCAGATTGGAAGTGCCGTCCTGTTCGACAACACAGACCAGGCGCTGATTGTCTCGTGACCAGTCCGGATGACGTGCCCGCAGAGAATAGGTCATTCGCTTCTCTTCGTCTTTTCCCAGGTCATAACGGTAGAGATCGTAATAGTAAGATCCCTGTGTTGTTCGGTCTGTTCTTTTTGCATAGACCAGTTGATTTCCGTTAGGAGACCAGGACAACGAGGAGGTGACACCGCTGGTTATTTTCCGGCTTTTTCCGGATTGCAGATCGGCAATCCAGAGGCCCGTCTGGGATAGATAATCCATGCCCCGATTGGACAGAAAGGCCATGCGGCTGCCGTCGGGCGATATCACAGGATAAAAATTGCCGCTCCCCTTTTCCTGTATGATCTTGCCGACGAAAAGACTTTGTTGAACGAGATCGATGCCCGCACAATAGTGATCCCGAAGCCACACCACCCATTCATCATACAACTCGCTTTCACTCAGGTTAAGGACTTTTCGGACAGCGCCTGAAAAATCCATTTGCAGCGGTTGCTTCATAGCTTGAACCAGCTCACGTACCACTTCCTCGCCGTATCGCTGGACCATATAGAGTGTCAGACCATATCCCTGGTTGTAAACCCTTTCATTCCCCAAACTGTTTTTGTCAAAATGTGCCATTTCATTCAGAGAAAGCAGTTCGCCTTCAAGCACGGCCATGCGTAGAACCATATCACGGTGCGTATCCCAGGTATCATAATCGAGTCCGGCCCGCTGGAACTGGGCCATCCCCTCGGCAAACCAGGGAGGAATTACTGTCCCTGCAAAGGGGAAAGAAACAATCGTATTGGGATAACCGTGCAGGACGTCGGGACGTCTCTCCTTCTCGTAGCCCAAATATTGAAAATAGATGGCCGGAATCTGTCTGGGCATCTTCCGCGCGGCACCCAGTGAAATCATGTGACTGAATTCATGTGTGATCACATTCCTTAGCCAGTTGTGCGATCCCCGGAGCAGAAAATCGGCCGCAGGAGCCCATATCTCCACTTTATTGTCATAATAATAGGAAGCCCCGTTGGACTCATCGGCATGGTCCCGGACGACAAAGTGCATTTTTTCACCCGGTTCGTAATGATAAAGCGACGTGATCGGCTGATAAATTTCCTCGGCAATCTTCGCGGTGAGCGACGCGCTCCGTTCCGCCCCTTCATGATAGTGCACAAAAAAATGATCTGTCTCGATGGTCCACCACTTAAGCTCCGGATGGTTATAGAGCTGAGGCTGAGCGGCAAGCCGACACCATGCAATGATACAGAGCAGGATTTGAAAAATGGATCGCTTCACAGATTGTTTTTTCAATATCATTTCAGTAATATTCAATATCCTTTGAGATGAGATCCCGAAACAATACTGAAATGAATTCAGTACAAGGTTCGGGATGACAAAAAAAATAAAAATACTTTTTCACAAGTCCATCACGGCATCACCGAAAATGGTTTTCTTAGACTATTTGATCACCGCAATCTTGATCGTCACAACTTTTTCCCCTTGAACACCCTTCGCCTGAACCTGACAAAAATAGGTCCCGCTCTCCACATCGGTCAGATTCCAGATGACTTCATTTTCGGTTTGACCTTCGCCAGGACCTGTTAATTCATCGATCAGTTCTCCAGCGAGATCAAAAATCTGAATTCGGATATCCGCCGGTTGTTCCAGCCGGTATCGGATCGTCGTATAATCACCCTCCGTCGGATTTGGATAGTTGTAAACGAGATACGTCGGCATCCATGAACCGGAGGGCGCTGTCTCCTGGAGCCGTTGGGGATTCATGCCGGTGTGCGCGACATCATGAAGGTGACTTCCCCAAGGAACCATTTCCGAATCATAACGGCCCGCCAGATCCCAGACAGTGAGAACGCTTCTTTCTGAAACAGCTCCAATTTCAACGTCACCATCACCATCCAGATCCAGCAGAACAGGCGGAATCACGGCCGAACCTCCTGTCGAAAGAGGAAAGCCATCCACCAATGTACCATCGTAATGATAGGCTTCCACATTCCCGTTTGAAGTTGTTACAACAATATCGATATGACCATCTCCATCGATATCACCTAGCAGAGGAGGTGAAAGAGAGATGTCCCTCCGAAAATAAGGGATCGGAAAATAATCGGACAGGCTGCCGTTGTGATTGAAAGACCAGATCTGGCTTCCTGCCGTCACGACGATTTCCATGAATCCGTCCCCGTCGATATCTCCCAGAGCCGGATCGGACGGATTCTCCGGCAAAAATCCATCTCCGAATGACCTGATATTATTTGCATTGTCAACAATAAATCCAATGCCTTGATTCGCCAATGTAACGAGCGAAAAAGGACTTAGATTAGGCTGAACCCAAGCGGGTAGATCAGGCCGAAACCTGGCTGCAGCGGGACAGGTCCAACCTTCACTGCTGAAAATGGGATTATTCCTGTTGATATCACCTCTTGAATCAAGGAGGAAGAGTTGCCCATAATGTGTCAGCACACCGATAAAAATTTCATCATTCTCTTCAACCTGACAGAGCCCTGCAATAGGCCCGTTTTGCAGATCCTGCTGCCAGATAAATTCCTCTGGACACCCCACACCGACGACGCTTCCGGATTGTGTTCCGTAGACGACCTGATCGGACAGTCTCATCAACGCGTTGATATTTTCGCCTTCATCCAGATGCAATTGTGTCTGATGCACACTTCCATTCTCAACCTCCAAAACCTGAAGTGCACCCCCTTCAGTCGCCAGAACAATACCGGCGTTGACTTGGCTGGTCCGATCGATAAAAATCGGTGCAGTGACAATTCGGTTGCCGACATCGGCAAAAAAGGCAACCGGGAAGGTCATCGTATCCCCCGAAACGGATATTCGGTAACCGAATGCGTTACTGTCCATCACCGGACGGCCATCCGTTTTCCAAGCATAAATCAATCCCCCTTCTGTTGCCACAAGAATCTCTGTTTCTCCATCACCATCGATATCGCCAAAAAGAGGAGGATATGGAACGCCTCCTTCAAGACCAAATTCTCTGGGGAATCCCTCCTGAATCAAGTCGTTGCTGACCGAAAAAGTCATGACTGTATCAACTTTCGAGAAATCGGATAGGACAATATGGGAGTTGGCTCCTGAATAGGACCGGCTGTTGGGATAGGTATCCGGTGAAAAAAGGACTTCATGGGATTGATTGGCTAACATGTGTACCGCATTGTCTTCAAACCAGGCATCCTCAAATACACCGCTTTCGGAACCTGCGCCAAAATCCGTAATACCATACGACTCGCCGATATCCTGCGCGCCGTCGGCTTCCTCGAGATCCACACCCCGATGGTTTTTATTGACATTCACCCGGTTTTCGGCAAGCCCATCCCGTATAACGTTTTCATCGACATGCCAGATGAGAATCCCCGATCCGGGCAAACCAAAATCGTATTCATCCACATGAATGATCACATTTGCAGGATGGGGATTTATCACATAATCCGATTGAAAAACAACTTCGGATTCCGAAGCATCCAGACCCAGCGTCTGGTTATCTCTATTCGGATCGTACAGCCGGTTCTCGATGAGGAAATACTCGTGGTCATTGATCGGTATCCTGTAGATCTTTTGAGTATGGCTTGCTTTCGAACAGGCGACTTCCAGTTGATCTCCCGTCAATGTATCGATGGGCGTTTCCCACCCCAAGAAGACCTTGCTCCAGGCGCACGGTTCGGTCGGAATCAATCCGTAATAATTACCCGATCCCTGATCCATCAGTCCCCACATCCCGATACCTGACTGACCGGTCTCCGTATCCCACAATGCCGGAAGGCTGATCTGAAATCCGAACATCAGAGCAGCCGTCCCTAAAAGACCAATTTCATAGCCCTCCTGGCTTTCCGTCTCGGGAAGGATGATGCCCTCCTTGACATGGTGATTGCCATTTTCAACCGGAATTCCCTGGTAAAGAGGATCACCGTCAGCCAATTGTTCTCTTAAATCCTTCAGGTTGAGAAAAGCCGAGGGAATATCACTGGGAGTTGTATCAAGCCCAAAATCATAATCCCTGCCTACACCGGCATGAAAAATGAGGATACAATCATGTTCTGAAAAAAGAATGCTATCCGCATCGGCAAGTTCGATAGCATCACGAAAAAGTTCTACCAATCCACGGTCAACGGCTTCCTCAGTTGTGCCCGGATTGTAAGCGGACATAACATGGTTAAGCGTATAGACCGTATCGACAACGCTACTCAACAAAACAAACTTGCCCTTTGAGACCGAATGATAATAATTGGATAGCGCGGCAAGCTGATGTTCAAAATAAGTGCCATCATGCGGCGGAGGATCGATCATCGCTCCAGAAGGAGGGGTCAGGTCAAAACGGCCATCACCCGTTGTTCTGGGATCGTCATCCGTTTGAAAGGCGACACGGATAGCGAGAATCCGCAGCGTATCCATAACAGAATGTGTTTCTGGAATAGGATCAAATAGGACCTGATTATTTTCCCAATGAAACCGCGCGCTTGACAACAGGTTCTGACGGGAAACCGATCCTCGCCTGTATTGAATTTGCGGTTCCCCGGCCATGACAATTCCCACAAGGTTTAACGTCCAAAGAACAATGAGGATTCTATTGACGGCCTTTCTCATCACGGCTCCATTCAACAAGAAAATACCCCACATGACAATGCGGGGTATCCATTGAATCAGTCTATCAAAAAACACAATAGGAATAGTAACAATTAAATGCCTATTGTCAGTGAAAAACGCATTGTATCGGAAAGGGGATGACCCTGTTCAGCGGCGACATAGGCAAAATCAAATCGGAATTGGGCGTATTGCAGACCCGCACCAAATGCAGGATATTTCACTTTGCCATCTTCATCATAATAATACCCACAGCGGAGAAAAATCATGTTGTTATATACATACTCCAAGCCTATGGAACTGATCAATTTATCCGCTTTATCATCCGTCCAGGCTGAAAACAGAGCTTGATAAAATTCTTCAGCTTTTTCACCACGTCGAACAACGAGGAGTTTGTTTGTATCCACAGCAAGCATTAATCGGTTATATTCCATATCAATCAACTTATAAGCAAGTCCCACTTTAAGATTGGTCGGAAGCGGATCCGCCTGGGCAGCATCAATATAGGTGATTTTGGGTCCCATATTGGAAAGATTGGCACCGAAAGAGAGCCCTCGGATCAAGAGATCCCTGTAAAGGATGCCTATGTCCAGGGCAAACCCATCGGCAATGCCTTTTCCTTTCTCAGTGCCCGCTCCAATGGGAGCAAGATGGCTGTGAATATACCGTGCGCTGAGACCAAAACCTACTTTCTCGGACAATTTGGTTGCATAACTGAGTGTCACAGCCAAATCCCAGCTGTTGAATGTTCCCAGTTCCGTGCCATGTTCATCCATGTGCACCTGTTCACCCATACTGAGATAAGTGACATTGCCGCCCAATGTACCCCCCAGACTTTCGAAGTGCTGTCTGTAAGCCAAAAAATCGTAGTACATGTCTGATACCAGTTGGGGTAGCCAGTTGGCATGCATGAGCGTAATCTCTCTGCCGTTTTGAAAAGCCAGACCTGCAGGGTTCCAGTAAGCGGCTGTAGCATCATCGGCTACAGCAACAAATGCCTCGCCCATACCGGCAGCCCTGGCACCCGGAGAGATCATTAAAAAGAGAACGGCAGCCTGACTGACAGCAAAAAGATGGGAAACCATGCACAATCCCAATATCAGAGCGACCGTCACTATGAAAAACTTTCTCATTTTTTCATCCTCCAATACAACAAAAAAACCGAACTGTTAAAGTCCATCCGCAGAATTTTAGAATGGATCCTTTAAGCATTCGGTTTGGTAAAAAGTTCGCTTAAAGCTGATGGATAGCCACACTTCTTCTGCAGAGTGAACAATATGTTAAAAATCCACCAAACCTTTAACGAACTTCGATAGGCATTCTCCTATACAATATAACTAAAAAAATATATCAAATAATCACTCAAATGTCAAGATGTTTTTCCACACACCTGACCTTCTATCCAAAACATAGCACATATCATGCCATTATGAACAATATAAATATCACAAGAATCTAAATATTCAGATAAAACCTAAAATACTAATATATAAAGAATTAGTTTCAATCTTTAAAAATGAGACTGATAGATCCTTTTTCAACTGTGATATGAGTCACTTTTATCCCCCACTGGACAATTCTTTTCCTTTTTTCCTGTTTTTGATCCGGATGGTCCATCCAGTACTAATCCAGTATGATCATTTTCTTGATTGATTGAAAATCCCCCATCTCAATCCGATAAAAATGGATGCCTGACGCACATCCGGTGGCATCAAATTGGATTTGATAACGGCCCGGTTGATAAGGTTCATCCACCAGTTTGGCCATTTCTCGACCCAACAGATTGTAGACTTTCAACACGACCCGGCAGGGAGCTTTGACATCAAATCGTATGGTCGTCTCCGGATTGAACGGATTGGGATAGTTTTGCGATAGGCTGTACCGTCCGGGAACATCCGAATCAACAATATCGACACGGGTGACCAGAACACTGTCGGAAAATTCCGATGTATTGCCCGACGCATCGGTTGCTGTGGCTGTGACATATGGTCCGATAGGCATCACAGATGAAGTAAAGTTTCCCGATGCATCGGCAAACACAGAATCCTCGAATGTTTTGCCTTCTTCGTCCGGACCGGAAAAGATCTCAATTTTT
>JAFGDT010000047.1 GCA_016931965.1 bacterium | reverse complement strand
TTCATCAATTTCACTTTGGTCTGCGATTCAAATTGTGGATCCGGGTGTTTTATACTGACGATTGCGGTTAAGCCTTCCCTTGTGTCATCTCCAGAGAAATTGGAATCTGTTTCTTTGATCAATCCCGACTTTCTTGCATAATCATTGATGCTGCGAGTCACGGCAATTTTTAAGCCTGTTAAATGCGATCCGCCGTCGATCGTGTTGATGGTGTTGGCGAATGAATACACCGATTCAGCAAAAGCATTGGTATATTGGATTGCTGCTTCCACGGTGATGCCGTCTACTTCTTTTTCGGCATGGACAACAGGGTGGAGAAATTTTCGGTTTTTGTTCAAATAACGGACAAAAGAAGTGATGCCGCCTTCAAAAAAGAACGTCATTTCGCTGTTATCGCGCTCGTCTATCAATTCGATTTTTACTTGCCGGGTAACAAATGCCATTTCACGGAATCGTTGAACAAGTGTTTCGAAACGGTACGTGAACTCATCCCCAAAAATTTCCGAATCAAAGCGATAATGCGTCGAGGTTCCCGTGTCGTTTTCCGCACATTCACCAACGGCTTGAACTTCTTGGACGGGAATTCCTCGTTCATACCGCTGACGGTAAATTATTCCATCCCTTTTTACTTCAACATTACACCATTCTGAAAGAGCGTTCACAGCCGAAACACCGACACCGTGTAAGCCGCCCGAAACCTTATAACTGCCTCCGCCGAATTTTCCACCGGCATGCAAGGTTGTCATCACAACCTGTAGCGCAGAGATTCCTTTCTCTGGATGAATATCAACCGGAATTCCGCGTCCATTGTCCGAAACCGTGACGCTTTGATCTTCGTGGATTGTAATTATGATGTGGTCGCAAAAACCTGCCAGTGCTTCATCAATCGAATTGTCTACCACTTCATACACAAGATGATGAAGAGCTTTTATGTCCGTTCCCCCCACATACATTCCTGGGCGTTTTCTCACCGCCTCAAGGCCTTCCAGAACCTGGATATTATTTGCATTGTATGAAGAGTTCATGTATTTACCTTTATTGCCTTCAACAAACTTCATTTTGGGTTATTCGGTGATGCCACTCGCACATTTTTTGAAAAAAATCAAAGCAGGCTAACAGGATTGCTGTGCTAATAAAAGCGTGTCCCACAATTCCTATCAGCATCCACCAGCTATCAACAGGGGGGATTCGCAACCAGATGACGTTTAGGCCTTGATACAGGACCAAAATCGACATGGAAAACATGGTCACTTTGGGAGAGAGGATGATGGTTTGCTCCTCGCTGATCTTGAACCGCATTCGTAAACCCACAACCTTATAACTTGTCAGAATAGCCTGGTAAAAGGATTGACCGAATAAAAAGATAGGAATAAATGCGTAAAAAGAAGGGAGGGTTAAGAAAAGAAGCAAAACGAGTAGTGCAAGAAATAGGAATTGCCCAATAACGGGTGAAAAAATTGCAAAGAATGATGAAAACAACAGAGCAATCGTTCCTCCTGCGGTTAAGATCAACATCAGGATCACAGAATAAATCAAGCTATTAGCGACTTGAAAGAAAAAATTCTTTTGCCGATTCGGATTTATTTTTTTCGCGGTCATTCTGAAAAAAAACACACCACAAAATATGCCAATAAAAAACAATGCAACCAGAACCAGGAATATTGATCCCGGAGAGGATAATGAAACTACTTGACTGGTTCCCAATGGCGTCAGGGTTGTATCAGCGTTGGTCAATAGCGCAGGGATTCCTATTGGAAAGGTCTTTCCGAGTGATAACAAGTTAAATTTCTCAAGAAATACTGAGAGCATTTCTTGAAGATCATACAACGCCTGCGGCTCAAGTTGCGTCATTTCATAAACGGAAATGGCATTATTCATGAAGCCGGAATATACTTTCATGACGAATTGTTGAATGCTAATTTTAGGCCCCAGCCATAAGATAAAATCGAAAATAATGGGAAAAAGAAGGAGATAGGGCTGTTTCTCTACTTGAGTAAGGCCAGTTGTGATAGAGTGTATTACTCGTGGCGGTAAAAGTTTTTGCAGGGTTTCGTGTTGTTCCATAACATCTAATTTTACCATTAATGGCAAATGATGATGTCGTCCTGCAGGTGGCTATTTGGCTTCGTTCTTCCAGTTCAAGAATATCCGTACTATATCGAGATTGAATTCGAAATCGCTGTCACGATGGTTTGTTAATTCGATATCGACAGAAGGGATTCCAAAACTTGCTGTGTAATCAACAAATTGGCCGGTAGTCTCACAACCTGTTTGGATTGGAGGATAGGGATATGGTGCTATTTCGGCAATTGATTCCGCCAGAGAGACCGAGATTGGATTTCCGGGCATTCCACCGGCGAAGATCCCCAGTGCGGCGCTGTGGTAACTAATGATCGCGGTGATTTCGTGGGCTTCAATAAAGCCCCTTAAGGCTAAGGTTTCCGGCTCTGAGAATGGGAATTCGCCGCCAAAGATTGGCATATAAGCCCAGCATCCAGCGGGTTCCCAGCTGTTTTTCCAGTTAAAATCCCAATTTCGATTGAGATCTACATTATTGCTGTTGGCCCTACCCGCATAGCCATGTGACCTTTGAAGACCGTCAGGATTTAGCGATGGGAGAATAAATAGCGTCGTGTCTTCAGGGATAAATTCAGGGTGTTGCTGCAGGTAAGCGATAATTTCATTCGTGAGATCGGTTGTATTGTATTCGTAACCACCATGGATCCCTGCTACGATCAATTTTTGAATTGGACCCGACCCAAATTGGTACATCCAAAGATCACGGCCATCGACTGATTTCCCAATGGAAAAGATCGGTTCGTTTGCGCTAATGTTT
>JAFGDT010000046.1 GCA_016931965.1 bacterium | reverse complement strand
CCACACGAAAAAATAGAAATTCTAATGTGGCCACCCACCGATCCGTTCTTTGATATATTGAAGTTGCCTACGCCGGGTGCCCGGGATAGTTTGATATTAACAAAATATCGTGTGTCACGACCTTCAAAAATCACATAAGGAGACATTATGAACGACAATAAAATGTTATCATCGACATGGCTTATGGTCATTGGATTATTTGCATTCTTACACAGTGCCCTGGCAGACGACGGTTCGGTCTATACCCAAAGACCGGAGGATCCGGAAGCCTATTATTTTACTCCGGACAATTACGGCATCAGAGCCGACGGTGTGATGGATGTATCCGATGCCCTTCAGAACGCCATTAATCAGGTCAAGACTGAAAAGAATTACGGTATCCTCTTCATCCCGGAAGGTACATACAGGATCAGCAGGACGATCTATGTGCCTGCTGCCATACGACTTATCGGATATGGTGAAAACCGCCCGGAAATCATCCTGGGTGAAAATACACCGGGATATCAGGCTGAAAACGGCACAGGAGATGATCCGGAGAATTACATGATCTGGTTCACAGGCAGTATCGTAACCGGTGACAATCGGCCCAGGGATGCGGGTGCGGGCACGTTCTACAGCGCCATTTCAAATATTGATTTCCGCATCGAAGAGGGCAATCCCATCGCAGTGGCACTTCGCACCCATTATGCCCAGCACGGTTTTGTCAGCCACTCTGTCATTCATATCGGATCGGCGAAAGCCGGTATATCGCAGGTTGGTAACGAAATGGAGAACGTGGAATTTCACGGGGGCGATTATGGAATCGTCACGGGTCCAACCTCTCCCAGTTGGCCCATGATGATCGTGGATACCTACTTTGAAGGACAGCGCCGAGCTGCCATCCGGTCGCACAATTCCGGCCTGACGATCGTGCATATGCATGTGGAGAACGTGCCGGTCGTCATGGAAATAGAGGAAAACGCCATCGACCGCTTGTTCCTGGAAAACTGCCTGTTTGAAGATGTGACAAACGCCGGCATTGTGATCAACAGCCAATGGAACAGCCGCACCCAGATCAATATGCTGAATATCGACGCCAGAAACGTACCGATATTTGCAAAATTTCGTGACAGCGATCAGACAGTTGAAGGCGCGGAGAACACCTATACTGTTCGAGAATTCACCCACGGATTGGTTATGAACGACCTTGCTGCCGATTCCGAATTCAAGACGACCAGTGATATCGTCCCGTCACAGGATGTGCCATCCAAACTGTCGCGGGATATTCCCTCCTTGCCGCCGATGGAAGAATGGGTCAATATCAAAGATCTGGGCGCGGTTGGTGACGGCGAGACGGATGATACCGAAGCCTTTCGGAATGCCATCGCAAACCACGAAGTCATTTATGTTCCCCAGGGATGGTACCGCTTGACTGAAACCGTCAAAATGGAACGGGGGACAAAACTGATCGGATTGCATCCCTGGGCAACCCAGTTCATCCTGAAAGAGTGTGAGCCGGTTTTCAGCGGGTTCGGCGGTCCAAAACCCATGCTGGAATCATCGGAGGGGGGAGGCGATATTGTCAACGGGATCGGTATTTCGACCGGTGGATTCAACTACCGGGCAGTTGGCCTGAAATGGATGGCCGGTGCGAATTCCCTGCTCAACGATATCAAATTCGTGGGTGGCCACGGCACGATGCGGCCTCCTTCGTCGGGTCCCAGGGATGCTTCCATGTTTGGCAGGCCCCAGCAACAAATCAGTTCTCCCTCCGAGCCGGTCTACGAACAGGGAATGGATGAGGCATGGGACAATCAGTTCTGGAGTTTGTGGGTGACAAACAACGGTGGAGGCACTCTCAAGGATATCTGGACAGCCAACACCTATGCGACCAGCGGCATGCTGGTCAGCAACACCTCGACTCCCGGGCGGATTTATGCCATGTCCATCGAACACCATGTTCGAAACGAGGTGCGCTTTGACCATGCGTCCAACTGGAAAATGCTAGCCTTTCAGTTCGAGGAAGAATATATTGAAGGCATCGAATCCCAGATGCTGGAAGTGACAAATTGTAAGGATCTGCTATTCGGCAATCTGTGGATGTATCGTACAATCAGGGTGGAAACTCCAAAACGTTTTGGGATGCGTCTCTGGAATTCCGAAAGCATTCAAATCAGGAACCTGCATAATTATACTCAGAAATTATGGGTGACCGAGTTTCCCGTATGGGACGTCAACAAGGAACTGGCTGTGTATCCGTGGGAATTCGCAAAACTTACGGTGACCGGAAAGGAACAAGGGAATCTGGTTCCTGATTTCCAGGTAGGAAAAGTTAACCGGCTTGCTTCGGGATTTGATTTTGCCCAGGGATTGACCGCTGACAGTCAGGGTAATATTTATTTTTGTGAAACACGCAAGAAGCGGATTTATCAATGGTCGGCAGAGACGGGTGACGTGACATTGATTGCCGATTTCCCCTTCCAGCCTTTTGCGCTGGCCACCGATTCTGAAGATAACCTTCTGGTGGTCTGCAGATACGACCCCCAGCCCGGATTCATGGTGAATGGTGAACAGGAGACCGTGAAACGACTGCCCGATGACAACGTGGCCTACAGCAGCTGGGGCAACAGCGGGTGGGCTGCCTATGCCTATTCGATCGATCCCGACGATCCGGATGACACGTTCGAACCCATGCCCAGAATGGCAACTGCGGATATCAAAGACTTTAATAAAACATATTACCCGTCAAGCCGGTGGCACTACACTTTTGACGCCGCCACGGTCTATTACCCCGATTCTGCTTTTGTCGCCCCCGATGGAGTGACATTTATCCAGGAAACATATGATATTGGACGGACTGCCGATTTATCCGCCGCTGTACCTGGGGAGACCCTTTATGCATCAGATGAAATTGCAAAAAGGACCGTAAAAATGGATGTGGGAGAAAAGGGCAGGCTCTCCAATCTCTGGGAAATCCTTCCGAGGGGTGAGACCAGCACGGCTGTCGATCATGACGGCAACCTGTACGTGGCGGATGGACAGATATTCGTCTATAATAGGAACCTGAATGAATTAGACAGAATCAATCTCCTTGAGCGCCCCATATCGATTACTTTCGGTGGAAAGGACAGAAATATTTTATTTATCACGACGGTTTATTCATTGTACGGGATGAGGATTAAATGAAGTTTCAAAACTGTTGATATATTCGCTGGTTTTTGATCGCCTTGAGGCTGATGAACAGAAAAATACGACAATTAAGAATAAGGCATACTGTCTGCATTTGTCAGCAGTGCACCCGTTATGTAACCTAGAGGATGCACGGGATTTTAAGTTTTAAACGAAAGGAGAAAAGACGATGTATGCACTATTTACCATGTTCACCCTGGGCCCAGAAACGCAAGAGATAGCGGACAAACTGGGAGAGAAATTTTCTTCTCTTCTTAAGGGCCAAAATGGATTCAAAAGATTAACCATGTTCCGTAATGACGAAACTGGTGAAAATGGCGGACTGAGTCTATGGGAATCGAAAGCAGACGCTGAGGCCGCTCTTGCCGCCACAGGTTCTGAATTAAAAGAAGCACTGAGCGATGTTGTCAAGGGACAGCCAAAACGCGGCATATATGAAGTATGGGGCGTGCTTGAAGCAGATTAACCGAATGACGGAGATCGATGAGCACGCATATCTCTGTCCGTTTAGATGAATATTTACATTGCGGTAATGTGAAAGGAGGAAAACATGAAGACAGTCAGCAAAAACTTTGTATGTATGGGAGTCATCATTGCACTTTGTCTGACTGGTATCCTGGCAGCCCAGACGAATCCCGGTGCCCACCATCATGAGGGTTTCTTTATGCGTCTTCTGGCTGGTGGTGGCCCAGGAAAGGTGACCGTCGATAATGTGATGGGCAGTGAAATGATTTTCACAGGAATGGGAGGGGACTTCCATTTCCAGATCGGTAGTTCAATCATTGACAATCTCATCGTTTTTGGCGAACTGGGTGGATTTCACCTCATATTTCCCAAGTTGGAGTGGCTCGGAGGAACTTCTCAATTATTAACTATCAGTGTCTCGGCCATCGAATATGGAGCCGGTCTTACCTACTATATGATGCCGGCCAATTTATACTTTTCCGGAAGTGTTATGTACTGCAGTGATAGAATTGAGGGGGTAAACGAGAAAGGTAAAAGAGAATATGGCCTGGGATTCTTAGCTGCTCTGGGCAAGGAATGGTGGATTGGTAACAACTGGGGTCTTGGTGTCGCTCTCTTTTTGGAAAGCAGTTCTGTAAAGGACAAAGAGGAAATGACCGGTGCTCAGGTGACAATTAAAAACTTGATTTACGGCATTGCTTTGTCTGTAACCATGGATTAAGCGATTCTCGTTGAAAGAAAAGTCGCCTATAGGATCGCCTCGGGTATCCTTACCCGGGGTGAACAACTATTGGGCTTCCAAGCCCAATAAACTTTAGGAAAAATAACAAATGAAACAATACAAAATCTATCCAGACTATGGGGCAAAAGTCCCATAGTTATATGCCCTGGATTAGGAAATCCAGGGCAATCTAAAACATTGTGGATACTTTTCCATTTTATCGATGACAATTCACTTGACTTTACTTCTGTTTTTACCTATATTTTCCGAAATGACAGGTCGTCTTTCTCAATCGATAATTTATTCCAAGGGGGAAAAATAGGGAATGCCATAAAGTTCGGGAGCTACCCCGCAATTGTGATTCCGAAAATCAATAAAAGATAAAACCTTCTCATTGATCATTCATATCCCAGACAACTGGGAAACAAATTTAAAAATCGGATAGCCAGGAACCCGCCTGTCAGGAATATCCTTCGAGGGAAGACAAAGTAAAAAAATATCTGTTTACCGACTCTCAAGGTCGGTTTTTTATTAACGCGAACTATAAAGCATGAGTATTCATATAAAAAAAATCACACAGATGGGTCTCTTCGTGGCCCTGGGATTGTCTTTGGGCTTTTTTTTACTGCACATCCCCAACGTGGAAATGGTTACAGCCATGGTTTTTATATCTGGACACCTCATGGGGATAAAAGAAGGCATCATCGTCGGCTTTCTCACGGAGACCCTCTATTCCCTTCTCAACCCGCTCGGTGCAGCGGCTCCCCCTCTCCTGATTGCACAGGTGATATCAATGTGCTTTACAGGATATCTGGGAGGCATTATGGGAGTAGGAAAATATCCAATCAACAGTCTCCATTATTTTCGTCTTGGTTTTGCTGGATTTTTATCGACAGCCATTTTTGCTATTTTAACGACCTCATCTTTTGTCATTTTAATGGGATTATCATTCCGCGAACTGGTGGGAAGTTTTATCTATGGATTGGGCTTTTATGCATTACATATCATTTCGAACATGTTAATTTTTATCTCAATCGTACCTTTACTTCTAAACATAGCGGCAAAAACGGGGTGGTTCCTTTATCCATCGGCTGCTGGAGAAACCACTTCATGAGATGGATTCAATTCATATTTCTATCATGTTTGCTCACCTCCTCTTTGTACTGTTCGGCAAACACAACCACATTTGGAGACACCGCATACGTATTCACATCAACAACCATCGAAGATTTACAGAAAAGAAATTACAATGATTTTGGGGATATGGTTTCCCATCTTCCTGGAACGTGGATCAGAAATATGGGTTCAATCGGCCAGTGGTCCTCAGTTGGGATGTGTGGAAGCAATGACAACCAGGTTGTCATTTTGCTGGATGGAAGACCCTTATTTGATGTCTGGTCAGGAAGCAATGATCTCAATATGATACCAGAAGAAATGATTGAAAGAATAGAAATCTTTCCCACTGTAAATCCTTTCGGACTGAATCCGACCGGCGGTGCGATGAATCTTGTTTCAAAGTCCAATGTATCCAATCAGCCCTACACGAAAATTGTATATCGAACCGGGAAGGATCATTTCAGCGATCTGGATATTACCTTTAGTCAACAACTCACCTCAAAATTGCATATTATTTCGGGTGTTCTTTTGAAAAAATACGGAGACCTTCTACCCAATAAAAAATACGAAGGCCAAACCATTCGATCGAAAATCAATTATCATTTTTCACAAAACGGGGAACTGCTCTATTCTATCCTGAATAACAAATCCGATCTTGACATCCCCTATGGCAATACAATACCGGGGGATACCCTTTTCCTCGAATCATCCCACAGAAAACGGATCCGATACGACCACACACTCCAGACCCAATTTGATCTCCGGAATACCCATATTCAACTCCGTCTGGAACATACATCGTTGCATTACGAATTGCGTCGGAATTTTAATCCCCAAGTATCATTCCCAATTCAGCAAACCGGTTTATATGCACATCAACAATTTCTGATCATGAACATACCCCTGTGCTGGAGTATTTACACGGTGCGCCGGGAATTGAAGAACGATCTTGCTCAGAAATGGGTAGACACAATGACACAGGGTTTCATCCAGGGAACAGTCCATTTCACATCGAATTCGGCCATACTGTTCCAGATTCATTCTCACATTTCACCTGATAAAAAAAATCGATTATTCCTTGCTGGTCAGCTTTCTTGGGAATTATCAAATGCTTTCATGTTTTTTTCCAATTACCTGGAAGGTATCCGCGATCCATCACTGGGTGAACGGTTTGGATTCCCTTTTTACCCGGATATTTCCCAAACTGAGAATCAACTGATGATGAGAAATATTTCTACACAGATTTTGCCCAATCCCTCCTTAAAACCCGAGACAAGTCAAACAATCGAAATCGGTTTCCTATGGAGGTTAAAAAATGGGATAACGATATCCTCTCAAGGCCATCTTCGCTCCACAAAAGATTTAATCGAAGGGACACCAATCGAGGATCATTACTGGTTTGACAACCGTACAAGGGTTTCATTCCGAGGTATATGCACCCAAATCAATATGGGTCCATATCATGGATTCCAAGCCAATGTGATAGGCAATTTACTGAATGCAACGGACGCGGATGGTAAAGCACTCCTTGAAAGACCCAGGATGTGGGGAAATGGTTCTGTTTCGTACAATCACAATTTTTTCCAAGATGATTTAAACGTGTATCTGTGTTTCAGCACGCGATTCGTGTCAGGATACTGGAAGCTGATTGGGGATACGATAGATGATAGAGATCATATTAATCTGATATCGACCGATCCGATTTCAATTATCGATTTTAAGGTGATCTGTACATTTCTACAGAGGATGAAGCTATCATTTGCGATCGATAACATTATCGGAACAAATGCCGCACTGATTTCAGAATACCCCTTGATGAAAAAGATGATTCGTTTCGGAATTTCTTGGGAAATGTTGAATTAAAGACAATCATTTTACACAATTAGCCGAATCGGTTTCCTATTTTATGCACAGCATTAAAATAAAAAAGAATTATTTTTGGCTCCTCATGCGAATCTGTGCACGAAACGAAATATATAAGTGATT
>JAFGDT010000045.1 GCA_016931965.1 bacterium | reverse complement strand
TCACCCTCTCCTAAGGCTTTGTTACTTCTGTCGTAAAATAAGAAATCCTGAATATGATTCAAAATCATTATTTTTGCCAAAGTTCAGATTCTAAATTTAGCTTTTCGCTTGACAAGTCAAGAATAATTTATTATAAGGATTACCACTCCAATGGAGATAGGATTAACTAAAATTATGGGATATAGAAAATTTAGTGGATTTATTAAAAATTAGTTCAAACTGAGACACTGACAAAAAAAGAGTTGACTTTTATAGATTATTTTATATACTTATAAACAGTCATCTAATATGAAAAGGAGTCGTGATATTATGAAAAAGATGGTGATTTTTCTTCTATTGCTGTCTTTCATTGTGCCTGTTCTTGTGAGGGCACAATCTGAAGATCGACAAAGCAACATACTCAACAACTCACAGGTTTTTCGAAAACCTGCAGGGTTTTTAGACTCACTCCTCGATCCATCAAAGTTTTCGATGTCTCACAGCTATTCACTTTCCTATTTTTCAATGGGTGGAAACAGCTTTAATCAGGGACTTTATTTAAATACAATGAATTATCAATTTTCTGATCCGCTCTTTATGCAAGTTCGAATTGGATATGTGCACCAGCCTTTCGGCATGATGGATCAATCCAATGGAATGAACGGGAAGGTTTTTATACAAAGGGCTATGATTGAATACAAACCCACTGAGAATATGAAATTGACGATTGATTATCAGGCTCATCCGAATACGATGGTTTTACCCTTCTATAATCGTTGGTAATTGCTGGAAATCATTTTAATTGAAAGATATTGACATAGGGGAAGTGGATTGAGATTGACCGAGAAGGAGATTCTCGGTCATTTTTTATTCATAAAAACAATCGTATGACAATGTCCCATAGAAGAAGAAGGATTCAGCCCCTTCGAAAACCCAATAAACCGATTCAACCCAGAAAAAGACCTGTAAAGAAAATCCGATCCGACTGGAAAAGCAACCTGATACAATTTTTTATCGGTCTGGTTCTGGTTATTGATATGGTGCTTGTCTATTTTATCATCCGAAATTGTTCTTCGCAAGCTGTTGTCCCTGTGGAGGAGCCAACCGTTCAAGCAGTGCCTGAAATTCTCCAAATTGAGGTGCTCAATGGATGTGGTGTTCAAGGGGTGGCTGCTCAACTGACCGATTACCTTCGCTCGCAAGGATTTGATGTGGTTAAAACAGACAACTTTGAATCATTTAATGTAATAGAGACCGTCGTCATCGACCGGAGGGGAAACCTGGAGAATGGTATCAGGATCGCCAAAGCCCTTGGACTGGGTGAAGAACGTGTGCTCCAGGAAGTCAATGATGCCTACCTGATTGATGCTACCCTTGTTATCGGAAAAGATTTTAAGAATCTTAATGGCTGGCAATCGATAGAATGACAGGATGACCGAGGAAGACGCCTATAAAACTGCACGACAAGTGGTTGAATATGCATTGACCAAGAAAGCCCAGGATATCTGGTTGATGCATATCGGACATTTGAGCAGTATTGCCGATTATTTTGTGATCTGCCAAGGGGATTCGGAGGTTCAGGTCAGAGCCATTGCCGATGCCATCGTCGATGGCATGCAAGACGAAGGCGTTCAAGTCTGGCATCGGGAAGGGTATGACTATCTTCACTGGGTTCTTCTGGATTATGTCGATGTCGTTGTTCATGTATTTCATAAGGATACGAGACCATTTTATGGACTTGAAAGATTGTGGGGAGATGCCGAAAAAGAGATCTTCTCGGAGTAGATTTGAGTGAAGATACATCAATATATTCAACAATCGCTTCTGGATGCCATCAAAAAATCCAAGTTTTCTACAGAAGATCTGCCAGAAATCCAGATCGGTCCGGGAAAACAGAAACAACATGGTGACTTATCCACCAATATTGCCATCCTGTTGGCTTCAAAGGAGAAAAAGCACCCTCAAGATGTCGCACGCGTGATTGTTCATCACCTGAATTTGGATGAATCCAAGATCAGTCAAATCAATGTGGCAGGTCCTGGTTTTATCAATTTCACCTTTCATTTAGATTATGTCCGTGGCGCCGTAAATGAAATCATTGAGCTGGGCGATCGATACGGTCGGGATGACTGGGGGAATGGCAAAAAAACCCAAGTTGAATTTGTCAGTGCCAATCCAACCGGACCCCTGACGATCGGACACGGCAGGCAAGCTGTGTTAGGGGATACCATCGCCAGATTGTTGGAAGCCACCCATCATGAAGTGACGCGCGAGTATTATTTCAATGATGCCGGGCGCCAGATGCGTATTTTGGGTGATTCTGTTCGATTGCGGGCCTGTGAATTGTCCGGAGATAAAATAGAATTTCCCGACGACTATTATCAGGGAGAATATATCAGGAATATTGCTCGTCAGGCCATCAAAGAAAAAAAGAGTCAATACGCCCGTTCGGAAAAACATATTCCTTACTTTCAAAGTTTAGCCGAACGGGTTATTTTTGATGATATCAAACAAACATTGTCCAGGTTGGGTATCGCATTTGATGTCTATTACAATGAAAAATCTCTCTACGAAACAGGAAGAGTCAAACGTGTCATCCAGGAGTTGCGTGAAAAAAATCTCGCCTATAATCGAGACGGCGCAGTCTGGTTCCGCACGACGCATTTTGGACAGGAGCAGGATCGCGTCATTGTCAAATCCAGCGGAGAGCCCACGTACCGTCTGCCGGACATCGCCTATCACAAGGATAAAATGGAGAGGGGATTTGACCTCGTCATCGATATCTTCGGTGCGGATCATATCGCAACTTATCCGGATGTCTTGGCCGGTCTTGAAGCATTGGGGTATGATTCGTCTCGTGTCAAGGTCCTGATTCATCAGTTTGTGACTCTCTCCGAAGGCAAAGAAAAAATAAAAATGTCAACCCGGAAGGCCAATTTTGTCACTTTGGACGAACTCATGGATGAAGTGGGTGTGGATGCAACACGCTATTTTTTTCTGAATCGTTCCATGTCGACCCATCTCAATTTTGATCTTTCATTGGCCAAGACGCAATCTGAAGAAAATCCCGTTTATTATGTTCAATATGCCCATGCCCGGATCTGCAGTATTCTCCGGTACGGTCAACAGCAGGGAATCGATACGGAAAGCAAAACCGATCTTTCATTGTTAAAAGCCCCTGAAGAGATCGATTTGATGAAGACCTTGATGATGTTCCCCGATGTGGTTGCCTCTGCAGCCAGGGAATTTGAACCCCATCGCATTCCAACTTATCTCGAGGAAGTGGCAACCGTTTACCATCGGTTTCAGCATGCCGGTAAAAAGGACGATACATTACGGGTTGTGACAGAAGACGTTCCATTGACCCTGGATCGTTTGGCTCTGTGCCGCGCCACACGGATCGTTCTGGCCAATGGACTGACTTTGATGGGCATATCGAAACCTGAAAAGATGTAAGGAATAAAGGGGATGTTCAATTTGAGATCTAATATGAATATTGTGATCACCGGATCGATCGCTTTTGATTATCTCATGGCATTCTCCGGTCGATTTGCCGATCATTTTTTACCCGATAAGCTGGACCGCATCAGTGTCAGTTTTTTGGTCGATTCGCTCCGCAAAAGAAAGGGTGGATGCGCAGCCAACATCGCCTATAATCTGGCTCTGTTGGGGGAACACCCTATGCTGGTGGGTCTTGTCGGGGAAGATTTCGATGAATACCGTTCCGACCTTAAACGCGTCGGTGTTGACGTAAAGCATATACGCAAGATTGAAGGCGAATTTACCGCATCATTCTTCGGGAATACCGATCAGGCAGGCAATCAAATCTGTTCGTTTTATACGGGAGCGATGCGCCATTCTTCTGAAATCTCCCTCAGCCATATCATCAAGGATCAATCCATCCTCGTGAGTATTTCACCCAATGATCCCGGGGCAATGATCCAATACGTGGATGAATGTCAGAAGATGAACGTCCCCTATATTTATGATCCCGGTCAACAGATCGTTCAATTAAGCGGTCCTTCGCTAAAGAAAGGTACAGAAGGATCCAAAATGCTGATCGTCAATGAGTATGAATATGAATTGTTTCAAAAAAAGGTCGATTTAAAAGATCGGGATCTTCTGGAATTAACCGAAACGATCATTATCACACTGGGTGATCAAGGATCAAAAATTATCACCAGAGAGAAAACCTATGGCATTCCTGTCTCACCACCCAAGCGGGTGATTGATCCTACCGGTGTCGGAGATGGTTACCGAGCCGGTTTAATCAAGGGATGGGTGTGGGGGCTTCCCTGGGATTTTGTCGGGCGCATGGGAAGCTTAGCGGCCACCTATGTCCTTGAGACGGATGGCCCTCAAAGTCATCATTATTCATTAAATGATTTTATCGAGAGATATCATCAGGTTTTTGGCGAATCCAATGCATTGAGGAGGTTGATAAAAACGTAGATGCAGGTGCAAACAGTAACTATCAAAATCAACACAGAAGGTCATACCGATATTATTGATGTTACCCCACAAGTTCAGGAAACACTGGAAAAGAGCGGACTTCAAGAGGGACACTTGACCGTCTTCATTTCGGGATCGACAGCCGGCGTCACAACCGTCGAATATGAGCCCGGGTTGCTGAAAGATATTCCTGAAGCGCTTGAGAAGATCGCTCCCACGAGCAAACGGTATCACCACGATGCCACATGGGGTGATGGAAATGGGTATGCCCATGTGCGGGCTTCGATGGTCGGGGCTTCGTTCACCGTTCCTTTTGTCAACGGGCGAATGCTTCTGGGAACCTGGCAGCAAATTATCGTGCTGGATTTCGATAATCGATCTCGCAGTCGAAATGTTGTTGTTCAATTGATGGGTGAATAATTCATGCCTGTCAAAACCATAGAATGGCTAGGTGGAAAAATCCGGATAATCGATCAGACCCAATTGCCCGAACAGCTCATTTATCTCACGATCGATCGTGTTGAAGAATTGGCTGAGGCTATTCGAAACCTGAGAATTCGGGGTGCTCCGGCCATTGGCATCGCCGGAGCGATGGGTGTTGCGTTGACGGCTTTTCAGCACACGGAGGAGGATAAAAATAGATGGATCGAAAAACTGATCAGCACGATTCACATCTTGAAAGAGACAAGGCCAACGGCAGTGAATCTGTTCTGGGCGCTCGACCGAATGAGAAGATTGATCAATTCAACGGAAGATGAATCTGTTGAAACAATACGAGATCGACTCGTGGAGGAAGCCTTGTCTATATTAGAAGAGGACAGGCAAATCTGTCGTCGGATCGGGAAGAATGGTGCAGCTCTGATTCCTCAGGAAGCCACCATTTTGACCCATTGCAATGCCGGCAGCCTGGCCACGGCCGATTATGGTACGGCTCTGGGGGTTGTCTATACGGCTGTTGAATCGGGGAAAAAAGTCAAAGTTTATGCCGATGAAACACGGCCGCTTCTTCAGGGTTCCCGTTTGACAGCCTGGGAGCTTAAAGAATCGGGCATCGATGTAACCGTGATCTGCGATTCGGCGGCCGGTTTTTTGATGGAACAGAAAAAAATCGATTGTATTTTGGTCGGAGCCGATCGAATCGCTGCCAACGGGGATGTGGCCAATAAAGTGGGAACCTATACTTTGGCCGTGCTGGCTCAAAAACACCGCATTCCTTTTTATGTGGTGGCTCCCCTGTCTTCTTTTGATTTTTCAATCACCTCGGGTGACTTTATTCCAATTGAAGAGCGCTCCGGGGAGGAAGTTGTAAATGGATTTGAAACAAGAACAGCCCCGACAGGCATTCGAGTTTACAACCCAGCTTTTGATATAACACCGCACGAACTGGTTCATGCATTTGTCACCGAACAGAAAATCCTTTATCCACCTTATATAAAATCCATATCAGACATTTTTGGTAAAAATAGTCCAAAATAGTCCATTTTTGACTTGACATTTATTTTCGTTTCATATAGATTCAATTGACCAATCATGGTTGCGCCTTAGGGAAAGATCAAAAATAAAGGTCGCTTCTCAAAATGCCATGAGGGCATTGTGAAGCTTCCTTATCGTCCTTTGATTGGCTTTGGTAAGCCTTCATGTGGGAATGTATCTGACCCAGGTGAAGGCTTTTTTTACTCACCTCAATGATATAAAGGACAAGTCGCCATGAAAAATCCTATCAATTATCACAAACCCTTCTGTAAAGGTCCCCATTTCAATTTAATGATCATTGTTGTTCATTGTATAGGTTCATTTTTTGGCATCAATAAACTCTTAGCACAGGGTGCTTTTATTTCATGGAATCCCAATACAGAGGCAGATCTGGCCGGATATCGTGTTTATTATGGAAAATCTTCCTATTTTTTCAGATACAATGTCGATGTGGGTTTGCAAACATTTCATTTAATACCTGCACTGCCTGATACGGGTGTTTTCCGTTTTACGGTAACGGCGTATGATTCAAGTGGAAACGAAAGCGGTTTCTCTAAAATAGTGACACTGTATCTTGAAGGGGATGCTGCTCAGCAGGAGGATCGTATCTTTTCCTTGGGATCGAATTATCCCAATCCATTTAATCCCACGACAAAAATTCCCTATTTTTTACCAGAGGATCTTTCTATCAAATTGGCGGTGTATGATCTTTTGGGGCGCCAGGTGATCTGTTTGGAGGAAGGTAAGAAAGCGGCCGGAGATTACGAGGCGCTCTGGGACGGAAAAGACGAATATGGAAGACGTGTGGCGAATGGGATCTATTTTTGCCGATTATGGGTGGGAGACTTTTGTCAGACCAAGAAACTCATTATGACACAGTAATCTCGAACCTTTTTTTATGGTTTGAACCATTTTCATACTTTATATCCAACCGTATTTCATTCCTCTGCGAAGTCTCATTTTTTCATGATTTATCGATCAGATCGGTATCTTCAATTATTGACAATGTACTGAAAGAAGACGAAAAATCTTTTGGTGATTTTCTTATTTGATTACGATTCGGTGCTTTCATCGCTCATGAAATTCTGTATCGCCATTTAATCCTAGAAATCGCTTGACATCGTAAAGGAGAATGGCTATATTTAATTGTGTTACAAAATTAAATTTCGTAGCATTAATAGTATAAATATTAAATTAACATGCGATGTATTAGGAGTATGATTTAATGAAAAAAATCGATTTCCGGGGTGTGATTCTATTAAATTTGATTGTATGTCTAAACGCTTTGGCTTCGAATCAGTATGAAGTAAAATCCGATTCGATACATGTCAAATACTATTTTGATCCCATTGTTGTGACGGCCACGAAAGTCACCGGAGCTCAGAGAGATATCGCTGCCAGTATTTCGGTTGTCGAAGAGATTAGAATCAGACAGGGGTCAAATGATGCTGTCTTTGGTGTATTGGAGAATGCTGTGCCGGGTCTTCATTTAACAGAGTGGGGTGTCATGGGATTCGGTGCGGCCGGTACAGCTGCCGGGAAAATCTCGGTCCGCGGTTTGGGAGGCACAGCCGATACCCATGTGATGATTCTTCGGAACGGTCGGCCGGATTATATGGGACTGATGGGATGTACAATCGGAGACGAGTTTTCCATCGATGGCGTGGAACGGATTGAGGTGGTCCGCGGACCGGCCAGTTTTCTTTACGGGACAAATGCCACCGGCGGTGTTGTCAATATCATATCCAAAAGAATGCATACAGAGGGTTTCCAGACCGATCTAAAGGCGGAGTATGGCGCGTTCAATACACAGAAGCTTGTACTCGACCATGGCGGGAAGATCGGGCACTTCGATTATTTCCTAACGGGTTCCATACGCAAGACGGACGGCCACAGAGAAGATTCAAAAAACAGTTATGAAAACAATACCATCACAGCCCATTTCGGTTATCAGCTGGCTCAGAATACGACTATCGAATTCAACTGCAATTTTGCAGATATTTACCTTTACGATCCGGGAATGATTACGGATCCCAAAACAGATGATTGGTATGATATCATACGCTGGGGAGGTGATGTGACGCTGAATCATCTCAACCGGTTTGGAGATGCCTATGTTAAATTTCACGGTAATTTCGGCAGACACGATTTTGCCGATGGATGGCACTCAAACGATCGTATGATCGGTTTGATGGTTTATCAAAATGGTCATCTATTCAACGGCAATACGACAACCATCGGCTTTGATGCAAAACGATACGGCGGGAACGGAGAAAATTTGACCCTGAACTGGATGAACGAACCCTCCATTCCTTATCAAGAAAGAACCATCACAGAATATGCTCCTTATATCCACACACAACAGTTGTTTTTTAAGCGCTTCATCCTCTCAGCGGGTCTTCGCGTTGAACATCACACGTTATTCGGCTCTGTGAATATTCCGAAGGTGGGTTTGGTTTCACACCTCACAGAATCGACCTCCTTTCGAGTGACCATTTCAAAGGGATTTAGAAGTCCTTCGATTCGGGAGCTTTATTTTTTTCCTTCTCACAACGAAGCATTAAGGCCCGATGAATACTGGAATTACGAAATCGGCATGAGCCAACATATCGGCAGACGGTTGAATCTTGAAATGGCTGTTTTTCAAATTGAGGGAGACAATCTGATTACATTGGTGAAAGGGACAAGCGGTTACCAGCTCATGAATTCTTATGAAATTAAAAACAGAGGCTACGAACTCATGTTCAACTGGTCTCCGGTGAACAGGCTTGAGATGAATGCATCGTGGGCCTATGTCGATATGGAAAATGTAATTCCCAATGCACCCGAAAAGAAGTTAACGACCTATGCAGCTTATCAATTTTCAAAATTCAGGATTACGGGTGAACTGGTTGTGGTGAGAGACTGGATTGGGAGGGATGGTGCAACACCGGTGCCCCATATTTATCCGATGAAAGATTATGCTGTTGTGAATCTATCGATCCAGGCTTATCTGTTGAATCCTCTATCCATACAGCTGATTTTAAGAAATGCGTTCAATGCAGATTATGAAGCGATGTACGGTTATCCCATGCCGGGACGGCTGTTGCTATTTGATGTAGGTTTGGATTTATAATATGGGTGTTCGAACAATCCATCTCACATTGAGTGCGCTTTTTATCGCCATGGGCATTTTGATTCCGATTTTGTTTCATATGATCGGCATGGGGAGTGTCTTTCTCCCCATGTTCTGGCCAATTGCCATTTGCGGTTTTTTTCTTCCTTTTCAATATGCCATCATCGTCGGCGGGTTGACACCTGTTCTGTCCTCATTGATGACAGGCATGCCTCCACAACCCATTCTTACCAAAATGATTTTTGAGTTGGTTTTTTTAGCGGGATCCATCAATTTATTGTATGAAAAGACCCGATGGGGCAGTTTGTGGATCGTCTTCATTGGCATCGTTATTTCTCGTATTGTCCTTCTGGTCGGCTCTGCTGCCATTGCACCGATCCTGGGTCTGCCTGCCGAATGGTATGCGATTGCTTCTCTATTTAAAAGTATACCGGGAATCATTATTTTGCTCGTTGTCACTCCTGTGATCATCAAAAAAATAAAAGGTGAATTGATTTTCAGAATGAGGGGAATCCGTGTCCAGAGCGCATCGTGAATATTTCAACCAGCTTGCACCCCAGTGGAATACAAAGGTATCAGATGATCCTGTTCTTTATCACTATCTGGTTCGTTTCGGAATTACCCAAGGTGATACTGTACTCGATGTGGGAGCCGGAACAGGCCGGCTCACTTCGCATCTGGCAAATCTTGTCGGATTGCAGGGACTGGTCGCTGCTGTGGACATTGCCGAACGGATGCTCTCAGAAGCCAAATGGTCCATGCAACATAACCATACCGTTTTCGTGTGTTCCGATATTTGTACACTCACACTGAAAAATGGTTGCTTCGACAAAGTGATCTGTTTTTCGGTTTTTCCGCATATTCTTGATCCGCAATCCGCGCTCCACGAAATCTATCGTGTCTTAAAACCTGGTGGAAAACTGTTAATTTTGCATACACGAAATAGTCGTCAACTCAATGCATTTCATGCCTCACTGAACGGCGTTGTCAGCCGCGATGTATTACCGCCCATTCAAAAGATGGAGCATCTTGCAAGTCAGGCAGGATTTGACAGTCAGACCCTTTCAGAATCTGAAAATCTCTACTGGGCGGAGTTTATCAAACCCGAATCACATCGTTCCTATCGATTGATTTCGAAATAATCTTTCTCTAAATTCAACAATTTTTTTCTTAACCCTGTTCACACAGTCTCTTTTGAAAAAATCGGTTGATTTTGTATTGCAGAATGTGTAATCTGTTGTAAAATCGCTGTTTTCTCAAGATGGCATGTGAAAGGAATGGCTGAGCAAAAAGATAAACTCCAGACATTAAACGATATCCTCAGGCAATTGAAGAGTGTTTTTATTGCCTTTTCAGGAGGTGTTGACAGCACTTTTCTGTTGAAATTGGCCAGGGATGTTCTTGGGGATCATGTTTTTGCAATCACTGTCGTAACAGAACTGCATCCAGAAATGGAACTGAAGGAAGCAAAACGGATCGCTTCAGAAATGGGTGTCTTCCATATTGTCGATGATTCGATTCATTTTACGGAAGAAAAAATACTCAGCAATCCCCCTGATCGATGTTACCATTGCAAGCATAAAATTTTTACCCGTGTCAAAACCTGGGCTGAAAAAAATGGGATCAACACTATTCTGGACGGTTCGAATGCGGATGATGATGCCGATTACAGACCGGGTATGAGAGCCCTTGAGGAGTTGGGCATTCGCAGTCCCCTCAAAGAAGCGGGATTAACCAAAAGAGAAATTCGATCACTCTCAAAGCAAATGGGTTTATCGACATGGAATAAGCCCGCTTTAGCCTGTCTGGCTTCCAGAATTCCTTATGGAGATCGGATTACTCCTGAAAAACTAAAACGGATAGATCAATCAGAAACATTATTGAGAAGATCAGGATTCGGGCAGAGCCGTGTCCGGGATCATGGATCCGTAGCCCGTATTGAGGTATTGCCCGATGATCACCCAAAATTTCTCGATCGTGCCATTTCAAAGAAAATAGTCCAACAGTTGAAAGCGTTGGGTTATCAGTATGTCACGTTGGATCTGGAGGGATATCGGTCTGGAAGCATGAATGAGGTGTTCAAAAAAGATGAACAAAGAGCAGATTAAAAAATTACTGGAGGATGTGCAATCAGGTCGTTTGAATGTAGAGGAGGCTTTTGAACAGCTGAGGTCCCTTCCTTACCGGGATCTGGGATTTGCCAAAATTGACACGCACCGTGCCATACGCAAGGGATTTCCAGAGGTGATCTATTGTGAAAATAAGACGGTCGATCAGGTCAGGGAAATTTTCAAGGAAATGATGCCTCATCATGAAATCATTTTAGGTATGCGAGCCGGTGAAGAAGCGTATCAGGCGGTTCGGAAGATCACAAAAAAGGTCACCTACAATGCATCGGCACGGGCCATTGTTGCTGGAAAGAAACCTGAAATCAAAACCAAGGGAACCATTCTGGTCATCTCCGCAGGCACAGCCGATATGCCTGTTTCGGAAGAGGCTGCGCTGACGGCCGAAGTGATGGGCAATCGGGTCGAGCGCCTGATCGATGTCGGTGTGGCCGGTGTTCATCGCTTATTCAATGCCATCGATCTCATTCAATCAGCCCATGTACTCGTCGTGGTAGCAGGCATGGAAGGCGCTCTGCCCGGTGTCGTAGCAGGACTCGTGGACAAGCCGGTGATTGCTGTTCCCACCAGTGTCGGTTATGGAACCGGGTTCAAGGGGATTTCGGCTTTGCTGACGATGCTGAACAGTTGCGCGCCCGGATTGGGTATTGTCAACATTGATAATGGTTTCGGAGCCGGATACCTGGCCAGTCTCATTAATCAACTTGGTGGAGGCAAAAAATGAAAATTGGTTATTTTGACTGTTTTTCCGGTGCCAGTGGTGACATGATCCTCGGATCGCTCATCGATGCGGGATTTTCCATCTCTGATCTGCAGAAAGAACTGACCAAACTGGATGTTTCCGGTTATACAATCCGTTCTGACAGAAAGGAGAAAAAAGGGATTTGGGGCACTCAATTTCAGGTCGATGTTTCTGACCACCATCATCACAGAGGATTGAAGGATATTGTTAAGTTGATCGATGATAGCCGTCTTCCCGATGGGATCAAACAGAAAAGCAAGATGATTTTCGAAAACCTGGCCGGGGCGGAAGCGAAAATTCACAACAAACCGGTGGATGAAATCCATTTTCATGAAGTCGGCGCTGTGGATTCGATTGTCGATATCGTAGGTGCCGTGATCGGTCTGGATTTCATGAGAATCGAATCGATTGTGACATCGAAGATCCACGTCGGTACGGGATTTTTGAACTGTGCACACGGCACCTTGCCGGTTCCGCCACCGGCCACACTGGAACTGCTTAAAGAGGTGCCTGTCTATTCAACGGGCATAGAGGAAGAACTGGTCACACCGACCGGAGCAGCGATTCTTTCCACACTGTCGAAACATTTCGGTTCCTTTCCTCCGATGCAAATCGAGCAGATCGGTTACGGACTGGGGCAAAAAGATCTGCCGATACCCAATCTGTTGCGCCTCTGTATTGGCAAAGTCGACGAACAGAATGACGAGGACAGGGTTCAGCTTATTGAAACCAATATCGATGACATGAATCCCCAGTTTTATGAATACATCATGGAATCTCTTTTCGCAAAAGGAGCCAAGGATGTTTTTCTCATTCCCATCATCATGAAGAAAAACCGGCCGGGCGTCGTCATCAATGTCATCGCCGGTCCGGATCAGGTCCAAAATCTGATTGATATTCTTTTTCATGAGACAACGACACTCGGCATCCGCATCTCTGAGATCAAAAAGCGTCAAATTCTAAAAAGAGAGATCCATACGGTTTCAACCCGATGGGGGGAAGCGAAGGTGAAAATTCGAATGGTTCGTGAAAATCAGAAAATGGTATCACCGGAATACGAGGATTGTAAACGGATTGCCCAGAAAAACAAACTGCCGATCGGGAAAATTTATGAAGAAATTAAAAGAGAAGCGGAGAAACAGCTCAAAATCAAATCGTAGTCGGACTGGGGATAGGATATTGTTTCAAATCCACATCCATCCTTAAATTGTTACTTCCCCGAAAATCGTATATGAAAAAGAGGGTTGTCTTATCGATCAAAGGGTATTGAATCACATCAAATCGAAAAAAGGATAGTTCAAGATGAGTACTTTATGTCGGGAAATTGCACAGATGATCGATCATTCTTTATTGCGTCCGGAGTTGACCGATGAGGATATCAAACAGGGATGTGAAATTGCCAAAAAATATGGTGTCGCTACTGTCTGCTGTAATCCTTCTGCTGTTTTACTGGCGAAGAAATATCTGGATGGTTCAAATGTGAAAGTGACCACTGTGGTCGGGTTCCCGCTGGGTTACAGCAAAACAGAAACAAAGGTGTTTGAGACGGAACAGGCCATTCGAGACGGAGCACTCGAGGTGGATATGGTTCTTAACATCGGTAAATTAAAAGGTCATGATTTCGAATATGTGAAAAATGACATCAAAGCGGTTGTGGATGTGGCACACAAAAGCCGGGTCAAAGTAAAGGTTATTTTGGAAAATTATTACCTGACAGATGAATTGAAGAAAAACGCCTGTCGTATTTGTGAGGAGGCGGGAGCCGACTGGGTGAAAACTTCCACCGGGTTTGCACCGGGCGGAGCCACGCTTGAGGATCTCCGTCTCATGCGTCAATCTGTTTCCGACAACGTGCAAATTAAAGCAGCCGGCGGTATTCGCAGTCTCGATATGGCTATCAAAGTGAAAGAGGCGGGATGCAGCCGGTTTGGGGCTACCGCCACGGTCAAGATTCTGGAAGAATGTAACGAGAAGTAAAAAATAGTTGGTGTTTGAAATTTTCATTCACATAGACGGATCGCACACAGCCTGTACAGGTTTTGTACTGTGATCCATAAACGACATTTTTCATCCACTTTTTATAAGGTTTCTTTATGGTTGAAAATGGACGTAATAAAGCGATTGACTTTTTAAAAAAACACCAGATGGACTATCATGATATCCAAATGGATGAACAGGTCCATATTTTTCTTGAAGAAATGGATCGGGGATTATCCGGTGCCAATAGTTCCTTACAAATGATTCCCACTTATATCGAAGTACCTGATGAACTGCCGGCTGAAGATTTTGTGATTGCGATCGATGCCGGAGGCACAAACTGCCGTGTCGCCTTGATTGCATTTGATAAAGAGAAGGTTCCCACCATTCGATATCTCAAAAAGACGACCATGCCGGGCATCGAATCGGAAGTCAGCAAGGAGATTTTTTTTCAGACGCTTGTGAAATATGTGGAGCCTGTCGTCGATCAGAGTGAGAAGATCGGATTCTGTTTTTCCTTTCCTACAGAAATATTCCCAAACAAGGACGGGAGATTGATTGAATTTTGCAAAGAAGTCAAAGCACCGGAAGTCGTGGGGGAAGTCATCGGGGAGAATCTGTCGCTTGCTCTGAAAAAGGCCGGTTATCAAAAAGAAAAGCGAATTATTTTGTTCAATGATACGGTTGCCACCCTATTGGCGGGGAAGATTTTTTCTCACTATCGCAACTATGACAGCTACATTGGTTTTGTTCTCGGGACAGGATCGAACAGTTGTTATGTTGAAAACAACACAAAGATTTTAAAAAAACCGGATTTGAATCCGGATCAAAGCCAGATTATCAATATTGAGTCCGGGACCTATGGAAGGGGTCCATCGGGGGAGATCGATCGTTTGTTCGATCAGACCACGAGCAATCCGGGTTTGTATACCTATGAAAAAATGTTTTCGGGGGCTTATTTTGGTCCCCTTTGTTTGAAGATGTTACAGGTCGCAGCTGATGATGGTCTGTTTTCTGCAGGAGTTTCAAAGAAAATACTTCAAATGAAAAGTATACAAACGAAGGATATCAATGATTTCATGATCGGTTTGTCTGATAATCGTATTTCAGACAATGTGTTATCGGAAGGCAATGAGACGGATCACGCAACAGTCACCCATCTTTTTGATTTGCTCATTGAGCGCGCTGCGCTTCTCGTAGCGATTAACTTATCGGCTGTTTGTCTGAAAACAGGCAAGGGATTCAATCCCGATTCTCCGCTCTTTATCAGTGCGGAAGGATCGACGTTCTATAAACTCTGTCAGCTTAAATCCAGGGTGGAGGACTATCTGGATCGCTATCTGGTGAAAGAAAAAAAATGCTACTATAAGATCCATCAAATCGATAATGCCACGCTCATCGGCGCCGCCATTGCGGGTCTGACCAATTGATAGATAGAGATTTTGAAGAGTCCAAATAATTGATTCATTATCAAAAAGTTAAGACATTTTTAATATTTATTCAAACCAGAAAAATTCACGGTCTATTTCAGTAGCAGAAGCCTCTTCGTCATCCGAATGTTTACCATCCAGAGACCGGATAACCCTTTTTTCCTGTTCGGTTTTCAGCAATTGATTGATCGTTTCTTTGATCATGTTCGGAGAGTCCATACCCTTCAGGGCATAATAATCAGCACCCTGCTTGAAAATCTCCTTTATTTCTTCAGAATCTTTCACGGACGTTAAGACAAGAACAGGGGTATGCTTCGAAAATTCGCTTTTCCTGATTTTTTTCAACAGTTCAATACCGGGTATCTCCGGCATCTGCGTATCCAGTACAATGATGTCCGGTTTCTGATTGCAGATTATTTTCCAGCCCTCTTTGGCATTTTCTGCTTCCAAAACATGGTAGCCGGCATTTTCGAATAAATGCTTATAAAACCAGACTGTTCTGGGATCTTCAATCAGGGCAATTCGAATTTTACGGACAGACATGTTGCACATCCGAAATTTGAAATGTGATTACAATTGTCAAAAGAGTTATTTTACAAATATCAGACCATTCTGTACATGATCAACAAATCAATAGGATTCAATCCTCTTGTTTCTATGTTTTGTTTGCGAATGTAAATCGTTCGATTGCAGTTTGAAAGGGGATGGATTAAATGGGTTTGTCTGTATGCATTAGGATGAGAGTATTCCCATCAATACAATCAAAAGAAATGTCAGAGAGACAAAGAAAATAGCCAGGATTAAAGTAAATAGTGTTAAATCAAAAAAATCCAACCGTATTTTTCCCGCTTTTGATTCCCGTATCCTGATCCATATCATGTAACCGCAACCGCAGAATAATATAATCCACACCCACCAGAAATGGATTATGGTTTCGATTATATTCATCTTAATTGATCGTTTTAGTAATTATTTTCCTTTGATGAATTATTTCACTTTTACATTAATACGGCAACCCGTTATATTGGGAGGCAGATGTATCGATTGTTTTTATACAATCATTCTGTTTTTTAATTTATAATAACTATAAAAACCAAAAGGTAGAGCAATTAAACATAAGATGACAAAATGCAACAACAATTTTATATGCAGAATATTGTTGGATAAAGACCGCATGAGAATCACAGAATGGGTAAGAGGCAGAGCATAAGCTATCTTTTGAAATAAATCTGGGAGCTCTTTCAATGGGAAGAAAGTACCCGAAAAAAAGAACATGGGCGTCAGGAATCCCGTGAAAAAGAGATTAAAATTGTTCATGTTCTTGGTGAATCCAGTGACAAAAAAGCCGACTGCTCCAAAGACAATGGCATTGATGAATCCGACAAACGGTGTCAGGAGGGCAAAGGGGAATTGGACCAATCCAAACAGGGCGATAACCAAGAGCACACAGGCAGAAAACATCAACCCTTTCGTACCACACCAGAGCAGTTCCCCCAGATAGAGGTCTCTGAATTTGATGGGAGTCGATAAAATATTGTGGTATGTTTTTTGGTACTCCATACGAACGAATGTGCCGTATGTGGTCTCAAACGCAGCGGTGTAAAATGAAGAGGTGGCCATCATGGCGGGCGCAATAAAGGCCACGTAGCTCAATCCTTCCATCTCCGATATATATCGACCCAATCCAAATCCCATGGCCAGAATGAACAGCAGCGGTTCCAAAAAGGGGGGCAGGCCATTGGCAATGAGACTTTTAAAATAGGTTTTTTGGTGGCGTCGCCATACTGATAGAATCCGCCGTATAAATGAAGGTGTGCTACTCATTCAATTTTCTTCCTGTCATTTTTAAAAACAAGTCTTCCAGAGTTGAATTCCGAACGATAATGGAATGATTTCCAATATGGTCTCTCAGTTTAAAAAGTTGTTCCTTATTATTTGAATAAAAGAAACATCGGATACCGTATGCTTCGTGCCGGATATTGCTGATATCCACATTGAGTTCCACGTTTTCTGTTTCCAATACATATTTTTCAAAGTTTTCTTGCATTAGTTTATGGGGATTCCCCTCGATGACGATTTGTCCCCGGTTCATAATAATAATACGGTCGCAGAGTTGAGAGGCTTCATCCATATAATGGGTGGTGATCACCAAAGTCATGCCCTGCTTTTTCAAAGAATTCAATTTATCCCAGATCAGATGCCTTGCCTGGGGATCGAGTCCGGTTGTGGGTTCGTCCAGGAGCAGCAATTCCGGATCGTTTAACAGCGCACGGATAATCACCAGTCTGCGCTTCATTCCTCCCGAAAGTTCATTGATGTTTACATCTTCTTTTCCTACGAGATCAAAAAAGTGGAATAGTACGTTGATTCTTTCTTTGCTGATTTTACTGGGAATACCGAAATAATTGGAATAGATCTCAAGATTCTCTTTGACAGTCAGATCCGGATCGAGATTGTCCTCCTGTGGAACGATACCAATACGGTATTTGATTTCGACTTCCTGTGTTTTTGGGTCCATGCCCAGTACGTTCAGGTCGCCCCCATTTCTGATAACCAGATTGTAAAACATTTTCATCACGGAGGTTTTACCGGCTCCGTTCGGTCCGAGCATACCGAAAAATTCGCCCCTCCGAACCGTAAAGTCAATACCATCCACGGCGGTGATGTTTTTATATTTTTGGCTCCTCATGCGAATCTGTGCACGAAACGAAATATATAAGTGATT
>JAFGDT010000044.1 GCA_016931965.1 bacterium | reverse complement strand
TTCAGAGGAACGGATTGCTAAATACTGGGCAGAAAATGATTGTCCTGCGAATGATCAGATTGATGAAGAAACCGGATTAAGGCTGGGACAAACCACATTCCTCGGTACAAAGAAAGACATGGAAGATATAGCTGAAGCCATTATAAAAGTGCGGAATCATGCTGCGGAATTGATCGAAAGTTAATATGGTTGACTCTTTTGTTTCATGCAGTCTTCTTTGTCACATCGATCGGAACAACGCATGAAGAGGTTGTGTCAATGAATGCCATTTCAAGAATGCACATCCATGTTGTGGTGGTCATTGTTATTCTGTTCACGGCCCAGGGTTTTGCTCAGCGCATCGTTAAGAATTTTAATCGGGATTGGCGATTTGCCAGAGGTGAGCAGAGTAGGGAAGTGCTGCAGATCGATTTTGATGATTCCGATTGGGAAAGTATCGACCTCCCGCATGACTGGGCCATTGCCGGCCCATTTGATCCGGATGGCAACGGCTCCACAGGAAAGCTACCCTGGCGGGGTGTCGGCTGGTACCGCAAGACATTTACGCTGAACGAGGCGGATCGTCATCGGCGCATCTATATCGATTTCGACGGAGTGATGGCATTTCCAAAAATCTATATCAACGGACAGCTTGCAGGAGAATGGGATTATGGATATATGTCGTTCCGCATCGATGCCACTCCTTTTGTTCAATTCGGTATGGATAATGTGATCGCTGTAAAGGTTGATACACGCGATCACCGGTCACGCTGGTATCCCGGAGCCGGTATTTACCGCAAGGTCACCTTAACGATCTACAATCCGATCCATATCGCTCACTGGGGCACATTTATCACCACGCCTCAGGTGAGCGATGCATTGGCCACTGTCCATGTCAATTCAACAGTTGAGAATCATCTCGATGTTGTTTCTGTTGCCACTGCCGAGGTGACCCTGACCGATCCTGATGGTCGTTTGGTGGCTATCGGTAGAATGGAAGATACAATTCCCGCTCAGGGATCCCGTTTGTTTGACCAGGAGTTTGAAATCCAAAATCCCCAGCGCTGGGACATCGACAGTCCGAGATTGTACACGGTTCAGACGGCCGTTTATCGCGATAATAACATTGTGGATACGGAGGCCAATACTTTCGGTGTTCGCACATTTCGGTTTACAGCTGACGATGGATTTTGGCTTAACGGCCGACGGATACAACTCCATGGTGTGAATCTGCATCACGATCTTGGGCCTCTGGGAGCGGCTTTCAATGTGCGGGCCATGGAGCGCCAATTGGAGATCATGAAGGAGATGGGCGTCAATGCACTTCGCACAAGCCACAATCCACCGGCACCGGAGGTTCTGGACCTGTGCGACCGGATGGGCATCGTTGTATGGGATGAGGCATTTGACAAGTGGGACGATACGGCCGATCGTCTCGATAATGAACCTCTTGAAGAACATGGAGAAAGGCAGCTTCGCAATCTCGTCATGCGGGACCGCAATCATCCCAGTGTGGTTCTGTGGTCGATTGGCAATGAAATCGGAACCCAGGCGCCGGGGACTTCAGGATCGGGTAAGACCCATGAAAATGTGACGGTTATGCGTGATTTTGTCCTTCGATACGATCCGACACGGCCGGTCACCATCGGCAATGATAACACAGAAGACGGTCGAACAGACGTCCTCGATGCACTTGATGTGGTGGGCTACAATTACGGACGCCGTTATGAAATATTCCGGGAAACCCATCCTGATATACCCATTGTGTACAGTGAATCGGCATCCGCTTTAAGCACACGGGGATTTTATGAGTTTCCTTTGCCGGAAAGCAAAACCCAATATTCTTCCGAATACTTTCAAGTCAGTTCATATGATTATCATGCGGCGGCATGGTCCGACATTCCTGACAAAGAATTTTATTTAATGGAAAACGACGACTTTGTTGCCGGTGAATTTGTCTGGACCGGATTCGATTATCTCGGCGAGCCCACCCCTTTCACCCAGGAGGCGCGAAGCTCCTATTTCGGCATTGTCGATCTGGTCGGTATACCCAAGGATCGATATTATTTATACAAAAGTTATTGGCGGCCCGATGTCACGACGGTTCACATTCTGCCTCACTGGAACTGGCCGGACCGGATCGGTCAGACCGTGCCGGTCTATGTTTATACCAACGGGAATACTGCCGAGCTCTTTCTCAACGGGAGATCACTCGGTGTACGGGCAAAGGCGACCGAAGTATCGGAATTGATAAATCTTGCCGAGGGGAAACCAACTCTGGCCAGCTCAGAAATGTCCGCAAATGGAAGTGGGTATGCCAATGATCAAGACAGCAACACGAGCTGGCTTGCAACCGATGACGATCCTCATCAGTGGTGGCAGGTTGATCTGGGTCAAATTGAGTCCATACACAATGTGGAAATCGCTTTTGATCGATCTTCTGGAAATCCACTGTATCTGATTCTTGTATCGGTTGATGGAACAGACTGGCAAACCGTTGAAACCGGTCAAGAACCGGCAGAAGGATTCTCCCGCCGGCAGATCATTCACCATCTGGATGCGCAAGCCCGGTATCTGAGAATCGAATTCACAGGACTTCGGCCTCGTCAGCAGCGTCTTCGTTCACAGCAAACACCATCCTCGGCCGACACGTTACAGCCATCATTGAGTCAACCGCTCGGATTACAGCAAGAGCAACAGACACTGCAGGCAGGGATACAGGAGGTCGGCATCTATTCAGGGGATATCAATGAAGCGTACTATGATGTTGTCGATAAATACAGGCTCCACTGGGATGACGTTGTCTATGAGCCGGGGGAACTGAAAGCGGTCGCTTACCAGGATGGCCGGAAGATCGGAGAAGCGATTGTGCGCACAGCTGGTGAGCCGACGGCCATTCGCTTAACGCCCGATCGAAACGAGATTTTGGCAACAGGTGAGGATCTCTCCTTCATTTTGGTTGAAACAGTCGATGATAAGGGCGTGCTTTGTCCATTGGCCGACAATGTCATTCATTTCGAAATAAGCGGACCCGCTGAAATTGCGGGTATCGGCAACGGGAATCCCCTTTCTCTGGAATCGTTTCAGTCGGATACCCATCAATTGTTTTACGGTAAAGCCATGCTGATCCTTCGTTCGATCGAAGGGGAAGAAGGAGAGGTTCGTGTAGCTGCTCAATCTGATGGTCTACAAAGAGAAACGATGCTGCTGTATGTTGTGGAATAGGAATATTATATTGTCATAAGATCAACCTACAGCCACCGAACATTAATAAAAATTAATTTTGCTTTTTAAATCTTATTATGTAAGTTTAAATATAATTTTTCAGTATCTTACCTGCAAGAGGATATTGAGATTTCGTTTCATTGGTTTTCTTATCAACAATTTCGAGCAGAATAAAAATTGTTTGTATTCGATTCTATTCTTTTATGATATGCACTATTTTTTTAAGGAGGTGGTCGTATGGAACGCAGAGATTTTTTAAAAACGTCGGCTGCAGGTCTTGTTCTGGGATCAACGCCATTCTTCAATCTGTCCTGCAGTATGGGTCCACACAAACTGAGTAAGATCGGTGTTCAGACTTACAGTGTGCGTGATTTAATGAGTGAAGATTTTGAAGGGACACTGGAACAAATTGCAGAAATCGGTTATGATCAGCTAGAGTTTGCCGGTTACTATGGCAAAACACCACAGGAAGTACGGTCCATCATTGACGAACTGGGGCTTACTTCTCCAGCCAATCATGCCGGTGGGTTGAATTCAGAAGAAGGTTTGGCGACAGCAATCGAAGCGGGACAGATTATTGGACATGAATATCTCATCATGGCATCATTGCCGAGGCCCGCATCCTATACGCCGCCTCCAAGACCTCCAGAAGGACAGCCGTATGAGAGACAAGCACCGGTTTATACCGTGGATGATGTCAAGCAGATTACCGATATGTTTAATCAAATCGGTGAAACCTGTAAGGAAGCCGGGATGAAGTTTGCCTACCATAATCATACAAGTGAATTTGTAGAAGTTGAAGGCGGCGGAATGATGTACGATATGATGCTTGAGCAGACAGAACCGGACTTCGTTGCTTTTGAAATGGACCTTGGCTGGGCAGTAGAAGCCGGAGCCGATCCCTTGGCCTATTTTGAAAAATACCCCGGGCGCTTCGAACTGTTCCATGTAAAAGAACCGGATGGTGCTGTTCCCGTCGGTCAGGGCGGATTGGATTTTGCGTCCATTTTCGCTCAGTCGAAACAGGCCGGTGTGAAGCATTACATTGTGGAATTTGAGGGACGGGAAGAGCAAATAGCAGGTATTACAGCTGGCCTTCAATATCTAAGAAATTTAACTTTTTGATTATTGGTGGTTTCTATTGAGCCACATATACGATAGCCAGGATTGATTGTATAATTTAAAAAAAATGTAAATGTAAACTGGAGGGTAGAGGATTTTCTTATTCATTATGTGATTTGTAAAAGAATTCATAGGAATATGAGTCTATTGATTAATTAAAATGAAGGAGGTTATCGGTCCCATAATTATCTTGCAGTGAATTATTATGTATTATTAGGTTGTTCGATTTTTTTTAAGAAGGAGTCTTCGTTATGAGTCAAAATGAAAAAAAAGAAAGCAAAAAAAGTTCAACTCTGTCACGGCGGAACTTTTTAGGGGCAGCCAGCACAGCAGCTGCAGCGTTTACAATCGTTCCACGCCATGTTTTAGGCGGAGCCGGTTACCAGGCACCCAGTGATATGATCAATGTTGCGGGAATCGGTGTGGGAGCCAGAGGGGCTTCGGATATTCAGGGAATAGCCGATCCTGATGTAGAACTTGAAAGACCGCAACGAACCAATACGGGTCAGCCTTACAGTGCAGAGCAGATTGCTCAGCAGCAGGCCCAGCAGGCTGCCCGGGCGGCTCAGCAGCAACAGAGCGGTCAGCAGCAGCAAAGAACGCAGACCCAAACCGAAAGGCCGCCGAGGGAGCCCCTTCATCTGGCCAATATTTACGCTTTGTGTGATGTCGATCAGGATTTTGCTGCTTATCTGTTTAACGGGTATCCCAAAGCCAAAATCTACCAGGATTGGCGCAAGATGCTGGATGCTGAGAAGGAAATCGATGCCGTTGTTATTGCAACACCCGATCATAATCATGCGACCATCGCCGCCCATGCCATGAGAATGGGAAAGCATGTCTATTGTGAAAAACCCCTGTGCAAAACCATTTATGAAGCCCGGAAACTGGCCGAGATTGCCAAGGAGATGGATGTCGTCACCCAGATGGGCAATCAGGGGCATGCCAGTGATAATGCCCGGTTGATCAATGAGTGGATTGCGGACGGTGCCATCGGCCTGGTGCGGGAAGTCCACCTCTCCACAAACAGGCCAATCTGGCCGCAGGGTGATATCCCCCGACCAGCAGCTGTGCCTGTCCCCAAAACATTGGATTGGGATATCTGGCTGGGGCCTGCTCCGGTAAAAGATTATCATCCCGACATTTGCCATTTTAACTGGAGAGGATTGCGGGATTACGGGACAGGTGCTCTGGGCGACATGGGTGCACACATTTTTGATCATCCTTTCTGGGCGCTTAATCTGGGAATTCCCACCAGTGTTCAGGCCAGTTCAACTCCATACAATGATGAATTCTGGCCACAAGGTGAGATCATCACCTATGAATTTGCCGCTCGCGGGTACATGCCTCCGGTGACAGTGACATGGGTAGATGGCGGATTAAGGGCACCGCGGCCACCTGAAATGGAAGATGGCCGAGCAGTCAGTTCTGCCCTGTACTACGGCGATAAAGGTATTCTGATGCACGGAGATTACGGCGGAAGCCCCAGGCTGATCCCCGAAACAGCGATGCAGGCTTATGAACGTCCCGAACCCTGGATGGAACGGTCACCCGGTATTTATGCGGAATGGATCGAAGCGATCAAGAATGGGAAAAAATCCTCAACCGATTTTTCCTATTCGGGCAGACTCGTCGAAACCATGATGCTGGGCAATATTGCCGTGTTGATGGCGAGACAGAATATGACATTGCAGTACGATTCCAATAAAATGGAATTCACCAACTGTCCGGAAGCCAACGACCTTCTTCATTATGAGTACCGCAAGGGTTGGACTCTATAGCAGAAACAATCGAAAGGAATCACATAACGATTTCATGTTTTTAACGGTTCATATCGAACACGTTTTTAGTTAAATGTATTGCGCCATCTCGAAGTGCAGCTTCTGGGTGGCGCTTTTCATTACATTTTGAGTGAATCATTCAAATTGTTTTTCACAAAATACAAGCAGCGATTTGTAAAGGTGTCTGGTTTGGTAAAGCCGGGGTTTGTACGAAAAGTATTTTGCTTGGGGAAATGACTTGCGAAAAAGAGATAAAATCATTAATTTCTTTTGTAAATGGATCAAAATAAATATAGGAAAGTCTATTTGTATAGAGGAATAATTAATTGAAAGGAGTCTGCATTATGAGTAAAGAAGAGAAGAAAGAAAGCAAGAAAAACCAAATGTTATCCCGAAGGAGCTTTCTGGGAACGGCCGGTACAGCAGCTGCTGCATTCACGATTGTTCCACGACATGTGTTGGGCGGAGCCGGTTACCAGTCTCCCAGCGACATGGTCAATGTGGCCTGTATCGGCGTGGGTGCCAGGGGACGGAGTCATGTTACAGGCTTGATGGATCCTGAAGTGCCCGTTGTGCAGCCGCCGAGAACCGATACCGGTCAACCTCTTCCTCCTGAGGAGCTTGCTGCCCGACAAGCCCGGGAAGCGGAACGTGCCGCACAACAGCAACAGAGCGGCCAGCAACAGCAGCAACAGGAGAGAGAGCCGGTTAAATTGGCCAACATCTATGCTTTGTGTGATGTGGATACTGAGTTTGCCGGTTATGTTTTCAAAGGGTATCCAAAAGCCAAGATCTATCAGGATTTTCGCAAGATGCTGGACAATGAGAAAGAAATCGATGCAATCACCATCGGCACACCGGATCACACGCATGCTGTTATCGCCGCTTATGCCATGAAAATGGGGAAACATGTCTATTGTGAAAAACCGCTGTGTAAAACCATTTATGAAGCCCGGAAATTGGCTGAAATTGCCAAAGAGATGGATGTGGTCACACAGATGGGCAATCAGGGACACGCCAGTGAAGATGCCCGATTGATCAATGAATGGATTGCAGATGGGGCCATCGGTCTGGTCCGGGAAGTGCATCTCTCCACAAACCGGCCGATATGGCCACAGGGCGATCTCCCACGACCGGCCGGAATTCCTGTGCCTTCGCATTTGGATTGGGATCTATGGCTGGGACCCGCTCCGGAAAAACCTTATCATTATGATATCTGTCATTTTGTATGGCGCGGGTTACGGGATTACGGCACAGGTGCCCTGGGTGACATGGGTGCGCACATCTATGATCATCCATTCTGGTCGCTCAATCTGGGCATTCCCACCAAGGTTCAGGCCAGTTCAACCCCCTACAATGATGAATACTGGCCGCAGGGTGAGATCATCACCTATGAATTTGCTGCCCGCGGCTACATGCCTCCGGTGACAGTGACATGGGTAGACGGCGGATTGCGTGCACCCCGGCCACCTGAACTAGAAGACGGACGGTCTGTAAGCTCGGCCCTTTACTATGGTGACAAAGGGATTCTGATGCATGGAGATTACGGACGCAGTCCAAGATTGATCCCCGAAACGGCCATGCAGGCCTACGAACGTCCCGAACCCTGGATGCCACGGTCTCCCGGTATCCGTGAAGAGTGGATCGAAGCGATCAAGAATGGCACCAAGTCTTCAACTGATTTTTCCTATTCAAGCAGACTGGTCGAAACCATGATGTTGGGTAATATTGCAGTACTCATGGCAAGACAGAATATGACACTGGAATATGATGCAGAGAAGATGGAATTCACCAACTGTCCTGAAGCCAATGATCTGCTCCATTATGAATACCGCAAGGGGTGGACTCTGTAAGAACTGTGAACAGATCGGAATCATGATGCAATAATTGTTTAATATCTGTTTCGAGTTGTTTTATCATTTCAGAACATCCGTAACGCTGTTCAAATGTTTATCTTTTGGACAGCGTTGCTTTTTTCAACATGCATTTTATCAAATCATGGATTGAGAATTTAGGCTGGTTTATTGAATCATTTTGCATATCCTATTCATTAAAAATGGATTTTGGCAGTATCAAATCGCAGGAGGAATTTTAAAAACACCTTGCGAGTAAAGAATAATTTCAGTATTTTTAAATGGTTTTTTCTGAGATGTATATTTGTCTGATTTAGAGATGATTTATTTAATTTTATATTCACTGTCATAAAAAAATTGTTTATTAACGTGTGATGAACAGTTGAAAGGAGAATGCATTATGAGTAAAAGCGAGAAAAAAGAAGTGAAAAGAAGTGCAACTCTTTCCCGTCGTAACTTTTTAGGGGCAGCCGGTACAGCGGCTGCTGCCTTTACGATTGTTCCACGCCACGTGCTGGGCGGAGCCGGTTATCAGGCTCCCAGCGAAATGATCAATGTCGCGGGAATCGGCGTGGGAGCCAGAGGCGCTTCCGATATCCAGGGAATAGCGGATCCCGATGTGCCGATTGAAAGGCCGATGCGATCCAACACCGGTCAGCCTTACACACCTGAACAGATTGCCGAGCGTCAGGCGCGGGATGCTCAGCAAGCTGCTGAACGGGCTTCACAGCAACAGCAACAACAGCGTGCTCAACAGCCAAGTGAATCCAGGAAACTGGCCAACATCTACGCTCTGTGCGATGTAGATATCGAGTTTGCGGCTCATGTTTTTAAGGGTTATCCGAAGGCAAAGGTCTATCAGGATTTTCGCAGAATGCTGGACAATGAGAAGGAAATCGATGCCGTTGTCATTGGTACCCCCGACCACACGCATGCGGTCATTGTTGCTCATGCCATGAAAATGGGGAAGCATGTCTATGTCGAAAAACCGATGTGTAAAACCGTTTACGAAACCCGGAAACTCCGTGAAATTGCTGCAGAGATGAACGTTGTCACCCAAATGGGCAACCAGGGACACGCTACGGAGGGGAGCCGGTTGACAGTCGAATGGATCCAGTCCGGTGTCATCGGTCTGGTTCGCGAGGTCCATCTCTCCACAAACCGTCCGAGCTGGCCACAGGGAGATATTCCCCGTCCAGCAGGCGTGCCGGTGCCCAACCATTTAAATTGGGATATTTGGCTGGGACCCGCTCCAGTTAAAGATTATCATCCCGACATCTGTCATTTTGTCTGGCGAGGTTTGCGAGATTATGGGACAGGCGCCATGGGTGATATGGGAGCACACATTTTTGATGCGCCCATCTGGGCACTCAATCTGCCACTTCCCACTTCGATTCAGGCCAGTTCCACTCCCTATAATGATGAATATTGGCCGCAGGGAGAGATGATTACTTATCAATTCCCTGCACGCGGTTATATGCCTCCCGTGAAAGTGACCTGGGTGGATGGCGGACTTAGGCAAGTTCGACCGCCCGAACTGGAGGATGGCCGCCGAATGGAAGATGCCATGTACCTGGGTGATAAAGGTGTGATCATGCACGGCAGTCATGGGGCCACACCGCGGGTTGTTCCCGAAACAGCGATGCAGGCTGCAGACCTGCCGGAACCCTGGATACCGCGAACCGGGGATATCTATGAGGATTGGATCGATGCTATTAAAAATGGCAAGAAATCCTCAAATGATTTCAAGCATGCAGGTCATGTTACCGAAATCATGCTTCTGACCAATGTTGCAGTACTGGCTTCGAGATTAAATGCGACATTACAGTATGACGGAGAAAACATGAAATTTACCAATATGCCCGAAGCTGATGAATTTCTCCATTATGAGTATCGCAAGGGTTGGAGCTTGTAATCATTGAAATTGAACAGGCGTTCTATTCAGGGGAAACCTTTTTAGATATCGAGCCCTGAGAAAAGTTCATTTTTCAAAAACGGCTATTGTGCCGCCCGGAAGTTTCACTTTCGGACGGCATATTTTTTTCATTTTCAAAAAGGTAACTAAGATTTTCTATGTCAAAAAAACCCATGTCTTCTGATGGATCTGCGATTATGTTGAATTAAAACCGGTTCATGAACTGTTTTGGTTTTGTAAATGATTCTATTGAAATTTAAGGATAGAGTAAATAAAATGGGTATCTCCTGGTTGGATAAAAGAAAGGAGGAGACACCGATTGGACTTCTTCAGGGTGTGTCCATATCCCGTGTTCGGAGCAGGCAGTGTGAGGTTCGTATATTTGTCGAGCGTTTTTTTAAGTCACAGTGGTATTTGCCAGTTAAAGGAGCGCGTTCGTGAGCGGGTACAATTATACAGAGATCAAGCGATTTGTGAAGCGTTGGCCGCTCTGGTATTGGATGAATACTGCCGTCTTGAGAAAAGGGTCGTTCTTTTTGCGCTGGGCATTACCCAGTCGGGTGAGGTTTTGTTTTTGGATTGGATGCCCACTCACAGTGAAAGTGGCAGGAGTTATCGTTGTTTTTTGAGGCATTTGATCGAGCGGTGACTGTTTTGTACAGTAAAAAAGGGAAATTATTTTATTTTTACAGAGGAAGCATCGATTAAGGACAACCGCTGTGGCTGAGGATTTTTTTCGTCATTTGTGGATGTTTATGAGGCGTTATCCAGGATAGACCGATGAAAATTAATTGAACATGACTGTGGGAATTTACTTGCTTGGGATGAAGTCATTTCATCATAACCGGGATAAAATCTATTACGGGGATATGCCCTGTTCAATCTTCAATCTGAATTTCAAAAGAATATATTGACATTCTCGTATTTTTTTATGATTAAAAATCACTTGCAAAGAAAAGATGATATCATTATTTTAAATTGTTGACTGATTTCATTTATCAATGTGATCCCGATGTTATGAAAACAATGATCTTATTATTGTCCCAGTATTGATTTTGATGCGACAGAGAGAGCACTTTATATTTCTATAAGATCTCATCTCAAGATGGAATGCTCGATTGGTTTATATCATCGAAAGGAGGGTGCATCATGAGTGACAAGAAGAAAAAAGAAGATCGGCAAAATTCTGCACTATCCAGGCGTCATTTTTTGGGTCTGACTGCAGGAGCAACTGCTGTATTTAACATCGTTCCGCGTCATGTGCTGGGTGGAGCCGGTTATCAGGCTCCCAGTGATATGGTCAATGTGGCGGGGATTGGCGTTGGGGCTCAAGGAGCGGGTGATATCCAGAACGTGTGTGATCCGGACAATCCGGTTGAAAGACCGCAGCGATCCAGAACCGGTATACCTTTGACTCCGGAGGAAATCGCCGCACAGGAAGCCGAACGGGCTGCACGTATGGCTCAGATGGCACAACGGAGCGGGCAACAACAAGGTGGTCCACCGCAGCAAGATCAAGAGGAGGAAGAAGAGCCCAGGAGGCTGGCCAATATCTATGCTTTGTGCGATGTCGATTCCCAGTATGCGGGGTATTTCTTTAAAGGGTATCCAAAAGCAAAGATCTATACGGACTGGCGAGAAATGCTGGAAAAGGAACCATCGATAGATGCTGTCGTCATCGCTACACCCGATCATAATCATGCTCCTATTGCCGCTGCTTTTATCAAGGAGAAAAAGCATGTTTATGTTGAAAAACCGATGGTCAAGACCGTCTATGAATGCCGCAGACTGGCTGAGCTTGCAAAGGAATATGATGTCGTAACCCAAATGGGAAATCAGGGGCATGCATCGGAGGGTGCCAGACGGACGGTTGAATGGGTGCAGGGAGGTGCCATCGGCCTCGTAAGGGAAGTCCATATATGGACTGACCGGCCTGCCGGATGGTGGCCCCAAGGTGATCTGGAACGTCCTGAAGGGGTCCCCGTACCCGATCATTTAAACTGGGATGTATGGCTTGGTCCCGCACCGAAAAAACCCTATCATCCTGATTTATGCCATTTTGTCTGGCGCGGTCTGCGGGATTACGGTACCGGTGCCATGGGTGATATGGGAGCCCATATCTTTGATGCCCCCGTCTGGTCGTTGAACCTTGGTCTCCCCACCAAAGTCCAGGCATGCTCAACACCGTACAGTGATGAGTATTGGCCACTTGCGGAAATGGTGACTTATGAATTTCCGTCCCGGGGTTACATGCCTCCCGTAAAAGTGGTATGGTTTGACGGTGGACTCAAGGCGCCCCGACCGAGTGGATTGGAAGACGGCCGCGGAGTCAGTTCTGCCGTATATTATGGTGATAAGGGTGTTATGTTCAGCGGCAATGCGCAAATACCAACACTCGTACCGGCAGATGAAGAATTCACCGGGCCGGATCCTTGGATACCTCGAACAGGGGATATTTTTGAAGATTGGATCGATGCCATTAAAAACGGCAAAAAATCGAGCAACGATTTTTCTCATGCGGCGAAAGTCACGGAGATTATGTTGCTTACGAATGTCGCTGTGTTGACTCAAAGATCCAATACAACATTGGAGTATGATGGTGTCAATATGAAGGTTACCAATCTCCCCGAAGCCAATGATCTTTTTCATTATGAATATCGGCAGGGATGGACCCTGTAAGGGCGGAAAAAAATCAACCTCAACTGATTGCTGAGTATCTCAAATTGTCCTTCGAGAGTTTATTCATAAAAATACTATTACCGTCTGGAAGTTATACACTTTCAGGCGGTGTTTTTTTATGTAGAAATTGCTTGCGAAGAGAAAAATATATCGTTATTTTTAAAACATATTCTCGTTGTATTATCAATGCAGTCCAAATGTTCTTATTATAATCATAATTTTTGTCAAAGGATGGGTATTGTGTGATTCAGGAATCATCTCTTTTTTCTAAGATATCTCACTTCAAGAAATGACAATCAAGATGGATGGTTATTGAAAGGAGGATGCATCATGAGTAAGAATAAGAAAAAAGAAAATCAGCAAAATGCTGCATTATCAAGGCGCAATTTTTTGGGTATGACCGCCGGAACCGCCGCAGCGTTTACAATCGTTCCACGCCATGTATTGGGCGGAGCCGGATACCAAGCACCAAGCGACATGATCAATGTTGCCGGCATAGGAGTGGGAGCCAGGGGAGCATCGGACATAGGAGGAATAGCTGATCCCGATGTACCGATTGTAAGGCCACAACGAACCAATACGGGTCAGCCCTATACTGCCGAACAGCTTGCTGAGATGGAAGCTCGGAATGCTCAACGGGCTGCTCAGCAACGGGCGTCCGGCCAAACGCAACAACAGCAGCAGCAGCGGGAACGGGAGCCGAGAGCCCTCGCCAATATCTATGCTTTGTGTGATGTGGATATGGAGTTTGCGGCTCATGTTTTTAAGGGTTATCCGAAGGCGAAAGTTTACCAGGATTTTCGCAAAATGCTGGATAATGAGAAAGAGATCGATGCAGTTGTCATCGGCACGCCGGATCATATGCATGCGCCTATCGCAGCGTATGCCATGAAAATGGGTAAACACGTATACGTTGAAAAACCCCTGTGCAAGACCGTTTTCGAATCCCGGGAGCTGCGGCGCATCGCTAAAGAGATGGACGTCGTCACCCAGATGGGTAACCAGGGGCATGCCTCTGATGGCACCAGAGAAACCGTTGAAATGATCCAGTCAGGCGCCGTCGGGTTAGTCCGGGAAGTTCACGCCCATACAAACGTACCGAGCTGGCCGCAAGGGGATATCCCACGGCCGGTGGGCGTACCCGTACCGAGTACACTGAATTGGGATCTCTGGTTGGGTGTCGCTCCGGTCAAGCCCTACCATCCGGATATCTGCCATTTCAACTGGCGCGGTTTGCGGGATTATGGCACGGGCGCCATTGGCGACTGGGGTTCGCATATCCTTGACGCTCCCGTCTGGGCACTGAATCTGCGCTACCCGACGAAAATCCAGGCCAGCTCTACACCCTACAACGATGAATTCTGGCCACTCGGTGAGATGGTAACCCTTGAATTCCCAGCCCGTGGTTATCTGCCCCCATTGACACTGAGGTGGTGGGATGGCCACCTCACGCCGCCCCGGCCCGCTGAATTGGAGGATGGTCTCGGAATTGATGCCGTCGTTTACCTGGGTGACAAGGGCGTTGCCATGTCAGGTGGTCGCGGCTCCGACTCTCGGCTCATACCGGAGACAGCCATGCAGGAGTACACACGCCCTGAACCTTGGATCCCCCGCACCACGGGTAACATATACGAAGATTGGATCAATGCGATCAAGAACGGCACCAAGACCTCGAACGATTTCTCCCATTCGGGCAATTTAGCTGAGATCATGGCGCTGGTGAACATTGCGGTACTTGCGCAAGGGTATAATACCACATTGGAGTATGATGGGGAGAATATGCAATTCACCAACTTACCTGAAGCGAATGAATTCCTTCATTATGAGTATCGTGAGGGGTGGACTCTATAAATGAGAAAGTAAAAGCAAAACACCTGACTGATCAGGGTTAAACGATCCTTCGGGGGAATGTCTCATTTTACGACGAGTTTCATTATGCCGTCCAAAAGTCATATTTTGGGCGGTTTTTTTATTCGTAAAAATAAGAGCAAGTTATTTGATTTTCAAGTGTTTAATCGATGCGGAGTGGAGTAATTCATTCTGGCTAATACTTTTAAGTCATTTTTTAAATATTAAGTGGAAAGGGGAACAATGATGAGCAGAGATGAAAAGAGAGAAAGCAACAAAAATAGCCATTTATCAAGAAGAAGTTTTCTAGGTACAGCGGGTACGGCAGCGGCTGCATTCACGATCGTCCCGCGTCATGTATTGGGCGGAGCTGGATATCAGGCCCCCAGCGACATGGTCAATGTCGCTGGGATTGGAGTGGGGAGCAGAGGCGGACAGGATATCCAGGGAATTGCTGATCCTGATGTGCCGATCGAAAGAGGCGGATTCGGAGGATTTGGTGGTGGAACCCGTCCTTCAGGTGGCGGACAACCCTCTGCTGGATTCCAGCCTCCTGAAGGTGGATTTCCAGGTGGTGGACAACCTCCCGAAGGCGGTTTTCCCGGAGGAGGGCTTCCTCAAGGTGCTCAAGAGCGGCCGGCACAAGCTCCACAAGCTGGAGAGAGTCAACCCCCCAAGAAATTGGCCAATATCTATGCCTTATGTGATGTTGATTCGGAGAAAGCGGGTTCCTTTTTCAAGGGATATCCGAAAGCCAAAATTTATTCCGATTTCCGTAAAATGCTGGATAATGAGAAAGAAATCGATGCGGTTGTTATTGGCACACCCGATCATACACATGCGGTGATTGCGTCTTATGCCATGAAAATGGGAAAACATGTCTATGTCGAAAAACCGATGTGTAAAACAATCTACGAAGCCCGGAAACTCCTTGAAATCGCTCAGGAGATGGATGTTGTCACACAGATGGGCAATCAGGGACACGCCACAGAGGGCACACGAATGACGGTTGAATGGATACAGTCCGGAGCCATCGGCCTGGTTAGAGAAGTCCACCTTTCCACAAACCGGCCGATGTGGCCGCAGGGCGATATTCAACGGCCGCAAGGCGTCCCCATCCCGGATACATTGGATTATGATATCTGGTTGGGACCCGCCCCGGAGAAGCCCTATCATCCGGATATTTTACATTTCAACTGGCGCGGTTTGTGGGATTATGGAACCGGTGCCATGGGTGATATGGGTGCGCATATTTTTGATGCTCCCATTTGGGCACTCAATCTTGGTCTGCCCACAAAAATCCAGGCCAGCTCCACAAGGTATAACGATGAATATCTACCGCTTGCCGAGATAATCACCTATGAATTCCCTGCACGCGGTTATATGCCTCCCGTGAAAGTAACATGGGTTGATGGAGGCTTAAGACAGATTCGGCCCCCTGAGTTTGAAGATGGTCGCCGTATGATGGATGCCATGTATTTGGGGGATAAGGGGATCATCATGCACGGCAGCCATGGTGCCGTCCCACGCATCGTACCAGAAACAGCTATGCAGGCTTTCGAGCCACCTGAACCCTGGATACCCCGAACGGGTGATATTTATGAAGATTGGATTGACGCCATAAAAAAAGGTAACAAATCTTCAAATGATTTCAAAGTGGCGAGTCACGTAACCGAGATCATGCTACTGGCTAACATTGCTGTGCTTACAGCCAATCAGAATGCCACACTGGAGTATGATGGAGAGAACATGCAGTTTACCAACCTTCATGCAGCGAACGATCTGCTTCATTGTGAATACCGAAAGGGATGGACTCTGTAGGTGCATGTGATCAGTAGTAAACAATAATTATTGATCGATTGTTCAGGATCTGCTTGTTTTATAGCAAGTCAATGACGCCGTCTGAAAGTGATATTTTTTGGGCGGCGTTGTTTTTTGTTTAAAAAATCACTTGCAGGAGAAAAATGATATTGTTAATTTAATTAAACATTTTATTTGATATATTCCTAATGCAGCCTAAAGGCTGCAATCAAATAAATAATTTCGTATATTAGTCTAAAAAGCCATGAAAAACTTTCTCAGTCAAAAT
>JAFGDT010000043.1 GCA_016931965.1 bacterium | reverse complement strand
TGAGAGAAAGGTAATTATTTTTTTGAAAAACTGAAAGTCTTGCACTTAAAGTGCATAGTTTTTACTAACGAACTGGAACAATAAATGGACAATCAATCATGAAATACAATTTTCCCCATAGCGACCCATTATTTTCTCATACGAGTAAATATTTCATTTTTAAAATGATAAATTATAAGGAGGTCATCATGTCAAGATTCAATGTTATATGTATGATGATGGTATTCTGTGTGAGTGCGGAAACCCATTCCCAGTTTTCACATCAATTTACACAGACTGCACACAACAGTCACTACGGCACTGCCTACGGCGTTGCAGTGAGTACAGACGGAACGGTTTTTTTAGCCAACAGAGCTGATGGATTGAGAGCTTATGCCTATGATGGTACTACTTTCACAAACACAGCACACAATGATGACGGCGGTTCGGCCTACAGTGTGGCGGTTGGTTCTGACGGAACGGTCTTCCTCGCCAATGGAGATGATGGATTGCGGGCTTACACTTACGACGGAACCTCTTTGAACAATACCGCACACATCAATAACGGTGGTTCTGCATTGGGCGTGGCAGTTCGTTCTGATGGAACGGTCTTTGTTGCCAATGACGATGACGGCTTACGGGCTTATACTTATGATGGTACCGCTTTCTCCAACACCGCACACATCAATAACGGTGGCAATGCTCAAAATGTCGCAATCGGCTCTGACGGAACACTCTTTCTGACAAATTTAAATGAAGGATTGTGGGCATATACCTACAACGGTACTGCCTTTATCAACACAGCGCACATTAATGACGGCGGTGCCGCCCGCAGTTCGGTAGTGAATTCGGACGGAACGGTCTTTCTTGCCAATTACGTTGACGGTCTGCGCGCTTATACATACGACGGCACTGCTTTTACAAACACAGTACATATCGATGACGGAGGTTATGCCTACGGTGTTGCAGTCGGTGCAGACGAAACGGTCTTCCTCGCCAATGGAGATGACGGCTTGCGCGCTTACACATATGACGGGATTACTTTCACAAACACAGCACACATTGATAACGGCAGTAATGCCTTTGGTATAGTGGTTGGTTCAGACGGGACGGTTTTTCTCGCCAATTACTATGACGGCTTGCGCGCTTACACATATGACGGGATTACTTTCACAAACACAGCACACATCAATAACGGGGGTTCTGCCACCGATGTCGTGGTCTGTTCAGACGGAACGGTCTTTTTAGCCAATAACAGAGAAGGCTTACGGGCTTATACATATGATGGAATCTCTCTCACCAATATTGCGCATATTTGGGACGGCGGTTCTGCCACCAAAGTGACAGTCGGTTCTGACGGAACGGTTTTTCTCGCTAATTCTGCTGACGGCTTGCGGGCCTACTCATGCAACGGCACCGCTTTTACAAACACGGCCCACATCAATGACGGGGGCCTTGCCTATGGTGTGGCAGTCGGTTCAGATGGAACGGTCTTCCTCGCCAATCACAGTGACGGACTGCGAGCTTACACATACAACGGTACCGCTTTCACCAACACGGCGCACATCGATGACGGCGGTTATGCTTTCGGTGTCGCGCTTGGTTCAGACGGAACAGTCTTTCTCGCCAATTTCAGTGACGGCTTGCGGGCTTATACCTATAACGGGATTGCCTTCACAAAGAGTGCACATATTTATGAAGGCGGTCTTGCCTATAGCGTGGCGGTTGATTCTGAAGGTACGATCTTTCTTGCTAACGGAAGTGACGGCTTACATGCCTACACATACGACGGAACCACTTTTACAAATACAGCGCACATCAAAGATACAGGTTCTGCCAGTAATGTTGCAGTTGGTCCAGACGGAACGGTTTTTGTGTCCAAAGGAAATGATGGATTATGGGCGTATACTTACGACGGCACCGATTTCTCAAACACCGCACAAATAAATGAGGGCGGTTATGCCAATGGGGTGTCGGCTGGCTCTGAGGGAACAGTATTTCTTGCCAATGGTTATGAAGGATTGTTTGTTTATACCTATTCGGCTGTTTCCGGAATCGGTTATCCTGTTTCTGCTGTTCCTGATCATTATTCGCTTTCACAGAATTATCCCAATCCGTTCAATCCATCAACCACCATCTTTTACACAATCAGACAACCCGGTCGTGTGTGTCTAAACATCTATGACCTGCAGGGCAGAGAAATAAAAACGCTGGTCAATACCCAACAGGATCCCGGTTCATACACGGTTCATGTTGATGCAGCCGACCTGGTCAGCGGCATCTATTGTTACCGGCTGCGAATCGATAATACAATGGTCGAATCCAAAAAGATGATAGTGTTAAAGTAAATCTACTGTAAGCGGATCAATTCAGTATGATGCATTCCAGCATGATCCAAATGGACGCATCATCATAAGGAGTGGACATGGAAAATACCATGCAATGCAACAGACGGAAGTTTATACAATCATTTTCAGGTCTTTTTATGGGAGTGCATCTGCTCTCCGCAAGCCGTTTTCCAATCGATGATCAAAATACGCTCCATCTTTGGGACGCATTCACGGATGAAGAAAAAAAATCAATCGCATCATCTTCCATGGCGGTTGATATTCTGAATTATCCCGGGCAAGGATTCAGTTGTGCAAGGACAATCATATATTGCGCATTACACTTTCTGGGAAAATCGGATGAAATTGGACATGCAGCATCTTCGTTTGGAGGAGGATTGGGGCGCTCCGACCTTTGCGGACTTTTAACCGGCGGACACATGGCCATCGGCGTGGCCGCAGGCATGATTCACGAAGGTGTCACACAGAGACAGAGATACGCTCGAGAGGTTTCAAACCAGTTTTGGGACTGGTGGGAACCCCTGGCACCAATACACTGCAGGGAATTAAAGCCGAAGTACGATCAGGAAGGATATTCCAGAATGATCCAGAGGGTAGCCCTGAAAGTGGAGGAACTCATTAAACCGGCGCTATCACATTCAGGAGAATAAACATGAGAATCACACTGGGAAAAAACACGATCCGTAACCTCATCGAACGAAGCATGGATCTCTATGCTAAAAATCCCTGTCTTGCCTTTGTCGGCGATAAACCCATTCTTTACGAGCATATGGCCGGGAAAATCCACGAACTGGCATCCGACTTGATCGGCCAGGGTATAGAAAAGGGCGACCGAATCGCCATTTTGGGAGATAATGCCCCCAATTGGGTCATCGCCTATTTGACCATCACCTCCATCGGTGCTGTGGCTGTTCCTATTTTACCGGGGTTTCCGGACGCGGATATCCGCCACATTTTAAGAGATGCCGAAACAACAGCCCTCTTTATTTCGGAAAAATACCGATCTGCTCTGGAAGAACTGGGAAAATCCCACTTGCGTCTGCTCTATTCATTGGAAAATTTTCACAAAGAAAAAATTAAATCCTTTGATCTAAATAAAATCAAAAATCCAATCCAGGAACTTCATAAAAAGTTTGGCAAACGACCCACCCATCAGGAGGTTTTTGAGGCTTCTCCCCGTCCCGAACCGGAAGACCTGGCTGCCATTATCTACACCTCCGGCACCACCGGTTTTTCAAAAGGGGTCATGCTGACACACAACAACATTGTAACGGATGTGATTTTTGGTATTGAAAAATTTCCCATTGATTCCAGAGACCGATTTCTTTCAATCCTTCCTCTTTCCCACACTTTTGAGGCCACCGGCGGCATGCTTTGTCCTCTGGCCGTGGGCATTTGTATTTATTACATGAAAGGCCTTCCCACACCACAAAAACTGCTCTCTGCCATGGAAACCGTCAAACCCACCGGTGTGCTTACCGTGCCTCTGGTCGTGGATAAAATTTACAGGAAACGGATTCTTCCCAAACTCATGGGTAAAAAAATCACAGCCCAACTCTTTCGCAAAGCCTTTTTCAGGAAGCGTCTCCATCAAATGGCTGGCAAAAAATTGATTCATTCCCTGGGAGGCAAACTACGGTTTTTCATGTTCGGTGGCGCGTCCTTAAATGAAGACGTGGAAATCTTCCTGCGAGATGCCAAGATCAGTTATGCCACCGGTTACGGCATGACAGAAACCTCCCCCATCATCACCATCAATCCTTTTGGAAAGGTCAAATTGGGTTCCTGCGGTCAGCCTATTCCGGGAATAGAGGTCAAGATTCATGACCCCGATCCTCAGACCGGCATTGGAGAAATCATTGTCAAAGGCCCCATCGTCATGCAGGGATATTACAAAAATCCTGAAGCCACACGGAATACATTTTTGGATCCGGATTGGTTGCGGACCGGCGATCTGGGTTATTTTGACGAGGAAGGATACCTGTTTATCAAGGGACGTTCAAAAAATGTCATTGTGGGCAGCAACGGTGAAAATATCTACCCGGAAATTATCGAACAGCAACTGTTGATCAGTCCTTACATTCAGGAGGTCATCGTCTATTCGTGGGATGACCTGGTTTACGCCAAAGCATATTTGGATCAGGATGTCCTGGACCAGGAGTATGAGCGTAAAGCTATCCCGGCCAATCAGAGAGATGCGTATCGGAAAACCATTCTTGAAAGTATCCGCTCGGAAATCAACCAACAATTGCCCGGGTTCTCAAAAATCAAGGAGATCATCGAATACCCGGAGCCCTTTGAGAAGACACCGACCAACAAGGTCAAGCGCTATCTCTATCTGCCCAAAGTTGAATCCTGATCATTCACGGGAAATCCATTCAACTGAAACAACTTGACTTTTTGCATTTAGAATGTGTATTTTGATTCACATTGATAGAGGACTGCAGCCATCAATTTTCATCCTGTTTTAATTGTACAAACTGAATAGGAAACAGTCTCGATGCTTGGATGGATCAAGAAAAAAGTGATTGGATCGCGGCTGGAAGGTCCAGCGCGGTGGTTATATATCCGATTGGATCCTTCCATTTGGGGACAATACGACCGCCAGACACTGGCCGTATTCAAGCGATATCTAAAACCCGATTCCAATTGCATCGATATCGGCGCCCATCGCGGTAGCATGCTGCGGGAGATCATCGCGCGCGCCCCAGAAGGAAAACACTTTGCATTTGAACCCCTGCCTGAACCGGCCCAGTATCTGGCCAAGGCTTTTCCGGATGTCGAAGTCCATCCATTGGCTCTAAGCAATCACTCGGGAGAGGTCGCTTTTACACTCGCAACAGAGCATCCCACGCGCAGCAGTTTTAAGCTGACCGATCCGACCGAACCCAAAGAAACCATCACTGTAAAGACGGAACGATTGGACAATGTCATTCCGGCAGATTTACCGATACGATTGATCAAGCTGGATGTCGAAGGTGCGGAACTCCAGGTCCTGCAGGGAGGCATCAAGACGATTCGCAAGAACAAACCGGTTATCGTTTTCGAACACAGTGATCTGGCCGTGAGAAATTACGGCATCCAATCCGAGGCGGTGTACGATCTGCTCACCAGCGAATGCGGACTGCACATTTCTCTGCTCCCGGACTGGCTCAAAGGAAAAAATCCACTGAGCTGCAATGACTTTAAAGAACAAGTGACATCAAATCAATGCTATTTCTTTATCGCACATCCATAAACCGTGATGAAACAGGATCAACTCCCTGTTCTAACAATATTCTGCCCACATTGTCAGACCTCCTCCAATATACAATAACCAAAGACAAAGGTACTGATAATGACAGTATTCCCCGGTTTTTCAAAACAATCCCTTGAATTTCTTCAGCAGGTCAAGGCCAACAACAGCAAAGCATGGTTCGATGACCACCGATCCGATTATGAAAAGGTTTTACTGACACCTTTCCGGCAGCTGGTTTCGGATCTGGCTCCGATGATGTTATCCGTTGATCCCAACTTTGAGGTCAGGCCGGCTGTCAATAAAACCATCTCCCGCATTTTTCGGGATACACGGTTCTCACGTGATAAATCGCTTTTCCGTGACGCCATGTGGTTCACATTCAAACGGCCTCGCAAAGACTGGGCGACATCCATTCCCGGATATTATTTTGAATTGACACCACGGATGGTTCGTTATGGCATGGGATTCTACTCGGCCGCATCCAAAATCATGGCCGCCTTTCGCCAGAAGACCGATGCCGGTCCGAATGCTTTTAAAAAGGCGATTTCCTTCATGAAAACCGATGACCGGTACAATCTGGAAGGTGAGAGATACAAACGGTTTATCCCCTCCGAGCATCCCGAAGAGGTCGATGCCTGGTATCAGATGAAGACATTCTACCTGGCCTGCAATCGTCGGCCGGATGAACTGTTATTCTCGAAAACATTATTTGATAAACTTCGGAAAGGCTTTTTACTGACCGCGCCTTTATATCGGTTTTTGATAGAAATCAAATTGGATTAAATCATTCACTATTTCCCCATTCATGAGAGAGTCCATAGAAAAATGAATGAATTTGAATTCATAAATTATACAATCATTTTGATGTTGACCATTTCTTTCCTTGTCTTTCTCTATTTTGGATACTGGGAACACAAAAGACGGAAAAGCAAGAAAAAGAAGAACAAATACTGGAGAAACAATATCTCTCCTTGAGAGACTGTTGAAAAAGTCTCGAAAGGTCATATTTGTCATCCTGAACTTGTTTCAGGATCTTATTAGTAATCAATCATTTATAAGATTCCGGATCAAGCCCTGAATGACATGGTTTAAGACTTTTTCAACAGTCTCTGGAGGGGAGAAGCACAGCAAAGCTGTGCAGAGGGGTGTTTCTCCCTTCGAAGGGAGATCCTTGACGGTAGTCAAGGCAGAGGGATGTCATCTCCCTTGGCAATCGCAATAATCGCCTCAAGTGCTTTCGGATCATCGCTCTGCCCCAGCCAGAAAATCGCCTTTTGACGGATGTCGCCGCTGGGATGGGTCTTCGCAATACGGATCAGAGGGGGTATTCCCTGATCATTTGAAAACTGCGACAGGGCAAAAACAGCCTGCTCTTTGATCTCTGCTGTACTTTGATCATAAACCACTTCTTCGAGTGCTGAGACCGATTTTTCCGATGCCCGCTGGCTCAGCCAGAAAATGGCCTTTTCCTGGACTTCCCCGTACCTCGCTTCCCTGGCCAGCTTGATCAAGGCATCCGTAGCCGCCTCAAATGGCATCAGACTGATGGAAAAAACGGCCTTCTCACGGACATCGGCGGATCGGTCCCTTTCCGCCAGCGCGACCAAAAAATTCAGATTGTCTGCACTTGCTTTCTGACCCAGCCAGAAGACACCATTTCCCCGCACATCATCGGATTCATCGTTCTGAATCACATCTCTTAAAAAGTGGGACACCTGCGGTTCCAACGTGTGTATGCCGACGACCGTGACGAGATCCTCTCTGATTTGAACAAAGTGACATTGATTGTACAGCTTCTCCAGAAACGATACACTTTCATCCTGCTCGACCTGCCCCATCCAGATGAGCGGTTTCCCTTTCAGATCGACATACCGGTTTGTATTGCTGATCTGGATATCCTGAATCTCACTGTCGCTATCCGACCAGTTTGAGAAATAAAAGAGAACGGCGATTTCTTTGAGAACTTGTTCACTCGGATAATCTTCATCTTCCCATTGTCCCAGAGCCTGTCTGGCGGCATCTTCTACAGAATCCCAATCCCTGACTTCATCCGAATCCTCGATTCCATCGATCTGCATCCTGAGCGTGGGACGATTTCCCCACCTGTCCGACGAGCTCCCGATCCAGCTGTTATCATCCATCAGCTGTTCAGAGCCGTAGCCGATCCAGCAACCATCATACTCTCCAATTCTTTCCAGCGACCATGCCCAACGGCTGTCAAGAGATCCGGATGATTCATCAGGTCGGATGATCGTTGCTTCAGAAAACAGCTTCACCTGTGCAATCAGCACCAGACCTGCAATCATGATAGTGTTGATAAAAAATCGTTTTCGATGCATGAGTTCACCTCTTGATTTGTTTTCAGGGGATCAGTCCGCCTGATTTATGATCTCCATGAGCGCTTCGTATGCGCGGTCGTCACTGCTCTGCCCGAGCCAGAAAATCGCTTCTTTCCGCACCTCATCGTCTTCGTGCGATTTGGCAATTTCAACGAGTGCCGGAATCCCCAGATCGTCCGACGCCTGGCTGATCCCGAAAAGGGCATTTTTCCTGACCTCTTCGCTGGGATCGGTTTCAACTACCTGCTTGAGAAAATCGATAGCCGTCTCATCACTGGCTTCGTTCCCGATCCAGAAAACGACCTCTTTCCGGATTTCGGGATCCGGATGGTTCCGTGCAATGGCTCTCATGGCTTGATCACCTCTTTGATCGGAAAGCTGCGTGAGTGCAAACACGGCTTTTTTTCTGACCTCGCGGTCAGGATCATTGTACACAATGGTTTCGATAATCCCCGCGGTGGACTCGCTTTCGGCTTCCTGTCCCAGCCAGAAAACCGCCTGTTCACGCATTTTCGGATCATCGTGATTCTGCGCGATATCAGCAATGACAGGCATGCCGAGCTCCTTCGGCGCCTGGCTGATGGCGAAAATGGCATTGTTTCTGACATCCTGATCCGGATCGCTGTTCACGATGATTTTCAAAACTTCCAGTGCCGTACTGCTGTTGGCATTCTGTCCGAGCCAGAATACGGCATCCTTCCGGACAGCCGGATCGCGGTCCTGCCGGGCAATTTCGGCGAGTTTGGCTTCTGCATTCGGATGATCAAACTGGCTGAGTGAGAAGACAATTTTTTTGCGGACTTCCTCGTTCTCCTGCTCATTGAAGATACTGATCAAGGCATCAAGCGCTTTTTCACTGCCCATCTGTCCCAGTGCATTGATGGCGGCAAGCGAAACTTCCTCATCCGCTTCTTCCTGCATGGCCTGGATCACGGCTTCGTATTCGGGATTCCCCTGCTGAACCAGCCGTTCCCCCACGCGGATCATGTTGGCTTTGGCATCATTGACCCACTTGCTTCGTGGAAATGTTTCGACAAACCGGTTGTAGCATTCGAATGCATTCTCAAGCGACCGGTCCAACTTTTCATTGGCATAGCACTGCCAGAAACTGCCGTCGTCTATCCAGTCGCTGTTTGGATAGCTCTCAATCAAATTTTCTAACGATTCAATGGCTTCGCTCCAGTTCTCGTCCAGAATATGGTTATATCCTTCTTGATAGATCTGGGCTGCCGGATCTTCCGGAGGAGCTGAGATCAACGGGCATGATTGAGACAATATGAAAAGGGACGTGAGCCCGATGATCAGTCTGAATTTCGTTGCATTGAGAATCATGGTATGATCTCCTTATATTTGATTCCCGGAGGATGATTCATTCGCAGGATTGGATGAAACAGCCTCTGAATCGGTTGAATGGATTTCGTGAAGATTGATTTTAAAGAGCAGTCCTTTTCGATCGACGCTGCTCTGAATGAGTTCGATACCGTCGAGATCGTTCATTGCGTCCAGATTGGCGATCTGCAAAAGGATCACCTCGAGTTCCGACACAAGATAGTACAACTGCAGCTGGGCCGGACTATTCAATTCCTCCTTCAGACCGGAAGCCTCATCGGCCAGCTTCCGGGAGATCGACTGCTGGTATGAAAGATCAAGGAGATATGGATTGTCCGACTCGAGATCGTAATTGACAAATCCCAGAAAAAGCAGCTTGGACCGTTCGATATAGCGGTTGGCGCGCACCTCGGCAGAAACGGCCAGCACCGATGCATCCTGTACGGCCAGATCGGGGGACGGAATCGGACCCGTATTTTTCAAAACGACCCTTCCGATAAATAGTCCGATCACCAGACAGGTGACAGCGATGACTGCCGGTTTCAGAAACGGCTGAGCACGCCATGAAAGGAACCACACCCATCGTTTTATCAGATCGGTAACTTTGGATTTCGGCTGTTCGGATTGATCTATCTTTTCGGCGAGACGATGCCAGTAGTCCGACCAGAATTGCGGTTCCGGCTCGGGCCGCGAATAAGTCTCTGTCTGTTCCAGAAAAGCCTGCAGACGGGACCAATGCAGGCGGCACGCCTCACACGATTGGATGTGCTTTTCAACCTCTTCGGCTTCGTGCTGATCCAGCTCTCCGTAAACCCGTTGAATAAGCAGCGATTGGATTTTTTTACATGTTGTCATCACGATTTCTCCGCGAAGGCTTCTTCCTGATAAAAAGCCAGTGCCTTCTGTAATTTCCCAAGGGTTCGAAAAAGGGTGCTCTTCACCGCACCTGTCGAGAGATTCAGCATTTGACCGATATCCGTAATTTTCTGGTCATGGAAATGCCTGAGAATGAAGATCGATTTCTCACGGGAAGAGAGCTTGTCCAAAGCCTGACGGAGATGTTTTTGAAAAAGGGAAGACTCCGCGGCTTTTTCCGGATTGTTCTCCTGCAAGTTCTCATGATCCAGCATGTCGATTTCCTGATGATCGACATGTTTCTGCATTTTGCGGAGGGGATAGTTCTTCACACGCTTCATGTCCAGCCAGGCGTTGATCGTGACCCGATAGAGCCATGTGGCCAGCTTGGCCTCCCCCCGAAATTGATGAATCGAACGGTACACCTTGATAAAAACCTCCTGCGATAAATCTTCCGCGTCGTGATGATCGCCCGTCAGGTCATAGGCGAAATAGTAAACGAGCTTTTTGTATTGCTCCACCAGTTCCCGAAAACCGTTGATTCTTCCGTTTTTGACCCGCGCAATCAGCGCCTTTTCATCTGTCATCCAAATCTCCCGATCTGTTCATGTAGACGGAAATAAAAAGGTAAAGGTTTACAAAGATTGATGTAAAAGGATTTCATTTAAAAATATAACCATATTCCCCACCAAACTCAACCACCATCCACGTCTCTCTAAAACCTGACAGGTCTTCAAGACCTGTCAGGTTTTTTCCACAATCCCGGACAATGTCTCATCTCCCCTTGAGAGACTGTTGAAAAAGTCTTAAACCATGTCATTCCGGACTTGATCCGGAATCTCATAAATGATTGATTACTAATAAGATCCTGAAACAAGTTCAGGATGACAAATATGACCTTTCGAGACTTTTT
>JAFGDT010000042.1 GCA_016931965.1 bacterium | reverse complement strand
TATTATACTTTTCATCATCAGCGTGCATCACCTTATTCATGCGTTTCAGATAATCGGTGATGGCAAATGAGTTGCCAATGACTTCGAGCGACCCATCGACATCTTCCTGCATTCTATCAATTGCTTTGAGAATATCAGGATTTTTGAAAGCGTCTTTATATTTTGAATCTAAAATGACGTTCAATGTGGATGTTCCACCAAAATTTTCGTTAATGAACCTATCCGTAAGCACGATTTCACTGTCTTTTTCGAACTTATCCAGAAAGCTGGAATTGATCCACACTTTACCTATTCCCATAATCGAAAGAATAATTACAATGGCGGTAATAATAATCGTTGCATATTTGTATTTCACGACTTTCTCTGAAAATGTTACTGCAAACTTTCTTTTATTATTTTCACCGTCTTTTTCTTTGTTTTTCCACCGGGGCAGGCCGAACGCCATAACTCCCGCAGGAATCAGCACAAGAGAAAACATCATGGCTACCATCACTCCAAAAGCCGTGAACAACCCAAAGTACTTAATCGGATAAACCTGTGAAGTCAACAACGAAATAAATCCAACCGCGGTGGTAACCGAAGTCATCACCACAGGTTTCCACATGCCTTGAATCATATCCAGCACGGCTTCTTTTTTCACAGCATTTGGATTTTTGATCATGAACAGATGGAGATGACTATAAAGATGTATTCCATCCGCTACACCAATAGCGATGAGCATGACTGGGATCATGGTTGAGACAGCATAAATCGGAATGCCCAAAGCTGCCATTAATCCAAATGCCCAGACGGTACTGAATAATACAACCAGCAGTGTAAAAAACGTGCTTTTGATACTTCGCAAAACAAGTAATAAAACCAAAATAATGACAAAAACCACAATGGGAACCATACGTTTCATGTCAGCTGGGCCCAATAACGCCATCGTACCTTCAACGATAGGGCGACCTGCCACATGGATTCTTTCCGGGCCTTCAAAAGATTTCCCCAAATCCAAAATATGTTGGTAAAACTCCTGCGAAAAAACATCATCTTCAATTTCTGCAATAATGACAGTTACTTTTTCGTCAGCAGATACCAGCCGTCCAAAAATCATCTCATTATTGCGAACATTAGTACGGAGTTGTTCCAACTCTTCCGCATTTTTAGGAACTTGACTATAAAACGCCCTGACATCCATACCCTCTTCAGTGCCAATGATGTTATCCGCCGTATAAAGCGACGTTACATCAGCTTTGTTAATTTCCTTCATCTGTTGTAGTGCTTTGGTCAGGTCTTTTACTTTTTGAATCGTTTTGGAATTGTAAATGCCATCCTGATTCTCAATGGCGATAATAATTCCGTCTTTAATATCAAACCATTCTTCCGCCTGGTTGCTGTAAACAAAAGCAGGATGATTCTGGGGCATATAGTCATCCAGATCTGTTTCCATGCGGGAATCGGTTTTCATCACTTTAAAAAAACCGGCAGTAAAGATCACAAAAACCACTAAAATTAACCAGGGATATTTGAGCAGTTTGTTTAATAGGTTTTCCACATTATATCCTTTCAATTGATTGAAATGTGAAGACACTGGTTCTTTTGATTCATATTGATTTTAAGATTGTTAATCAGACCTATCTGTATCATCAGGGTGCTATCAATTTGTGAATCGCTTTCCATAAATCTGTGCCTTCCTTTTCAAGGTCGAACGAATAATTAGATAATCTCCATTTCGTAATAATTATCCTTAGTCCTCCAATAATTATCAATGACAGCTGTTCTCTTGGAATGTTCGTTTTTATATCATTATTTCTTTGGGCTTTTTCAATCAAACCTAACATTGCTTCCTGGTTATATTTCATAATTTCCAATACTTGTGTTGATAATCTTATATCGTTTTGAAATATTTCTTCAGAAAAAATTACAGATGCTAATTCTGGATTTTTGGTAAAGTTCTTAAAATGGTTCATAAACAAGCTTTCTATTTTTTGAATAGCAGAGAGATTAATTAGCTGGAGTCGTTCGATAGAATCTTTAGTCATTTCTTTGAAATTCGACAGAATTGCAAGTAAAATGTCTATTTTACTCTCGAAATGGCGATAAATAGCTGGTTCGGAAATCCCTAAACTTTTAGAGATGTTCTTAATTGTTAACTGCTGTATTCCTTTTTTAGCGATAATTTTAATCGAAACATCAATTACTTCTTTTTGTCTGTCAGAAAATGAATTCATGTTATCAATGCCTTTTCAAGGGTTAGTTAATATTCACTAACCAATATAGCGCATATAAAATCAACTGTCAAGATATTTTTACAATTTGGTGTCTATTCTTTATATAAATTGGAAAGTGTATAGTTTAAATATTTTGATCGCCTTTGGGTTCCGCCCAAGGGCGCTAAACAGGGAGGGCTTAGCCCTCCTTGTTTTTTCGCACCAGGGAAGATCCCTGGTGCGATCAAATTGACAGCATGGACGAGGTGGACTGAATGGACAGAAAAAAAGGTAACCTTCTTCAAAAAGGTTACCTTTTTCCGGTTATCTTCTCGGTAGATCATCATGCTTACATATCGTCATGGTTCTCATCCCACCGCGCGGGAACGCCGCCATTATAGTTGGGCGCCTGAATATATCCGGCTGTTGTCGTGGTGTTCCATACTATTTTTGCGGTTGTGCTCGCGGACGCATCATCATACTGAACCCTGGCGGAATCTCCCTCAATCGAATACGTCAAGCGATCCCCTTCATTGACATCACCGGCAAACACATTTTCAAAAACCAGCAGACGGTCTGTATCGCCCGAAATCTGCCAGTCGATCTGGACCACCGGAACACTCGATTGAGGCTGTAGATAATCATAAAATATCCAGTCCCCGGACGTGGCCTCGATGTTGCATGAACCCTCATACCACTTGAAATGATCCAGATTCTGTTGGCTTCGGGTGACAGCCATTTCCCATTTTACTCTGGCGTCTCCCATATCCACCCACCCGGCCAGATCCGCCTGATACTGGGCGAGCTGGTAAACGGAAGTATAAACCCAGTGAAATTTTCCGTCATTCTGAAGTTCAGGCTGTTCCGTCAGAGCCTGCACGAAAATCGCCGCGGGGACGGCCAGATGCAGCACCACAGAAAGATTCACCAGACCAAGCGTCACAACAGCAGTCCCAAAATGCAACTGTGATTGCGGTGAAGAGATCTTGCCAGCGGATTGATTTCCCCCTCCTGAAAATACAGACAAATCAATCCTCATGGATTCCGCGGGCGGCATCGAAGGTGGCTTTTCTTCTTTTGGATTTGTGGATTTTTTGTCGCAGGCAACAAGCAGGAGATGAACAATAATCAATCCTGCCGCAATCGATGAACGAATGAATGGATTTTTCATCTTTGCCTCCATGTATGAGTGAAAAAGATGAACACTGCGGGTAGATGAAAGAAATTATGTGCTATAAAATTGAATGTCAAGGATTTTTACAGAAAACAGATTTGAGCCACCCTGGGTTTTGCCCAGGCTTTTTGAATCGGGAGGGCTTAGCCCTGCGTTCAATAACCAAGATGTTGTTGACTAAAAGGACAGAAAGAACTTAAAGGACAAATGATGTCCCTTGAGTCCATCCTGTCCCTGTTATTTTTGACTTGAGATTCTATCGAAACTCGTCATTCTACCGAACTTCTATAAGCCTTGTCTCATTTTGCCAGCAACATTTTTCTCATCATCTGGTGCTGGCCGACGCGAACCGTGTAAACATAAACACCTGAAGCCAGATTGTCCGCCGCAAAATGCACTTCATGCTGGCCGGCATCCATTTGGCCGGAAAGCAGCGTTTGAATTTCCCGCCCTTGCAGGTCGTAGACTTTGATTTCAACATTTTCCCGTGTGATCAAATAAAATTGGATCGTCGTTCCGGGGTTGAACGGATTCGGGTAGTTGCTGCACAACTCGAAAGACGAAACAGATTCCGATTCGGTGGACGATGGAATGGGCTTGTCCGTATAAACAATTTCGAGATACGGCCGACTGCCTTCGTCATACTCGCTGGCCTTGAAGCCGATTTCGGTCTGGCCGTCGTTCACAACCATGAGTCCGTGATTGGGCGGCGTTCCGTCCGTCCACGCTTGCACCAACTGGGTGATGTCCGCTGGCGGATAAAAGGCGTGATCCCAGTCCGCCTGGTCGGGCTGCTGCGGGATCTGCGCAACCGGCGTGGCCATGTCCGCATCGCCGCCGGGCGTGGCCCAGGGATCGCCATCCGCCGCGTTCTGCCAGGTCGCGCCATACTCATCCCATGACCGCGTCATCCGATAAATTTTCAGGGTTTCGTTGTCATGATAATTGGACTGGTTCCAGACGAAAAATTCCAAATTCGCGGACAGGATATGTTTCCCGCTTAACACCGCAGGCAGGTTGAACCGGACAAGAACCCGGTCGATCTCCCCGGGACAACAATCCCCGCCGTAATTGCCGGTCGGATCATTCTCATAGATGAACGTATCATCGACTTCATCCGTGTCTTCCAATCGGATGGTCGTTCGTTCCTGGCTCGGATCGAGTGTCGTGGCCGTGGCGGGGTCGGACAGACTGGATTCATTTCCGGCAACATCATACGCCGAAACCCGGTACCGATATCCGGTTTGAGGAGTCAATCCTGAATCGGAGAAATAGGTATCCTCCACATCGGCGACCTGTTCGCCGTCCCGGTAAACGCGATACCCTGACACGGCGGAGTTGTCGGTCGCCGCATCCCAGGAAAGATCAATCTCCGTGGAAGAAACCGGGTTCGCCGTCAGTCCTGTCGGCGTCGAAGGCGGCTGGTTGTCGGTGGGCAGGGTGACTTCCACCGGAACGCTCTTGTCCGATTCGCTGCCACCACCGTTGATGGCGCTGACCTGATATTGATAGGTTTCACCGGGCACGCAGGTTTGATCGGAGAAGGTGTTGGATGTCGTGGTGGCAATGGCCTGCCCGTCGCGGTAGACGCGATAGCGGGAGACGCCCGATTCCGCATCCGTCGAGACATCCCAGCTCAGATCTACCTGCGTTTCATTCACGATGGAGGCATCGAGGTTTTGGGGAATCGAGGGAGCCGTGAGATCAGGCGTCGTTCCGGCCCAGCCGCCGAGCCGAGCCCACAGCCACCATGCGGCATAAGCCTTCATGTTGCCATTCACCGGCTCGCTGTGCGCCGCGTCGCATGAATACCAATCGACGCCTTCGGTGTGGGAATTCTGCCACTCCTGCGCCCAGTTACCGCCATCGTAATTGCAGGCGTCATCCACATATTTATCGCCGAAATAATTGCCGTCAGGATCGTAACATTCGATGTCGTAAAAATCGAACAGTACCTTGTCGTTCAGCATACAGTAATTGCGGATGGTTTGATTGTTTTGGTGCAAGGCGCCCTCCAGTCCCGAACCGTCCGAGTGGCCGGTCATGTAGACAAAGGTCACGCCCGGATAATCCTGCTCCAATTGATTCATGTCATTCAGGTACATGGTGTACACATCGGTGTTGCTGTAACCGGATAACTGTCCGCACCAGGACCATAAAACGACATTGTACGTGGGATGGCTGCTGCCGCGACCCTGCGCATTCGGCGTTCCCAGAAAATTGCGGGTCTCATTCACCCAGTCGGGATAATAGCCGACATCGTTCGCCAGCGGACCATCGTTCAATTGCAGCGCGCCAGCCGAGCCGTCGCTATTATACGCAAACAGATTGTGTTCATACCCCTTGCCGTTCATGAAATCCACCAGACCGGACATGCCGCTGGTGATTTGGCTGCCATGGGACGTATGACCATAGACGATATGCAGATCTGCTTTGGCCGACTGAATGGCGGTAACTGGGATCTGGAAAATGTCAATACAGGTATGATCAACGATGATGGGTTGAGAGAAAACAGCCGTTGCGAAAAAAAGCAACAGCGCGGCTAAAATGATCCATGTTGTTTTCATTGCTGGCTCCTCTTTTCACTGTTAAACTTTCAAGTATCGACCTAAACTGCCAAATCAAGAGTGCTGTTTTATTATGGGACTTTCACTCTTTTCGGGCAGAGAGGCCCGTCACACAATTCAGTCTGGCGGGAAGACAGTGACAAGTTCCCCGATTAACGTTTCCTGTTTTTCGTCATTCTCGTCTGAATTGCATCGAAGAGACTGCCGATTGCTTTCTTTCCAACGCCCAGGTGAACGGGATAAAAAAAATCCGATTCGAACCAGCCCTTGTCTCGATAATAGGTGTAATCATGGCTTGTCTCATCGAGCTCCAGCCGCATACTCGTTCTGCCCATCCTGAAGCCCATGAGTTTGAACAGGGTTGGGATTGGATAATCCGCCTTGATCAATTGATCGTAAAATTTTTGGCACTGCCTGGCAAGGATTTTGTCCCGCTTTTGTTTTTCCTTTTCCGTCATCGGCTCCAATGCCGTGAGGCAGGATCCTTTCACGGTATTGAATCCCAGTCCATTGCCGACGAAATCGAAATAGCGCACGATTCTGCCGCCGCCGTAAATGCCTTGCGTGACGATGCCGGTAAAAGCCTTTCCGAAAAAGCACGGGCGATGGAAAACGAAACCGAGCCGATCAAGAAAAACTTTCATTGAACCGGAGACATTAAACGAGTAATTCGGAGATGCGAAAACAACGCCATCCGAAGTCATCATTTTTTCGATGAGCACGTCGCG
>JAFGDT010000041.1 GCA_016931965.1 bacterium | reverse complement strand
CTCCTAAGGCTTTGTTACTTCTGTCGTAAAATAAGAAATCCTGAATATGATTCAAAATCATTATTTTTGCCAAAGTTCAGTAAATAAAACCATTAAGTGTTTAGTCATATCAGGATGATTCATCCTATTAACTCAATGTTATTATTGCTATTCATTGTGCGGATGCAGTTTTCCATCGAGCAATTCGAACTGTTTCTTCATACGCTGAGCCAGGTGAAGGGCATGGGTGACCATGATTAATGTTATGTCCTGTTCTTTGTTCAGATCAACGAGTAGTTGAATCAAGTTTTCTGCGGACGCATGGTCCAGCGAACCGGTCGGTTCATCTGCCAGCAGCAATTTCGGCCTATTGATCAACGCCCTCACCACGGCCGTACGCTGACATTCTCCTCCTGAAAGCTGTCCCGGTCGCGCATCCATTCGCTCCTTCAATCCGACATATTCCAATAGTTGAACAGCGCGTTCATGAACATTGTTTTCCTGTTTCGCAGCAGCCTCAGCCAGTGTCGGGATCAGAACATTTTCCAATACTGTACATTGGGGCAGAAGGTGATGCTGCTGAAATACAAAACCAATATCTTGATTTCTTACTTTTGCCAGTTCCCTTTCTTTCAGTTCCGATAGATTCCGATCGTCGAAAAAGATAGATCCCGTGGAAGGTCGGTCCAGTGTCCCAATGAGGTTGAGAAGAGTACTCTTGCCCGATCCGGAAGGGCCGACGATGGCTATTGCATCTCCGGTTTCGACTCTGAGTGAGATGTCTTTTAAGATTGGAACATAGGATGATTTATGGGGTATTCCGTAATGTTTTGAAATGTGTTCAAGTTCAAGAAATGATGGGTTTTTCATGGGAGTTCCTCGTTTTCCATATCGCCTATCCATGATTGAACACTCACAAATAGGTCTTTTATTTTGTCATCCATGGGCATTGGTCTTTCTGTGGGCATTCCGCACATCCGCTTTTTCTGGATACCAAAGGCAAAATAATAAAGGCATCGATGGCAAACAGAATCAGCAGTACCAATACCAGGGTCGAGAATTTTTGGATGAGAAAAACAATACCGGCGATGGTTGGGATCATCCACACGGGATAGATAATGGGAATATGCCGCTTGAATTTTTTCCGGAACAGATCCTCATTTCTTTGAGACCTTAATTTTGCTGCGATCGAACCGTATCCGCACGGGCATCCCCGTGTTCCGTAGTAATGACAATAGGGACAGATAAAAAGCATAATCCAAAATGCGCCCACCATACTGTAGAAGATATACAGACCCGCCGAAAGCCATTTCCAGAAGGGTGCATTCAATCCGACAATGAAAAGAGCTGCTCCTAAAAGGGTCATGATGATGTAAGGCAGATTATCAATGACAACCTGTCTGGTTGTATATTCAGGACAGGTTTTTCGTTTTTGAGTATTGTCTCTTTCGGATGGTTTTACCGGTATCATGTTGATTGCCTTTTTTATCTTGCATCAAACAGAATTGTACACTTGAATCAAATCTTCGGCTACTTGTGTGTAACTGTATTTCTGATAAACGACACGCTGGCCTTGTTCGACCAACTTTTTTGCACGATCCGGATCGAGGAGGAGTGACTTGAGAACAGAAGCCAGTGTTTCTGTATCATTGGGTTCGTATAGAATGCCTCCACCCGTCTCCTCGATGAATTCGGTAAATCCTCCTATTCGGGGCTGAACGACCGGGACACCAGCTGCTATCGCTTCGATCTGGAAAGCACCGATGGCTGTAGGGACTTTCATCGGCACAGAGAGGACAGAAAGCGATTGAAGAAAATCGATGCGGCTCTTTCGGTCGAATTCCGGATAGAAATGGACATCCTCTTGGAGCCCCAATCTGGATAACTTTTTCCGAATCGTCTTGATGAATTTTTTATCCTCGCCCAGCTGGCCGCCGGTTGCATGGAGTCTCAAATTTCTGAGTTTTTCGTTTTTTTTCAGAATCACAAAAGCTTCGATAAGTCTGTCCAACCCGTGTGCCTCACAGATCCTTGAAAGATATCCGATCACGGGCGGATCGACAGTCTGGTAAGGGGATTTAAAATCGGTTAAATCCATACTGATGGGTACAACATGCATTTTGTCGGCGTTGACCTTCAGCCGTTCCTTTATAAAATGGGAATAGAATCGACTGACCGCTATGAATGCATCCACGTCGGCTGCCCGTTCTGCGACGGTTTCCCAGATCTGTTTTGAATAATCCGGATTCATGGCGTCGATCCATACATGCTCATCCTGCAGGGAACAAACCACAGGCACTCCAAGCTCCTCTTTGATGCGTCTGGCAAGACCTATGAGAAGGATGTTGGCGAGATGGATGATATCGGGCTGAATCTCTTTTTTCAGCCAGGATATCAGCTGATTGAGTTCGGCAGCCTGATTTCCGTCTTCCCCACGAATCATCGATAAGGTCATTTCTTCGAGTCCGCTTGCCTGTGTGGAACCCGATTTCTTGGCAGCGAATTTCAGCATAGCCGATGAATCGAGCACTTGGTTCAGCCAGCGGGGTGCTTTTCTGAAAAAAGGCATCATCTGTTTCAGGTAGAGATTAACGGCTCCAAAAAAAATAGGGGTATTCCCCGAAAGATTCAGCTCATCAAAGCTGAGAGGCAAGTACATCGGTACCATGGTCACATCGTGACCCAACTGGCGCAATCCTTTAACCATACTGATATCCCGTATGCAATTCTCGCAGTAGAAAGAATCTCCCGTGCCGGGGAGGATATTGACGATTTTCATGGTGTCCTATTCCTTTTGATTATGTTCCAAATGCATATATCCGACCGTCCTGCGCGCCGATCAAGATCATATTTCCGGCTACTGCAGGGGATCCGATGATCCGGCTGCCAATTTCGTATGACCAGATCAGAGACCCGTCCTCCAAATTAATGAGATAGAGCCTGCCGTCCTCAGAACCCGCAATTACCCGGCCGTTGCATATCACCGGTGAACTGTCCACGTTTTGTCTCGTGCGAAATTGCCATATTCCCCGGCCTGATGCTTTCTCAACACAATGGACCGATCCGTCTCTCGATCCAATGACAACCACATTTTCTCCAACTGCGGGTGATGAAAAGAATGCGTCACCCGACTCTTCATTGCCGTATTCCCATTTGATTTGTTCCTTTTCCAAATCCACGCAGACCAACTTGGCATCGTAATGTCCCATAAATGCATAATGGTCCGAGACGGCTACCGAACCAGCGACGTAGGATCCCACATCAACTGCACCGATCTCTTCCCCGGACTGGCCTTCAACGGTGTGGACCAGTTCGTCGCATCCACCGAATACAATTTTCTCCTCGAAAATACCCGGAGATCCATTGATGTAGCTTGCCGTTTCGAACGTCCATTTTTTTACACCTGTCTGACTGTCCACACAGTGCAATAAGTTGTCGTAGCTTCCGAAAACAACATATTTTTTCTGGCCGTCTTTGGATGGGAACCAGTTGGCCGAACCGGTGATCTGTCCCTCTGTCTGGTACTTCCATTTTGCTCTTCCGTTGATTGCGTCAATCGCATAAAATGTGCCGTCTAATGATCCGACATAAATGGTTTCATCCAGCAGCAACGGCGCTGCTTCCACATCCCCATTGGTTTTGAAAGTCCATACCCAAGTGCCATTGTCCAGTCGGCAGGCATAGATATTGCCGTCACTCGATCCAAAATAAGCGGTACTGTTCTCAATCACAACGGAGGATTTAATTTCACCCTCCGTTTGAAATGTCCAGCGCAGTCGGAGCGAATCGGACAGGGTGGCATTGGATACACCGGAGAGCCGGGTGTCTCCCCGGAATATCGGCCATTCGGATTCCCCAGTTTCTGGGGCTTGAAGAGCGAGTTCCTCTTTGCTTTTTTGACATGTGATGCACATCATCCCCATGATGATCATTGTGCCAAGAGCGATTTGTTTCATGAAAGCCGTTTTCATCGTTGTTCCTCTTCCGTATTTTTGAAAGCCAGCGCAGCTGTCGGGCAGGCCTCCACGCATGCTTCCGCTGTTTTCAGAAGCGCCTTTGAGAGGGAATCGTTAAAAGGCACATCGATCCGCACATTGAATCCCCGTCCGGTGAATGTCAGGCCGAGGCTTTCGCCCGCCTTTTGCGTGATACGGACACAGCGTCCGCATTTGATGCATTTCCCCGGTTCATAAACAACGGTCTCGTGCTGCAGAATTCTCTCCACGGTTTTTCTTTCGCTTGTCTGGTAGCGTTTTTGTTCCGCACCGTATTGATCGGCATAGATCCTGAGTTTGCAGGTTTCCGGTTTCCGGCAGTCACAGTGGAGACAGCGATTCGATTCCTGACCAGCCTGTGATTCTGAAAGTCCAGTTTGTGTGTTGACTTCGATTGATTCATCAGAAAGGATTTCTGTTTCCTGAAGCAGGCCCTTTGCTTCTTTCTCGCTCATTTTACCGATTTGCGAATTGAATCGTTTTGGCGGGCCGGCGACTTCCTTCTTGTGTAAATATTGGTGTACCGAGTATGCAATCGCTTTGCCATGCGCGACCGCCCTGACGGCCATCTGTCCCGACCGGACTGCGTTGCCGCCGGCAAAAACGCCCCGTACACTGGTTTCAAAAGTCTGATTGTTGATCCAGATGCCTTTTTCAGATACCCTGATGCCCCAGTCTTGGGCTGATTTCGGATCAATCTGACCAGTTGCCAGAATGACGGCATCATATTTTTTGGTGATCGTATTCTGCCAGAGAGATCGATCCACTTTTGTGTTGAGCTCGAATGCGGCGCCCATTTTGCGTATGATATCGATTTCCGCATCCAAGACAGAACGGGGCAGGTTTTCTTCGGGAACGCCGTACTGGAGCATGCCGCCCGGTTTCGGATGGTCATCGAACAAAACACACTGGTAACCTTCGATGAGAAGATAGTAAGCCGCTGTCAGGCCGGCGGGTCCCGATCCGATAACGGCCACTTTTTTCTTCCTCGATTTTTTTATTTCAGGCATGTATGGATTTTTGTTGGCCAGATCGACATCGGCCACATATCTTTTCAACAGACAGATCTGAACGGGAGTATCCACTTGCGACCGGTTACAGATTTTTTCACACGGCGCCGGACAGATGCGCCCCAGGACCGCCGGGAGCGGGATGTCCTGCTTCACGGTGATTAAGGCGTCTCGATATTCTCTTTTCTGGATTTGTCGGATCATCAGTGGAATGTTCATGTGGGCGGGGCAGACACGGTGACAGGGAGCCTCGCAGTCGCCCACGTGCTCGCTGAGGAGCAGATCCAGTGTCTCTTTTCTGATCCAGCGCACTTCATCCGAATCGGTCTCAATATCCATCCCTTCTTCTGCCCGCTTCGAACAGGCGGGATGAAACGAACCAGATTTTTTGTCCCAGACCATGCAGATCATGCATGATGTAAAATGTGCGTAACCGTTCAGGTGACAGAGGGTGGGGATCTCTATTCCCAGTTTTTCGGCTGCCTGGAGTAGGGTACTTCCCTCTGTGATGTGAACCGGTTTTCCGTTTATTTTCAGATTGATCATTTTCCAGACTCTTCGGTCGATTGTCTATGATTCTATGTCAACCGCATCAAATTCACAGATTTTCCGGCAGGTATCGCACCGGGTGCATTTTTCATTGTCGATCACATGTTTTTCGTAAGGCGTCATGGGGATGGCACCGACGGGGCAATGCTGGGCGCATTTCGTGCAGCCGATGCAATTGTCGTTGATGGTATAGGTGATGAGGGACGTACATTTTTTTGCCGGACATTTACCTTCAATGTGGGCTTCATATTCGTCCCTGAAATATTTGATCGTTGTCAGCACCGGATTCGGCGCTGTTCTTCCCAGACCGCAGAGACTGCCCTGGCGGACTTTGTGGGCCAAATGCTCCAGTTTGTCCACGTCGTCTTTTTGACCATGTCCTGTACAGAGCCGGTCGAGAATGTCAAGCATGCGGCGTGTGCCGACACGACAGAATGTGCATTTGCCGCACGACTGGGCCTGCGTGAAACTCAGGAAATAGCGGGCGATATCAACCATGCAATCCGATTCGTCCAGAACAACGAGGCCTCCCGAACCCATCATGGCGCCTACATCGAGCAGCGCTTCGAAATCGATGGGTGTATCCGCCAGATGTGCCGGTATGCAGCCCCCTGAGGGTCCTCCGATTTGGATGGCTTTAAACTGCTTTCCGCCCGCAATTCCGCCACCAATATCGTTGACAATTTCCCGGATTGTCATCCCCATAGGGACTTCAATCAATCCGCCCCTGGCAATTTTACCTGCAAGCGCAAAGACTTTGGTCCCTTTGCTCTTTTTAGTGCCGATCTGGGCAAATGCATCCGGACCGTTTCGCATGATCCAGGAGACCTGAGCATAGGTTTCTACATTGTTGACCAGAGTCGGAGCTCCCCAAAGTCCCGCTTCGGCAGGGTAAGGAGGACGGATGCGCGGCATTCCGCGCTTGCCTTCTATCGATGCAATGAGGGCTGTTTCTTCTCCACAAACAAATGCACCGGCTCCCTCCATGATCCGGAGGTTCAATGAAAAGCCACTACCCAGAATATTTTCCCCGAGCAGTCCGAATTCTCGACATTGACGGAGGGCTTCTCTGATTCGTTGTAAGGCAAGGGGATACTCGGCCCGGATATAAAAAACACCCTCAGAAGCCCCGACGGCGAATGCCGCGATCGCCATCCCCTCAATGATGCGGAAGGGATAGGATTCCAAGAGCATCCTGTCCATGAAAGCACCGGGATCCCCCTCGTCTCCGTTGCAGATGATGTATTTCTGGCTGCCTGAAGATTTATGAACCCTCTCCCATTTTTGGCCTGTCGGGAAGCCACCCCCTCCGCGGCCTCTCAGCCCGCTTTGCCTGATGGATGCAATGATCTTTTCCGGAGAGGATCGGTGAAGACAGTCTTCGAGTGCTTTGAAACCATCTCCTTTTTTGTACTCATCCATGTCCAGTGGATCAAGTGTGCCGTAATGTTCCGTGGCAATGTGTTTTTGCTGATCCAAAAATGCGGCAACAGGGGGGTCCCTGAAATCGATTGCATACTTGGCTGCGGATTGCCATGTTTCATCGGTGAGGAGATTGTCTAACCACCGGGAAACGGTGTTTTGAATGCGCTTCCGAAACTGTTTCGGTTTGATATGCTTATCAATGATTTTTTGAATGGTCTCTTGCTGAAGGTGTGAATAATGTGCAACCGGCTGCCCGGGCATATTGACTTCCAGGAGTGGAACCTGGTGGCACATACCCACACACCCAACCCGTTTTACCTTCACGTTGACATTGGATTGGGCCAACGAATCGAGTAAAGTCTGATGAATTTTGGCCGATCCGCTGGCCACACAACAGGATCCCAATCCGATCCGCATTTCTCCCAACTGCTCGTCAACCTGCTTCTTACCCTTCTTCAGCGGTTGTTGACCGGTTTGTTCCTGTTCGAGAAAGTCTTTGATGACATCAGAAACACCATCCGGTGTCAGATGCCCGTAGGTAACCCCGCTGATTTGAATGACCGGGGCAATCGTGCAGCACCCGAGACAGGCCACCTTTTCCAGTGTAAAAAGACCGTCTGGATCGGTATCCTGGTTTTCTGCAATGTGCAAATGGCGCATGAATGCATCATATACCCGATCAGCCCCTTTCACATGGCAGGCTGTTCCCGTACAAATTCGGATGATGTGTTTACCGACCGGGACATGTCTGAACTGTGAGTAGAATGTGGATATGCCCACGATATCTGCGGGTGTAATATCGGTGATTTCACAGACCCGATGCAGCATTCCCTGAGGCAGGTAGTTGTAGCGGTTCTGAATGGCCTGGAGAATCGGGATGACATGCTCTTTTGAGTGCCCGATTTTCTCGACGATATCGTCCAATTCGTCGAGATTCAATTCACTTGTTTTGGAGTCGGTATCCATCGCGTTATTCATCCTCATGACCGATACAGTAAAGATGGGTGTCGCCGCGGATGAAAATCCGGTTGTCGTCGAAGGCGGGAATACAAAATGAAGCTTCACCGAGTTCCAGATGACTGATCGGTCTGTATTCCACATCGGCATAACAGATTTGCATTACACCCTCGTAATCCATGACATAGACTTTGTCTTGCACCAGAATAGGGGAGGAGTAGAATCCATGATCGAAGCTTTCGACCCAGTACCGATCTCCCGTTTTTGCGTCAAAGCAGATGAGATCTCCATAACTGGTGGCAACGAAAAGAAATTTTTCATTGGCTACGGGGCTTGAAATTTCGGAGAGGTAGTCAATGTTTTCCCATCCGATCTGGGGCGGATCTTCGAGTTTGATCGCCCACAGAAAAGCATATTCGTTTACGGCATAAGCCCATCCGTCCGCATAGGCAACCGAGGGGGCTGCGTCTACGGTCATGCCTTCGATAGACCATAATACTCTGCCAGTGGACGGATCGTATGATGCGACTGCCGGATTGGCATTAATAATGATTTCGAACCGGTTTCCTGTGTTGACACAAATAGGGGAGGCCCAGGTCATCATGTTTTCACGGGATGTTTGCCACTCCATTCTGCCTGATTGGGTGTTAAATGCGTAAAGATAACCACCCGTTTCCTGATCAAAAAGGACAATGAGCCGATTCTGATAGATGATTAAAGAAGAGGAATAACCATAAATGTTTTGTGGGATACCGAGACTGATCGCCCAGATCTGATTTCCCTCGAAGTCGAAACAGACCAGATCCCCATTTGCGAAGATGGCAAATACACGTTCTCCGTCTGTCGTCATCGTGGGAGCCGCATAACCGGTGTCATAGGATACTTCGGGAATTTCGTCTGTCGATCCCGGGACATCCAAAACATCTCTCTGCCATAGCATTTCACTGGTATCCGTATCATAACAGTAGACCTGACGCCGCGTTTCATCGGCTCCTGAAACAAACAACCGGTTGTCCCATCGGATCGGGGAATTCATCCCATGAAGCGGTATTTCGGTTTTCCAAAGCACATTTTGTCCGCTCGGCCCATCCCACTCTGTCGGCACATTGTCAAACGAGGCGATGCCTGTACCGTAGGGTCCCCGGAAACCGGGCCAATTCTGGCGCAGTATTTCATCGTTCGGATATGCCGAATCGGTTAATCCCGCCTCGTCCATGACTTCATCAATGCGGAATTGGATTTCTTCCAGTTCACTGTGGGAAAGGATCACGATGAGAATCGAGATGATGGCCATCGAAAAACCGGTAATAGCCATCCGTTTTCTGGTCAACCCAGCCGATTCCCACACATTCACCGGTTTTTCTCCGACAACGGGCAATTTGGATTTCATATGTCCCATGATTCTCAGTGAAACGATGAAGACAATAAAACTGCCGAAGATCAGATAGCCTCCAGTCCGGATCTGCCATTGGGTTGTAAAGTAGGCTTTTCTGGCTAATAAATCCAGTGCCCGGATCTGTTCTTTCAATGCCTGATCGTCCGGTCTCTCCTCCATCTGGCCCATCAATGTTTCCAGAGCCGGGCTGTTCAGGGGATCCGTTGTCTTGGTTTGAAAATAATTGGCCAGGACGAGGATCGAGAAAATCAGCATGAAGATTCCCGAGACCACGGCCACAGACCGGGCAATTTGATATCCAAATTTTTTCCGATCCCTTGTTTCTTCTGATTTTTGATTCATGTTTTCCTGCTCATTTTTCATCTTCTTTTGATTCCTTTTTACCGACAGGGCAGTAGGCAAAACAGCGTCCGCAACTGAGACAGGTTCCCCGATCAGGAGTATAATCTCGACGTTTTCTTCTTATTGAAAGACCGATGAGCGTCGTGCCGAACACCAATCCGATAAATCCCCCCAAATAGGTGCTGCCCTTTATGAATCGATTTTTGATTAAAGCTGCTTCACCGTACAGTTGTTCCACCGGTTTGCCCGACTGTTGGAATGTTTCGCTCTCTATTACAGTATCCTGAATTTTACCCAGCTCTTCAAGCCTGACCCTTTCGGCCAGCTGAACGGTGTTGTGTATCTGGGAAAGGGGTGTGTGAAGGAGGGATCCCAGACAGGCTCCTCCGATTATGAGAACAGGTAATAGTGCAAGTAAAATGGCCAAGCGCTTGTGTTCCACGGAGCGCGCTTCCGGCGCTTTTTCAGGTGTCGGCGGCAGAATGGCCCCGAACGGACAGGAATCCTCGCACAGCCGGCACTGGATACAATCGGTCGGGGTAATGGTCACGTGATGTTTTGATAAGCGGGATATCCAGTTTAAAATCAACCCGTAGGGGCAGAGAAATCGGCAATAAGGACGGGCGACGAAGATACCGCCAATCAATAAAACGGCCCCAAACAGGAGCATGAGAAAACTGGCATCAAATCGAAACAGTCCGACAAACGGATCGTAGCGGCAGATGATAAAATCGGCTCCATAAGCAGCCAGGAGAACGGCCAAACCGAGGTAAATGTGGGGGATGAAACCGAGTACTTTCTGGAGCCAGGCTGCCACTTTTACCGGTTTCAGGATCACCACGTCCTGAATGGCTCCCAGAGGACAGACCGCCGCACAAAACGTGCGTCCGAAGAATAATGTAAATAACAGGGGAATCGTGAAAAATGCAATGACCGTGATCGGAATCACATAGGTCCGGTCAAACAGGGCCAGAGAGATGTTCTGTATGGATCCAATCGCGCAGACACAGCCTTTTCTCCAGGAACCGAAATAGAGCAGGGAAAAGAGGCTCAGCATGAAAATCCCGTTGCGGGATCTTTTTTTCAATGCCAGATAGGAAGCCGTTGACAGAGCGATGATCAGCACAGCCACATCAATGTATTCGTAAATATCCTGGCGGGGATGGGGCGTTGTGGGTGTGGGAACCACATGGCCGGATTCAAATTCCGGTTTGGGAAATCGTTGGATTTGTGAATGGATTTGCGTGGGAATTGAGCAGACCAAAATAGAGAGTAAAAGAACCACAGTCCATTTTCTGGTAATTTGGTCGTGTCTTATCAGATCAGATATCATAGCCCCTCAACAGATAGGGATGATCTGCGGGAACCCGTCGAAACGCATCCGCCGGGCAGGCGATGGCGATGGCACACTGGTTGCAGTTGACACATCGGTCGTGCCGCACCTGAAGCTGCAGAGAACCGTTACCGAATGCACCGCATCCCTTGACACATTTCCCGCATCCGATGCATTTCTCTTCGTCGATATCGTATTTGAAATAGGGATCTTCGATGAATGTTCTTGTGATCGCACTTGTGGGACAGAGCTGATTTTCCGCCCCTGTGTTGAGTTCATCTGTGTTGGGTTCAAAATAACCGCTGCAGAGGTCGCAGTAGCCGCACATATCGTAGATGTGCACACATTTCACAGCAGAAGGTGACAAAACACAATTTTCAGCGCACTGTTCGCATTGGACACAAAGATTGGGATCGATCTGCCATACTGTGTCTTTTGCCGTCGCCTGATTTGCCGCATGGGCCGTCAGCCCGCCCAAACCCACAATCACCGCTGTCCGGGTGCCACTCCGGAAAAATTGACGTCGATCTATTTTTTTGTCGTTTTCTTTTTTCATCTTTTAAACCTTTTATTTCACCGTTGGATTTTCAGTGATTGCTGCCGATTTTTGTTTGAGATGAACTGCTTCCGGCAGGTCGCATTCAGAGAGCCATGAACAGGTGAGACACGGACTTGACGAACCATTCGTCTGTTCTGTCCCCTTTTTATTGTGATTTTTCAGGGTGATCAAACCGGGAGCCACAATTACGGCGGTGAAAAAGAGATAGGGCGTTGTCTTTTTTATGAAGGTGCGTCTGCAGATCTGTTTTGGTTTCATATTCTGCTTCCTATTCTAAGGATAACGCCATTTGAGAGAAGATACGCACGGATTTTCTTTTTGGATCAAGCACGTAGATGCGGTTTTGCGAATCGACAGCCAAGTCAAGCCCGACTGTGCCTTCATCGAACTGAGCCGGTTCAGCCACAACTGTTTGAAATGCACCCTCTTTGTTATAAATTTTGACTCTGGGGAGCCCTTTTTCGCTGGTGACAAAGGAGCCGTCATGGAGAAGGGCAAAATGGGTGGGATTGCAGCATCCGCAAAAGTATTCAATCCGCATGGAGGCTGTTCCCCATCGGGTGATCAATTCTCCTTTCGCATTGTATTTTTCAAGAGAATGCCGTCCCGTGTTGGCCACCCAAATATCCCCGCTGTCATCGACAGCCACATCCATGTAAGGGCTGGGAATCACCAGGCCGGGAATCCCCTGTTCGGGATTTTTTTCTCCGAAACGTTTCAGCAACATACCCGATTTGCTGAACTGCCATACGGCCCGATTCCCCGCATCGGCCATATAAATGTATTGATCGGACAGAGCGATTGATGTCAGATAGGCCTGTTCTCCGAGGCTGTGCATCTCCTCGACCTGTAATCCGTTTTCGTCCATGATTTCGACATGGTCTTTCATACAGAGATAGAATTGATTGTTACTGTCGATTGTCAATCCGTATGCAGGACTATTCAGATCTATTTTTTTAATGCGGTTGCCTGTCTTATCGAAACCCAGTATGACGGTGTCTCCGGTGACAAAGAGGTTGTCGTCAGAATCCACTGTCAGACCGCGGAGTTCACCCAGATCGATGTGGTTCTGATCGATTTCTTGATAGGTGATGAGTGCGGAATCGACTTTTTTTAAATCATCAATATTGTATTCATATGGATTTTGTTGCTGTGTTTGGGATTTGGGTTTTACGGCAGCTTGAGAGCTGAATCCTGATCGAGACCGTTTCAACAATAAACCTGCACCCATTCCTGTTGCAAAGGCAGTCAGTTTCCTGGCCGTTTTATCGAAGAAATTTCTTCGACTGATGGTTGATTTTTTTTCATGTTTTTCCATATTCTTTATTCCTATTGTTACGAGGATGCGTTGAGATCGATACAGACCATCTTCTTTGAATCCCGAAGAAGGAGTCTGCCATTGACTATGGCCATCGGACCCCAGGAATCCTGCCCATCTAAAATTTTATACTGAGCCAGCTGATTGTATGCCCGCGTATTGGCTTCCGCAACCGTTAAGACGCCTACGTCGTCGAGGATGAAAAATTTCCCGTCGGCCAGGATAAAGGGGCCCAGACCAAAACGGTTTTCTTTACCGCTGGACCAGACCAGCTGGGTCAGATCGTCCGGATGGTAACAGGCGAATTCAGTCCGCAAAGCACCCGCATCTTTCGGCAGAATCCCGAAGAGGTATCCCTGATAATAAATCGGTGTTTGCTGTTCGGTTGAAAATCCCTCTTTGGGTGTGTAGGTCCCCAGTGTGTCCACGGTGAATTGTTCTCCCTCCTTGACCACTTGCAGCATCGCGCTTCCGGCTCCGTAACTGGCCGAAAAAAAGATTTTCCCATCATCCAGAACGAGCGGTGCCGGTGCGATCACCTGGGGGCTCCAAACGGCTGTTTCCCAGAGAATGCTGCCGAGGGTCTCTCCTTCTGCCGACACGCCGACGATTCCACCGATGGCTGGATAGACGTACATCTTTGTATTTGCGAACGTCATCGGCATGATGGACGAATGGGACATCTTCCAGTTGTTTTGATTTGGTGTTTCCCAAATAACGTCTCCTGTTTTACAATCGATACCAATCATAAGCGCTTTACCCCCGGGCGCAACCACAACCATTGAATCATCGATCAGGGGACATTGGCCGGTATACCATAAGGGGATTTCAGCTTCGTATTCTTTATGCAGATCAATGCCCCACAGGAAATCGCCTGTTTCCGCATTTACACACATCACTTGCCCCAGGGGGCCGATGGTGACGACGACGTCATTCCCAACCGCGGGTATGGTCCGAGACATGCCGTGGTTCCGTTTAATGTGGATCTCGTATCCCCTCCTCCAGATTTCTTTTCCGTCCGCCAATGAAAAACAGCGCAGCATGTCCATTTTTCTTTCTTCATCGTAATCCAGAATGTAGACACGGCCGTTGGCAGCAACAGGAGCCGCAAACCCCTCGCCCAAGTCCTGCGACCATACAATTGTCGGTCCGGTTTCACCCCAGCTATCCGGAATCTCGGTTTCTTCTCTGCTGATGTTGTCAAAATAACGGCCTCTGAAACGGGGCCATGAACCTAAACTGTTTTCAGCAGGCACTCCCTCAAAAAGCTCAAAGTAGGCATCGAAAATAACGGTTTCCGAGGATCCAGCCATTTCTGCCGAACGGTTGTCCATCCCCGGGATGCTTTCATTCAGGTGCTTTACAGGATCCGTAGTGATCCACCAGGAAAGGAAAACGAAGCCAATGAGTGAAACAGTTGCTGGGACTGACAGTGGAAGGACTTTTTCTATGAGAATGGTTTTCATATTATCGAAATGGTTTTTAAGATAAAATGTAACGGGTCATTGTTTGTATTTATCACGTTTTTTACAACTTTCACAATTCGAACCTTGCCCTTATGCTGTATCCGTTATTTATTAGGGTGTAGGCTAACTTGCCTTCTTATGTTGATCAATAAACGACGGGTAAACACAGGCACAAACCGTTCATCTTTTGTTTTGCATCTTTATTGAAGATGCATATTCACGACCAACTTTATCAATATAAAAGAACACAACCATAAAAAAAATTGAATCGCCGTGAAGAAGAAAAAACAAAGAATAATCACGAAAATAGATCATCTTTATTAATCATTTTTGATGGTTTGGTCATCATATTATTTGTAATTAAACCCGTTTATATGATTTATGTTCCAATTTAACAGTAAGATTCATTAAAGAATATCCTTTACCTTTGGACTGAGAAGATCGAGAAAATCTTTTGCATAGGATGTCATGTATTTCCCTTTTCTGATAATTACACCATAACAGCTTTTACCAAAGAATTCATTAACGGAGATGGCATGCAAACGGAGCATTTTTGTCGGCAGCAGAGCGATTTTGGGTATGACTGCAACACCAATGCCGATTTCGACATACCTTTTAATGGTTTCCGCATTTGTGGCTTCCATGACGATTTCAATTTCTAATTTGGCTTCTTTAAATATGTGATCCAAGTCTGACCTGTGGACAAGACCTTTCTCATAGGTGATGATAGGATATTGAGCAATATCTTGAAGTGTAATGTCCTTTTTCCTTGAGAGCGGATGATTCAGACTTGTAATGAGTATGCGATCAAAAGGTTCGAGTTCAATATAGCTTAAGTTGGAAGGGATCGATTGAATGGGCGCAATGCCGAAATCCACTTCACCCGATTCAGCCAATGAAACCACTTCGTTCCATCGATGCTCTAAAATGATTAATCGAACATTCGGATGATTCTTGATATATTTTTGGATAATATATGGAAGATAATTCATGATCAATACAGTTGTTGCAGCAATTGTCAATTGGCCCTTTTGATTGCCTTTCAGATCTTCAAATGTGACCTTGAGCATTTCTATTTCCTGAATGAGTGGGGTGATTAGATTGAGCAGGATTTCTCCATCAGGGGTAATGTCTTTTCTAGGACCATACCGATTGAATAATTTGATGCCCAATTCCATTTCAAGGGACTTTATTTGTTGACTGATGGCTGATTGTGTTAGGGACATTTTGTCCGCTGCATTTGTTAAGCTTCCCAGTTTCGCACTGTAGTAAAAACCTCTCAGTTGTTGGATTTCCATATTCTGACTGCTCCAAATATTAGATTTTTTTTGATTAATTAAAATCATAATTAAAATTTCTTAAATATAAAATAATCTTTGTTTCCTGTCAAGGCGAATCATCAGGTTATTTTAAAATTATTAGTATAATTTATAATAACTATAAGGATTTTTCTCTTGACTAATAATGTGTAATTCGGTACGTTTTATTTGGAAATGATAATTCGATAATGGGAAGCTTTCGTTTCTTACGAAGGTAATCCTTTGGTAATAAAAATATTACATGCTTGTAGTTTGTTGATTATTTTTGAAAGTTACACGGTTGGTACTGCAAGGATATACAGTTTGAACCGTGAACATCCATTTCATTTTTAGAACAAGCCAATCCGATTTTTTTTATAATAGAGTTGGCTTTTTTATTTTTTATGCTAAGATGATTTTTATTCTTGACTTATGCATTTTTAAGGAGATCAGTGTATGGCCAAACCAAAATTTGCTATCTATTGGGCCGGTAGTTGTGGAGGATGTGAAATTGCTTTTCTGGATATCAGAGAAAAAATTTTAGATGTTGATAGAGCAGTTGATTTGGTATTTTGTCCCTGTGTTATGGATACAAAATATCAAGATGTTGAGGCCATGTCGGATAAAGAGATCGATGTCTGTCTTTTTAATGGTGTTATCCGTAATGAGGAAAATCTTCATATTGCAGAATTGCTGAGAAAGAAATCCAAGATCCTTGTCGCTTATGGATCCTGTGCAAGCGAAGGTTGCATCCCCGGTTTGGCTAATTTAACGAATAAAGAAGCCATTTTTCAATATGTCTATCACGATTCACCCTCGGTTAGAAATCCTGAGAAAATAGTACCCCAAACTGAAACCAAGGTCAAGTCTGGTAAACTGACATTGCCTGCAATGTTTGATTATGTCAGAACATTAAATCAAGTTGTGGATGTTGATTATAAAATGCCGGGATGTCCGCCGGTTGCAGAGCAGATATGGGCCGTTATTGAAGCCATTCTTTCAGGGAATTTACCGGAGAAAGGATCCGTCATCGGTATCAATCCGAAAACGGTTTGTGATGAATGTCCTAAGACCAAAGAGGAAAAGCGGGTGAAAGCGTTTATACGGCCGCATATGATCAAGAACATCGATCCCGAGAAGTGTCTGCTCGAACAAGGGATTATCTGTAATGGGCCGGCCACGCAGGCCGGCTGCGGTGCTCTCTGTCCTCAGGTCCATTTGGGATGCAGAGGATGTTATGGGCCGGCTGAAGGTATATCCGATATGGGGGGAAAATTGGCGGGAGCCATTGCTTCCATTGTCGACAGCGATGATCCAGAGGAAATTGAAGAAATTGTCGGCCAAATTGTCGATCCTGTCGGCACTTTTTATCGGTTCAATTTACCGAGTTCCATTTTAGGGAGAAAGATTTAATGAAGAAAGTCACAATAGATCCCATAACCCGGCTCGAAGGACATGGTAAAATAGAAATATTTTTGGATGATGGAGGTAATGTAAAAGATGCCTATCTGCAGGTTCCCGAATTGAGGGGATTCGAAATGTTCTGCAGGGGGCGTCCCGTCGAGGAGATGCCTCGCATCACACCACGTATTTGCGGTGTATGTCCGGAAGCCCACATGATGGCCTCAGCAAAAGCTTGCGACGCATTGTATCATATGGATATTCCGCGAACAGCCAAGATGCTGCGTGAACTGCTCTATTCTATCTTTTATGTAACCGATCACACCACACACTTTTATGCTCTCGCCGGGCCCGATTTTGTCATGGGACCTGATGCGCCAAAAGCGCAACGAAACATTCTGGGAATTATTCATAAGGTCGGCGTAGAGATTGGAGGCAAGGTTGTTGGTCTGAGAGGAATGTGCCACGAATTGATCAAAAAAATGGGGGGTAAAGCAGTCCATCCTGTGGGTGCGATTCCCGGCGGTATGAGCAAAGGGATGATCGAAGAAGAACAGGAAGAAATTAAAAAAGCGGGGTTGGAAGCCGTCGAGTTTGCCAAATTTACCATCCAGCTTTTTAATGATATCGTCCTCAAAAATAAAGCGTATGTTGATCTGATCCTGAGTGATACATTCACCCATGAAACCTATAACATGGGCTTGGTCGATGAGAATAATCACGTTAATTTTTATGATGGGGATATCCGCGTGGTTGGACCTGACGGAAAAGAATTTGTCAAATTCAAACCGGCTGATTATCTCAATCATGTTGAAGAGCATGTTGAATCCTGGTCCTACCTCAAATTCCCCTTTCTGAAGAAAGTTGGATGGAAAGGTTTTGTTGATGGGCCGGAGAGCGGTGTATACAAGGCTACACCGCTTTCACGGCTCAATGTGTCTGATGGTATGGCAACACCCCTCGCCAATGAAGAACATGATCGCATGTACAAAACATTGGGAGGGAAACCCGTACACCAGACTCTGGCGACGCATTGGGCCCGTATTATTGAACTGCTCTATGCTGCAGAAAGGTGGGTCGAACTGGTCAGTGATCCCGAAATCACAGGTCCGGACTATCGTATGATTCCCACAGATGTACCAGATGAAGGGGTGGGTGTTGTTGAGGCTCCACGGGGCACCCTTTACCATCACTACAAGACGGATGCAGATGGCATCATACAGGAAGCCAATCTGATTGTCGGTACAACGAATAACAATGCTCCCATCAATATGTCCGTAAAAAAGGCAGCCCAGGGATTGATTCAAAACGGCGAGGTGAATGATGGTCTTCTCAATATGGTGGAAATGGCTTTTCGTGCTTATGATCCCTGTTTTGGGTGTGCAACGCATACTTTGCCCGGGCAGATGCCGTTGATCATCCATATCTTTGACCATCAGCATCAGTTGATCCAGAAACTCAGGAGAGACTAAAAAACAGAGATGAGAATTCTTGTTCTAAATTGCGGCAGTTCTTCGGTTAAGTTTCAGCTTATCAACATGCGACAGGAAAGTATTCTTGCAAAGGGGATGGTGGAAAAAATCGGGTCGAGCGATGCTATCATTTCTTATCAGCCGAAAGAAAAGAACACGATTCGGGAAATCCGGGAAGTCTTTAATCATCAAGAAGCAATCAATATTTTAATTGCCATGTTGCTTCATCCACAACATGGGGTGATCAGGAATCAAGATGAAATCGACGGAATCGGTCATCGGGTTGTTCATGGCGGCGAATCCTTTTCCGAATCGGTGCTCATCACCGAAAAGGTCAAAGGAGCCATTCAACAGTGTATTCAATTCGCACCGCTTCATAATCCCCACAATTTAAAAGGGATTGAGGCATGTGAAAAATTATTGCCCGGAATTTATCAAGTTGCCGTATTCGATACCGCATTCCATCAAACCCTTCCACCCAAGGCCTATATTTATGGATTGCCCTATGCTCTGTATCAAAAATTGGGTATTCGACGGTACGGTTTCCATGGCACTTCCCATCGTTATGTTGCTGAAAGGGCCGCGGTACTCCTCAATGCCCCTTTAAAATCCTTAAAACTCATCACCTGTCATCTGGGTAATGGTGCCAGCATTACGGCTGTGGATGGCGGGAAATCGATTGATACCTCTATGGGGTTTACACCGCTGGAAGGTTTGATTATGGGAACGCGGTGCGGAGATATCGATCCAGCGCTTGTTCCTTTTATTATGGAGCGGGAAAATCTGTCCACAGATCAAATTGATGCGATTATGAATAAAAACAGCGGTATGCTCGGTTTGACCGCAACCTCAAACGACATGCGTGAAATCGAAGCAGAAGCTCAACGTGGAAGTGCGCAACATCAGTTGGCTTTAGAAATTTATTGTCATGCCGTTAAAAAATATATCGGTGCCTATATGGCTGAACTGGGAAAAGTGGATGCCATTATATTTACAGGGGGCATTGGGGAGCATTCGAGTTATGTGCGTGAACAATCACTTGGTAATATGGAATCGTTTGGCATTCAAATCGATCCCAAGAAGAACAAAAAAAATAATCCGGTTATCAGCACAGGAAAGATAAAAATATTGGTCATTCCAACCAATGAAGAACTGGCCATCGCCAGAGATACAAAACAGGTTTTGGAATCCATTCAAAAAGGAATCGAGAAACCAATCCCAGAAGCGGCCGTTTCCGAAGAGGTTGAGGCTCTCAATGATCATGAGAAAGTAGAACTTGTTCTGCTCTGGGCCAACCACCCACGGTCCAGTATTCCTCACTTGACGCAAAAACTTAGTGAGAAAATGGGAAAACATTTTCAAGTACAGACTGTAAAACGGGAACTTGATGTCCTGGGACTCAGAAAGAATACCCGCACGCAAAATAAACCACTTGAGAAGGATCAATAAAATGGCGAAAATTCCAAAAGAAGATGCAGGATGGGTGATTGCTCTCAGCTGGTTGAGCGCATTAGAAGAGACAGCGAGGGATTTTCACGGAACCCGTCCAAAACTGTTTTGTGAGAGGGCTTACGAACATGCTGTTCAACATTTTCTTCATGTATTGGGTGATGAATACGACATTCAGGTTAAGAAAGCCGCTACAATCCGTGCTGCCGTAGAACAATATATACAGGTCGGTGTTGAAGGAAGGCTTTTTCAGGATGCCAGTGATTTTGAACTGGTCGATGTAAACCCTTTCCGCGTTGATATAACCGTTCACAATTGTAAATATCTCAAAAGCTGTCAGACTTTAATTGATCAGGGATTTCGGATTAAGAATTTAACCTGCGCGCGAATTGGGTGTTTTCGGGCTGCAGTTAAAACATTGGCCAATATCGATTGTGATTATCAGGTCAGATCCTTTAATATAGATGGTGACTGTCAGGGGTATGTTGAAAGGATATAAGGTTATCGTTGCAAGAGTTCAAAAAAATTATTTTTAGGACAGAAGGTGAGAAAAAAATTATCTGAATTGATTCAGATCGTGGATGATGGATCCGATGTGAGCAGGCAGCGAGAAGCTGTTATCGAATTGGGATATCAAAAAGATAAAGCTGTCTATTCCATTCTTGTTCAGAAACTGAGCGACCCCTCCAGAACCATTCAACATGCGGCTGTCATCTCTCTGGGTCGGTACGGCAATCCCTCGGCCATTGAAGAATTGATCAAACCGAAAATTCTTCATTCACCTGTTGTCAATATTCGGTGGGCTGCATTGGTTTCTTTGGGACAGTTGGGAGATTACCGAATTATCGATCATCTTCTAAAAGCCACCGGAGATTCGGAATGGATAATCCGAAACCAGGCCGTGACTGAATTAAAAGAGAAGATACAGGAGATTATTGAATTAAAGGATCATCGGAATGTGCGCATTCTCATTCGTCTGCTGGCCCTGGATCATGAGGAAATCGTTGACTTGGCCGTCAAAGGATTGACCGCATTGGGAGATAGAAGCGTTGATCTTTTGTTAGACGCATTGAAAAGTTCATCACCATTCATTCGAAAAAATGCAGCCAGAACATTGGGTCTCATTAAAACAGATCGTGCTCTGTACCCTTTGATTGATCTGTTGCATGATCCGAAATGGGAAGTGCGCCGAAGTGCGGTTGAAACATTGGGAAATATCGGTCATAAATCCGCTGTTGAACCCCTTGTTCGGTGTCTTATGGATAATGTAGAGCGTGTACGAAATCAGGCAATGCAATCCATTATGGGATTTGGGAAATTGGCCACGCAACCTTTAATCAATACGCTGGTTCATCAAAGGACCAAATGTGCTCTGCGAATGATACTCCTGACTTTGGGCGATATTGGCGATGAAAAGGCAATACCTTATCTCATCGATTACTTGAGAAGCAGTTATTTTATTGTCCGGATTGCAGCCACCAAAGCTTTGGCAAAGTTTGGTCGGCATGTGATTCATTCCCTCATACCGACACTCTCTTTCAATGAATCCCATATTCAATTGCTTCTCAAGGATGCAGCAAACGATGACAATCTGTCTGTTCAGATCAGGGCTATCAATGCGTTGGGTGGATTGGAAGAACACAGGGCCGTCCCCTTGCTGAAACGCCTCATCGAAAAGGATTCCCTTGAGATACAAGAAGCTGTAGAGCAGGCTCTCGTCCAGATCGGATGCGCTGCATGGGGACGATGTGGTGCTCTGATTGTTCTGAGTAAAATGGGGGATGTTTCATTGATTCCTCATATGATTCATTCTCTTCAGGATGATTCCGATAACGTTCGATTAGAGGCGGTTCGCGCACTGGCCAGTGTGGGTGGGGCTGAAGTTATTCCACCGTTGATTTCGGTTGTCAAAAAAGACAGAGATCCCTATATCCGTACGGAAGCCATGCGCTATTTGCGATCGGTCGGTGTGGGTTATCCAGAAGTCCTCAAATTGGCCCTTTCGGCCTTAAAGGATCCATTTCGCAGTGTGCGATCACAAGCCGCCCGACTTTTAGGTAATTTTCAGGATGACCGATCGATTCAACCTCTTCTCAGAGCAACAGCTGATACACACTGGAGCGTTCGGGAAAGTGCCGAATGCGCACTCTTAAACTTTGGGTCAAAAGCCGTCCCCCAATTGATTCAAGCATTGTCCAGTCGATTCTGGACCACCCGTTTCAGGGCGGCGAGATTATTGGGTGAGTTTGGCGACAGCCGGGCTATCGAACCCTTGGAAAAACTTCTGAAGAAACGGGGCGAAAGACAACGGGTTAAAGAAATCGTGCGTGAAACACTTGCGATGCTTCGAACAAAAGTTGCAGCGTGAGGAACAACTCTCTGATCGTAAAACGACGTTCCATTTAAAAATGGAGATTCACAATGCGTGTCAAATTAAAAATCGGAGAAGAAGAAAAACAGTTCATTGAACGGGTGAGCGAACTCTCCGGTCAGGATGTCTATAAATGCTATCAGTGCGGGCGCTGTTCGGCAGGGTGTCCATTTGCATTTGAGATGGACCTTCTCCCCAATCAAATTATTCGCATGGTGCAGATGGGACTTCAAGATGAAGTTATCCACTCAAAAACACTTTATCTGTGCGCTTCGTGTTTTACCTGTCAATCACGCTGTCCGAAAGGGATTGATCTGGCCAGATTGATGGAAGCCATCAGACTTTTAATTGAACCCAAGGGAAAAGATCAGTTTGGACCGAATGACGTGCCGACCAAACTGGCGAATGAACTTCCTCAACAAGTGCTTGTCGCTGTATACCGAAAATTTAGTAAATAAATCAAATAGGGATTGTATGATGAAATTACATTATTATCCTGGATGCACATTAAAAGAAAAAACAACGAATCTCGATGATTCAACGCGGGCGGCCATGGAAGTTTTAGGATATGAACTGGTTGAACCGGAAAACTGGACCTGCTGCGGTGCTGAATTTCCACTCACTGAAGAGAAAATTGTAGGACTGGCTGCACCCACACGGATTTTGCGTCAGGTCGAATTAGAAGGTGGTGATAAGGTTGTCACGACGTGTGCATTTTGTTTTAATGTGTTGAAGCGTACAAATGAAGCTTTATTGAAAGATCCTTTAAAGCATAAACGTATCAATGCTTACCTGCGAGATGATATCAAAATTGATCCCCTCACCAAGAAAAAAACGACCGATTTTGCGGAATACCATGAAACTGTTTGGGTTTTGCACCTCATGGAATTTATCAAATATCAGATCGGTTATGACAAGGTCAAATCTCATATCAAAAGAGATCTTGCCAATCTCAAGGTGGCCCCCTATTATGGATGTCGCTTGCTTAGACCGGCAGGAGAGGTCGGTATTGACATACCGGACGATCCCCATATTTTTGAGGAATTTTTAGAAAATATCGGTTGCGAAGTGGTTGATTTTCCTTTCAAACAGGAATGCTGCGGCTCTTATATATCGGTTTCCCTGCCGGATGCGGCATCAGAAGCCTCTTACCAGATACTCCGATCAGCTCGGTATTGTGGGGCAGATATGTTAGCTCTCAGTTGCCCTCTCTGTTATTATAATCTGGATCGACGACAAGATCGTATTAAAGAAAGGTTTTTCGATTTTACAGGGATGCCGATTTTATTTTTTACACAACTGTTGGCTTTGGCATTGGGAGTGGATGAGAAGGTATTGGGACTGGATCAACACTATTATGATCCACGTCCCGTTCTGAGTAAGATGCATAAGACTGAGGTTGTATCATGAATGGAAACGGGAAAAAGAAAAAAATAGGCGTATTTGTCTGCCATTGTGGTGTGAACATAGCCAGTGTGGTCGATGTGGAAAGGGTAGCCAAAGCATTGGAAAACTACCCGGGTGTTGAATTTTCGACGAATTACGTCTATATGTGTTCTGAGCCGGGACAGAAGATGATTCTTGAAAAGATCAAAGAACAAAAACTCGATTCGGTTATTGTTGCAGCTTGTTCACCGACACTTCATGAGAAAACTTTCCAAAACGTCGTGGAGCTTGCCGGGATTAATCCTTACCAGCTCGAAATTGCCAACATCAGGGAACAGGACAGTTGGGTCCATTCGGATAAAGAAAAAGCAACAGCAAAAGCCGTCAAAATCGTGAAATCGATGGTCGAAAAGGTACTGCAAAATGAGAGTCTGGAGCCGATACGGGTTGGTGTCACACGCAGGGCTCTTGTAATCGGTGGCGGAATCAGCGGTCTTCAGGCGGCTCTCGATATTGCTGACCATGGTTATGAAGTTCTTCTGGTGGAAAAAGGACCTTCTATTGGCGGCCATATGATCCAGCTTTCTGAAACCTTTCCGACACTGGATTGCTCTCAGTGTATCATGACACCCAAAATGGTTGAGGTATCCAGGCATCCGAAAATCAGGCTGCTTACCTATCATGAAGTCGAATCGGTATCTGGATTTGTAGGCAATTTTAAGGTTAAAATCCGGAAAAAACCGAGATATGTGAATCCGGATCTTTGCACCCTGTGCGGTGATTGCGAAAAGGTCTGTCCTCAGATTGTATCTGATGAATTCAATATGGGTCTCTCTTTTCGAAAGGCCATCTATATGCCATTTCCCCAGGCTGTACCCGGCACGTATACCTTAGATATCGACAATTGTCTGGGATTGCTCCCCATCCGGTGCGGCAAATGTAAAGATGTATGTGAGCCTAAAGCCATTAATTATGATGAGCAAGAAGAAATTTTTGAGGAAGAGGTGGGTGCCATTGTCGTATCGACGGGTTACGATCTTTATACCATGGATCATCTCGGTGAATACGGCGGCGAAAGATATGAGGATGTTCTGAATGGGCTTGAATTTGAACGCATTCTCTCCGCTTCGGGACCAACGGGCGGTGTCGTGCGAAGACCATCGGACGGTAAAGTCCCCAAAAATGTGGTATTCATTCAATGTTGCGGATCGAGGGATACGGAAAACCACAATCCCTATTGCTCGAAGATCTGCTGTATGTACACGGCCAAGCATGCCATGCTCTACAAACACCGTGTTCCCGATGGTCATGCGACCGTATTTTATATCGATGTACGAACGGGTGGAAAGGCTTTTGATGAATTCTATCAAAGAGCTGTTGAAGAAGACCATGTTCTCTATATTCGAGGCAAAGTGTCCAAAGTCTTTCAAGAAGGAGATCGGATCATTGTATGGGGAGTCGATACACTAACGGGAAAGAAGGTTGAAATGGAAGCGGACATGGTGGTTCTGGCCATGTCTATGGTGAAAACCGAGGGTGGTGAGGAGCTTTTAAAAAAATTAAAGATTGCCACGGATGCGAACGGGTGGCTGGCTGAGGCCCATCCCAAACTGCGTCCCGTGGAAAGTCTCAACGCCGGTTTCTTTTTGGCTGGTTGTGCTCATGGCCCCAAAGACATCCCGGAGACCGTCGCCCAGGCCTCAGCAGCAGCAGCCAAGGTCGGAGATCTGTTTGCTCAGAAAGAGTTGTTGCACGAACCGACCATTGTCCCTGTCAATGAAGAGCTCTGCAGCGGATGCGGGATTTGTGTGACTGTTTGTCCCTATGGTGCACGGGAATTGGATCCCATTAAAAAAGTCGTCAAGGTCAATGAGATTCTATGTGAGGGGTGTGGAGCGTGTGCAGCTGCTTGTCCGTCGGGAGCCGCGCAGCAAAAAAATCAAACCGATAACCAAATATTTTCTATGGTCAAAGCCATTTTAAAGGGATAGCTATGTTTGAACCCAAAATTATGTGTTTTCTTTGCAAATGGTGTACGTATGCCGGTGCAGATCTGGCCGGTACTTCACGCATGCAGTATGCTTCCAACAGTGTGAATCTTCGAGTGATGTGTTCCAGCCGGATTGATCCTCAACACATCTTGTATGCTTTCAAAGAAGGTGCGGATGGTGTGTTCATCGGAGGGTGCCATCCGGGAGATTGTCACTATGTCGAAGGAAATTACAAAACACTGAGGAGAACCATTCTGCTCAGCCGTATGTTGGAGGATTTTGGCATCGATAAAAGACGGCTGCGGTTGGAGTGGATCTCAGCCGCAGAAGGGAAAAAATTCATGGAAACCATGAACGCATTTTCCGAAAGTATTCGTGAACTGGGTGCATTAAATCTGGATCAAGTGTCTTTAACAAATGAGGATACTAAGCATGGGTAATCGAGCAGTGAAACCAAAAAAAACCGTCAGTAAATCCAAAGACTCATCGGAGAAACGGGTTCCCATCTTTATTATGGGCAAAAAATATGAAGTGCCTGAATCTTTAACGATTCAAAAAGCCCTGGAGTATGCCGGATTTCAGCTGATCCGGGGATGTGGATGCCGCGGTGGCATCTGCGGTGCCTGTGGAACGGTTTACCGCTTTCCTGATTCCTACCGCATAGAAGTCGGATTGGCGTGTCAGACCGTTGTTGAACCCAACATGTATATTACACAGATTCCGTTCTTTCCAGCCAATAAAGCGACATACGACCTTGAGAAATTGGAACCCACCGGCTCCACCGTCATGGCTCTCTATCCCGAGATCTTTAAATGTGTGGGCTGTGGTACTTGTACCCGAAGTTGTCCTATGGATATCGATGTCATGGAATATATCTCCCTGGCGATTCGGGGAGATATTGCCGGAGCTGCAGAACTCTCCTTTGATTGTGTGATGTGCGGCCTCTGCACAGCCCGTTGTCCGGCGGAAGAAGCCCAATACAATGTGGGCATCCTGACACGTCGTCTCTATGGACGTCATATTGCACCCCGTGCCAAACATGTGGCAGAATCGGTGGAGAATATCCAGAAAAAGCGGTTTGATAAGGGATTGAAAACTTTAAAATCGATGAATCTGGAATCGCTGAAGCGTCTCTATAACGATCGGGAGATCGAACCGGACATGGCGGATGAGTTCTGGGAGCCAGAGGATAAAAAGTATATTATCGTCCAATAAATAATATGTTCCATTTGTATTTATGGAGTGACTTATGCCATACACATCGGAATTAAAGAAGCTGATCAAAATTGTTGAGAAAACCAGGCCGGAACGCGTGGAAAGGAAAAAGCGTGGAGAGGAATTCCCAGCCATGTCTCTCAGTGAGCGGGAGAAGATTCTCAAATACCATCCCGATTTCAAAGAAGAGGGACGTTCTGAAATCAAGGTTGGACCCAATAAGGGGTACAGAATTGCCAACGAAATGGTAGAGCTCCTGCATGCAAAAAGTCGAGTGAATCCCGATTTAATCCATCTTTCCAGGATCGATTATGAAACAGATGTGCTGGTCATTGGTGGGGGCGGTGCCGGAACAGCCGCAGCTTTAATGGCTCAAAAAACCGGCGTGAAGGTATTGATTGCGACCAAGCTTCGACACGGCGATGCCAATACCATGATGGCTGAAGGCGGCATTCAGGCAGCAACAAAGAACCAGAAGGATTCAATCTATTACCATTATTTAGATGCTCTGGGAGGGGGTCATTTTAGAAACGATCCAGATTTGGTCGAGACCTTGGTTACAGAAGCGCCCAAAGTGATGGCCTGGTTGGAGAACTTGGGAGCGATGTTTACCAAATTTGAGGATGGACGGATGAAATCGCTTCATGGAGGTGGAACTTCGCGGAAGCGTATGCACTATGCCGGGGATATTACAGGCGCAGAAATTATGCGCACAATCAGAGACGAAGCCAGAAATTATCCGAATGATATCAAAGTCCTCGAATTCAGTCCGGCAGTGGAACTCATTCTCAATGATCAGGGGGCCTGTGGAGGAGCGGTTCTTTATAATCTGGAAACTGAAGAGTATATTGTCGTCAAGGCCAAAGCCACGGTATTGGCTACTGGCGGATCGGGTCGTCTGCATATACAGGAATTTATGACCACAAACCACTATGGTGCAACCGGAGATGGTTTGATTATCGCCTATCGAGCCGGGGTTCCAATAAAATTTCTCCATACAGTTCAGTATCATCCCACCGGCGCCGTTTTTCCGGAGCAGGCTGAAGGATTGTTGATTACTGAAAAGTTTCGAGGAGCCGGAGCCAATGTACTCAACATCGATGGAGAACAGTTCGTCTACGAGAGGGAACCGAGGGATGTGGAAGCGGCGGCTTTCATTCGGGAATGCACCGTGAGGGGAAAAGGCGTGCCCACGCCTACGGGTAAATTCGGTGTGTGGTTGGATTCTCCTATGATTGACATCCTTAATGAGAAAGGAACAGTCCGTCGTGAATTTCCGGGCAAGTGGATTCTGTTCCATCGATACGGCATTGATATTACCCAGGAACCCATGCTGGTTTATCCCACGCTGCATTATCAAAATGGCGGCTTGGAGATCAACCGGAAAGGTGAAACGGTCGTTCCCGGTCTCATTGTGGGTGGTGAAGTCAGTGGGGGGGTTCATGGAGAAAACAGGTTGATGGGCAATTCACTGCTCGACGTGATGGTTTATGGTCGCATAGCCGGAGAGACTGCCGCTGCTTATGCCCGTAAGCAATTTAAAGATGGCAAACTTACGCTGAATCATGTGAAAAGGTATAACAAAGCGCTTCAGGATTCGGGCATCGATCTTGATGGTCGTGTAGCCCCTATGATTTTGCCCGATTACAGCAATCCCGATGTGCGTAAAAAACAATTAACGACCGATTATACCGGTACTTTGAGGTAAAGTGACATGCGAGTAAGAGAAAGGATTAAACCATTTGGATCTGAGAAACCGCAACCGGTGAAAGGAGAACTCATTATTATTGAGGACCGGTGTAAAGGATGCGGTTTCTGTGTTGAGTACTGTCCGAATGATGTATTAATCGTTTCGGATAAGTTCAATTCAAAGGGCTATCATCCACCTGAAGTGGTTCATGAAGAAAATTGTCGCTATTGTGGTTTTTGCCAGTTGGTCTGTCCTGACTTTGCCATATTCTCCATCGAGGAGAAAGCAGTGGAAAGTAAATCCAATACAGCATAGATAAAATATATGATTGTGAACCATTAAATCAGGGGTAATTGTGATATGAAAGAAACCAATCTGGCTGTTTTAACAGGCAGTCATGATCTTACAGGTAGTCAGGCATGCGCTGAAGGGGGGTTGTCAGCCGGGTGTCGTTTTTTAGGATATTATCCCATATTCCCCTCTTTTGACATCGTGGAGCGATTTGCCGAACGTTTTTCGGATGTCAAAGGTGTTCTCATACAAATGGAGGATGAAATATCCGCCCTGGCTGCTGTTCTCGGCGCATCATGGACGGGGAAAAAAGCCATGACAGTCACTTCGGGACCCGGTTTTGCCCAGATGGCGGAACATATTGGTCTCGGCGTGATGCTGGAAACACCCTGTGTGATTGTAGATGTTCAGAGAGATGGGACCTCGGAAGGTTCTCCGAGTGCACCTGGTGGAGGGGATATCATGATGGCGAGATGGGGATCTCATGGAGACTATGAGGTTATTGCCCTTTCTCCCAATTCTCCTCAAGAAATGTTTGATATGACGGTGAAGGCCTTCAGTCTCTCAGAAAAATACCGTACACCTGTTATTCTGATAACAGACACATATGTAAGCAATCTGAATGAGGCTGTCCATATTCCTGATGCGAAGGATATCCAGATCCACACAAGAAAATATTATAAAGGGAAAAGGGAGGACTATCTTCCTTTTCAATATGATGCCAAGGATTTGGTACCTCCCATGGTTGATGTGGGCAAGGGATACCGTTTTCATGTCACAGGATTAACCCACGATGAGAGAGGCTATCCGGTAATGGATGAAAAGTGCCAGGAGTGGAATGTCCATCGCCTTGTTCAGAAAATACGGATCTTTGCTGAGGATATTGTTGATTTTGAAGAGGAGCAGACAGATGATGCCGATGTGATTGTGGTGTCCTATGGGGCTGTCTCCCGTGATGTGATACATGCGGTTCATCAGGTCCGGGAAGAGGGCATTCGAGCCGGGAGCCTGAGGATAAAAACCATCTGGCCTTTTCCGGAGAAAAAGATAACCCAACTGGCAAAAAAAGCAACACACTTAATTGTGCCAGAAAATAATTTCGGGCAGATCTGTCTTGAAGTCGAACGATGTGCAAGGGGAAGGGCTGAGACGCATTATCTATATCATGCTTCTTCCCGCATAGGCCAGTCGGACGATATTGTCAAATTGATAAAAAAAGTCATGAAAAAGTAGGCGGAAAATGGAAGCCATTATTACGCAACAAGAAGCAAAAAGACATCCCATGGATAACCTCCTGCGCATGGACAGAATGCCGCATATATGGTGTCCTGGATGCGGCATTGGTAATGCGGTGAGTGCATTTGCTGATGCGTTGGACAAATTGGAATATAATCTCGATAAACTATGTGTCGTTTCAGGAATCGGATGCACCGGGAGGGTTGCCGGGTATATCAAAGTGGATTCGTTTCACACAACCCACGGTCGGGCCATTCCTTTTGCCACCGGCATCAAATTGGGCAATCCGGACATAAAGGTCGTTGTGATTTCCGGTGATGGGGATCTTGTTTCCATCGGGGGGAATCATTTTGTCCATGCCGCCCGCAGGAATATCGATTTAACCGTTATTTGTGTGAATAATTTTATCTATGCCATGACAGGGGGCCAGGTTGCTCCAACGACGCCCACGCCGGCCTATACCACCACATCCCCTTTCGGGAATTTCGAGAATCCCTCCAATGTACCTCAATTGGCAGAGGCAGCCGGAGCAGTCTATGTAGCCCGTTGGACAGCTCTTCATATGCGTCGATTAACCTATTCCATCGTGGATGCTTTAAAGAAGCCCGGATTTTCGGTTGTTGAAGTGATTTCACCCTGTGCGATGTATTATTCAAGAATAAACAAATTGGGCGATGGTCTGGATATGATGAAATTCTACTATGACCATTCGATCATCAAACATGGTGAACCGACGGACCATCTTGAGATCGATTATCAAAAAGAAATTATCGTCGGTAAATTTGTTGATCGAGAAAGACCCACCTATTCAGAATCGATGGGCAAGTGGTTTGAAGATTAATGGAGGTCAACCATTGAAAGCCAATCCTAGAGATGTTTTTACCGGTACCTATTATATAGACGGCGATGTTGCCGCTGCCTACGGTGCTTTGGCAGCAGGTTGTAAATTTTTAGGAGGATATCCCATTACGCCTTCTACGGAAGCAGCCGAAGCTTTTGCTAGAAAGGCCCCCTATGTCGGTGCCCAATTCATTCAAATGGAAGATGAGCTGGGTTCGATTGCTTCTGTCCTGGGTGCATCCTGGTCGGGGAAAAAATCGATGACCATCACGTCGGGTCCGGGTTATTCTCTGATGATGGAAAATATCGGATTAGGCGCAGCCATGGAAATTCCGTTTGTCATTATTAACATACAACGCAGCGGTCCTTCGACGGGAGTTCCGACGAGCACGGGTCAGGCAGACATCATGCAGTCGAAGTGGGGTGCAAATGGAGATTATGAAGTGATTGCGCTGGCTCCGGAATCACCCCAGGAAAGTTTTGATTTTGCCATCAAAGCGTTCAATTTAGCTGAACGGTATCGTGTACCGGTGATGTTTATGGCTGACGAATGTGTCGGACATATGACCGAGAAGGTTGTTATTCCCGACGCTTCGGAGATCGAAGTTGAACCCAGAAGATTTTATCAGGGGAAGAAAGAGGAATATATCCCTTACAGGAGAGATCAGGATCTTGTTCCCCCTATCGTTAAAGCGGGCGATGGCTATCATCTCTATATCACGGGATTAACCCACGATGAACGGGGTTATCCTCTGTTGGATCATCGTTCTCTCCCCAAAATTGAAAAGGCCAAGGTGATCCATAAAAAATCGACAAACCCATATTTGGTTGATAAAATAAGAAAAAATAAAGATGAAATCATTGAAATGCAGGAAGATCACTTGGAAGATGCAGAAGTTGTCATTGTCTCGTATGGCATTACCTCAAGGGTTGCGTATCGAGCGTTTGAGCAGGCAAGACAGGAAGGGATCAAAGTGGGTATGCTTCGTCTGATTACGGTGTGGCCCTTTCCCGATGACCGGATAGCCGAACTGGCAAAAAAGGTGAAGGGTTTTGTGGTACCGGAGATTAATTATGGTCAAATTGTGTTTGAAGTGGATCGGTGCAGTCATGGAAAAGCCAATACCATTCTGGTCCCTCATGGTGGGGCTTCGGTACATAAACCGGATGATATACTTGGAGCAATCAAAAAGATTGTGAAAGACAATAAAAAATATGAACAGGTTATCGAGTATACAACCACTTTGGAGAAGACCATTTTTAAAGGAAGTCTGACAGAAAAAATAAAAAAATAGTAGGGGTCAAATGGATCCGATTATTGAAATATTTAAAAAGGGTGTTGAAAGCTCTCAATGTGATCAAAAAGATATTTGTATGGTTACGGATATAGCGTATCATCCAGAGGTGACTGACTATCTCGGAATGGATTTATTTCATACCTCGAGAGGCCGGGCCATACCCTTTGCAACGGGAATGAAATTAGCGAATCCCCGCTTAAAGCTGGCCGTCTTTATTGGTGATCTTGCGACTTTAGGTGGGAATCATTTCGTTCACGCCGGCAGAAGAAACATGGATATCCATGTTATTTGCATAAACCATTATCACTACAAAAAGGTTGGGGGCGAGTATGCACCCGGGGTATTCCCCCGTGTGCCCTTATCTCCCTACGGATCATTTGATGAACCCCTCAATATTCCCCATCTGGCCAGGTCATGCGGTGCTGTTTATGTGGCGCGATGGACGCTGCTTCATGCGAATCAGTTAAGCCATGCGATTGCCGAATCTTTGAGAAAAACCGGATTTTCTGTGGTGGATGTCATTTCAAACGAACCGGACATTCTTGATTTCTATTTTCAACATTCGGAAATCAAAAATGGGGAAGATACACTCAATGTGAAGATCGTGCCCGATGGAAAAATCATCGTGGGTCAATTTGTCGATAGAGAGCGTCCCAATTTTATCGATTCTTACAATGAGCAAATGACGAAAGTATTGGGGGATAAATTTGTCAAGATAGAAGTGTAGATTTTTTTATTTTTGAAAAACAATATATAAAACGGTTCGTTTTTCAAGATTTCACAGTCGTGCAGGTTTTTCAGAATTGTTCAAATAAAAAGGATATAACCAATGACTGAAATGAGATTTGCCGGATTTGGAGGTCAGGGAATTATCCGATCAGGAATTATTTTAGGAAGAGCCATTTCGATCTACGATCATGGATTTGCAACCATGAATCAGTCTTTTGGCCCAGAAGCGAGAGGCGGTGCATGCAGTTCTCAGATGGTTATTTCTGATACGAAAGTCCTCTATCCCTATGTATCCAGGACCGATTTCTTGATTGCCATGTCTCAAGAAGGATACGACAAGTTCATTGATGAACTGAAAGAGGATGGCACTCTGATTATCGATTCCGATCTGGTGAAACCGAAGACGGATAAGAAAATTTTTGGCATTCCTTCTACCCGCATTGCGGAGGAGCTGGGTAATCGGATCATTGCCAACGTGGTCATGCTTGGTTTTATGACAGCGGTGACGAAGGTTGTCTCCGTGGAAGCCATGAAGAAAACGATACCCGAATCGGTTCCCCAGCGGTTTATCGAGCTTAATATAGAAGCGTTTGATCGGGGATACCATTATAGGGCAGAATAAACAGAAAGTGTTAGCCGTCTATATATAAAGGAAATAAAATGCAAAAAATTCTCATTATAATCAACGATGCGCCTTACGGAACAGAAAAAGCATACAATGCTTTGCGATTGGCCATGACACTTCAGAAAGAGCATGCCGACAAAGTAGAAATAAAAATATTCCTGCTGGCGGACGCTGTGTTTTGCGGACTGCCTAACCAAACAACGCCGAATGGCTACTATAACATCGAACGGATGTTGAAATCTGTCATCAAACAAGGCGGTGAAGTAAAAAGTTGCGGCGGCTGTTCTGAAGCGCGCGGTATTGATGGACTTCGATTCATTGAAGGTGTTCAATTGAGCAATATGAATGAGTTTTCTAAATGGACGGTTGAATGTGATAAAGTTATTACATTTTAACGGTAACTCCGTTGCATTAAATGGCTTTTAAATAAAAAAGATATAACGTTAAATATGGAACAACACATTTTAAAAGTTGAAAACCTGACCAAAAAATTCAATGATTTTTTAGCGGTAGACAGTCTGAACTTTTCAGTTTTGAAGAATGAAATCTTTGGTTTTTTAGGACCAAATGGCGCAGGCAAAACAACGACTATTAATATGCTGACTGGATTAGCCCGTCCAACTTCTGGCAGTATATTTTTCAATGGAAAAGATTACACCGCGCATATAAAAAAAGCGCAGGAAATAATTGGCATTGTCCCAGACGAGAGTAATTTATACGAAGAACTGGATGGCTTTGAAAACCTGTGTTTTTGTGCTTCACTTTATGGAATTGAAAAAACAGAGCGTGAGCATCGAGCCAGAAATTTGTTGCGACAATTTAATTTAACAGAAGCCGGTAAAAGGCTTTATAAATCCTATTCCAAAGGCATGAAACGGAAACTTACCATTGCCGCGGGTATTATCCACCAACCGAGTGTATTATTTTTAGATGAACCGACAACAGGAATCGATGTTGCCAGCGCACGTCAAATACGGTTGTTGATAAAAAGCCTGAATGAAACAGGCACCACTATTTTTATGACCACGCATTACATTGAAGAAGCAGAGCGGCTTTGCCATCGTATTGCTTTTATCGTAAAGGGTCAAATTATAAAAATAGGTGCAATTCATGACTTGATGGAAGACGCTCAAAAAGAGGCAATTATCCAATTCTCATTTGATGGGATTGTTCAGCTCAGTCAATTCGAGTATGATTTTCTACAGCAATTCAGCCAATGTAAGTTAACGCACATTCAGGAATCTGTTTTTCAGGTTCGTTCGGCGATAGCACATGATCTGATGTCGTTGATGTCATTTTTTGATTCCCGCGGGATAAAAGTGATGGAAGCCAAGATCATCAAACCATCGCTGGAAGAAGTATTTGTTAAAATCACGGGAATCGAACGAGAAGTGATGAAGAAAGAAAAGGAAGGCAAGAAAAAATGAAAACGGCCATTGCCTTTTGGAATATTATGCTTAAGGATTTCCGTAATTACTACTTAAAACCTCCCAATATTAGCTGGGGGATTATTTTCCCATTTGCTTGGATGCTGATGTTTTTCCTTAAATCTCAAACTCCTGTGGATGTTCGTGCTATTCTGCCTGGCATAATGGCAATGTCCATCCTTTTCGGTACTACATCATTGCTTTCGGTCACCATCACATTTGAACGCCGCAGCCGTTCATTCGACAGGTTGCTGCTATCACCCATCAGTCTCACCTGGCTGATGCTGGCGAAAACGCTGGGAGCTATTTTATTTGGTATTGTGAATGCCTTTGTACCTGTGCTTATTGCTCTTTTTTTTGTAAATCTTCCACATATTAACTGGGTGATTGTTTTTATGAGTGTTATTTTTATTGCCATCACTTCAACGTTTTTAGGTCTTTTCATTGCTGTTTCGGTGAGTGAAGTTTTTGAGGCGCAGACTTTTTCTAACTTTTTTCGTTTTCCGATGGTTTTTTTATGCGGTTTGTTTATTCCACTCGGTCAGCTTCCGGTTTACGTGCGTCTTTTATCCTATTTTATACCATTAACCTATGGCGCTGATCTTTTAAAAACAGCTATCAATCAGGACGGTCATATTACAGTACCAATCAGTTTTTCTATTTTAATTATATTTTCTATTGTTTTATTTTTATTCAGTAAACGAAATATTCAACATAAATGGATTTATTAGCAAATTACATAGAAAGACAATCGCACACAATTTTTAATAGTATACATGTTATGTCTAAAACAATGCTCAGATATAATATCGATTGGTATTAAATTTCGGATGATAGCCGTTGTGTTTTGATAGGCAATAGGAAAAGTTATCATAATCAGGGAGGAGTAAGATATGGCGAAGATGGCAATCACAGTGAACGGCGCAGAACCCAAGAATGTGTATTCTCCGTTTATTTTAGGATCTGCAGCGGCGGCCAGTGGAGACGAGGTCATTCTTTTCTTTACACCGAGCGGTGCTCCGGCAATGGTCAAGGGAGCTCTTGAGAAATTGAATGAAGCATCGAAGGCGCTTCCGGACCTGATGGAACTGTACAGGGGATTGATCAATTTGGGCGGAAGACTGCTTGTCTGTGAACTGGCTTTTGATGTACACAATTTTACAAAAGATGACCTTATTGAAGGAACTGAAATCGTTGGTGCCACGACCTTTGTGGCTGAAGCACAGGGGTCAGAGTTGACGTTTTCTTTTTAGATAAGGCGAGGAGAGAATCCATGGCGACACAAAAATTGAATGCGCTCGGGCTGAAGTGTCCACAGCCTATTTTGAAGGTGGCGGCAATGTTGCCTCAATTACAACCCGGCGATATCCTGGAAATAGAAGCGGACTGTCCTTCTTTTCCCAATGATATCAAGGCGTGGAGCCAGAGAACGGGAAAGACGCTGCTGTTATGCAATACAGATGCCAACGGGAAACACTCGGCGCAGATTCAGATTTAAGACTGCAGCTCTTTGGCAAAGAACGTCCAAATTTCAAACGGTGATCCATTACCCATAGTCCAAATAAATGCATATCAAATCACTGATTTGACAGGTGTTATTTGTCTATCCTAATAATGTATCAGGAGATTGTTTACTCAAGTTATCTTGTACAATGATTCATGTGGATTGCAGTATGGAAGATCAAAAACAAAAAGAGGAATTTTTTCCCAAAATCGTCGGTTATTTGTGCAACTGGTGCACCTATGCAGCGGCAGATCTGGCTGGATCATCCAAAATGGAACTGTCTCCTTCACTCAATGTGATTCGTGTAATGTGTTCCAGCCGGGTTGATTACAATCTCGTGTTGACCACTTTTTTCGGCGGTGCTGACGGAATCCTGATTGCCGGTTGCCATCCGGGAGATTGTCACTATGACAAGGGGAATTATTATGCCCGCAGGCGATATGCTTTATTGAAAAGCATCCTGGAAACATTAAAATTGGATCCGGAGAGACTGCAACTGTCCTGGATATCGGCCTCCGAAGGCAAACGGTATGTGGATGTTGTTAATGAGTTTACCGAGAGAATTAAAAAATTAGGGCCTAATCCGATAAACAGGAATGCTTATTATTAAAACACAGTGTTCCAGTTTTAGCCGATACAGTATCCATTGTTCAACCGTTGATGAAGATATTCAAGGATCATGTGACAAATGAAACGTCATGAGGCGGAAGGTTGTATGAATCCGTTTGAAAATGATTCCATGTATAAGAGAGATGAAAGATGAATAATACTTACGATACACTGGTGATCGGGTCCGGCATTGCAGGTATGGAAGCGAGCCTGCTTTTGGCCAAAGGGGGTAAAAAGGTCTGTCTGGTGGAAAAGCTTCCCCTGATCGGCGGGAATATCATTAAAAATGAGGAGAGTTACCCCCATCTGGAATGCTCGACCTGTATGGTGGCTCCGGTTCAGCAGGAGATTCTGCAGCATCCGAATATTGATCTGATGATGCTCAGTACAGTTCAGAAGGTCGAAGGTGAAGCTGGAGATTTTCATGTGACCCTTCATCAGAAACCCCGTTATGTAAGTCTTACTGCCTGCATCGGGTGCGGCATGTGTTACGAGCCCTGTCCGGTCAGCCTCAAAAACGAATGGGAAGAGAATCTCTCGGATAAAAAGGCCATCTATATCGCATGTGCGGGAGCTTTGCCAAATGTCCCAGTGATCGATCCCGAACACTGTCTGCAGATCAGCGGCAAAAAAAATTGCAAGGCCTGCCAGGAAGCCTGCATGTTCGAAGCAATCGATTTCTCCGATCAGGAAAATGAAGTGGATATTCGCGTGAAAACGATTGTGGTGGCTACCGGTTTTGAACTCCTCGATGTCAGCCATTTCTCGCATCTGGGATACGGAAAGCTGCCTGGGGTCTACACAGCCATGGAGTTTGAAAGGTTGTTTGCCTCCAATGGACCCACTTCCGGTGAACTGACCCTCCGGGATGGCGAAAAAGCACCGAAATCCGTAGCCATCGTGCACTGTATTGGACGGAAAGAGCAGGGGTATTGTTCAGGTGTATGCTGCATGAGTTCTCTGAAACATGCCCATTTTGTGAAGCACAAGCTGCCGGATGCCAGTATCACCCACTTTTATTCTGATCTCTGTGTGCCTGGTAAGCTGTCTCAAAAATTCCTTCATCAAGTGAAAGAGGAAGGTGTCCATTTTATATTCCAAACAGATCCAGAGGCTGTCCGTGTAGCTGAAAATGGGAGCGGTCTTGAAGTAAAGTATACCCATGGAAAAGGTGTTCAAGAAACACTCTCTGTGGATATGGTCATTCTTGAACCGGCCATGATCCCGGATAAAACCGCCTCTCAGATCGCAAAAATACTGGCCATTGATCAGGATAATCACGGGTTTTTCCGGACTTTAGATGAGAAGGCGGGTTCGACAGAGACATCGAGATCGGGTATTTTTGTTGCCGGATGTGCCGAAGGTCCCAAGGACGCCCAATATGCCGTTATCCAGGCTGAATCGGCTGTCGGGCATGTTGTCCGTTCACTGTCGGTTTCCCATACAGAATAAAAGTCCATTCAGGAGAATGCCATGCGTTTAAAAATTGGTGTTTATGTTTGCGAATGCGGACCCAATATTGCAGAACGTGTCGATATTGATAGGGTTATTAAGGTCATCTCTTCACTGGAAGAGTTTGAAGATATCGAATTGGTTGTCAAGCGATACAAATTGCTCTGTTCAAACGATGGGCAGGCATTTCTCAAAAATGAAATCGAATCGAACGCGCTTACCCATTTGGTGGTGGCCGCGTGTTCACCCAGGGATCATGAATCCACATTCATGAATGTGTGCAAGAAAACGAATTTGAATCCCTATCTGTTTAATATGGTGAATATCCGGGAGCACTGTGCCTGGGTTATTCCGGATAAGGCGAAAGCGACGGAGAAGGCCATTCGGTCGATTAGGGCCGGCATTCGCAGGACGCTTCATCAATCTGAACTGTTAGAGAGAGAATTGGATGCCAATCCCGATGTGCTGATTGTTGGAGGAGGCATTGCCGGTATGGAAGCAGCCCTGATGCTAGCCGATGAAAAAAGAAAGGTCTGTCTGATTGAGAAGACGGAAAGGTTGGGTGGGAAATCGATTTTCTATTCTCAGTTGCTTTCACGTCAGGGAAATTCTGCGAAAATGATTCAGCAGAAAATAGAAGCTGTCCAGCAAAATGCGCATATTCAGGTTTTTACCGAAACAGAACTGGAAAGTGTGGTGGGGTTTTTTGGGAATTTTGAAATCGTTTTAAAAGTGGGAAAAGAGACGGAGTTGCAGACGGGACTGAAAGCGGGCGCCATCGTGATAGCGACCGGTTTTCGCCTGCTTAATCCCAATAAACTCCCTCAAACTGTTTATCAAAAGGAAGATGAGGTGTACACCACACTGGAAGTCGAATCGATGATACTCAACGAGGGTAAAATCAGTCTCAAATCAGGGAAATCACCCCAATCCATCGCACTGGTACACTGTGTGGGGAGAGATGAAAAGGGGTACTGCTCGACGATTTGTTGCAGCACAATAATCAAAATCGCCAGAATGCTTAAAGCGAAGTTGCCCCAGATTTCAATCAGAGTCTATTATCGGGATCTCTGTCTCCCTCACAAAACCGATCAGCAAACCTATGAAGAGGTCAAAGCAGAAGGGGTGGATTTTATTCGTGTCAAAGAGGCCGGTATTCAAAATACATCCATTGAATACACCCAAATCGATGGCGTCAAGAAAAAAGAAAGTGCGGACATGGTGATTTTGGCTCCAGCGATGGAACCGGCTGATGGAACAGAGGCCCTTGCCGAGCTTCTCAATGTCTCTCTCGGCGAAACCGGATTTTTTCAGGAAGCCCATCATCACCTCAATCCTGTGGCTACATCCATTGAAGGCATCTACATTGTGGGTGCTGCCCAAGGTCCGAAAGGCATTTCAGAATCGGTTGCCCAGGCCCAGGCCGTCAGCGGGAAAATTCTCAATCGGCTGATCCCGGGAGAGAAGATCGTTCCAGAGGTGAAAGTCTGCAAAGTCTTGGAGGATTTTTGCACGGGTTGTCAAACCTGTCTGGAAGTCTGCTGCTACGGCGCCATCTCTTTTAATGAGGTGAAGGGTGTTTCCGTGGTGAATGAAGCGGTTTGTCGGGGATGTGGAAATTGTGTGGCCAGCTGTCCTTCCGGGGCCATGCGGGCCATCCATTTTACAACGCCGCAACTTTACAGAGAAATGATTGAAGCTATTCGATAATTACATTTTTTGTAGTAGGGACAACAAATGAAAACAACGACAGCAAAAAGCTTACGTGTCTCAAAAAAAGAAGGTGTTCGAAAACCCATACTGGCATTTTTAAAATCCCTGCTGACCGATGCTGTTTTTGATGCAATTTTGATCCCCATGCAGGTACCGGCGGGTGATTCTTATGCCTGGGTTTTGGTGAAGGATCCATCACTTTTGGATCAAGCCAATCCATTGGCTCCCATCATGCCTGTTCAAGGCGCCAAAGCCCTGAAAAGCTTGACTCGGAAAGGCGAAGGCAATCTAAAGATAGCTGCAGTAATGCGGCCGTGCGAAGTTCGAGCCAGTGTCGAACTGGCCAAACTCAATCAAATTCATCTGGAGAGCATCACACTGATGAGCGTGGATTGCCCCGGTGTACTGCCCGTGGCGGATTATTTTGAAAATCCCGGCGAATCGGAGAAGCGTTTCAATGCCATGCTTTCTGAAAACCGATGGGGAAATGGTTCTATGAAATCGGTTTGTCAGATTTGTGAACAGTTTTCCATTCTGCCCTCCTCTGATTTTCATTTTGGACTGATGACGGGTTCAGAAAGCAGTGTGGTGCTCATTTCCAGCAGTCCAAAGGGCCAGCGGGTTTTAAAAGATCGGAGCCTCGATGGTTCTGTGTCACTTTCGGATTGGGAAAATGGAATCGAATCGATCCGTCAAGAAAGAAAAAAAGAGAGGACCAAACGGTTTCGCGAAGTGCAATCCATGGTGGAAGGATTCGACGGTCTGTTGAAAACGTTCGCCAGATGTATCGGTTGTCATAACTGTCAAAGTGCTTGTCCCATATGCTATTGCCGCCATTGTTATTTCGGTTCGGAAGCCTCGAAACTGGATTCTGATTTTATTTTGAAGAAGGCCGAACAGCGAGGGGGGCTCTCCTTTCCCCTCGACAGAAGAATGTTTCATGTCGGGCGAATGTCCCACATGAGTCTCTCTTGTGTTGCCTGCGGTCTCTGTTCCGATGCTTGTCCGGTTTCAATACCGGTTGCCGACGTGTTCAGCTTTGTGGCTGATCAAACCCAGCGGACCTTTGATTACAAGGCCGGGGAAAAGAGAGAAGAGCCGCTTCCGATTCGACAATACCGATTGGAAGAGATCAAAGGCGTGGAAGAATGGGTCAAGGATGCCGAAGGTGTGGAGAGTTGATTATGGATTATTTACTCAGAGTTGAAAAAAGTGCCGAGCACGGTCTGATCGATTTTCTCAAATTTCTGCTTGAAAATGATCGGATCGGCGGTGTATTCACATTGAGAAAAACAGGTGCAGATGGCGCATTCGATTACGGATTGATACATGACACGGCCCTCTTAGAAGATGCCATCCCTCTGCACCCTTTCATGCCGGTGAATGCAGCTCAGGATCTGTCTCATTTTGCATCGATGAAAAAACCGATTGCAGTGGTGATCAGACCCTGTGAGCTCAGGGCTTTCATCGAACTGGTCAAACGGTCACAGGGTTCAATGGATCATTTTCTGATGATTTCGTATACCTGCGGTGGTGTTTTTCCATTTGATGTCGCGGTTTCTGGTGAGCCGGAAAAAGAACTTCCAGATTACTGGGAATCGGTGGCCCGAGGACAAATTTTCCCCAAGACCAGAGAAACCTGCCGGGCATGCGAGCATTTCGTACCCATGAATGCAGATGTGACTGTTTCACTGATCGGTGAAACAGTGAATGAGGTGTGTATTTTCTGCATTCATACAGAAAAAGCGATGCATCTGGCTGAAGGATTTGAAAGCAAACGGATTGAAGCCGAGCTGGAGTCCCCTGCAATCGAAACGCTTCGTCGTGAAAGACAAGAGGAGAAAAAAAAGCTTTTTGAAAATACCGTGATCCGAGTAAACGGATTAGACGGCATGATTGATATGTTCGGTAAGTGTATCGGGTGCCATGGATGCAGTCGCGTGTGTCCCATATGTCACTGTATCCTGTGTGATTTCGAATCCCATCTTTTTGATTATGAGCCGTCTATGATCGAGGATGAACTTTATAGGAAAGGAGGCGTGAGGCTTCCAACCGATACGGTGCTTTATCATATTGGAAGATTGAACCATATGAGTTTTTCATGTGTGGGGTGTGGGATGTGTACCGAAGTCTGTCCGGCTGGTATACCCGTTGCCGCCATTTTTATGCGAACGGGTGAAGAAACCGCCCAACTGTTTGATTATCTTCCCGGTAGGGATGTGGAGGAGGAAGTACCGGTGACCGTCTATAAGGAAGAAGAGTTATCCACAATCGGGGAGGATTAATATCCAATTTGAAATTATGTTTTATCCGTGATTTTATCAAATGTAAGGGCAATCGATTATGAAAGAACCGTTTCATCCTAAAATCGTCAGTTTTCTCTGCAAGTGGTGTACCTATTCAGGTGCCGACCTCGCCGGGACGAGTCGAATGCAGTATCCACCGTCCATCCTGCCTATTCGGGTGATGTGTTCGAGCCGAGTCAATCCGGTCTTTGTGATCAAGTCCTATCTGAGTGGGTCTGACGGCGTTCTCATCGGCGGTTGCCATCCGGGAGACTGCCACTATCAGTCAGGAAATTATCATACAAGGCGCCGCATCGCCATTTTGAAAAAAGTGTTTGATTCGATTGGATTGGAAACAGAGCGCGTGAGACTTTCCTGGATTTCGGCTTCGGAAGGGTCCAAGTTTGCCAGAATAAGTGAGGAATTCACAGGAAAAATTGAAAGTATGGGAGAGAATCCGACCAAGAAAAAAGTATTTTTATGATCATAATCCCGAGAGGATAATTGATGAAAATTCATGAATATCAATCGAAAGATATTTTTAAGGCGTATGGTATTCCTGTTCCTGATGGTAAAATGGTGGATAATGCAGATTCAGCTTATCAGTTTGCCAAAGAAATAACCAAAAAGGTTGTGGTAAAAGCCCAAATTCATGCGGGAGGTCGTGGAAAGGGAGGGGGGATCAAATTGGCTGAAATCCCCGAAGAAGCAAAAAATTGCGCAGAGGAAATTATCGGGATGAATTTGATCACCCATCAGACAGGGCCTGACGGGAAGCTTGTCCGAAAAGTCCTCATCGAAGAAGCGCTGAATGTCAAAAAAGAACTCTATCTCGGCATGGTTGTGGATCGGGATCAATCCCGCATCGCTGTCATTGCCTCAGAAGAGGGGGGTGTAGAAATCGAAGTGGTTGCCGCCAAATCTCCTGAAAAGATCATCAAAGAATCCATCGATCCCAAGGTGGGCATGCAATCTTTCCAGGCCAGGAAGATGGTGTTTCAGCTTCACCTTCCCGATGCCCTTATCCGAGAAGGGACAAAACTGATTATGAATCTTTATCGGCTCTTTGTTGAATCGGACGCTTCATTGGCCGAAATCAATCCCCTTGTCATCACAGAAGACGGCCGGTTACTGGCAGCTGACGCCAAAATCAACTTTGATGACAATGCTCTTTTTCGAAATCCGGACATTGAAAAACTGAGAGATATCCATGAAGAAGAGCCGGCCGAGGTGGAAGCAGCAGAACAGAAGTTGAGTTATGTGAAACTCAACGGCCATGTGGGCTGCATGGTGAATGGAGCCGGTCTGGCTATGGCCACCATGGATATTATCAAACTTCACGGTTCAATGCCGGCCAATTTTTTAGATGTGGGTGGAGCGGCTTCTGCAGAACGGGTCGAATATGCTTTTCGCATTCTGCTCTCCGATCCGGATGTCAAGGCTGTGCTGATCAATATTTTTGGTGGTATCGTTCGGTGTGACCGGGTGGCCAACGGTGTTGTCGAAGCGGCAAAACGGCTCGAGATCAACGTGCCGATGGTTGTTCGTTTAGCCGGAACAAACAGTGATCTGGCCGGTGATATTCTTAATCAATCGGGGCTCAAATTTACCGTAGCGAACAATCTTGATGATGCAGCTAAAAAAGTCGTCGCTGCGGTTTCTCAGTGATTTCCGTTTTTGCTCACTTCATACCGTTAATATTCATATCATCGACTGAGTGTCGATGTCATTGATCAGCGGATTGATGATGTTTGAATAGAAATCATATCATTGATAAGGTTGAATAAGCCGGAGGGGAAAGAAGCATGTTCATCGTTCATGTCCACGTTCGTGTCAAACCGGATCAAATCAATGCGTTCATTGAAGCGACTAAGGAAAACGCACGAAACAGTGTTCGGGAACCCGGAATCGCCCGTTTTGATGTGGTTCAACAGCAGGATGATCCCGAACGTTTTGTGTTGGTTGAAGTTTACCGCACACCGGAAGATCCGGCCAAACATCAGGAAACTGCACACTATCAGAAATGGCGGGATGCTGTGGCTGATATGATGGCTGAGCCGCGATCCAGTGTCAAATATACGAATATGTATCCAGATGAAGAGGGCTGAAACTGAGCGTGCGTTTTGAATTTGCAACAGCAACACGCATCCTGTTTGGACTGGGTCGATTGGATGAAGTCAGTACGCTGACGGCAGAAATGGGTCGCCGTGTTTTTATTGTGACGGGTCATACCGTCCAACGCGCTGAACCGCTTATTAAACAGTTAAAACAGAAAAATCTGGAAACGGTCATTTTCAATGTGCAGGGTGAACCGACAACCGATTTGGTATTGAATGGGGTGGATGAAGCCCGTCAATCCCATTGCGATATGGTCATCGGCATTGGGGGTGGCAGTGTGCTCGATACGGGCAAGGCCGTAGCGGCTCTTTTGGCCAATGAAGGCGATCTTTTCGATTATTTGGAAGTGATTGGTAGAGGCAGACCCCTCAAACGACCTTCCGCTCCCTGTATTGCGATCCCAACCACGTCGGGTACCGGAACAGAGGTCACGCGGAATGCGGTTTTAACATCTCCCCGTCATCGCATCAAGGTCAGCCTGCGCAGTCTAACCATGCTGCCCCGTCTGGCCGTGATCGATCCGCTATTGACCCATTCCCTGTCACCGGAAATAACAGCCAGCACCGGCTTAGATGCCTTGACACAGTTGATCGAGCCGTATGTCTCCAGAGTCCCCAATCCTCTGATCGATCCAATCTGCCTCGATGGCATCGTGCGGGTGGCGCGGTCGCTTAGAAAAGCTTATGATAAAGGAGATGATGAATCCGCGAGGGAAGATATGGCACTGGCCAGCCTGTTTAGCGGCCTGGCTCTGGCCAATGCGAAATTGGGAGCGGTTCACGGTATTGCCGGGCCCATGGGTGGGATGATTCCTGTTCCGCATGGTGTTGCCTGTGCCAGATTGTTACCCATTGTGATGATGACGAATATCAAAGCACTTGAGTCGCGATTTTCCGATTCTCCTGTTTTGAAAAGATACGGAGAAATTGCCAAGACGCTCACGGGTGAATCACAGGCTGAATCGCGGGACGGTGTCCGATGGATACAGGATCTTTGCCAATTGTTAAATATTCCCGGGTTATCCCAATATGGCCTGGCCAAGAAGGATTTTCCTGAATTGGTAGGGAAGGTAAAGCAGGCAAGCAGTATGAAGGGGAATCCGATCGATTTAACCGATGAAGAAATTTTAAATATATTGAATCATGCGATGGGAAAAGAGGTGAGTGAATGAGTATTCTTGTGGATGAAAATACACGGTTGGTTGTTCAGGGTATCACGGGGGGTGAAGGAACCTTTCACACACAGCAGATGGTGGAATATGGAACCCGTGTCGTCGCGGGCGTTACGCCTGGCAAAGGAGGCCAGAAACATGAAGGCATTCCCGTTTTCAATATGGTGACTGAGGCCGTTGAAAAGACCGGTACCAATGTCTCCGTGATTTTTGTGCCTCCCGCCTTTGCTGCCGATGCTGTGATGGAGGCTGCCGATGCGGGCGTCCGGGTCATTGTCTGTATTACAGAAGGGATCCCCACTCTGGATATGGTCAAGGTCATGACCTATTTAAAGGATAAAAACGTGCGGTTGATCGGTCCAAACTGTCCGGGTATTATTACCCCTGGAAAGTGCAAGGTGGGTATTATGCCCGGTTTTATCCATTCGCCCGGCAGGATCGGTGTTCTGTCGCGCAGCGGAACACTTACCTATGAAGCCGTGGACCAACTCACCAGGGAAGGATTGGGTCAGTCGACCTGTATCGGTCTGGGGGGCGATCCCATTGTCGGGACGCGGTTCATTGATGGGCTGAAACTGTTTCAAGAGGACACAGAAACAGAGGGCGTCGTGCTGATTGGTGAAATAGGTGGTACAGATGAAGAAGTCGCTGCAAAGTATATTCAAAGCGAGTTTAAAAAACCCGTTGTGGCGTTTATCGCGGGATCGACGGCACCGCCGGGAAAACGAATGGGACATGCCGGAGCCATTATCGCAGGTGGGAAAGGAACGGCAAAAGAAAAAATTCAAATGCTTCGCGACTGCGGTACCACCGTAGTCGATTCGCCGGCCATGATCGGAAAAACCATGAAAGCGGTTTTAAAATAACCGCCATTATCTATTTGCGGATCGGGGATTGAGTAGGTCGATCATTTTTCATCTTAAAATCTCACTTTGAGACCTCCCCCTCTAAAAAGACCAGCGTTTCCGCAATTGCCCTATTTGAATGGAAACGCTATTATTTTATTAACGGTAGCCTATCATAGAAGGAATTTTAAACTTGCATGGTATGGTTGATTTTTTGTACCTTTTTGCACTGTGATTATTCTCGGAATGGATATCGTTTGTTGCTGTTATCATAACAGAGGATGAATTTCCATTGCAGTGCCCGCACAAACAAAGAAGAAGGTGGTTGACGCTTCTGTTCACCTCTGTTTATACATGGCTGAAATTGATTGAAGGAGAATTTGATGAGAGATCTTGAGGTTGCCCAAATAACGGATGCAGTTAAGAGACTCTGTATAGAATCCAATTACTATTTGGGTGATGATGTTAAAAAACGGCTTCAGACCTTTTTGAATGAGGAAGAATCTCCTACAGGAAGAGAGGTCATCCAAAAAATCATGGAAAATGCAGAGATCGCCTGTAGTGAGAAAGTCCCTTTATGTCAGGATACCGGATTTGCCGTTGTTTTTGTGGAATTGGGGCAGGAGGTGCATCTGGTTGGGGGTGATTTTACCCAGGCCATTCATGAAGGTGTCCGGCAGGGATACCAGGAAGGGTATCTCAGAAAATCGATTGTCGGTGATCCTTTGGAAAGAAAAAATACGGGAGACAATACACCGGCTGTCGTTTATACCGATATTGTCGCAGGTGATCGCATTAAAATCACTGTTGCACCGAAGGGCGGGGGCAGTGAGAACATGAGTGAGGTGAAAATGATGGCCCCTGCAGCGGGTATTGAGGGTGTCAAGGAATTTGTCGTGGATCGCGTCCGTCGATCCGGAGCCAATCCCTGTCCGCCAGTCATTGTGGGTGTCGGCATTGGAGGAACATTTGATAAATGTGCACAGATTGCCAAGAGAGCCCTCCTGAGGCCTGTGGGATCAAGGCACCCCAATCCCTTCTATGCGGATCTTGAAAATCAACTCCTCGTTCAGATCAATCGACTTGGGATCGGCCCTCAGGGATTTGGAGGCAGATGTACCGCACTGGATGTGCTTATTGAAGTCCACCCATGCCACATAGCCAGTTTTCCTGTTGCCGTGAATATGCAGTGCCATGTGGCCAGACATAAAGTGATTGTTTTATAAAATGAACCGATTGTTCATGATCCTCCACAGAGAGGGTTAACTTGAAGATGAGGAGGAGAACCATGGCAGAGCCCAAGAAAATCGTGACACCTTTATCGGATGAGACTGTGGAGGGTCTCCACATCGGGGATTCCGTCTTAATCAGCGGCATTCTCTATACGGGTCGTGATTCAGCACATAAACGTCTCATCGAAACACTTGAATCCGGTAAGGATCTCCCAATCAATATACAAGGTCAGATCATCTATTATGCAGGACCGGCGCCCGCCAAACCGGGCAAACCCATTGGATCCATCGGACCCACCACAAGCTACCGCATGGATCCTTTTGCGCCGAAACTTATGGCGCTCGGATTGAAAGGTATGATCGGGAAAGGGAATCGATCTCGGGAAGTCATTGCGTCTCTCCAGCAGTATAAAGCGGTCTATTTCGGGGCAATCGGCGGAGCTGCCGCGCTGATGGCCAAAAGCGTTGTCCGTGCAGAAATCGTTGCCTATGAAGATCTCGGACCCGAGGCGATCCGCAGATTGGAAGTCAATGATTTCCCTGCAGTCGTAGTGAATGATTGCCACGGCAGGGATCTCTATGTCGAGGGTATCAAACGGTACCAGCTGGATTAATCGATCACATGATTGAGGAGACGGGCTTATCCCTTCTCAAGAAAAAAATACGCTTGTTTTGGGTTTAGGCAATACCATCCTTACAGATGATGGTGTGGGTATTTATGTGGCCAGAGAGATCAGAAATAGGTTAAAAAACAGGACAGTTCAAATTCAAGAAGCTGCTGTCGGCGGTCTGGAACTTTTAAATTGTATTGCCGGTTTCAGTAAAGTCATTCTGATCGATGCCGTGATGACGGGACAGCACAGAATCGGTACCCTGTTAAAGTTGAAACCCGAAGATTTTGAAGGAGGATCGGCCACAGCAAGGCATCAGATCGGATTGCATGAAGCGCTCCTGTTGGGCAGAAAATTGGGAATGGATTTACCCGAAACCCTCATTATATATGGAATCGAAGTGAAGGATATTTTAACATTCGGTGAAACATGCACGCCTGAGGTGAATGCATCGATTCCCGAAGTGGCTGAGAAAATCATTCAAAATGAATTTTAGTCCGAGCTTGGCGCTCATGTATCGGAATTGATGTTGGTGTATCAGATCATAGGTGTTCAAGGAGTCTCCAGTGAAATGGATTCGAAAAATTGTTGAAAAATATGGAAAGAAGGAATCCGGTTTGATCCCCATTTTACAGGATGTCCAGAAGATAAAAGGGTATCTCCCTGAGGAAGGAATTTCGGATATCGCTGCTGAATTAAAGATTCCCATCGCCCGTGTCTATTCACTGGCCACTTTTTACAAAGCCTTTCGTTTGATACCCAGGGGACGCCATTCCATTCATGTCTGTCTGGGGACGGCCTGTCATGTACGGGGGGGTGCGAAAATTATGGATCGGCTGGAACAGGATCTGGGTGTTCGCTCTGGAGAAACGACCCAGGACGGGCGGTTTACCGTCGAGTCGGTGCGCTGTGTGGGTTGCTGCGGTCTTGCACCGGTTGTCGTGATTGATGATGATTTTCACGGGAAATTAAACCAAAAGAAAGTGATACAGGTTCTGAAGAAATATGAGTAGGCGGGGATCGATTTGAAAAAGGATCACATTCAGGTATGGGTCTGCAGCGGTTCGACATGTGTCTCAAAGGGGTCGCTGACAATCAGAGCGGTTTTCGAACAGGAGATCCGAAAGCATAAACTCAGTGATCGCGTGGCAGTTTTAGCCGGAAGATGTTCCGGGACCTGTAATCGCGGACCGATTGCCGTCATCGAACCCGGTCATATCATTTATCAGCAATTAACGCCGGAGGATATTCCATTTCTGGTGAAAGAGCATTTTCTGAAAGGGAAACCGGTCCAAAGACTCAGAACCGATGTTTCAGAAACCAAGACAATGATTCCCACCTTAATGGAGATCGATTTTTTTAAACATCAGCAGCTCGTTGTTTTGAGAAATCGAGGACGGATTGATCCGGATAAAATTGATGAATACATCGCATTGGATGGGTATGCAGCGCTTGCAAAGGCGTTAACCTCTCTGAGCCCGGAAGGCATCATCTCAGAAATCGAGAAGGCGGGTTTGCGCGGACGGGGAGGTGCCGGATTCCCGACAGCTACCAAATGGATGCTCTGCCGCCAGGCCGATGGAAATCCCAAGTATGTCATCTGCAACGGTGATGAGGGCGATCCCGGTGCCTACATGGACCGTTCGATTCTCGAGTCGGATCCGCATGCCGTGCTGGAGGGGATGGCAATCGGTGCCAGGGCAATCGGAGCGCAACGCGGTTATATCTATGTTCGAGATGAGTATCCGCTTGCCGTTGAAAGGGTCAAAACTGCTATCCAGCAGGCGCGTCATTATGGGCTGTTGGGAGAGAACATATTCCAAACCGGATTTGATTTTGATGTCGAGATTATCCGCGGAGGGGGCGCTTTTGTCTGCGGTGAAGAGACGGCATTGATGGCTTCCATCGAGGGGAAGGCGGGAAGACCCCGATCCCGTCCACCTTTTCCCGCTGAAAAGGGATTGTGGGAGAAGCCCACAAATATCAACAATGTGGAAACCTGGGCAAACGTGCCGGCCATTATTTCAAGGGGGGCAAAATGGTACGCATCTCTCGGTACCGAAAAGAGCAAGGGCACGAAGATCTTTTCTCTGGTCGGCAAAATCAACAACTCGGGACTCGTTGAAGTACCCATGGGGATCACCCTGAGAGAGATTATCTTCGGCGTAGGAGGAGGGATCCCGAACGGCAAGCGGTTTAAGGCTGTTCAGACGGGAGGGCCGTCAGGAGGCTGTATTCCCGAATCTATGCTCGATCTCACGGTGGATTATGAAGCGCTGACCCAGGCGGGAGCGATCATGGGGTCTGGTGGACTCATCGTCATGGATGAAGATACCTGCATGGTGGATGTCGCCTTATACTTTGTCTCTTTTCTTGTAGAAGAATCCTGCGGGAAATGTACACCCTGCCGTGTCGGGTTGCAGAGAATGAAGGAAATGCTGATCAAAATCACCGAGGGAGAGGGGGAAGAGGCTGATATCGAACGTCTCGAAAAACTGGCCCGGGTCATTGGCAGCGGATCGCTCTGCGGTCTGGGACAGACCGCTCCCAATCCGGTTTTAACCACGCTGAAATATTTCAGAAATGAGTATGAAGCGCATATCAAGCAAAAAAGATGTCCTGCCGGTGTCTGCAAAAAATTAATCGTTTACACAATCGATCCCCAAAAATGCACGGGGTGCGGAGTCTGTGTCAAAAGCTGTCCAGTTGATGCCATCTCCGGTGAAAAGAAACAGGTGCATGTCATTGACCAGCAGTTGTGCACACGATGCGGATCGTGTCAAGAGGTCTGTTCATTCGATGCCGTGGTCATCCAATAGAGGGTATCCGATGGCGATTACCTTAAAAATAGATAACAAAGAGATCAAAGCCAAAACCGGCATGTCTGTGCTGGAGGCTGCCCGTCAAGCGGATATTTATATTCCCACGCTTTGTCATCATCCCCAACTCAATCCTTCGGGAAGCTGCCGGCTCTGTATCGTTGAAATCAAAGGGGTACGGGGATATCCGACAGCCTGCACGATTCCTGCGGAAGAAGGTATGGTTGTACAAACCAATACACAGCGGCTTCGTTCTCTCAGGTGTCAGATTCTCGAACTGATCCTTTCCGAGCATCCCTACACCTGTCTTGTCTGTGATAAGCGGGAAGGATGCGACGAGTGGATGGGAACCATCCGCAAGGTGGGTATCACGACAAGCTGTCAGACCTGTCCCAAAAGCGGCGCGTGTGAGCTTCAGAATCTGGTCCAGTATTTAGGGATTGAGGAAATCGCGTTTCCCATCAACTACCGGGGATATCCTGTAGAACAGAAAGATCCCTTTTTCGACAGGGATTACAATTTGTGTATTCTCTGCGGACGGTGTGTTCGTGTGTGCAATGAAGTCCGATACAATGGCACACTCAATTTTCATTACAGGGGAGACCGGACGGTTGTGGGAACGGCCTTCGGCAAGTCCCATCTTGAGGTGGGATGTGCGTTCTGCGGCGCCTGTGTGGACGTCTGTCCGACCGGCGCTCTTGCCGGTAAAGCAGATAAATGGGAAGGGTGCTCCGAGCAAACTCAACATTCGATTTGTCCCTACTGTGCTGTCGGATGTTCACTGGATTATCATCTTCGGGGGAATCGCATCATTAAATCGGTACCGGCCCAGGGGAAATCACCCAATCAGGGTCAGGTCTGTGTGAGGGGACGATTTGCTGTCGCGGATCTGGTCAACCATCCGACCCGTCTAAAGAAGCCACTGGTCAAACGAAATAAACAGTGGATCGAAACATCCTGGGAAGAGGCACTTGATCGGATTGCCGAACAATTTGTCCGCTATCGTGGAGATGGTTTCGGGCTCGTCGTTTCCCCCAACAACACTGTTGAGGATGCTTATGTACTGCAGAAATTCGGGCGCGTGGCGATGCAGAGTCGTCACCTTGCGGTCTCTTCCCCTTTTGCTCATAGCCGATGGGTAGATTCCCTGGTTGAGATCGAAAAGATTCATCCTCCCCATACTGTTACATTAGGGGATATCGATCAGGCCAGTCTGATTCTCGTCTGGGGCGGAGATCTATCGGTTTCCCATCCCATTGCTGCATTGAGGGTGAAGCAGGCCGTTCACCGGGGTGCGAAACTCATCGTAATCGATCCCAGGAAAACCAAACTTGCGGAACTGGCCGATATGCATCTGCAACCGAATCCGGTAGATGATTCATTGTTGCTGTCCGGATTGATGAAGTTGATCTTTGAAAATAGATCTGATCCATCTCTTTCCGGCCCGCAGAGCCCTGAATGGAATGATTTAACGAATAAACTGAAGAAAGTCAATCTGTCCCTCATCGAAGAAAAAACGGGTATTCCCAGAAATCAAATGGAGGAGCTGGTCGATCTCCTTTTCCACCATCAAAGGATCCTTATCCTGGTCGGATCGGGTCTGGCTCTTCAAGCGTCCGCATCGAATGGCCTTTTCGGTTTATTCAACCTTTCTGTCGTTTTAAAGCATGCAAAAATGGTCCCGATTGTGGGGGAAAGTAATCTCGCGGGCTGTCTCGAAATGGGTTGTATGTCGGGTCTTTTGCCGGGATTGATTTCTGTCAACGAAGAATCCGCAAGGAAGAAGTTTGAAAAATCGTGGGGTCTTTCCATTCAAGGAGAACGATCGTATGATTTCACAGAATTGGTCCAGCAAATTGAGGGTGGGAAAATCAAGACCCTTTATGTGACCGGAGAGATTCCCCCTACGGATATTTTGAAAAAATGTCACTATATCGTCGTGCAGAGCGTTTTTCGGCCCGAATGGGCAGACTGGGCCGATGTCCTTCTCCCCGCAGCACATCCTGCGGAAATTGATGGAACCGTCGTCAATTTCGAGAAACGGTTGCAGCGACTGCGCCGGATTCATCGACAGACCGGTCTCTCGAAACCGGACTGGTGGATCTGCTCACAAATCGCGCAGAAGATGGGTTTCAGCGGGTTTTCTTATAAAAAATCGTCCGACATTTTGAATGAGATCCACTCAATTGTACCCCGATATAGTGGATTAATCCCTTCCAAGATCAAAGAGAAGGGCCTTTTCCTACTGGATTTCAAGTCGAATCAGAAAAAGAAAAGCTGTTCGATTTTTCATTTTGATGTCGCCATTCGAAATCATGAAAAACCGAAGGGCTATCCCTATACGTTAATCATCGATGTCGGGATTTCCCACTTCAGAAACGCTTCTCTCATTGAAAAAGTATCCGGTATGGAACGCATTGGTTCTGAAGGGAAAGTCGAAATCCATCCGAAAGACGCAGAGCGGCTGCATGTGTCGACAGGTGAGTGTGTGCAGATCAAATCGAACAATGGATTCCAGTTTGAAGGTCCCGTCATTGTGACGGATCGGATCCCACAAAAATCGCTCTATTTGCTGTTAGACAAAAAGAGTCCGCATGTGCTAGAATGTTTCAAAGGAAATATCCATTTCGTGAAGATCAAAAAGGTGGCTGATGATTCAGATTGTCGATAGATCCATGTTGGTTCCCAACATCCATCTGCTTACCCTGGAAGCACCACTCGTGGCTTCCAAGATTCAGCCGGGTCATTTTGTCATCATCAAAGCCAATGAAAAAGGAGAGCGTATTCCTTTAACGGTCGCTGATTGGAACCGGGAGAAGGGGACAGTCAGCTGCGCCTTCATGCAGGTCGGGAGATCGACGAGGAAACTGGCTGCCTTGAAAATGGGAGATGAAGTGGAAACCTTTGTTGGTCCGCTCGGGAAGGCCATCGATATCAACCGATTTGGCACTGTGGCCTGCGTAGGGGGATGCTATGGGATTGGAAGTATCTATCCGGTTGCCAGGGCGATAAAAAGTGCAGGGAACAGGGTGGTCAGCCTTATTGAAGCCAGGAGTCGATTTCTCCTCTACTGGGAAGAGAAGATCAGACAGGTCAGCGATGCATTGATTGTGTCAACGAGCGACGGGTCCAAGGGGGAAAAGGGTCACAACAGTGATCGGTTGCGGGAGATGCTGGGAGAGGGCCAATCCATCGATTTGGTCGTAGCCATTGGGTGCACCTTTATGATGTATGCTGTATCCGAGGCGACACGCTCCTTTGGGGTGAAAACAATTGTGAGTTTGAATCCGATTATGGTGGACGGAACCGGCATGTGCGGGGCCTGCCGTGTGGAAGTGGGCGGTAAAACGAAATTTGCCTGTGTCGACGGGCCCGATTTTGATGGACACGAAGTCGACTGGGGCCTTGTCCTGGCCAGAAGAAAAGCCTATATCCGGCATGAGACGGTGTCTGAGGAAGCAAGCTGAATGAAAAGGAAAAAGGTAAAAGTTAAAAGTAAAAAGTTATAAAAGAGTAAAGATTTATGATTCAAGATAAAAGATACAAGATTCAAGATTAAAGATAAAAGATTAAAGATTAAAGATAAAAGAAGATCATCTATTGTAAAAGCGATTTGTGAGATGTGATGGTAAAGGTGGCTTCAAATAAAACCAAAATGAGAGAGCAGCCTCCAGAGGAGCGCATCCGTAATTTTGAGGAAGTTCCCTACGGTTATTCGATGGAGGAGGCTGTCGCCGAAGCGAACCGTTGCATCCAGTGCAAAAAACCAAGCTGCGTGCAGGGCTGTCCTGTTGAAATCAATATTCCGGAATTCATTCGTCTCATTAAAGAGGGCGATCTACGGAATTCCATTCGCGTGCTGAAAGAGACCAATGTATTGCCCGCCGTTTGCGGAAGGGTGTGCCCTCAGGAGGAACAGTGCGAAAAATATTGTATTCTTGCCAAGAAAATGGAACCGGTCGCTATCGGACGGCTGGAACGGTTTGCTGCAGACTGGGAAGCTCAACAGGGCGATGCGGAAATACCCCGAATGAAAAAACCAACGGGAAAGCGGGTTGCCGTTGTGGGTACCGGACCGGCGGGTATTACCGTGGCAGGAGATCTGATTCAGTTGGGGATCGAAGTCACCATGTATGAAGCCCTTCACGAAGCGGGGGGCGTGCTTGTTTATGGGATTCCGGAATTTCGTCTACCGAAGCGGATTGTGGCGAGGGAAATCGCACACGTCTGTCGGATGGGTGTCAAGCTCATTAAAAATGTGGTTATCGGCACATCACTCACCGTTGATGATCTTCTCAAAGAATACGATGCGGTCTTTATCGGTTCCGGGGCCGGATTGCCCTGGTTTATGGAAATTCCGGGAGAGAATCTCAACAACATCTATTCAGCCAATGAATATTTGACGAGAGCCAATTTGATGAAAGCATATCGTTTTCCGGAATACGATACACCCATTGCACACGGTAAGGTCGTCACCACCATAGGGGGGGGGAATGTGGCCATGGATTCGGCCAGGACTGCGTTACGGTTGGGAGCCAAACGGTCCATTGTGATTTATCGGCGGTCGAGAAATGAAATGCCCGCCCGGGATGAAGAGATCCATCATGCAGAAGAGGAAGGCATTGTTTTTCATTTTCTGACCAATCCGGTCGCTTATCATGGTGATGCGTTGGGGATGGTTCAAGAAGTGGAATGTCTCCGTATGGAACTGGGAGAACCAGACAGTTCGGGAAGGAGGAGACCCATTCCGATTGAAGGTTCCAATTTTCGAATTCCTGTCGATGTGGTGGTCGTCTCCATCGGCAATAGCCCCAATCCCCTTATCCCCAATACAACACCCGGATTGGAAACCGGAAAATGGGGTAATATCATCATCGACGAAGAGACGGGAAGGACATCCAAAAAAGGTGTATTCGCAGGAGGTGATGTTGCTTCTGGAGCAGCTACGGTTATTTCAGCAATGGGCGCAGGAAAAAAAGCAGCAAAGAGTATTTTACAATATTTAAGGGATGGAAAGTGGTAAAATCAAAGGAATAGATCTTATCGGATCTTCACATTATTTTTACCTTGATTATTATGGGATATTTCAGTAAATTTGCGTTCAATTGATTTTAAAAAAGTCAGTATCCCCCTCTCATCGGTAAAAGAGGGGATTTCTACTTTTATTTTTCGAATTGAATCCCCGAATCTTCAGGCTGGGGTGGGAGGCCGATTTCTTTCGGGCATTGATATTCGAGTCGAAATCACCACAGTCGGCGATAATTTGTTTGTTGATCTCGTCGTCAAGAGTGAGGGCCTTTTTGAGTGTGATCGATGCTGCGAGACATTTCAAAAAGTGATTGAAGGTCATTTACACATTGTTTATACATTTGATCGCTTAAAAGCTCAAGGCGGAAAAGACGATGAAATCAAACTAATTCCATTTGGGATGAATGAAATCGATATCACACAGGATGTAATCGATGTTTTGTATTTGGCTATTCCGGTAAAGAAATTGTGTCGTGATACATGCAAAGGACTTTGTCCCCAGTGTGGTGTGAATTTAAATGAGAAAGATTGTACTTGTCAAAAAGAAGACATTGATCCCCGTTGGGAAACATTAAAACTTATTTAATTGATTTGCTGAATTGATTCGGAAAGGAGACGGTGTGGCATTACCCAAACGAAAAATTTCGAAATCGCGAAGAGGCAAAAGAAGAGCTCATCAAAGATTGGAGCCTGCTGACATTGTTGAGTGCACCCATTGTCATCAGCCAAAATTGTCTCATAAAGCATGCCCCAATTGTGGGTACTATAGAGATCGAATGGTCGTTGTTCCCAAAGAACGTTAATGTGGATTGATCACTCATGATACGCATTGCAGTAGATGCCATGGGAGGGGACAGGGCACCAAGAGTGGTGGTGACTGGAGCCATAGAGGCCGCCCGAAGATTAAAGGAACCGTGTGAAATTGTTCTTGTGGGCGATACGCCTCTTATTGAAAATGAACTCAGGCATCATCATTTTATCAAAGATTTGCCCATTTCAATCATTCATGCTTCACAAAAAGTCGAGATGGATGATTCTCCGGCCAGAGCACTGAGGCAGAAGCCCGATTCTTCCATTGCCGTAGCGATCCGTTTACATGCAGAAGGTCGGGTTGAGGGTGTAGTCAGTGCAGGGAATACAGGGGCGGTTATGGCTTCAGCACTTTTTCTCCTCAAACCCATTGAAGGGGTGCTCCGACCCGCAGTCGGCTCTTTTCTTCCCCACGAAGCCGGTGTCTGTTTTTTAATCGATGTGGGTACAAATGTAAACTGTAAACCCATTCACATGCTGCAATTCGGGATGATGGGATCTATTTTTGTCAATCATATTTTGGGAACCGAGAAACCGAAGGTAGGATTGTTGAATATTGGACAAGAAGCGGTTAAGGGAAATGAAACACTACAATCGACTTATCGGCTTTTGGAGAAAAGTGCTCTCAACTTTATTGGAAACATCGAAGGGCGAGATATTATGCGTGGGCGGGCAGATGTGATTGTGTGTGATGGTTTTGTGGGTAATATCCTGTTGAAATTCGGTGAAAGTCTTGCCCGGATGATTGCCCTCACCCTGAAACGTAAGATTGGGGGCAACATCGCCGGAACAATCGGCCATTTTCTGATTCGTCCCAAGTTTCGAAAATTATTAAAACTATTTGATTATCAGGAATATGGCGGAGCTCCTCTGCTGGGTGTGAAAGGAAACTGTATTATATCGCATGGCAGTTCGGGGCCTCGCGCCATTCGAAATGCAATCAGAGTGGCCTGGAATATGGCACGGGAAGGTGTAACGCGACATATCGAAAATCAGATCATTGGGATGAAGGGAGTCTTGAGTGAAAAATAATCCGAAGTCGATGATTATGGGTATGGGGTCTGCAGTTCCGGAGAAGGTTTTGACCAATCATGATTTGGAAAAAATGGTTGATACTTCGGATAAATGGATTCGAGAAAGAACAGGAATTGAAAAACGGCACATTTTGGAAGAAGGAAAAACCAATTCTGATCTTGCCGTGGATGCAGCGCAACGGGCCCTTGAAGATGCGGGCATGTCGGCAGAGGAATTGGAATGTATTATTGTGGCGACGATTTCGCCTGATTCATTCTTTCCTTCGACAGCCTGTCAGGTACAAGCGAAAATCGGAGCGGTCAATGCTGCCGCAATGGATATATCGGCTGCTTGTTCAGGATTTCTCTATGCCATGAATCTGGTGGACAAACTGATTGGCAGTGGTCAATATCAAAACGTATTGATTATCGGTTCTGAAGTCCTTTCCCGTTTCACGGATTGGGAAGACCGGGCAACCTGTGTGCTTTTCGGTGACGGCGCAGGTGCAGCCGTCATCGGACCTTCAGATGGTGAAAAGGGTATCCTCTCCACTTACATGAAAAGTGACGGTCGGCTTGGATATCTCCTTCATTTGCCCGGTGGCGGTGCTACCTGTCCAACGAGCCATCAAACGGTAGACCAACATCTCCACTACATCAAGATGGCCGGGCAGGAAGTCTTTAAACATGCCGTTCGCACGATGGTCGATGCAGCCATACACGGTTTGAAACGGTCGGGTCATCAAGTCGAAGATGTTGATCTTCTCATTACCCATCAAGCCAATGTACGTATTATTGATGCTGTCGCCAAACGGGTCAAATTGCCGAAGGAGAAGGTCTTTATCAATGTGAATCAATACGGGAATACGTCTGCCGCATCAATCCCGCTGGCGATGGATCAAGCCAAAAAAGAGGGAAGACTCAAAAAGGGTGATCTTTGTTTGTTGGTGGCTTTTGGGGGTGGATTTACCTGGGCATCCAGTGTTGTTCAATTTTAGGGTTGTGTTGATTTTTGTATCTGTAAATTCAAAAAAGATTGGTTGATCGATCGTTGAAATCATATAGAAAGTATCAATTTGGATAAAATCGGTTTTCTTTTTCCGGGACAGGGTTCGCAAGTAGTCGGCATGGGTAAGGATTTTTATGATCGCTTTCCTGAGGTGAAGGATACTTATCAACATGCTCAGGAGGTGTTGGGTTTTAATCTTGCGGAAGTCTCATTTAACGGACCTGAAGATCGATTAAAACAGACACAGTTCACACAACCTGCCCTCTACACACACAGTGTTATTGTTGCTAAACTGTTAGGAGAGAAGGGTATTCTTCCTGATGAAGTGGCCGGTCATAGCCTTGGTGAATTGTCCGCTTTGGCATTTGGGGGCGGTTATTCATTCGAAGATGGATTGCGGCTCGTTCGTGAAAGAGCCCGGTCCATGCAAGAAGCGGGGAAGAAAAATCCGGGATGTATGGCGGCGATTATTGGCTTGGATGCGGCGGAGGTTATGGAACTATGTGTGGAAGCGGAGGAATATGGATTTGTTCAGCCGGCCAACTACAATTCGCCCCAGCAAACTGTCGTCTCAGGTTCCAAGGAAGGTGTTGAAAAACTGCTGGAACTGGCAAGATCGAAGGGGGCTAAGCGAACGGTTGAGCTTCCGGTCAGCGGGGCTTTTCATACATCAATGATGGCCAGTGCACTTGAAAACTTTGGAAAGGTATTGAAAGAGATCGACATTCATATGGTGACTATTCCTGTCTATGCCAATGTGACCGCATCTCCTTATTCGAGCATGGAGGAAATTCAAAAGCTTCTACAGGATCAATTGACACATGCTGTGAGATGGGTTGAGACCATTCAAAATATGGTCAAAAATGGTGTAAAGCGATTTATTGAAGTGGGGGCTGGCAAAGTCCTATGCGGGTTGGTGAAACGAATCGATCGGGATATGAAAATCGAATCGTGCGGAACCGTTGAAGAACTGGAAAATTTATCGTAACCATCACACGAAAAGGAGGGTGAGAATCCTTTCATGAATCCACTCAAGGGGAAAGTGGCTCTGGTCACAGGAGGAATGAGGGGTATAGGGAAAGCCATCGTTATGGAATTGGCACAACAGGGATCGGATATCGTTGTTTGTGATATCGATTTGTCCAATGCAGATCAGATCAGACAGGAAATTCAGGCGTTGAATGTCCGATCTTTGATCGTTCAAGCCGATATCTCTGTTGTTTCTCAGGTTGATGCACTGGTCGAACAAGCCCTGAAAGCATTCGGACATATTGATATCCTTGTGAACAATGCCGGAATCACCCGGGACAATCTTTTAATGCGGATGAATGAAGAAGAATGGGATAAGGTTATTCAAATCAACTTGAAAGGGGCGTTTCTCTGTACAAAAAAAGTCATCCGGGGAATGATGAAACAGCGAGAGGGTAAAATCATCAATATTTCCTCGGTTGTGGGTCTTATGGGCAATGCGGGTCAAGCCAATTATGCAGCATCGAAAGGAGGTTTGATTGCATTTGGAAGAAGCATAGCCAAAGAAGTGGCATCAAGAAATATTCAAGTCAATACCATCGCCCCTGGTTATATTGAAACTGAAATGACAGAGCATCTTCCACAGGAAATCAAAGACTCCTTCCTTGTAGACATTCCGGCCGGGAGACCCGGTCGACCTGATGATATAGCAAAAGTCGTCTCTTTTTTGGCTTCTCCAGCATCGGATTATGTTACAGGAGAGGTGATCTGTGTTGATGGTGGTATGCTGATAAAATAGCAATTCAATTGATAGAGGACAATTTAGCCGATTGTTCGCGTATCGAAAAGAATTTAGGATTTATTAACATTTTAAGATGTAGACCATATTCCAGTTACATACAGGGATAAATAAAAAAAGGAGGTGAAAATAAGTATGATCGATGAAGCAAAATTCAAGGAAATTATTGTCGACCGATTGGGTGTAGATCCCAATGAAATTACTCCGGAAGCCTCTTTTATTGATGATTTGGGAGCGGATTCTTTGGATACGGTAGAATTGGTTATGGCCTTTGAGGAAGAGTTTGATATTGAGATCCCAGATGAAGATGCAGAGAAACTCACGACGGTGGGAAAGGCAAAGGAGTATTTGCAAAAGAAACTGTCAGAGAAATAAGAAAAAAGCGGGTAATTGTCCCGTTCTGATTGTTCGGAACGGGACCTCTGCAACAGAGGAGGTCGCTTTATGCAAAACAGACGTGTTGCTGTCACAGGTTTGGGTGCGGTAACACCAATCGGGAATGATGTGCCTACATTTTGGGAAGCCCTCATCCAGGGGAAAAACGGTGTTTCACATGTGACCAAGTTTGATACAGAGCAGTTTGAAACCAAAATCGCTGCTGAAGTGAAAAATTTTGATGTGAACCAGTTTATTGATTCCAAAGAAGCCAGACGTATGGATCCATTTACTCATTACGGATTGGTAGCTGGGGATGAGGCCATTCGCGATTCGGGACTGGATTTACAGAATGAAGATCCAACACGAACCGGTGTGGTAGTCGGTTCCGGTATCGGAGGGATGATTGTCTATCACTCGGAACACAAAAAATTATTGGAAAAGGGTCCGAGAAGGGTCAGTCCGTTTTTTATTCCCATGATGATTCCTGATATTTTACCCGGATATCTTTCCATCCGGCATGGTTTGAAGGGACCGAATTACAGCACTGTTTCAGCCTGCTCTTCGGGATCACATAGTCTTGGTGTTGCTTTCATGCATGTGCAGAGAGGGGATGCGGATATTATGATTACGGGTGGAGCAGAGGGCGTTATCACTGAAATGGCTTTTGCAGGGTTCAGCAGTGCGAAAGCCATCTCCACACGAAATGATGATCCGGCTCATGCGAGCCGGCCCTTTGATGCGGAACGGGACGGATTTATCATCGGTGAAGGAGCCGCAATGGTTGTTCTCGAAGAATTGACCCATGCCAAGAAGAGGGGTGCGCATATCTATGCAGAATTGGCCGGCGTTGGCTTTACAGGGGATGCTTATCATATTACGGCACCCCATCCTGATGGGGAGGGGGCTGTTCAGGCCATGCGATTGGCTGTGCAGGATGGGGGTGTGCCTCCGGATATGGTCGATTATGTGAATGCACACGGAACATCCACGCAGCTCAATGATAAGACGGAAACGCTTGCCATTAAGAAATTGTTCAAGGAACATGCCAAGAATCTTTCTGTCAGTTCAAACAAATCGATGATCGGGCATCTGCTGGGTGCATCCGGTGCCGCTGAATTTATTGCCACAGCTCTGACAATTGAGAAAGGCATCATTCCCCCAACAATCAACTATGAAATACCCGATCCCGACTGCGATCTCGATTATGTTCCCAATGTGGCCAGAGAAAGAAAGGTGCGCATTGCAATATCCAATTCGTTCGGATTTGGCGGCCATAACGTTTGTTTATGCGTGAAGCGATTTGAAGGATAAACCCGATTATCGGGCCATTCAAAGTGAATTTAGTCAAGTTTGATACATTGTTCTCAAACATTTTCAAGAAAATAAAACTGTCCAAGGATCTGCGGTCAGTTCCAGGGGATTCTCTATATTCTATTCTTTCATGCCGTTTTAAGAATGAATCTCTGTTGAAACAGGCTCTTACGCACCGTTCTTATCTGGACCATGAGGCGGGAAGAAACATTTCAAATGAACGTTTGGAATTCCTGGGAGATGCGGTCCTGGACCTGATCGTAACAGAAGCACTATACCGTCTCTATCCTCGGGGGAGTGAAGGTGAATTGACAAAGGCGAGGGCCTCTATTGTGAGCCGTGATAGTCTGGCCCGGGAAGCGAAAAAACTTGGATTGGGTCGATATCTTTTCTTGGGGAAGGGAGAAGAAAGATCTGGCGGGAGAAAACGGAAGTCTATTTTATCGGATGTGTATGAAGCGATTTTAGGTGCGATGTTTTTGGATGGGGGGCTGGATCAAGTTAAACATTTTTTATCTCGGAATCTATTAAAAGATTTAGAGGGACGAATCAATCGTGAATTTGATGATAATTATAAAAGCCGTTTACTGGAATATGTTCAGGCAAGAGGCAAGGGGGGACCGGAGTACCGTGTTTTTGCAGAGAGAGGACCTGAGCACAGAAAAGAGTTCGCTGTCGAAGTCCGTGTCAATGGAAAAGTAATGGGAAGAGGAAAAGGGTATACCAAAAGAAAAGCAGAACAGGAAGCTGCACGTCAAGCGATAGAAACCTTAGAAACCATCAATCTGCAGTAAAACAAACTATCATCTTATAGGAGTAAATGCATGGATTATTTTTTAACTGAAGAGCAAGAGATGATTCGAGATCTTGCTCGGCAGGTTGCTCAGGAGAAAATTAAGCCTGTTGCGGCTGAGTATGATAAGAGCGGTGAGTTTCCGTGGGAGATTATGAAGCAATTGGCTGAGATGGATTTTTTTCGTTTTTATTTGGATGAAGCGTATGGCGGTATGAACGCCGGGGCAATGGGTCTGGCATTGGTAACAGAGGAGCTTTCCCGGGCGTGCGGTGGGATAGCAGCCAGCTATGCCAGTTCGATGCTTGGGATCATGCCGCTTCAGATAGCTGGTACAGAAGAACAGAAGAAAAAATATTTTCCGGGTTTTGCAGAAGGCAAGACGCTTGCCGCTTTTGCCCTGACAGAACCGGAGGCAGGTTCGGATGCCGGCAACATCAAGACTACTGCCAAGAAGGATGGTAATAGTTATGTACTCAACGGTGTGAAGCATTTTATTACCAATGGTGGGGTGGCCCAATTTTACACGGTGATTGCCCTGACCAATCCCAAAAAGGGAAGCCGCGGTGCCAGTGCTTTTGTTGTTGAGAAGGGAACACCGGGTTTTTCATTCGGAAAGAAAGAGGACAAACTGGGTATTCGGGCTTCGTCGACAACAGAGTTGATATTCGAGGATTGCCGCATTCCGGAGGAGAATCTCATCGGAAAGGAGGGGATGGGATTTATCATTGCCATGCGGACGCTCGACCGGTCTCGTCCGGGTGTGGCTGCGCAGGCCGTCGGCATTGCCCAGGGTGCACTGGATCATGCTCTGGAATACAGCCGCCAGAGGATTCAATTCGGCCAGTCAATATCGAGCTTTCAAGCCATCCAGTTCAAACTGGCCGATATGGCCACGCAGATCGAGGCGGCCAGGGCCTTGACTTATTCCGTGGCGCGGATGATCGATGGTGGCGCCAGCGATTATGCCAAGGAAGCCGCGATGGCCAAGTTGTTTGCGTCCGATGTGGCGATGGCTGTGACCGTTGAAGCTGTCCAGATTTTAGGGGGATTTGGGTATATGAGAGAGTATCCCGTGGAAAAATATATGAGGGATGCAAAGATCACGCAGATCTACGAGGGAACCAATGAGATCCAGCGGAGTGTGATCGGAAAGCATCTCATCAAAGAGGCGGCATCGAAGAAATAGAATTATCCATATAGAAATAATTCAGCCCGTAAGTGTTTGTCACTTATGGGCTTTTTTGTCTCTACAGGGATTTCTGGTTTGTTGAGATGGCGGACGGGTGGCCATATTAGAATTTCTATTTTTTTGTGTTGGCTGGTTTCGTCCATACCGCTCTTCTCTGAAAACTGGGACTTAGTATCAATGAATTACTTCGTTGCCACGAGATAAAATCGCTAACTTTATAAACTGTTCTTACAATGTTTTTGTAATTCATAATTGGCCTCTTTTTATGCTGTGGAAGACATTTTTTAATGTTGAAAAAAGTGTTGTTCACCTTCGGCTATTATCTAGCGAGGTGAAAACAACTCATTGGGTCTGGGTCAAACAGCAACGGGGGTCAGTTTAAAAATACGACCAATCTGAGATGCCTTTCGGATGTCTCCGCGTCTTAAGGCATCGCGAACATCATCAAGTTTGTGCGCATCCTCGACAGAAATATATGGTGCCCAACCTTCTTCATTTTCAATTAATTCAACATCGACTTCAGCAACGTATTTACCTTCATGAATTAATTTTGTATGTTGTCTTTTACTCATTTTATTCTCCTCCTAAAATCATTGCTCCATAGATTCGGATCAGGACGATATGCAGTTACGATAACGGCAGGAGATGATTTTCCTTTGGGGATTCCCCAAACAACATGAATCGGTTTCTTTTGATTATCAAATTGTAGTAATAATATACATGGTCCTTTTGGATAATCAGGATAATCCTCTATCAATGATGAATCTTCAATATTCGAAATTATGTCTTTTATGAAAATATTATCTTCAATCATTTCATCATAGCCATGATCAGAAATGAATATTTCCCCTTTTTTAATTAGAGTGATAATTTTTTTATATGTTCCACTCATGATACTTGCTTTCGATAAAAGCAGGGGCTTCGTTTTTATTCATTTCCAAAGCTTCTTTTAGGGTAATACATAAAGTTTCTAATAATTATTCATTTGTCTTTTCCTGGCAATTTACACCCGGTATTTCCTCAATCCAGCCTATCTACCACCCGTTATCCTTTTTTATAACCGCTGTGTATTTATTTTCCATATTTTTTCCAAATGACTTTTATTATTCTACACACAATGAATATTGAATTGAATTTAAGACTTCATCTTTGAGACTCACTTTGCTTAGGATATGAAATTATCAAAGTATAACAAATCATTTCATCAATTTCAAGAAAAATTCAAGTATCACAGGGCTCGGCCGCTATAGGATAGTATATTTTTAAGCTATTTTAATCCTCTTTTTACTTGCATATCAACTGCAAATTTCTTCTCTGCGGGGCTGTTGCCCCTGCGACGGGTGACCTTCATACAAATTTCATTATCCGTGTGGCACTGTCTTTAGACAGTGCATTTTCTACTTCATCAAGACAGGAATACCAAAATCATCGGGAATGAGACCTTTTTGATATTTTCTGGCTCTTGCTGATGACCACTTCCAATCTTCTGGATATTCTACCAAACCTGCACGAACAGGGTTGCCTTCAATATAGTTTATTGATGAATGAGCAGCTTTTGCATTCCGAAGATTTCTGTCAAAACTACCTCCGACCTGCCAGAAACGAAATATATCTTTTCTCCTAATTTTAATACACATTTTCCTAAATAATTCAGGATTATTTTTGGACAATAAATAACGATAGCTTGTTGACATCTTGCCTTTTATAGACTGCAGAATAGTGGATATGTTATAATTGCTTTTATATGGATATAATAACAAATGAACATGGGTTGGCATTAAAACATAAGCCCATAAATAAAATTTATATTTTATTCTTGCTGTTGATAACTCATTCATGAATAGTCTGCAACATAAGGGGTTTTTTAAATAATCATATTGATAGTAACATGAGAAAGTCAGTTCATGGGCATGACCTGCGATATTATATGACTTTCTTTTTTTTCTTTGTATTATTTTTAGTGAGTCTTCCATGGTAAGGTTATATTATAAATGTTGGTATCTTTGGCACGGCCTAAAGGCACGTGCCACACGTAATATCTTTTATCGTTGTTACACCTGTCGGGGATACCCGACGAAGAAAGAAGATTATTCATATATATATTTTTCAGCTCGTAGGTGTTTATCATTTGCGGGCTTTTTTATTGGGTTCGTTTTATAACTGTTATGAAGCAAGTGTGAAGGGTGTGTCAGTTATCAGTAGTTGCCTTGTGTTATTTTTGGTTGCCAATAAATCTCTTACTGCTAGATATCATAATCCTGTCCGTGATGTTGGGAACCAGCTTTTTTAAGATAATGAACATTCTACTTGGGAAATTTGTGATAACCTCTTTTTTCCCAGAGGCAACGGCGTCCACGACGATTCTCGCCACTTTCTCTGGCTTCTGCGGCGGAGGTCCATCTATAATTATGTCTTTAGCCATTTCGGTATCTGTTACGCCAGGAAGAATCACGATCACTTTTATTCCAAATGGTTTCACTTCTCCCCGCAATGCTTCGGAAAATGCAATAATGGCAGCTTTACTGGCGCTATAGGTTGATTGTGTTGGATAGGGAACCCTGCCTGTTACAGATGATACAACAACGAGTGTTCCCTCATTTTTTTCAATCATGGAAGGCAGAATAGCCCTTGCAACTCGCAGAAGGCCGAAATAATTAACCTCCATCTCCATGCGTGCAATGGACGCATCATTTTTTAGAAATAACTCCTGATGAGCAATGGCTGCATTATTGATTAAAATGTGGATTTGGCCAAAATCTGTTAGCACTGCCTGTGTTGTTTGTTTAACCGATTTATCGCTGGCAACATCCATGATGTACCAACAAGCAGATCCACCTGTGTTGTTAATTGCTGCAGCTTCGGCTTTCAGTCTTTCTTCTGAGCGAGCTGTCATGAATACATGGGCACCTTCTGCGGCAAAAGCTTTGGCTATTGATAAACCGATCCCCCGTGAAGCTCCGGTTATTAAAACATTCTTGGATTGAAACCTCATCGTTTCCCTTCAGTTAATGAATCTAATGAATGACATCCATTTTTCGCCTTGGCAAATACAGTAATCCTTCTTATGATAGCAATTGGTTTTTTATCTTTTTACTTGCTCTGCGCCAGTCCGCTCGATCCTCAGACACCCACATTGTTTTCTATCCACTGCTGCCCCAGTTCCTCAAGTGTCATATCGGGGCCGTATTTTTCCAAGGCCTGGAGGTTGACTATTTCATAGTACCAGTCATCATCGACGTATCCCACACCTCCGTTTTCCCGAATATGTTCTTGGATTTCTTCGGAATAATCATCCACCCATTTCATGGCGGCCTGGTTATGCTCAAAGGGGGATATGCCAAAAAAATGACCGACCATCTGGGCGGTCCAGACAGCTTCACAGCGGTCCTGATATTCGTCCATTGATATGACCAGTACTTTTTCAGTTTCCTGTGACATCACCAACTGGGTAATTATCATCAAAATGGATAATACAAATTTAAACATGAGAACCTTTCTAATATTCATTATTGTCTTCAATGAAAAGCGTTTCATCCGGACCGCTGTTCTGTGGGGCAATGTTTTCCGGAAGAAAAACAAACTTGTCGATTTCGAACCCGATGCTTCGCTTGGTGATGTGAACCGAATACCTGCCCGGACCCGGAATGTGCACATAAACAGGCTGGCCAATGATATCACGCGGCGTGTGCGGGCCGGGCCCTTTCGGTCCGCTCTGCCATGTGAAATCCGTGTGTGTACAACGCAGTCCATCCGGGCGGGTTTTTCCGTCGATGCCGTAGAGCTTCCAACCGTTCAGGTCAAAAAACGTGTCATTGGCTCTGTCGGCATGTTCGAGATCTGTCCGGCGCATTAATCCATAGACCCAGTAATCGCCAGCTTGATTAAATTCAATTTCGTAGACCAGGTGCCCGGAATCGCTGTCGTCTGGATCCCGCATGGCTGTTCCACTGATCCCTTCAACTTCACACCAACCTGTCCCGGCCACATAATGCTCCGCTTCAATTGAGATAATACCATTGATTTGTTTGTGAATAGGGATTTGAGTGCGGTTGAGTAGGACTACCCAGTCTTCATCCGAGGGAGACTCCAAGGTCAATGGCTGGTTTCCATTATAAAGGTTATCTGATTCCTGATAGGATCGGATCCGGGGATTGTACCATCTTAAAGTATATTGTCCCTTTGCACTTTTGAGGTTCAGTGTCGTTATGCCACCCTCTGGCAGGTAAACGGCATAACAGATGCCCTCCTGAGCAAGACAAATGCCATTGGAAACAAGATTCTGCTGTGGGGACATCCGATAAAAAGGTAGCCTTTCAAACCAATCCCACACCCCTTTCATTGTGTTGTGCAGATCCTGATTGCATTGCGATAAATCGAGGCTGCCGCTGAATCCTGATGAGGAATTCCCGTTCATATCGCCGAGATTGATGGTTGCCGCAGAAAAAAGAAGGACAAAGGCTTTTTTCCGAACCTCTTCCAGGGTTGAAATCTGATGTAGTGAATTGCCCGGCCAGAACACCTCATGCGCATAGACCGGTTTTTGACCGGTATGGTTATCCAGCATGAACCGGTTAACCTGTTGCCAGTCGGTTCCCCGAGCACCCTGGAGTGTTGCATATCCGGACCATTCCTCATTCGAGAAAGGATCGTCACGGTCGGGTCGTGTGTGAATGGAGATCAGGTGGTTAAAAATATCCAGACTGTCGATCAACGATCCCAGGTGGTCCACATCGTCCATGGTCATGGATCCGTAAAATTCATCCGGTTTGGCATCCGGCTCCGGACCGGCCACGTTGAAAAGCAGGTTCCAGAAACAGGCGATGCGTGAGAGGGTGTAACGGATGTAAAATGCCTGATCCGTGGGATTCCGGGGAAAATCTGAACTCTGTCCGAAAAAACCGGCAAAGGGAAATACCATAATCTTTCTTTCAGCCAGGTCTCTGAGTATGACTTCCATTTGATCATACTCAGCAGGATTGACCTTTCGCTCTTCGTCATCCCATAAATCAGGTGTCGCCCATCCTTGGCCCCGTCCGGGTACATCCCGGTTGAGATAGTGGCTGGCAACGGACAACAGGTTGTATCCGTGGATCTCAGCCCAATCCAGGAATGCCCGCCGTTCCTGTTCCGGCCAGTTTTCTGCAAAAAAGCGGTCTCCACAATGAAAGCTCCTCAGCAACACATGGCTGCCGTCTGCAAATCCGAACCATCTCGGGTTGGATGCATCTTTCACAATAGGTCCGTGTAAATCGGAGGGTACGACATCGAAGGTGCCATCTTTTCCGGCCTGTCCATCCGAAAAAGTTGCTTTGTAAGTCCATACACCCAGTTGATCCGGCATAAAGCGGAATTTCCACAATTGATCTCCTACATAAAATCCGTGGAATTGGATTGTACTGCTGTCCGGACGTGTGTAGATTACATCCAGAGAAACATCACGAAATGGATCGTGATAGGCATGGCTGTTCCGGCAGGACATCTCGAATTGGCCCCAGAGCGGTACTTTGTGAAGAGAGATTCTTTCAGCACGCTGTGCATGGAAATACACTACTTGAACGAAAGAACAAATAAAGCAAAGAATGATAATAAGATAGATTCTTTTCCTCATCCTGTTTCCTTTTGTTGGTATCGGCATCATCATATTTATGGTTGCGCGGCAGATTTATTTTCTGAGGTATCGTGTTTCTTTATTTCCATATATATTTCTGCATATCGTTGTCCGAACTGTCTCAACGACTCAGAATTAAAATGAATGTTATCTTCCATGCAGGAGAGATCCTCTGAAGAAACAAACCCGACAAAATCCATTTCATCGGCTATTGTAACGTGGGCTTCATTGATGAGTCTTTTAAAATCATCCCATGGACTCTCTGGGAACTGTCCCAATTGTCCGATGATGAACGGTAATGACGGGGTATTCAAATCCTTGCGGAAACGCTCTATCAGGTTTTTCAGTTTCCCCTTGTATTCTCCGGCGCGCTGCGGATTGCTGTCAGATTCACCCTGATGCCACAGGATCCCCTTCAGCATACCGTCTTTCAGTGCATAGCGGATACGCTGAATGGCATCATCATAGGGATAACTGTCTGTCTGGTCAAAATAGACCCTCTGTTCCCAGATGGCAATCGGTGAACCACCGCAGGCAGCGGGCACGAGGCCAATGGCTATGCTGCTGTCCCGTTCCGCCAGAGCAATCGCAAATGATTTTCCCAGTCCGACACCGGCCGTTGGCTTGTCGTAATGAATCGGATCCGCAGCAGGTATCCATTTCCCATTCCACGACAGTGCATAAACCCTTGGATGTACTTGCGTATCTTTTTCTGTCAATTTTCCCCGGCCTGCCATGTTGGATTGACCGGCCAGCAAAAACAGATGGAAATTTTCTTTGGGAGGCAATTCGACCTGAGATTTGATCTCACAGGGTCGGCACATCATGAAGAAAACCAGTGCTAAAATCGTTCTTATGATGATTCTTTTTATGACTTTCCTTTCATACGGTTTTATGAACTTCACACACTGCAGAGTCTCTTGCCGCTGTGGAGTTGATTTTCCTATTCTACAAAATGGCGATTTCTGATCATGTCTGTCATGTCCCACGGTGCCGAACCTCCTCCCAGATATTTGTGAAACCAATCCAGATGGGCATTGTAATAGAGGGGCATGGATCGTACATAATTGGGCCAGTGACCGTCATTCGGAAAAACGATCAACCGCGAAGTCACATGCATTTTTTGCAGATCGGTAAAGAAATGCAGACTCTGTGTATAGGGAACGCGGTAATCGAGCTCACCGGTGATGACCAGACAGGGTGTTTGGAAGTTTTCGACAAAATTGGATGGCGACCACTTTTCATAATACTCAGAATTCCAGGGCTGTCCCCCCAGATCCCATTCGGGGAACCAGAGTTCTTCAGTAGCACCATACTTGGACTTTAAATCATAAACTCCCATCATGCAAGCCATGGCTTTAAAGCGATCCGTGTGCCCCTGCAGCCACATCATCATATACCCACCATAGCTCCACCCCATGGCACCCATGCGGTCTGCATCCACATAGGGGAGTTCACTTACGGCATCGGTCACTTTCATGATGTCCTCATAAACGCGGCCTCCCCAGTCTTTGGAAATGGCAGACGTGTAATCCTGTCCGTAACCTGTTGAGCCGTGGGGATTGGGCAGAACCAACACATATCCCGCACCCGGGTAAACCTGCCAGTCTCCGCGGAATGAATCCAGCCATAGGCTCTGTGGACCTCCGTGGATATTCATAATAGTGGGGTATTTCTTGGTTGGATCAAAATCGTGCGGTTTAATGATATAGACATGGACCGGGTGGCCTTCTGCACCTTCAACCCACATCTCTTCTGCAGGACGGATGTCCACTTCATTTTCAAGGGTTTCATTGAAAAATTCCAACCGCTTCAGATCTTTCCCGTCTGTCTGCACACGAACCAGTGATGTGGGCTCGCCGATGGATCGTCGGGTAATAGCCATCCATTTCCCATCCGGAGAGATTTCGAAGTTATTGATGGTTTTGACATCCAAGACAAGGGTGATATTCCCGCTGCGGATATCCACTGAATAAAGGGGAAGATGTCCCTGGACTGTGGCTATGAAGTAAATCGTTTTGCTGTCCGGTGACCATCTGAAGTCCTCAACCCAATAATCAAATGGTTCTGTTAAAATGCGGTGTGTTTGTGTTTCCCGATCATAGATCGCCAGACGGAACCGGTCTGCTTCATAACGGGGAATCAGTTGTTTCCGGTAGGCAATGTACTGACCATTCGGGGAATAGAGGGGATCTCCATCGTAAGCTGCATTGTCAGCGGTGATGTTGATGTATTCACCCCCGTCCAGCGGAGTCACCCACAAATCCGCATTGGTGGATGACCACGGATCCGCACTGTGATCGGAAACCACGCAGAGTTCTTTGCTGTCCGGCGAGACCTGAAAACCCCGATTTCCCAGAGAGAAGCGGGGGGCATGATAAGGTCCGGGCGTCAAATCGCGCATTTCACCCGAATCCACGTCGATGATCAGCGTATGGATTTTGAGACCGTCATCCCAGCTGGTCCAGTGGCGGTAAAGGAGTTCATCGGCCATATGGGCATGGACAGGGCCTTCTTCCATGGATTCCAGATCCCTTTTGTTTAATGAATCGACCGCCCCGTATTCGGGAAATACTTCTGAGGCAAAAACAATGGATTTTCCGTCCGCTGTCCAGATAGGATCGGAAATGGATGTGGAGATGTCCGTCAGCTTGTACGGTTCACCACCCGTCACAGGCAACAGCCAGATTTGACTGTCATCGTTTCTGCTGGAAAGAAACATCAAAGTTGTTCCATCGGGAGACCAGCGGGGGTGACCGTCCGATTGGTCACTTCGGGTCATCTGCCTGGGGTCGGATCCGTCGGCCTGCATCATCCAGATATTCGTGTTTTGGGTTCCTTCTCTCAGATTGTATTTTGTGACTGTAAATGCGATTCTGTCGCCTTCCGGGGAAATTTGAGGATCGCCGATTCCCTGAATCCGATAGAGATCCTCGAGGGTAAAGGCTCGCTTTTGAGCGAACAGGGAAGTTGCGGAGCAGATGAACAGACAGATAAAGATTGTGAAACGTTTCATGTTCGGAATCTCCTTTTTTGTATGAAAGTAATTTATTTTATGATGATCATCTGTTTATTTCCAAAATTTGACCGTCTTCGATCAATTGCATTTTGATTCCATCATAAGGGATGTCATGAATCCCGATATTTTTTTCTACTGCCATCGCCGCGATGGTTCCGGCACTCTGACCCAGTATCATAAAAACGGGCTCCATGCGAATCGATCCAAAAGCAATGTGCGAGCTTGAAACGGCCACCGGAACAAGCAGGTTCGTGCACTCCTCTTTTTTGGGTAGAATGGTGCCCAGCGCAATCTGATAGGGTTCTGGAGGGCTCACGCCGATGTCTCCCTCATTTTGTACATATCCTTCCGGCGTGATGTACCGCTGCACATTGTGGGAATCCATGGTGTAGGATCCCATGCCGATGGACTGTTTCACGGGATTCTTTCCCATAATTTCATTTTCGGTCATCACAACCTCTCCGATCATTCTTCTGGCTTCGCGAATGTACAACTGGTGCGGCCAGTGGCCGTTATCCACAAATTCGTCCCTGGCCAGTCCCCATTTGTTCATTTCATCCTGGATCTCTTTCGGCACACGGGGATCCGTGGCAATAAAATAGAGCAATCCCTTTTGATAGGTTTCATGTTCCCTGATGATTTCTTTTCTTCTTTCGTATGATGCTTCCGGATAATCATCATTCATGCCGATGTTGTCAAAACTGAACGGGCCGTGATTGTTGACATCGGTCTTTAGATTGGGGATGGGATCGAATTTATTGAACGTTTGCCGCCAGCCGGACTCAAATATCCTGATCAGAAGCTCATATTGTGAGGGGTCATATCCATCCGGTTTTTCGAAGGGAACACGGTTTTCCTCGTTTTGGGTCAAACACATCCTGAAGCAGTAAGCTTGTATTTTATCGTCTCCTTCGCCTTTTTTACCGGGATCCGCAGCTGAAATGCGGGGCAAGATCCCGCTGGCGGGATTGTCCGGCACGACATAGGGACTGATATTCCTGTTGCTAAAATGATGGCCATGGTGAAGCACTCCTGTCTGCACGCCGTTCCATTCCTCATCATAAAGGGAATTGGTTTCTCTGCCGACACAATAACTTACACCGGCGGCAGCCATCAGGTCGCCTTCGTATGTGGCATCGATAAATATTTTCCCCTCGTATATTTGGCCGCTGAGGGTCGTAATCGATCGGATTTTTCCGTTCTCTTTGACGACGCCGTGTTCTCTGTCCAGCCATTCATCACGGATCACTTGGATATGATGTTCCCTCACAAAATCTTCGAAAACACTTTCGGCGGCATGGGGTTCAAATATCCACATGGTTCTGTTTTCGCCGTCGATTGCCGGTGTTCCCTGACCGACGTTGCCATAGGCTTCCTTTTCCTGCCATGTCCAGGATTCCGGCTTTTGATAATGTTCATAAATGCGGTGATAAAATTCCCTGGATAGACCTCCGATGACGCTTTTGTCCCCGGTATCGGTGAATCCCAAACCGGATGAGGAAAGACCTCCAAGATGTTTGTCGGGTGAAACGATGATGACGGACTTTCCCATCCGGGCAACCTGAACAGACGTTGTCATAGCCGCCGAGGTGCCTCCATAAACAATGACATCGGCACTCATTTTCTTCGCATTGACGGCGGATTGATTTTGACAACCGCAAAGCAGCAATCCAATTAGAACAGTATAAATTGGAAATTTTACTTTTTCATTGTATTTGTTCATCAATTCGTCGCTCCCATATGTGCGTTTTTATGATTCTTGGTTAAGCTTCACACACTCATACAAAGTGCAACGGGATACACAAAGCTAATCACTGATTGTATTTGAAATGAAACAAGACAGCACGACTGCCCGGAGAATCAAACACAAATCGGCCTACAGCATTTTCCGACAATGTCGTTTCGACCTTGTTGATCATATCATACCGGGTCACCTTCCATGAACCCGATGGCAATTGTGCCGTCAGACCTTGATGTGCTTCATTGGTTCCCAGGACATATTCATGGCCCGGCCAGGCCATCCCGCGGAATCCCTCGGCCAGATTGGAAAAAATGTCCCGGCCTGGAGCCATTTTCCAGAAAGTGATGTGCTGGTCGATCACTTCCCGAAGATATTTCAGGTTGTCCGCAGCCGTATGTTCATCGGCATTGAAATTTCCCTTAAAATACTGGCCTTCTTTGCTGGCGGATTTTTCGCCGGTGGTTCCGTATCCTCCTCCGAGAAAGGCACCCAGATGCGATTCAATGGAGTCGCCTTCATTGTGGCTGTCCCCATCACCCTCATAACTCAGTTCGTCGTTGATCACCGGTTTGTACAAGGGATGGTTTTGATTTTCCCAGACATTCTGGATGACATCTGCGGCAGGGGAAAGGTGGCGAAGTTTCTTTTGAATGATGATGTGGTCGTTCCAGGGCGGCAGGTCTTCAAATGCATCTGCCCACAGTGTATTCGGCGTGGCGTGCACGCTGAGCGGTGTTTGATAGGGCAGGTAATTAAGTATGATCCGACCGAATTCGGCGATTTCTTTTTCGCTGTAGACAGGCTCACGGATCTCGTACTCGTTGCACAGGCAGATCCAGACATTGGGATAGCTCCCATAGCGGGCGGCGATATATTTCAGAAAAGGCGTCGGATCCCCTCCGTTGTATTTCGCCCGCAATGTGGAGCGGGCCCATTCATTGTCCGGTCCGGCAAGGATAATGTCGGTAATTAAATCCACCTCATAGGCGGTCTGCACAGCCAGATCAACCCGATTGTGAAACCACTGGGGATTGGGACGGTGTGCATAGTCTCCCCAATCGGTTGGCTGCCCCTCGTCATCAAAATAGGGCTTCTCCACAGGATTGAGGTAATAATCGCCTGAGAGTCCGAAACGCAATTTTTTAAAAAAATCGGCATTGCCGCGAATATCGCCGTCAATTGTATTGCCTGAGGGCATTCCGCCTTTCATGTACCCTGAAAGAAAACTGTAGTGCGTGTTTCCGATGATGTAGAGATGCGAACCGTCCGAACGCCGATACCACCGCTTTCCCGTACTTGCAGGATCCGCCATCCAGAAGCCGGGATGGTCCGATTGACCCACAGTGATGTGATCTCCCTGATGCTGATTGTCCAATGACGCTGCATTGGAATGGACCTCGGACAGGATCCATTTTCCCGTTTCAGTCGGGCAAAACCGGACCTTGAAGACATTACCGGTTGCATGGCCCCTGCCGTCCCCATCCCAGAATCCATATATCCGGTGAACAGGGGAACCGCTTTCGTGCTGAAATTCCACCCAGAAATCGATGTCCCGGGCCGGTGTGTCCTTCGGGGTCTGCAGGGGACCTTCGAATGCGAGTTCGATCACCGAATACAATTTACCTTCTGCAATTTCATCTGCAAACAGGATGTCTAAAGTACACATCAAAAATGCCAATAGGACGAAAAGAACATGTAGACGTTTCATCATTCCTGACCTTTGATCTAAACATAACGGATGCTTTTTACTCTTCCCTGCGAATCACCACCAGCCAGTCCTGTTCAGGTGCTTCAGGCGGATTGCCTATATTCTGCGCATCTGGTCCGGATATGGAGTGGACGGTTCCTCTCTCTAACTTTCCTCCCGAGCGGGGATTGAACCAATAGACCTGAAAAGTCGTGTTATGAGCTTCCAGGTCAATTCGATTATCCCCGGCAGATTTCATGTAAACCAGGTACAGCTCACCGGCCTTATAAAAGCAGTAATCGTTCTGATCCGTTGTGAGCTCATCCCCGTTGGTCATTTCCGTAAACGGGATGTTGTACTCCCTGAAAAATTCCAGTGCATACCTGCACTGATCCCACATATTCGCCCGGGAGCGCCAGTCCTGACAGGTGAGATCGGATTCCGGATGGGCATATCCGAAGTACCACTCCACACCGGCTCCGCCGGACATAAACATACCCCAGAGTGCATTTTGACGGGCATTGTCGTGGTTTGGATCCTCTTGATCCGGAATCAGCGCATGCTGTGCATCACCGGGTTCATCAATGGCCACCACCCATGGTTTTCCCGCTTTTTCCGATTCATCTACCCAGTGCAGTATGGCATCGTGTACCTGGCTAAAATCCGGCCTGTTGGTCTGTACGGAAACCCCGGTCAATGCCGATCTGTCCCCCAACAGATCATCAAAGGATTGTCCGTTGTGTATCACGATATGATGCTGATAGGGATCGTGCTCCCAGAAATATCCCGCCATGGCCCGGCGTTCTGCTGTCGTTTGTCCTTCATGATTTCCCCAGGCACCGTTTTCTTCGCCCAGATTCCAGTTCAATGCCAGATGGTGACTGAATCGGGCGATGAGCTCCCTGTAGTAGAGCCTGCGTTCCACACCCAGCGCACCGCCGTCCAGCAGTTCCTGATTTTCGGCTTCCTGGGTTTTGAAATGGAGGTACAGGCCCAGTCTGTCGGCATGCTCAAAGACAATCTCCCATTGGGCCAGTCTGGATATGTCCATCCGCACCCGTTCGTCGTACGACGTGTACGGGAAAACATTCTGGTCATCCCCGGCTATGTTTAATGTCAAAAAGGAAAAGACATTCATCCCCTGCAAGGCCAGATAGTTGATGGCGCCGATGATCCCTTTGCCCTTGCCGTTCTGCCAGGCAGGATCACCGGAATGCCAATCCCTGACATGCGGCTGCCAGGTTTTCACGAGTTCGTCGTGGTGTCCGTCGTTCTTGAAATCGCCATCAAAATCCTGATAGGCCAGGAAATTCTCCGGGGCATCCGCGCCGGCTTTCAGGAAATATTCCCCTGTTTCAGCGAAGCGCAGAACATGCTCCCCCACATATTCCAAACGACCCCGGCCCCGGAAATCGCGATCGGTTTTGTCGGTGGGCTCTACCGTAAAAGAACCGGTTTCACCATCCATAAAACCGGCACTGCGGCCCGCATTCGGATCGTCACTTACGGCAATATTTTCGCCCCTGCGAAAGGAGACTTCGTATTTCCATATCCCTGTCTGGTCCGGTGCAAAATGAACCTGCCATTGATTCCCGGAATCCGCCGAACTGTTGGCGGCATTGCCATCTGCTGCAAAATATCCCGGAACCAAATAGGATTTGTCCTCCCGTGTAAAGGTGACGTTCAGACGGTAATCCAGGAATGGATTCGGATTGGCCTGCTCATCTGTCTCAGGACCTGTGAATGTCAGCGTGATTTTATACCAGGTTTTTAATTCTCCGCTGATCTCTGCTACTTTGACGGGGTTGGCCCATTCCATTCCGAAAAGCAATATTAAAAAACCCGTTGTTAAACCATGTTTCATTTCATATTCCAATCTTCAAGTTTTTCATCCGTGTCGACTTCAGGGTTACCGGTCAATCACCGGCTGAATACCAGTACCCAGTCGTTGCGGTCAGCCGGTTCGAATGTCTGTCTGGGTTGAATCACTTCTCCTCCATCCACCCATCCTCCCGTCCGGGCATGATACCATCGGGCTTTGGTGACGTTCAGCAATTCGGTTCGTATTTGAATCGGCATACCTTCAGGCATATAGATAACGGCCGCAGTTCCGTCCTCCGATTTGGCTGCAGCGACATATTTTGAAGCATCTTTCTCGCCCGGCTGGCTGACAATCAGTTTCTGAGCCGGTTTCAGACGCCACCAGTCAATTGAAGTAAACAGCTCGACCAGTTCTTGCATGCTGAAGGCCCCTGGCAGATCGATTGCCTGATACCAGGGTGAACCCAGTCCTGCTGATGGATGATTCGCCGGTAGTTGTACTTCTGTATGCCATCCCCAGATACCCTGCCCTCCATAGGTCACACCTGCGGTCGGGGATGCCAGAAGACTCCAGTAGGCTGCTCTTCGCACAGCATGGTCATTGTGCACTTTCCGGTATGTGTAACCGTTGTGCGCTTCATAATTCGGTTCGGCATTAATCACCGGCAACATGGGTTCTTCATTCCATTGGGTTGCAGGAGGTCCCTGGGTTAACCAGCGGAATGTAGCCTCATCGTCTCCATGTCCGCTCTGGTAGACGATGAAATCAAACCAGGTCTCTCCTCGGAATTCATCACCAACCCAGCTTCTCCCCCGCGCGTGCATGGAAACCAGCCTGTGTTGGTCCTCTTTGAAGACAGCACGGCCCACCTTTTTCCAGGGTTCTGCACGCTCGTTTTCATAATTCCCGTCACCCCCAAGAAACCAGAGGACCTGGTGGGCGCCATATCGGGCGACAATATACTCAGCCAGTACGATTTTCTGATCTTCGGGCAGGATGTATCCGGGATTGGTATCTCCGGCTATGGCCCACAAGACGACAGGGACAGCTAACAAACCGGCTTCATTGATGGCGTCCACATAGCGGTCCATCCGCTGGAAGTAAGCCGGATTGATTTCTATTTTTTCTATTCCGGTAAAGGTTTCATTGCCATCGGCGTCCCTGTCAAACATACGCCACTGGGTCATCACAAACTGAATGGCTGTGAATGCTTTATCAACCCGATCCTGCAGGTAAACCTGCCAATCATCGTATGCAGCAAGGGCTGGACCGCACCAGGCTGTGCACGCCATAAAGAAAAAGGGTTTGCCGTTTTGATGAACAAAATAACGCCTGTTTTGAGAAAGCTGCAGTTCACCGTTCTGATATAGAGCATTATCGCCAGTATATGCCACGCATTGAAAAGTCCCGGACTGTTGATGCAGTCCTCCGTTTGAACTATCAGAACAGGATGTCAAGTAAATCCACCTTCCGATTTCATCAGGACTAAACCGCACCCGCCATTCATCGTCTCCATTCCAGAATGCAAGAAAAGTCCGTACATCCTGACTGGGTGACACGAACGTGACTTCGATTTTCACATCCTGTACAGGGTTCTCATATCTTTTCGAGCTGGTAAATTGGGTTTCAAAAATATTCCACTGTTCGATACTGTTTATACTGGTTGGACAGTGTAAAAAGAAGGCTGTCCCTATAAAACCCATTATAAGAAGTATTTTTCTTGTCATTTTTCTTCCTTATAAAATCTCATTTGTTGAACTTTTATACCATGTTTTTTGATATCTCTTGTTGATATTTACTTTGTAAAAAGCATGTAATCAGTATCAGGATGTACCGTTTTGATAGTCTGGCTGGTGAGTTAAAATTGTAGTCCGTATGTTCTCCCAAAGGCTTTTTTTATGTGCAATCCTTGTCCGTGGGAGCAAATAGAATTTCTCGGGATAGAATTTTTTCTGCGTATTTATTGTTTCATCTATTAAAAGTCTTATACTCAATTTCCAACGATGATTTTTGTTTGGATAATGGGATGAAATCATCAAATTATAATAAATCATTTTATCAATTTCAAGGGAAAATTCAAAATTTACAAGAATCAAACTTCTGTGGAACATTTGATGTTTACATTTTTATCAGGTTTCGTTTGCTTTTAGCCTCTTTTTGCTTGCATATCAACTGTAAATTTATTATTATTTTCTGAGATATTTATTCATACTTAACAATTCCGTTCGGTTGAGGAGTAGAGATATCGTGATCCGTCCTCTTTTGAAAAAAATCATCATCAGTATCATTGTTATCCTGGTTGGCATTTTGGCCTATACCGGACTGCTCAACCATCTCCTCGTTGAAAAAACATTTCTCAACAAAATCGACAGTGAAGCCAATAGCTATTTTGATAAAACCATGAAAAACGCACTCTATACTTTCGCCGTGGTTCGCGGTATCAATGCCATTATTTCTGTCGTACAGGCCAGCGATGTGGCCGTATCGCCGGCAGGAGTCGGGATCACCATCGCTGTGGGTGAAATATTGGATCCCCTCAATGATCTGATCGAGCGGTTTTCCTGGGTGATTCTGGCCAGCACCACATCTCTGGGGATACAGAAGATACTGATGACGATCGGGATCTGGCTGGGATTCAAAGTTCTGCTCTCTCTGTCGTTGTTGGCGATTTTGGTGGATATCTGGCTGTCCAATCTGTTCAAATGGAATTTTGCGGGTTTTGGATACAGGCTCATGGTGATTGCCATACTGGTCCGATTCTGCATTCCACTCGTTGCATTGGCTACCAGTCAGATAGACTCGCTTTTCCTGGAGGATCAATATGAAAGGGCGGCGCAATCGCTCGAAGAAGCCAGTATGGAGATTGATGAGGATGAAACCGGTCTGCCCGATGTCGAAAGCGATCCCAATCTGATCCAGAGGATTAAAAATTTTTTCAATAGTATTGAAATGGCTGCCAATATTGAGGAGAGGATACAGAATCTGAAAAACACCATCTCGGGGTATATTGATTACATTATCGACCTCATTGTGGTGTTTATTCTTAAAACGATCATCGTTCCACTGGTTGTCCTATGGGTTTTGATTCGATTTTTTGGGCAGCTGATTGGAGTCGATTTGATGGACAGATTGAAGCCGATTATGGAGAAAAAATTACAAGGGAGGAAGTCGTCTTAATATTCAATTTGGATTGATACAATTGTGTAATTATTTTTCATAATTATTCAGTGTTATGTTATCAACATTAAAAGAAAGGAGTTACAGATGGGAACAAAAGGTCGCGAAATTGTCGGTATGGATATCAACAAAGTTCTGACACTGTTGAATAAGGCTTTTGCGGATGAATGGCTGGCCTACTATCAATACTGGCTGGGTGCAAAAGTGGTTGCCGGGCCGATGAAGGATGCGGTCATTGCTGAGCTGATTCAGCATGCGGCTGATGAACTGCGGCATGCCGATATGGTTTCGACACGCATTATCCAGCTCGGCGGCACGCCCTTAACCACACCGAAAAAATGGCTGGAACAGACCAACTGCGGATATGACCCACCCGATGACCCTTTTGTAAAAAAGATACTGGAACAGAACATCAAAGGTGAACAATGTGCGATTACGGTCTATAACAGCATCATTGAACAGGTCGGGCTGAAAGATCCGGTGACCTATAATTTAGCTGTACAAATTCTGGAAGATGAAGTTGAACATGAAGAGGATTTGCAGGCTCTTGATGAAGATCTTCAGGTCATGCTGAAAAAATAGAATTCGGGATATCGGCAGACAGCACCGTATCGATATCGTGAGCCATGGAAGAAGAACGCATCATCATTTCCGTTCCCGGACACAAAACACAAGAGAGACTGGACACTTTTTTAGTCAATCAGATCAGCCATATTTCGAGAAGTCAGATACAGAAACTGATTAAAGAAGGTTTTGTTCAGGTTGACGGAAAGAGGGTAAAAGCTCATCATGTCGTTCGGCCATTGGAAAAAATTGTTGTTGTTTTTCCAAAACAGCGGGTTCCGGATGTCGTTCCGGAAGATATTCCCCTTGACATTATTTATGAAGATGGGGATCTTCTTGTCATCAATAAAAAGGCAGGAATGGTCGTTCATCCTGCCTTTGGCCATTCCAGTGGAACACTGGTCAATGCGTTGCTGGTCCACTGCCTGAAACTTTCGAGTGTCAATGATCCCTACCGCCCAGGAATCGTGCATCGCATAGACAAGGATACGTCGGGGCTGCTGGTTGTAGCGAAAAACAATACTGTCCATGAGCAGTTGGCCAACCAGTTTCGGGATAAAAAAGTCTTGCGACAATATGTCGCCATTGTCTGGGGACATGTCAGGAAATCATCCGGGACTGTTGAAACATTTTTGGCTCGAAGCATTCGAGACAGAAAAAAAATCGGAGTTACATCAACAGGAAAGAATGCAGTGACCCATTTTGAAGTGGAGGAGAGATTACCACTGACTTCGTTAATTACTCTTCGTTTGGAAACGGGCAGAACCCATCAAATCCGTGTGCATCTTGCGCACATGGGACATCCTGTATTTGGTGATCATACCTATGGGGGCAGGGGACGGCAATTGGGAGGACTCAATAAAAAGCAGACAGCACTTGGAATGGAACTGTTACAAATGATGAAACGTCAGGCTCTTCATGCAAAAACGCTGGGTTTTGTTCATCCTGCCACCGGGAAGGAACATTTTTTTGATTCGGACCTGCCGGAAGACATGAAACAGCTTCTCGACCGGCTGCATCAAGTCAGGGATGAGGATTGGGTATGAATGCGTATGAAGTCTGGAAAAGAAGAACGATCAGTGTGGTGAAAACCCAGCGCATTGCTGTGTCAGGTTTAAACTGGCTGCCTCGGAGTGGACCAGGGATACTCGCACCCAATCATCTGAACTGGAAAGATGTTTTCTTCTTGGGTGCTCTTGTGCCCAGGCAAATCCATTTTGTGGGAACTTATGAACTTTTTGATACGAAACGGTGCTATGAATACAGTGTGGATTATATGATACAGAAATTGGGCCATTGGTTTCGTGTGCCCGCTGAATTCTTGGCAAGAAATTTGGCCCCGATTATTTCTCATCGCATTCGTGCTGTCGGTGCGATTCCTGTTAAAAGAAGCGGATTGCCAAAGGATATGTTTGAGTCGGTTGAGTCCGGTTTAAAAGAGAAAAAACTGGTGTGTCTTTTCCCTGAGGGGGGCACCGGCGTTGTCGGCAAATTGAAGAAATTCAAGCGAGGGCTTGCCAAGATTGTTTATGATCTTCGGGAAGAGGGGTATGGATCTATTCCGGTTTTTCCCGCCGCCATCAAGGGAACACATCGATTCTTTTTGCCGCATCGTACCCTTTCTCTCGATATTGGTCCACCGCTTCATATTGAAGACCATATTCAAGGTTCTTATCGGGAAACGCTGGCGCGATTCACCGAACAGTTGTGGGAAAGGGTATATGGTCTTCTCTTTACAGATGGGGAAGAGATAAGGTATCCCTGAATTAAACTGTCGAACATCCTTCAACTTTCATCGATGTAAAAAATGAAGTATTTAAAAATTGTTATTGTTGAAATAAAGGGGCATTGTCCCGTGTATCGACAAGGGGATGTATTTTATCTCAGAGAGGGATATATCTTGGACACTCAAAAATCGTGTGCTGTCTGTATGCATGGATTGGTTTCGCTATTGCCCTATTATGTCGCACTCAGTCATGGCGTGAATCCAAAGGATCTGGGATTGTCGCCAGACAAAGAGCAACCAGCCCGTGTTCAATGTCTGGATCCATGTGAATACACAGGAGGGGGTACAGTCATTTTTGAAATTGCCGAGGTTGAAACAGATGAAAACGATCAAATTGGTTGAGTATTTAGACGATCTATTAAAAATAAACGACGTGGAAGATGACAGTCTCAACGGACTTCAGGTTGAAAATTCGGGTGTTGTGAAAAAGGTCGCCCTGGCCGTTGATGGATCCTTCGAGGCGATCCAGAAGGCAAAAGACACGGGAGCCGATCTGCTATTCGTTCATCATGGACTTCTTTGGGGTAAACCGGTTTCTCTGTCCGGATTTTTATACAGAAGAATCAAATTGTTGATCGAATCGGATATGGCACTCTATGCGGTGCACCTTCCGCTGGATCTTCATCCCACATTGGGGAATAATGCCCAGATCTGCAAGGTGATGGAATGGCCGGTTGTCAAGGATTTTGGAGCCTATCATGGTTCAGTGATCGGGAAAGAGGTCCATTTTCAAAAACCGATTCCCTTGTCCAGACTGGTTGATCAATTTCAAAAAGGGCTGGGTTGCGAACCCACACTATGGGATTTTGGTCCGGATAAGATCGTTCGTCTGGGCTGTGTCAGCGGGGGAGCCATCAGCTTTCTCGATCAGGCCATTCGCCTCCAATTTGATGCCTATATCACAGGTGAACCAAAACATGAGTGGTACTGGACAGCGAAGGAAGCGGCGATCAATGTTCTTTTTGGAGGACATTACGCAACAGAAACACTGGGTGTTCAAGCTGTTGGTGAAATGATCCAAGAAGCGTTTGACTTGGAGACTGTTTTTATCGACTTACCTACAGGATATTAATCTGAAACAGGACATAAAAAAAGGTCTTGCCGGTTATTGCAAGACCTTTTTCATTGGTATGTTGGATATGTCTCAAAATGTAAAAACGACACCAATGTGCCCGGTGACCAGATCCGTTGCCGATTTGCTGATATCATAGGTGACTTTTCCATTCTCAATTAAAATGGATCCCTTTTTCAAGTATTCAGCCTCGCCACTCTTGATGTAGCGTATTCCCAGATCGACATAGACAGCCTGGAGTTCATTTTTTTTCAGATCATCTTGAGTGGGCTGGAACACACGAATCATCAGGCCACCCCCAACGCCATAACTGAACGTAATGTCGTCGAAATTGGTTGAACTGGCCACTTCCTCATTGTTGGCCTGATTTTCGATTGTGGTTCTTGTCGAAAGGTAGTTGAATCCAAACAGGCCATCCAGATAGGGCAGTATGGATCCCCGGGGAGGCTGTAACCGAAGAAACAGATGACCCATGATAATGCTGTTGGTAGTGGTCACATCAACAAAGACATCGGGTATTGTTAAGCTGAAGGGTTCTTCCCGCGTTTCTCTTCCGTAGACCAAAAAGCATGCCGAAGCACCTACGAGCAGGGGGGATTGGGGGAAACGGTAGGCAAAAAATCCTGTTCCTCCGTATCCAATGTTGTCAATATTGTTTTTAAACTCGTTTTGTGGAAATCCGAGCGTAAAGTTGCCACCCGCCTGAAAAGAGGCCTGTCCATACACATGTAATGTCGACAGCAAGACAATTGCCAGAATACTGATGCATGTTCTGAATCTGTTCATGTTTTACTTCCTCCAGTTTAGCGATTTTCGTTCCAATGTTCTTGTCCCTATTTTACGAACTGTTCCACAAAATACTGTGGATTGAGGGGTTCTTTTGTGGCGCGTTCGATCATCTCATTCCATGTATAAAGTGCACCGGCTTCAAATATATTTTTACGGAGATATTGACCGACTTGTTTCTGATCCACATAATTGATGTTCTCGTCGGAACCATCGTCCAATAGGTTCTGAACCATATAATGGTGCAATTGTGAGGCAAGCAGCTCTCCAAGCAGGTAATTGTGATAGTAACAGGGTGCGATGGCGAAATGAATTTTGGCCGCCCAATCTGGCGTATTCCTTCCTGAAGGTTTATTAATCAATTGATATTTCTCAACCATTTGCCACCACAGTGTATTTAAATCTTGATCGGGATCTGCGTACAGCTCTTTTTCGAAATTATACATGACCATGGCCCAACGGGCAAATATCAATTGTTTGAGCTGGGCATATTTGGTACTTACCCGATTAATTTCAGACCGTTGATCGTCGGAGAGTCCCAGCATGGATTGCATCCATGATGCATCGCGACTGAGACGTCCAAAAAACATGGCAATGGCCTCGGTTGTGAATATGTGGGCAGGTCGATGCAACAGAAAGGGTGTTTCAGGATTTTCATATTTATCATAAACTGCATGCCCCAGCTCATGGAGCATGGTTTCCATCCACTGTTCGTTATTTTTTAAATTGCACAATATACGTATATCTCCCTCACGATCGACATCCATGCAGAATGCGTGTGGATTTTTCCCTTCCCTCTCGTACAGATCACTTGCGGCAAGAATCGATTCGACCGGTAAATCGATGCCCGTATAGAAACGGGAAGCCAGTTCTTTTACATCCTGGTCCAAGTAGTATTGATCCAGATCGAGTTCATAGACAAGGGGTGTCTCCTGGAAAAACGGATCGTGATAATGCCAGGGCATCAGAAGGGATGGCTCGATCCCATATTTTTCGGCGAGAATGCTGTCCAACTCATTTTTGAGTTGTCCAAATGGTTCGTTGGTCAATTCGTATAATTCTTGAAATATCCGATTCAGCTGTTCTTTGCTTTGTTCACCGGTTGTCAGAGAGAGTGTATGGTAATTCTCAAAACCCAGCTTCTGAGCAGCTTCGTTTCTTAATTTAACCAGTTCAATGATGTCTCCAGCCACTACAGGTCCGACCTGTTTGCTGGCAAGCCATGCTGCTTTTCTTTTGGTTGAGTTGGTCTCTTTCTTTAAAATGTCCTTAATTTGATTGTCTGTTACCTTCTGGCCTTCAATTGTGCCCCGAAATGTACTGAACTTCTTTTCCACTTCGGATCCCAATTGAACGATTTCTTTGAGCAATGCGGGTTCGATCTGATTTTCAAGATAACTGTTGTACAATACGTCAAGTTCACGGGCCAGTGTGGCATCATTGACTTTTCCAGATTTCTTTGTTTCATCAAGATATTTGAAATCCTCTGAATTGCTGTATATTTGACGCATCTCGAGGTCAAGGTCACTGTATCTCTGGTAATCTTCATCGTTGCCGGTTGTTGCCGCCTGCCAGTAGGCGAGACTGACCTCTCTGTAAAGCGGTTTTACTTTTTCAACATGTTGATCAATAAAGTTGTTCAATTGGTTCTCCTCTGCATTTTGGCCACATCCCAGTACCATAACTACGGAAACCGATAAAATCGCGGTTATTGATTTTCTCATGATGCATTCTCCTTTTTAAAAATGACAAGATAATCGATCTATTTTGGAACTGGTTTTTGAATACTGCTGAACTGCTGCAAAAGTTCCCTGACCTCCAGGTGGTTTGTCAAACAGAATCTAGATTTTGAAAAGGTTAATCCAACCTTGATCGAATAGGCCGATTCCGGAAGGGCTTCAAAAAGATCTTCATCCGTCCAGTCGTCACCTATCGCCAGGATGAAATCCCACTCTTTCTTGGGTATCCAGTGCAGGGCTGCGCGCCCTTTGTTGATTCCTCCATTTTTGATTTCGATGACTTTGCTGCCTTCCAACACCACCAGATTCAGGTTGGCTGTGAGATGCAATAAGTCTTCTTTTAATTCTATGGCTCTGATGGTTCCCAGTTCCGGGTGAACCCTCCTGTAGTGCCATACAAGGGAGTATGATTTCTCTTCGATTCTGGCACCCGGTGTTTTATCGACGTAAGCTTCAAGAATGGGTTTGATTTCACCCTTCCATTCACTTTTAATTGGTTCAATCAAATGCCACGAGCTTCCTTTCTCTTTCAGCCATACACCATGTTCAGCCGATAAACTCACTTTCAGATGGCCGAACCAGTTGTCCAGCGTGTGTCTGTCTCTTCCGCTGACAAGAATTACCTCGTTTTTTGAATCTTTGTTCAAAATTTTAAGCAGAGCCGAAATTTCTTCATCGGGTTCAGCCAATTCGGGTTTGTCGACAAAGGGAACAAGCGTGCCGTCATAATCCAAAAAGATTAATCGATTATTGCTAGCCTGATACTTCTTTAATAGATTTTTCCGTTTATTTTTTGTGAGTATTTTGATTCCAATCTCTTCTTGTTGATTTCTTACCCTGGCCAAACTCCCCATAAAGTCATTGGCCCATGTTGTAATATCGTACCGTTTTAAACGGTCTTTCATCAATGTATTTCGCTCTATCTGTTCTTCATCCGCCATGGTTAATGCTGCTTTCAATGATTCGGCTATTTCTTGTTTGTTGTGTGGATTGACAATGATGGCCTCGATCAGTTCACTTTTGGCTCCGGCCATCTCGCTGAGCACCAAAACACCCCTGTTGTTTTTTCGAGCTGCAAGATACTCTTTAGCTATCAGATTCATGCCATCTCTGAGCGGTGTGACCATGGCCACATCGGCAATGTTGTACAATGTCACAATTTTTTCAAATGACAGGGAACGGTAGAGATAGGTCACAGGAGTCCAGTCGATCGTGCCGTGTTTGCCGTTGATGCGGCCGACCAGTTCGTCGACACGTTGTTTTAAATGTTGGTATTGTTCAACCCCCATCCGTGAAGGGGTGGCGATCATAATCAATGTGACCTGACTCCGGTACTCAGGATATTCTTCAAGAAAATAATCGAATGCCTCCAGCCTTTCTGGGATCCCTTTTGTGTAGTCCAGCCGATCGACCGAAAGAATAATTTTGCAGTCCGAACATCTTTTATTGATTTCTTTTAACCAGTCCGGGTCGGAAGTTCCTTTGGAAAAGCGGTCATAATCAATGCCCATCGGAAAAGCATCCGCTTTGACGATGCGATGATTCACCATAATTTGACCGAATGTGTTGTCGTATCCCAATAAGCGGCGAACGCTGCTGAAAAAATGGCGGACATAATCGTAAGTATGAAATCCAATCAGATCAGATCCCAAAAGTCCCTCTATGATTTCTTTCCTCCAGGGGAGTAAACGAAAAATTTCGAATGACGGAAATGGAATGTGGAGGAAAAATCCAATCTGTGTGTGGGGTAGATGCTCGCGGATCATTTGTGGTAGCAGCATCAAATGGTAGTCGTGGATCCAGATAATGTCGTCCGGTCGAGCAATGCGCAAGATGTCGTGAAGGAAGAGTTTGTTGATATTTTGATAGGCTTTCCATGATTCGTGGTCAAATATCGTATAATCCGTGAAATAGTGGAAAAGAGGCCAGAGTGTTTTGTTACAAAAGCTCGCGTAAAACATCTTAATATCGTATTTGGACAGAAAAATGGGATAACTGTGGTGCTGGGTCAGCAGTTCCGATTCGATGTTTCTTCGTGTCTGGTGATCCAGGTTGTTGGAAGCCAGCCCGCACCAGCCGATCCACATGCTGTCATACTTTTTATAGAAGGAACCGAGACCGGTAGCCAGTCCACCGACACTCTGGTGAAAGTGCATGGCCCCTTTTTGTTTTTCTATTGTAATGGGCAATCGGTTGGATACCAGCAGTAATCTCTGCATAACATTATTCTTCCCTTTTTATATTTGTTAGGCATTTTATTTTCTGAAGTATTGGTCCAGGGACAATCCAATTTTTTCGCCTAATCGGCTGAAAAAGTCCAGGGCTTCGGGATCTTTTCTTCCAAATGACCAGAGATATTTGGCAATACCGACCTGGGCCAATCCGTAGTAACCAAAAACCAGCTGGCCCACAGCCACATATCCGATGGCAACCTGGCCGCATCCAAACAGTGCGGTAATTGCGATCTGAGCCACTGCCGTCAGGCCAAAAATAAATTGACCCAAACCGAAAATGAGTCCGATGCCAAATTGGGCGACTGTAAACGCACCGACGGCAAATTGCCCGATGGCAATGAATCCCTTGGCGACCCTCAATTTTCCTTTTTCATTTCGACCAAATGCAATATGGATCAGCGGATGACCGAACAGTGTTTTTTGGGATTTCCATTCGAATCCTGGCCCCCTCCATTCTCTTCTCGAGGGAAAAGGGGCTCCACATTCTGGACAGCTTACGGCGTTTTCACTGATTTTTTTCTGACATTCTCGGCAGGGTACTAATGCCATTGTTTTATACCCTTTATTATAGATCAGGTGTTTACTTAAAAAAATGGATTATCCATCCAGGTGTTTGTTTTTCTCCTTGTATGGTTCATCACCCTTGTTATAAAAGGACAGTCTATTGAAACTTGGATGTATCGTCGACAATGTGTGTCTTGATAATGATCTGTAATCGGTTGCTGCTATGCTTTATGTTTCTGGTTTTTGGGGTTTGAATTCGTTTTGTTTTTGATCGATTTCATGCCGATTCCGTATATGATGAAGAAAGGAATTGCACAGAATAACCCCAAAAATCCAATCCAGTAAACCGAATTGTTGCCTAAATGTTGTAAAAGATAAATGAGAGAAAATAGGATAAGGACACTGCCCGCAATGAGACATATATTGTAGAAAAACAGTTGTTGCTTGCTCTCTTGCTGTTCTTCTTCTGAGAGATAATCGCTGCTTTTCATTTTATCTTTCTGATGGGTGTTCATTCAAATCGGCTCTTTTTGATTTTATGGATTTAAAGAATTTATATTACATAATATAAAAGGTTTTATCGAATGTCAAGGTAAAAATTTCACAATTTGTAAAATCAAACGGGCTTAAGATACAGATAACCATTTCCAGTCGTTATTTTTAAAGCCATTGACTTTGCTTTTAGAGGGAGAATGACTATTGTGCATTCTTGTCTGCTTTTAAAAGCGGAAGTTTTGATTGATTTTCTGATTTTTGTGTATTAAATCATGCGGAATAAAATATTCTTTCAATCGATTCCCGATTCTTGTCTGCATTTCAACAGAAAAATGGCTATCAAAGAAATAGATGAAGGGGGCAAGTTGGCTCCATGTGTCTTGATTTGAAGGAAATGATTGTATTCAAATTCAAAGATTATTTTGAAAAGCATATGTAATGCATATAGGGTGGATAAACCTGTGTTATGTGAGAGAATCAGAGGCAAATTATGAATTGTAATTCTGAAAAATGGGATGAGATTTGTTTTCTGTTATCGGAAAATATCAAGCAAAATTTGTCTGAAAGGGATTTTGAAAATCAAGTGGTTAGAGCCATTGAGGTCCTCGGTTGGCGGGAATATAAGAATGAGATAGAAAGACAACCGAAAGTGCAACTTGGGCGTGAGGGCACGCTTCGTCCGGATTTAATTATTTATGGTAATGATAGGAAATGTCTAATTGTCGTGGAGGTCAAGAGGCCTGCAGAGGATATAAAACGTGATTATGTAATAGGACAACTGAGATCCTATATGAGGCAAATGAAATCCGATTTCGGGTTTTTAATTGGACCAGATCTTAGAATTTTTTATGATGGACCATTGAACCCTCACACCGACCCAATATTGTTAGAAAAAATTGACTTTGAAAAAGGATCAGAGCAAGGCATAAATTTTATAGGTATTTTCAACAAGAGTAGTATAGAAGAAAATAGGTATAATGAATATTTAAAAAACAAGCTCGATAAATTTAACAAAAAACGGGAAGTCATCGCACTAATTCAACAATTAACTTCATTCGAAGTAAAACAGAAAGTAGTGGGTTACCTGAGAAATGAATTTCCAGATACCGATGACGAGACTTTCTCTGAGGCACTGCAGCAAGTTCACATTGAGATTTCAGAGAGAGAAGAAATAAAACAACAAATTGGCGCGGTCGAAAAACCGGAAAGAACACCCAGAAGAAGAATAATCCATCATCAAACACAAAGACTTGATCATCAATCATTTGAAAATTTATCAGCGTCAGAAAAAATTGCCAATATTCCATTTGAAAGTCATCTAGAAATTCGTCTGCGGCATATTTATAGTGTTTTGTATTACATGAAGCAAGGTTTCGATTTCCCATCTGCAACTCATCAGACTTTAAAATTGTTCCCAGAAGTTCAGGATTACCAGACGATATCTGACAAATGTGCAAGAGGGTTTGCCGGCAATGTCGATACATTCATATCCTGGTTCAACTCGGGCCAAATGCTGAATAAGCTTAATGCCAAATTCAGTCTTTCGGATCATGATTATAAAATATTCAAGGAGTTGCTTGATTGATAGTCAAATAACTTTACATAACTACCGCATCAATTCGCAGGGTGCCCTGGTCAGTGTGATATTTGTAAAATATCGTGTTGAATGAACAAATAATTAAAGCACTGCTTAAAAGCAGTGCCACACGAAAATGAATAATGGTCACCCGTCGGTTTGGCGCGCCGCAGAAATAATCGTTAGGCTTGTAAGTAAATTTATGGAAAAGAAAAAATCAATTAATGGAATAGTATATAAAGCCACTTCACCCAGTGGAAAAATCTATATTGGTATTACAATAACAACGCTAAAAGAAAGAATCCGAATTCATTTACGAAGTGTAAAAAAGGGTTCAAGGACACCATTTCACGATGCAATAAGAAAATATGATTCTAAAAATATCAGTTGGGAAATAATTGACAGAGCTACAGAATGGAAAGAACTCTGTGAACTAGAAAAAAAATATATCCGATTTTATGATAGTTTTACAAATGGTTACAATCTGACTTTAGGTGGGGAAGGAACTTATGGTCTTAAGTATGACGAAGAATGGTGTAAAAGAAATTCCGAAATAAGGAAAAAGTTATTCCAAAATCCAGAAAATAGGCGAATGCAATCTTTAGCAAATAAAAAAGCTCACCAAGATAATCCTGAACAAGCAAAAGAACATTCAAAATTTATGTTAATGCGATATAATAAAGAATCTGAAAGAGAGAAAACAGCAGAAGAAATGCGTAAGTATTTATCTGACCCCCAAAATAGAAAGATTCATTCAATTCAACGCGGAGCTAAATCTTTTCTAGTTTTTAAAAATGAAAAATATATAGGTGAGTGGCTTACACAAAGACAATGTGCTAGGTATTTGAATTTAGATTTCAGTCATATCAATAGTTGTTTGCACGGAAAACGAAATTCGCATAAAGGTTATATATTCAAATACACAGAATGATAAAATATTATAAAACAAGCCTAAACGAATAAGCGTTGCACCAGACTCAAGTTCTGATCGCCAATGGGCTATGGAGCTTGTCTAAGAACTAGAAAAAATTGGAATATTTTTGGTAACAATTAATATGAAATCTTTATATATTCAAAAATCTATGATATTATAACGCTTTTTTGGGGTTCTTGGACAGGCTCCTATACCCCTAGGCGTAAAAAAGGGAGGGCTCAGCCCTCCAAATAATTCGTTCAGCGGCAAAAAGCCCCCATGAACGATCAACAAGGTATCCTCCCCAAATTCAAAAACTTGATGCTGTATTGTCTTATGGGTCAGAAGCCCCATAGTTATTTGCCCTGGACAAGGGAATCCAGGGCAATCATTGCACTGCTTCAAGCATGCCATCAACTTGAGTGGAGAGGAGTACTCTTCTCGTTCCAACGTAGAACACTGGAACGAGAAAGAAAAAGTAACTGACCATTTTGCCGATATCGAGAAAATGGTTGCCACCCGCAGTCGTCTTGTAGCTGTGCTGCTGGGAGTAAAGAAGATAAAAATGAATTGTAAACTTGAATTTTTTCTTGCTTTGAGTCGTTTGTTTTATTATCTTTAAAGTTTGAAAAAGATTCGATTGATTGGAGGTTTCAAGATTGAAAAAAAAGATACATCCTGAGTTAAAAATGGGAACCGTATCCTGTGCGTGCGGGAATACATTTCAAACACGAAGTACTGTGGGCGATATGCATGTTGAGATTTGCTCGAACTGTCATCCATTTTTTACAGGAAAACAAAAATTGGTTGATTCGGCTGGTCGGGTTGAGAAGTATATGAAAAAGTATAAGATCAAGAAGAATGAGGATCAATCAGACCAGAGAAAGAAGGAAGAAAAGAAATCATCATAGCGGAATGGAAAATGTCTGGGACGGGATGCGATGTTTATATCGTGTTCCGTTTTTTTATACCTGGCTAATAGGGTTGAGAATATGGATGTTTCGCAAAAAATACAGGTGGGAGGTCAGGCCGTTATCGAAGGGGTGATGATGCGCTCCCCGGAATATGTTTCGGTGGCCGTGCGCAAACCGGATGGTCAAATTGTCTTAAAACGGGATCGTTATGTTTCCTGGACCAAGCGGTATCGCATATTGGGACTGCCCTTTTTTCGTGGAGGCGTCATTCTGATCGAGTCCATGGTTTTAGGTATTAAAGCACTGAACTTTTCCAGTGAAATAGCCATGAAAGAATTGGATAAAGACAAACCGAAGAAAAATAAAAAACGTTCGGAGAAATTATCCAAACTATGGACTGGACTTACTGTTATACTGGCTTTGGCACTCGGAATGGGTATTTTCTTTTTTCTTCCACTTTTGCTCACTGAACTGACCGGTGTAAAAGGCGGCGTGATGTTTAATCTCCTCGATGGTTTGATCCGGTTAATCTTTTTTATCGTCTATCTGGGATTAATCAGTCTCTGGAAGGAAATTCGCCGCATCTTTGAATATCATGGTGCAGAACATAAATCGATTTTTGCCTACGAGGAAGGCAAACCGCTGACATTGAAAGGTGTTCAGCCATTTAAAACCCATCATCCCCGGTGTGGTACCAGTTTTCTTCTGGTGGTGATGCTTGTTGCACTGGTCGTTTTTATCATTTTGGGGAAGCCGCAGGATATGGGAGACCGTTTCATTCGGTTTCTCTTTATTCCTATCATCGGCGGCATTTCCTATGAAATTATCCGATTGTCAGGGAAACGTTTTGGTAAATGGATTGCCCAGATTTTAACGGCTCCGGGTCTCTGGCTGCAGCGCATTACAACCAAAGAACCGGATGACAAGCAATTGGAAGTATCGTTGGTCGCATTGAAAAGCGTCTTAAATCAGAAGATCGAAACCAAAGTGGAGATGATAACAACTTAATCGATAGATCATTGATCATCGGAAAAATGGAAAAGAACAGTCTGATTCAAAAAATTTCCCGGGTTGAGAAGCGGCTTCAAGAAGTGGAGAAAAGTCTTGAAGATCCCGGTGTATTGCGGAAACCGGAAAAGATCGCCACTTTAACGAAAGAACACCGGCATTTGTTGACGATTGTCGAAAGATCCAAAGCGTATAAAAAAATACTTGGGAAAATTGAAGAAGATAAAAAACTTCTACAGACATCTTCAGATGTCGAATTAAGAGAATTGGCCAAGCAAGAACTGGAGGAGAACCGATCCGCACAGGAAGATCTCGAACAGCAATTAAAGCTGTTGCTGATCCCCAAAGACCCGAGCGATCAGAAAAATGCAATTATGGAAATCAGAGCGGGAACAGGCGGTGAGGAAGCCGCCCTTTTTGCAGGAGATCTTTACAGAATGTACTCGAAATACATTGAGAAAAAAGGATGGAAGAAAGAGGTTCTCAGTTCCAGTCCGACCGATCTGGGTGGTTTTAAAGAGATTGTCTTTGCAATTTCCGGACACCATGTTTATGGTGAAATGAAATACGAGAGCGGTGTCCATCGTGTCCAGAGAGTCCCCTCGACTGAAACCGGCGGTCGTATTCACACTTCGGCTTCCTCTGTCGTCGTACTTCCCGAAGCTGAAGAAGTGGATGTCGATATCGATCCCAAGGATCTCAGGATCGATGTCTATCGTTCATCCGGTCCCGGAGGACAGAGTGTCAATACCACCGATTCGGCCGTTCGGATTACGCATATCCCGTCCGGCATGGTGGTAACCTGCCAGGACGAAAAATCGCAACATAAAAATAAATCGAAAGCCATGAAGGTCTTGCGGGCAAGACTTTATGATTTAAAACGAAAAGAGGAGGAAAAAAAGCTGGCAGCCAGCAGACGATCGATGATCGGATCTGGCGACCGCAGCGCAAAGATCAGGACGTTTAATTTTCCCCAGGGAAGGGTTACAGACCACCGCATCAATCTGACTCTCTACCGGTTGCCCGAAATTTTAGCAGGAAATCTGGATGAGATTCTTGAGCAGCTTCAGATTGCCGAACGTGATGAAAGATTGAAAGAGGAGCAGTGAATTTGGGGAGAGTGAGATCAAAGAAATGTCTGTGGTTGGCCCTTTTTCACTTGTTTGCGAATGAGGGCTTTTTTGTTTCTTGCATAAGGTGAACCACTTTGGTATATTAAAAAATTAAACAATCCGTACAACCGGATGAAGCAATCGAATAAAAGGATGGCCAATCATCATGGAAGCAGTGCTCTATTTAGAAGATGGAAAAATGTTTTACGGTGAGGGATTCGGAGCTGAGGGGACAGCAGTGGGTGAAGTTGTTTTCAATACCGCCATGACGGGGTATCAAGAGGTCATTACAGATCCTTCGTACAAAGGGCAAATGGTCACCATGACTTATCCCCATATCGGCAATTACGGCATGAATCATGAGGATGTGGAGTCCACCAAGCCGCAGATTGAAGCACTTATCGTGAGAGAATTGTGCACTGTCCCGAGCAACTATCGATCCGAAGAGAATTTGGATCATTATTTGAAACGATTTTCTGTTCAGGGGATTCATCAGATTGATACACGCGAGCTGACTCGGCATATCCGGGAAAGAGGATCCATGATGGGCGTCCTTTCAACGGAAGGCTTGACCATTGCAGAATTGAGCAGACGCATTGAAGAATCCCCCAAGATCGTGGGAAGGGATCTGGTGCAATTTGTCACCCAGAGGAAACAGGAAAAGTGGCAAACCGATATTCAACCGAGCTGGTATTATAATTCCATTCGCCCAGTGGGGCATAAACGGTTTCAGGTTGTTGCCTATGATTTTGGCATCAAACAGAACATCTGTCGATTAATGTATTCGTTCGGCATGGATATCCGGGTTGTTCCCGCTTCAACCATGGCCGAGGAGATCCGCGAGATGAAACCGGATGGTATTTTTCTTTCGAACGGTCCCGGAGACCCGGAAGGCATTGCCTATGTGATTGAAAATGTCCGAAAATTACGCGATGACTATCCCATCTTTGGCATCTGTCTGGGAAACCAGATTATCAGTCTCGCATTCGGTATCAAGACGTACAAAATGAAGTTCGGGCATCACGGAAGCAATCATCCCGTCATGTGTTTGAAAACCGGGGAGATAGAAATCACCGCGCAAAATCACAATTTTGCCGTCGATGCCGGTCAATTGGATCGAGCAGGGCTGGCTGTCACACACCGTAACCTGAATGACGGCACTGTGGAAGGGATCGCCCATCAAGAACTGCCCATATTTGCCGTGCAGTACCATCCCGAAGCTTCTCCCGGTCCGCATGATTCGTTGTATCTTTTTAAACAATTTTATACCATGATGGCGGGTCAAGAACAATCATAAACAACCGGATGTTGTTCATTTCACATTAACGTAGATAGGAGATGAATGCCCAAAAGGACGGACATCAAAAAGATACTCATTATCGGGTCTGGGCCGATCGTCATAGGCCAGGCCTGTGAGTTTGATTATTCGGGAACGCAAGCCGTCAAAGCGCTCAAAAAATTGGGATATGAAACGGTTCTGATCAATTCAAATCCGGCAACCATTATGACCGATCCAGAGTTGTCGGACCGGACATATGTTGAACCGATTAATGCAATAACTGTAAAAAAAGTGATCGAAAAAGAGCGGCCGGATGCTCTGCTGCCCACAATGGGAGGTCAGACCAGTCTCAATGTGACGGTGGAATTGGCCGAGTCAGGGTTTTTGGATCAGTACAAAGTCGAGCTGATCGGTGCTCAGCTGGAAGCCATTCAAAAGGCCGAAGACCGGGAACTCTTTAAAAAGGCTATGGTGAAAATCGGACTCGACTTGCCGAAGGGGAGATTCGCCAAAAATTTGGATGAAGCCGCCGATTTGATTCAGGAAGTGGGTTTTCCGGCCATTATCCGACCCGCTTACACGCTGGGAGGTACGGGTGGCAGCATCGCTTTCAATGTCGAAGAGTACAGGGAACAGGTCAAATGGGGATTAAACAACAGTCCCATCGGCGAAGTGCTTATTGAAGAATCGATTATCGGCTGGAAGGAATTTGAGCTGGAGGTGATGCGCGACCTGAAAGACAATGTTGTCATCATCTGTTCCATAGAGAATTTTGATGCCATGGGGATTCATACGGGCGATTCCATTACAGTGGCACCTGTGCAGACCCTGACCGATCGTGAATATCAACTCATGCGAGATGCGGCCAAAGCCATTATCCGTGAGATCGGCGTGGAGACTGGAGGATCAAATATTCAGTTTGCGGTCAATCCGAAAACCGGCCGTATGGTTGTGATTGAAATGAATCCCAGGGTTTCGAGAAGTTCCGCTCTGGCGTCGAAAGCGACGGGATTCCCAATTGCCAAGATCGCGGCCCAATTGGCCGTGGGTCTTACATTAGATGAAATTCCCAATGATATTACAGGCAAAACACCCGCTTCATTTGAACCGACCATTGATTATGTCGTTGTCAAAGTGCCACGCTGGAATTTTGAAAAATTTCCTCAGACCGACCGCCTCCTCGGTACCCAGATGAAATCAGTGGGTGAGACCATGGCCATTGGCCGAACTTTTAAGGAAGCGATGCAGAAAGCATTGAGGTCGCTTGAGATCGATTGTTATGGGTTTGAATTTGAAACGGGAATGGATCAAGAAAAACTCATTGATGAAATGAGAAAACCCTCTGATCAACGGTTATGGCAAATTGGCGAAGCACTGCGGAGGGGAATCGAGATCGAATATGTGCATAAAATGACCGGTGTCGATCCCTGGTTTTTAGGCCAGTTAAACGAGATTATTCTTTTTGAAAAACAGTTCAACGCCAAGCACATAAAAGATCCGATCGTTCTGAAGAAAAGTAAACGATTGGGTTTTTCTGATCGACGTTTGGCACAATTGATCGGGAGTTCGGAGGAAGAAATCCGACGCATGAGAGAAAAGAGTGGCATTTTGCCTGTCTATAAAACCGTGGATACGTGTGGTGCGGAATTTGAATCGGAGACTTCCTATCTGTATGGGACTTATGAAACAGAGAATGAGGTGCGGTGTAACGATCGACCCAAGGCTATTATTTTGGGAAGCGGGCCAAATCGTATCGGCCAGGGTATTGAATTTGATTATTGCTGTGTTCATGCTGTTATGGCCCTTCGTGAAGAGGGTTATGAAACCATTATGATCAACAACAATCCGGAGACCGTTTCAACCGATTATGATACAGCGGATAAGTTGTACTTTGAACCATTGACACTTGAAGATGTTCTTCATATCATTTTTTTCGAAAAACCGGATGGTGTCATTGTTCAGTTTGGCGGTCAAACACCGTTAAAATTGGCGAAAGGTTTGGAGAGGGCAGGCATTTCGATTTTGGGCACCTCTCCGGAGTCGATCGATCTGGCAGAGGATCGAAAACGGTTCGGGAGTTTGATTAAGAATTCGAATATCAAACAGCCCGATTGGGGAACCGCATTTGATTTTGCAGAGGCCAAAAAAGTGGCTTCAAAAATTGGATATCCTGTGCTGGTAAGACCCTCATATGTTTTAGGCGGTCGAGCCATGGAAATCGTCTATGATGAAGGATCTCTCGAAAAATACATTCATGAAGCAGCTTCGGTGTCACCCGATCATCCCATTTTGATAGACACTTTTTTAGAGGACGCCTTTGAATTTGATATCGATGCCATTTGTGATGGTCATGAAACACTCATCTGCGGTTTTATGCAGCATATCGAGGAGGCAGGCATCCATTCAGGGGACAGTTCCTGCGTACTGCCTCCCTATATGATCAGTGATGAAGATTATGAAACGATCGTCGAACAGACAAAATTGCTTGCACAGATGCTTAACGTCAAGGGATTGATCAACGTGCAATTTGCTCTGAGAGACGGCGTTATCTATGTCTTGGAAGTCAATCCCAGGGCATCCCGAACCATTCCCTTTGTCAGCAAAGCGACAGGTATTCCCTGGGCAAAAATTGCAGCCAAAATTATGATTGGAAGAACGCTCAAAGAGCTGGGAATTAAAGAGCCGCCTCGTAATAACCATATCGCTGTAAAAACACCGGTTTTCCCTTTTATCAAGTTTCCCAATGTACAAACCTATCTCGGCCCGGAGATGCGCTCGACCGGGGAAGTCATGGGAATGGATTTTACTTTCGGTGGCGCGTTTGCCAAGGCACAATTCGCAGCAGGCCAGGATATTCCCACAAAAGGCAATGCATTCATCAGTGTGAATGACAATGATAAAGAAAAAGCCAAGGCTATCGCCAGGCAATTGTATGAATTGGGATTCGGTATTCTGGCTACCCAGGGGACTTATCGTGCATTCCGGAGAGCCGGTATCCCTGCAAAGTCCGTTTGCAAAGTGAAAGAGGGCAGACCCAATTCTTTGGATTTGATTATCAATGGCGAGATACAGATCATCATCAATACACCTCTTGGAAAAGTATCACGATACGATGAATATATGATCGGACGCGTGGCCATGACCTATCATGTTCCCTGTTTGACCACATTATCGGCTTCGTGGGCTACTGTTCAAGCCATCAGGACGCTTCAGGCAAAAAATCTAGAAGTGGGTCATCTTCAGGGATATCATTCCATTAAGGTTTGAGGTACAACCATGAAAGAATCACTCGACTCGAACTCCTTTTTCCATCCCGCTACGAAACTTTACCGATTTACCATATTGCTGTTTGTGAGTCTGCTCACATTTGGAAGCTACTTTGCCTATGATGTCATTGGAGCCGTAGCTCCGAGTCTCATCGAAGAGATGGGTGCTCAAAGGGGGACGGTCGGCACGATGTACACCATGTACAGTATCGCTGCCATTCTTTCTGTTTTTATTGGTGGCTTTCTGATTGACCGATTGGGTACAAGGATAGCCAGCATCGCATTTTCCATTCTTGTCTTTGTGGGGGCCTGTATTGTCGCATTCTCCAATAGCCTGCCCGTTCTTTTTATCGGACGGTTTGTTTTTGGGGCCGGTTCCGAGCCGCTCATTGTGGCGCAGGTGGCTATCGTCGCGCGGTGGTTCAAGGGAAAGGAGATGGCTCTTGCTTTTGGTATTACGCTGACCGTCAGTCGTCTCGGTACTCTGTTCAGTTTCAATACGGGTGAACTCATTGCCAGCCATTTCGGCGGCTACCATTACGCATTGATTGCCGCCATGCTGTTTTGTCTCATTTCTCTTTTGGCGAATATTGTCTATATTCTCATGGACAAACATGGTGAGACCGTTTTGAAATTGAAGGATGAAGAGGGTGAGGAAAAGATCGTGCTTCGCGATATCAAATATTTTGGTGGAAGCTTCTGGATGATCACACTGCTCTGTACCGCCTTTTATTCAGCCATATTCCCTTTCACCGCACTTTCCACAGATTTCTTTGTCGATAAATGGGGTATTGCACGAACCGCAGAGGTCTCGGGATATTTTCTAAGTCAGATATTCAACAATTTTTTGCATATGTTCAGCACTTCGGGAGGAATCACGTCAATTATCATTTTTGCATCGATGATATTGGCTCCTTTTGCAGGACACCTGGTTGATAAAGTTGGACGTCGTGCCTCATTGATGATATTTGGGTCGATTGTCATGATACCCAGTTATTTAATCCTTGGGCTGACTTCTGTTTATCCAGCCTATCCCATGATTTTTTTGGGTATCGCATTTGTCTTTGTGCCTGCAGCTATGTGGCCCTCCGTTCCCCTTATTGTTCAAAAAAAATATGTCGGAACGGCTTATGGACTCATGACGATGATTCAAAATATCGGTTTGGGTCTTTTCCCTCTTTTGAACGGCGTCCTCAGGGATCTGACCCAATCCTATATGACAAGTATGATCATGTTCGCTATGCTGGGTTTATGTGGATTGGCTTTTGCGTTGTTGTTGAAGAAAAATGATCTTAAGAAGGGAAGCGTTTTGGATAAACCTTGAGCGTCGTCAACAACCCATTGGCTGACCTATACCCATTCAAAAAGTCTCACTGATTGAGGTGATCTTATGGAGAGCAAATATTCTGAAATGACAGAAAAACAAAAAAGGGGAAAAGAGAACAATGCCATTAACTTTAAGTCGCTTTTTAAACAACGCGATCCGGAATCCTCTTTTATCCTTTTGATCGTGCCCGTCATCCTGACCATATGGGTCTACTACGGGAAACAGGCCGATTTCGGTCAGGTTTTTAAGGGATTTCACAGTCGATGGAATCAAGATTTTTACAGCGCCGTATATGAATATTTAACCGCGTTTCTTCTCATGTTCTGGGTCCCCTTTTTTATTATCAGAATGTTTTTTAAAAAACGAATACGCGATTTTGGATTTCAAAAAGGGGATGCCCGATATGGGTGGCGATTCATTGCCCTGGTGTTGCCGGTTTTTATCTGGGCAGCCTATGTCGGTTCTTCCGGTTCAGGCATCCAGTCGGAATATCCGTTGGCAAAAAGCTCAATGGGGCACATTTATCTCTTTTTAATCGTGGAGGTTTTCTATCTCATTTACTATATGAGCTGGGAGTTTTTATTCAGAGGCTTTATGTTATTCGGACTTGAGAAGCGTTTTGGTGCATCCACAGCCATATTGATCCAGATGATTCCGTCGGCGATTATTCACGTCGGTAAACCCGCGAGTGAAAGCTTTGGGGCCATATTTGCCGGTCTCGCTTTCGGCTATTTGGCCATAAAAACACGGTCGATTATCTATCCGATTATTCTGCATGCCATTGTCGGTATTGGAACAGATATTTTTGTGACTTTGCGATTGAGCGGGTGAGTGATTCGGTATGAAGGTCCTGGTTACAGGAGCGAACGGGTTTGTTGGAGCAGCTCTCTGTAAAAAACTTGTTGAGCGGGGAGACCGGGTTCGGGGGCTGGTCAGGGAAACAAGTGATCTGACATTGCTTGAGGGCATCTCTATTCAAAAAGTGGTGGGATCATTGGAATCCCCCGAATCCTTGGACCGTGCCGTCGATGGGATTGAGCTGGTTTATCATGTGGCATCGGCTGTTTCGGATTGGGGATCCCTCAAGATGTTTCGAAGGGTCAATGTTGAAGGTACGCGAAATTTGCTCAATGCCTCCATCCGTGCAGGAGTCAACCGTTTTGTCTATGTCAGTTCGGTTGCTGTTCACAGTTTCATTGGTGCTCAAGAAATGAGCGAGGATTCTCCGCAGCTGCCAACGCCCTTTCCGTACTGTCAAACCAAACGGGAGACCGAAGCGCTGGTAATGGAAGTGCATCATCAAAAACAGATAGAGGCAACGGTTGTCAGGCCGGGAGATGTGTTTGGACCGGGGGATCGAACGAGTCTGCTCAAAATGGCCAAATTACTTGAAACCGGGAAAATGGCCACCATCGGAGGAGGACAGACATTAGGTGCTTTTACCTATGTCGAGAATTTGGCCGACGGACTGATCCTGGCAGGAATCCGCAAGAACGCCGCCGGTCAAGCGTATATCATCACCGATGGCATTCGACTGACTTGGCGCGCGTATTTTGAAAAACTCACAAAGGCTCTGGATGTTCCCCAGCCCAGATGGTCGGTCCGTCCGTCGATTGCCTACGCATTGGCATCGACAATGGAATTTGTGTATCGTCTTTTTCGAATTCGATCCCGACCCCCTGTGACCCGGTACATTGTTGCCCATCTTCGGAAGGATTTTCATTTCAGTATTGAGAAAGCTCGCCGCGAATTGGAGTATGAACCCAAAGTGCATATTGACGAAGCCATTCGCAGAACGGCTGACTGGTATCGAAAAGCTGTGCGCCAATCAATTTAGGCGTTTCCAATGAACCGGATTTTTGCTTTTTGAAATTGTCGCTGAAACAAAATTGATATTTTCTATCATGTATCAAATATTTGAGTGGATTGTGTGTATCATGGTATGAGAACAAAATTGGAGTTTGGAAATTGATACCATTCATGATCGAGCTCTAATACTTTCATCTCAAAAAGGTGATAAACAGGCTTTCGGTCTCATTGTCAAGCGGTACATGCAGCGGGCTTATTTTGTCGCCTTGGGATTTGTTGGCGTTCACGAAGATGCAATGGATCTTTCCCAAGAGGCGTTTGTACGATCTTTTAAGGCCATCAAGCGATTTGATCCGGAGAAAAAATTTTTTACATGGTTTTATCAGATTTTGCGGAATTGTTGTTATAATTTTTTAAGGGATCAGAAAAAGAATGTATATGCTTTTTCGGAGATATCAGGCCGTCAATTGTTGGAACTTCGTGATGAAGAGAGCAATCACCCTGATAGCCTATTCGAAAAGAGAGAACTTGCAGAGTGTATTTGGAGAACCATACAGGAATTACCGGAAAATGAAAAAGAAATCATTCTCCTCAGGGAGTTTCAAGAGATGAGCTATCGGGAAATCGCCGATCTGCTGGAAATCCCGATGGGTACTGTCATGTCACGATTGTACACTGCGAGAAAAAAAATGGCTCATCAATTCAAAAACAAATTATGATTGATCAACCATTGGACAAACAAGAACGTTGTCATCTTCTCATGATGGCTGAAATCGATGGTGAGATCTCACCATCTGAAAAAGAGGAGTTGCAGCGCCTTTTAAAAGAATTTCCGGATTGTTTGTCCGATTTTCAATCATTTAAGCAGCTGAAGGAGGTGACGAATAAAATGGCATTGAAGAAACCCGATTCCGAAATCTGGGAAACCTACTGGTACAGTATATACAACCGTATTGAACGGAGTTTGGCATGGCTGATTTTCACTGTGGGGGTGGGCATTTTGATTGTGTATGGTGTCGTTCAACTGGTTTCTGATTTATGGCAAGATACAAACATCCCTCTTATTCTCAAGTTGGGCATATTTGGAACTTTACTCGGCCTTTTTATTTTGCTGATTTCCGTTATACGTGAAAAATTGTATCTGAAAAAGAATGAAAGGTACAAGGAGGTTCAGAGATGATCTATGTCACCTTGGAAGAGATCCCGAATAAAAGGATTGTCAAATCGTTGGGTTTGGTCAGGGGAAACACCATACGGGCACGACACATTGGACGGGATATTTTGGCCGCCTTAAAAAATGTTGTTGGAGGCGAAATTGAAGGATATACCAAAATGATGGCCGAGGCGCGTGAGCAATCCATCGACCGAATGATTGAAGAAGCGGAAAAATTGGGCGCCAATGCCGTAGTTGGCGTTCGTTTTTCCACGAGCTACATGATGTCCAGTGCCGCTGAAATTTTGGTCTATGGGACTGCTGTCGTTATCGAATAAATCAATTGTATTAAAAGAATTGTAGAGTGAATCGTTGACAAATCGAGTAAAAAAAATTTGTCCAATAAGCCATGAAAAAATATTGAAGCAGATCGGGCAGATTGCCGATCGTGAAAAGATATCGGTCTATGCAGTGGGCGGATATGTTCGTGATCAGATTTTAAAAAAGGAAACGAAAGAAATTGATTTTGTCGTTGGGGAGAATGGTCCTCTCTTTGCCAAAAAGGTCAAGCAACAGTTGCATGGTCACGGACTGGTTGTTTATGAACAGTTTGGGACGGCCTCTCTTATTGTCGATGATGTCAAACTGGAATTTGTAACTGCCAGGGAGGAGCGTTATGAGAAAGAATCGCGAAAACCGATTATTGAAAAAAGTGACATCCTGTCCGATCTTGAGCGCAGGGATTTCACAATCAATACGCTGGCTTTGGGTATCAACAAGGACAATTTTGGCAAGATTCTTGATCCTTTCGGTGGTCTGAAAGACATGAAAGCAAAGACGATTCGTACGCCTTTGGATCCTGATCGGACATTTTCTGATGATCCACTGCGCATCCTGCGTGCAGCCCGTTTTGCCAGTCAACTTTCTTTTCGGGTTAATCCCCAAATTATCAGATCCATGGAGAACCAGAGAGAACGTCTCAAAATCGTTTCACAGGAAAGAATTACCGATGAACTGTTCAGGATTCTCTCCCATCCTCGTCCTTCCGTTGGATTTCAAATACTCAAACAAACACACGTACTGGATATCGTTTTCCCCGAACTCATCGATTTGGTCGGTATCGAACAGAGGGATACCTATCACCACAAGGATGTATTTGAACATACGATGAAGGTGGTGGACAATTTAGCCAGGATAAGCGACAATCCTCGTTTAAGATTTGTCGGCCTGATTCACGATATTGGAAAGCCAAGAGTGAAACAATTTGTAGAAGGAACAGGGTGGACTTTTCATGGGCATGAACTCGTCGGTGAAAGGCTGTCTAAAAAAATATGCAACCGGTTGAAACTTCCCAAAGAATATCGAAAGTACAGTCAGAAGTTGATCCATCTGCATATGCGTCCGATTCAGTTGATCGGAGAGGAAGTGACCGATTCGGCCATTCGCCGTCTCATCGTTCAGGCCGGGGAAAAGATTGACGATCTGATGAAACTCTGCAGGGCGGATATCACATCAGGAAATCCGAAGTGGGTAAAGAGATATTTGAACAATTTTGAGTATTTGATTAATCGAATGAAAGAGGTGGAAGAAAAAGACCGCATACGCGCGTTTCAATCACCTGTCCGCGGGGAGGAAATCATGGAGGTCTGTGGTATCGGTCCCGGTCCACTTGTGGGAAAATTGAAAAGCATGATTGAAGAGGCCATTCTGGAGGGCCAAGTCAAAAATGAGCATGATGCGGCCTACCGGTATCTGATGACGATCAAGGATGATGTGCTTTCACACTGCAATGAGAAGGCAGACACAGATTCAAAAATGGGGAGCCATGCGCAACAGGGGAACAGTCATGGAGTGTAAAAGTCCCATTTTATTCATCTATAAACAAGTTTATATGCGTTTTCATTGTTTAATATTATAGGGATCATTTTGTATGAATGTAAGGGCTTTGTTTTGAAACATATGGTATCTGAATTTCGTATCCATTTTTAGTAGTCGTTCCATTTGACGAACAATGCGGGTATGTCGTGAAGGAAATATCTATTTATATCATTTTTCAGAGATATGGGCATTTTTATGAAACATATTTTGTAGAACAACGTACCAATAGTATGACTGACTGGTCAGTCATTAGTCGACCGGTTATTCAGTAAAGGAGGATCCAATGGCCAATAATACCACGAATCCTGAAACTCAGTCAACAAAAGAGATCAGTCCTGTTGGCCGAATCATCGGAATATTTACGTCGCCGCGAGAAACATTTGAGAGTATTCGTCAAAAACCGACATGGCTGGTTCCATTTATCATCAGTATCTTGTTTGCTATTGTTTTCACTTTTTTAGCGATGGATATTGTGCTTAAAGATCAAATTGCCCAGCAGCAGGCCAGGGGCGTTTCTCAGGAGCAGATAGAGGCGCAGTCGAACTATCAGACAATTGGAAAGTATGTAAGTGGTGTTTTCATAATCATCGGTACACTGGTTAGCTGGGTTGTTGTGTCAGCTGTGTTTCTTTTCGGGGGGAATACCGTTATGGGGGGCGAGGCCAAATTCAAGAAAATTTTTAGTGTGGTCGCATGGACCAGTCTCATCGGCATTTTGGGCGGACTTATCAAAATACCCCTTATTCTTTCAAAAGGCACCATGCAGGGTGTGACAACAAGTCTGGCTATTCTTCTTCCCCTGCCCGAACCGGGAGAAAATCCATCTTTTCTCTATCAATTGTTTACCCGATTTGATCTGTTTACCATCTGGACCATAGCGCTCTATTGTATTGGTTTGGCGGTTGTTTACCAATTTACAACCAAAAAGGCGGCTACACTCGTGATCTCTCTATGGGCGATTTATATTATTCTCAGTGTGACCTTTGGAAGTCTTTTTGGTGGTTTTATGGGTATGTGAGTGAATTTAGAATAAATAGAGAGGATTTTATCATGAAGCAGTATCTCTTTATCGTTATGTTGACCATTTTTGGTTTTATTGTTGGTGTATACGGGCAGGAAGCCCAGCTCACAGTGGATGACTGTGTTGAGATTGCACTTGAGCAAAATCCCGACATTATCCGCGGAGAATTCACTGTTAAGATGGCCGGTAAAGATGTGACCGTGGCCATGTCCAATTTTCTGCCTTATGTGTCATCCAGCTTGCAGTACAGCCATTCTGTTGTGGGTCCCTCTTCCGCACTGCGCATCGATCCCCAGACCGGCATCCTGGTTCCCATTCAGCCGAATGAAATTGCGTCCTGGTCGTCCAGCATTGGGATATCCATCAATCAGACCATTTTCAATGGTGGGTATAATCTCTTTAATTACAGTCGAAGCCGTGCCCTGCAAAAGAGTGCCGAATACATATTTGAAAATACAAAGCAAACAGTTATATTTGTTGTTAAGGAACGGTATTACAATCTGCTGGCAGCTGAAAAACTACTGGGAGTAGCCGAAGAGACATTATTGTCTTCAGAAGAGTCATACAAGAGGGCAGAGGCGCTCTTTGAAGTCGGAAAAACTTCAAAATCGGATGTGCTTAAAGCTGAAGTCCAGCTGGGAACCAGTCAATTGAACTTGATTCAGTCCCAAAACAGTCTCTCGATCGCCCGGGCTTCTCTTAATCACATTCTGGGTTTTGACGTCGATGACCAAATTCAGGTTGTTGATGATCTGGAAGTGCCGGAAATCGAGGTCAGTTATGAGGACGCTGTCGAGAACACATTCCTGTATCATCCGAGTCTGATCAGTCGGGAATTTGATGTAAAAGCTTCGAAAGCCGGTGTTGGCATGTCGATCAGTCAATATTTGCCTTCTGTTTCTGCATTTTATGGATACAACTGGCGGCATAAAGATTTTGGTATGGTCAATAATCTATTCGATTCAGATTACAGCTGGTATATGGGTGTCAGCCTTTCACTGCCGATTTTTCAGGGTTTTTCAAGAATCGCTAATCTCAGCAGAGCCAAACTCAATTACCAGTCGAGCGTTGAGGCTTTTGAACAGATCAAAAGGGATGTGGCTTTGGAAGTCAAACAGGCCTATTTTGATGTTGAACAGTCTAAGAAATCCATTGAGGTTACACGGAATCAGGTTACATCGGCCGAGGAAGATTTGAGGTTGAATACCGAAAAATACAATCTCGGATCGGGTACCATGCTGGAATTAATCGATGCACAGGTATCCTATGCCACGGCGCAGAGCGATTATATTCAATCCCTTTATGCATATAAAAAGGCTATTGCCCGTTTGGAACAGGCAATGGGGACACTTGAAGAATAGAGATTATGTTTAATGATTGAAAGTGAGGCATGAGGATGGCAAAATTAAAGAAAAAGAAACTCTTTATCTTTATCGGAGCAGTCGTTATTCTTCTCATTTTTATTGTGGGCAATCTCAGTAAGAGCGGGGGAAAAGTGACTGTCCAGACCGAGACGGTGATCCGCGGTGATCTGCAGGAATCGGTTTCCGGATCAGCCAAGATTCAACCGGAAGTCCAGGTGAAGATATCGGCCAAAGTGAGTGGTCAAATCATCGAACTGGGTGTGGCTGAAGGAGACTATGTCACAAAAGGCCAATTTCTCGCACAGCTTGATCAAGAATTTTATCTGTCGGCGGTGGATCAGGCCAGTTCTAACTTGAATTATGCAAGAGCGGGATATGAGAAAGCCCTCAATGAGTATGAACGTTCAATGAAATTGTTTGAAGACAATCTCATTTCCAGTGCGGAACTCGAAATTGCCAAATCAACCTATGAACAATCCAAAGCGCAGGTTGAACAGTCTGAAGCCGGATTGAACCAATACAGAGATAACCTAAGTAAAACGACGATTTATGCTCCAATGGATGGAACAGTCAGTCAACTCAACAAGAAGGTCGGTGAAATGGCTATGGGCTCAGAGTTCACTCTGGATGTGATCATGGTTGTTGCCGATTTGAATAAGATGCTGGCAGAGACTGAGATCGACGAAAACGATGTGGTGCATGTCTCCGTTGGAGATTCTTCAGTTATCACCGTCGATGCATTTCCGGATACCACCTTTCGCGGTATTGTCAAGGAGATCGCCAACACCGGTACGACAATCGGAGCAGGTACCCAGGAACAAGTGACCAATTTTTTGGTTAAAGTGTCGATGCTGGAAAGGCCGGAGCGATTAAGGCCGAGTATGTCAGCTACCGTTGATATTATCACGGAAACGTGCGATGATGTGCTTAAAATACCGATTCAGTGCATTACCATGCGGGAACCGATTGAATCGGAAGGGGGTGCAACAACCGGTCAGGAAGATTCATCCGAATCGAAAAAGGAATCATCCGAGGATGAAGAAGCGCAAATTGAAGTTGTATTTGTGGTTCGGGATGGAATCGCTTATCAAACGCCTGTCAAAACAGGTATTTCAAGTGATACGGAATGGGAAATTCTCAGTGGTTTAGAAGAAGGAGATGAAGTGGTCAGCGGGAGTTACCGCGTGCTTTCCAGACAGCTTCAAGATGGGAATCCGGTAAAGGTGGATAATTCATTAAAAGAACTGAGTGAAGAAGAAGAGTAAAAGTCAAGCAACTGAATGAGAAAGGAGCAAAAACAATGCTAATTGATCTCAAGGGGATCGTGAAAGATTATCAGGTGGGATTGGAAAAAGTGCATGCGCTTTGTACAATCGATTTACAGATCAACAAAGGGGAGTATGTAGCCATCATGGGTCCTTCCGGATCGGGTAAATCGACCCTTATGAACATACTGGGTTGTCTTGATACCCCAACGGCGGGTATCTATAAATTGAATAATGCACAGGTCAGTACGATGAATGACGATGAACTGGCTGAAATTCGGAATCGGGAAATTGGATTTGTGTTTCAAACATTCAACCTTTTACCCAGGGCAACGGCGCTTCATAATGTCGAACTTCCACTCATTTACAATGGAACTCCGGCTGCTCAGAGAAGGGAAATGGCCGAAAAATCCTTAGAAAAAGTTGGATTAAAGGATAGAATGAACCACCGTCCAAATGAATTATCCGGCGGGCAGAGACAGAGGGTTGCGATTGCGCGGGCGTTGGTAAACAATCCATCCATTATCCTTGCGGATGAACCGACGGGTAATCTGGATACCCGTACTGGCGATGAAATTATGGAGATCTGTGAAGATCTCCATGATGCGGGTAACACCATCATTCTGGTTACGCATGAAGAGTATATTGCAGAACACTCCGATCGTATTATTCGGTTACGAGATGGAATGGTTGAAAGAGACGAAGCGGCATAAAAATTCAATCATCACGTGGGGAATATCAATTTTGTCATTTATAGGTAACATGGATGAGGTTGTTTAAATGATTTGCAGGTGCAGTAGGTGAAATTCTTTTCCTGGAGTGAAATAGCTGAAGGCTTGGGGATTGCTTTTCAGGCACTAAAGTCCAACCGGTTGCGTACTATTCTGACAACGCTGGGTATCTTTATCGGTGTGGTTGTCATCACGGTGATTATCTCCGTCATTCAGGGATTGAATGCTTATGTAAAAGGAGAAATATCCTTTCTGGGTGCGGACACTGTTTATATTTCACGAATGCCGTGGACGATTACAGATTATGAAGAATATCTAGAGTACACCAAACGAAAACGCATTACTGAGGATCATTATGAATTTGTTAAAAGATATGCCACACTGGATGAAGCAATATCACTCGAAATTGCGACCAGGAGGACGGTTAAATACGGAAGCGAATCTTTGGATGATGTCATTATTACAGGTACATCCGAGGATTATGTAACCACACAAAATGTGGTTGCAGAGTATGGAAGGTTTTTTACACCCAGTGAGGTGAATTTTAGAAAAAATGTCTGTGTGATCGGTTATGAAGTGGCCAGCATTCTGTTTGAGGATAGGGATCCCATTGGAGAGCGAATTAAAATTGGAGCCAACACATTTTCCATAATCGGTGTGCTTGAAGAACGGGGTCAGGTATTTGGACAGAGCCTGGACAATATGACGATTATTCCCTACAGTGTATTTGAAAAAATATACGGAAACAGAAGATCATTAGAAGTACAGGTTAAAGCAAGAAATCCAGACATATTGGAAGAATTGATCGATGAATTGATCGGTATTATGAGGAGGGCAAGGAGTCTTGGAGCAGGTGAGCCGAATGATTTCTCGATTAATCAGCAAAGCGAGATTATGGATCTGTATAACAGTATCACCCAAATTTTATATATTGTGTTGATCGGTATTGGATCGATATCCCTTGTTGTGGGAGGCATCGGTATTATGAACATCATGTTGGTATCCGTTACGGAGAGAACCCGGGAAATCGGCATACGAAAAGCTCTGGGAGCAAAAAACCGTGTCATTATGTGGCAGTTTCTGGTTGAATCGATGTTTGTTTCGGCCATTGGTGTTACTATCGGTATCCTGATTTCGATGGGCATTGCAATGATTGTCCGTTCCGCCACACCGATACCTGTTAATATTTCCCTCTGGGTCTTATTTTTAGGCATTGCATTCACGGTCACCATCGGTATATTTTTCGGACTTTACCCTGCTTCGAAAGCTGCACGGTTGGATCCGGTTGAAGCGCTCCGTTATGAATAGAGTATGGACACTTATCAACGTGTATGGGTTTTATAGAGTAAGGGATTGGCATGCAGATTGGTGAAAGTATCTTCATTGCGGTTGATGTGATACGCAGCCATAAAATGCGTTCGTTTCTCACACTTCTCGGAGTTATTATCGGTGTGACAGCCATCATTGGCATGCAATCCTTGATCGATGGTTTTCAAAAAAATCTTGAATCGGAATTGGAACAGTTGGGAACCAATGTATTCTATGTGAATAAATATCCTGCCATTCAGATGGGTGATGATGAAGAGTACCGGAACCGGAAGGACATCACACTAAAAGAAGCTGTTGCTATTGAACAGTACTGTCCCTCGGTAGTCCAGGTCGGTCCGGAAGATGGACAGTTTGGAATCACGGCAAAATATAAGGACCGAAAAACAAGTCCAACAAATTACCTGGTAGCGGCTTTTCCCGCCTATTTTCCAAATAATGGTCTTTTTGTCGCAGAGGGAAGGGCCATTACCGAAGTTGATGTTGATAACAATCGGCAGGTGGTTGTTGTCGGGATTAATGTGGTTGAAGAACTCTTTCCCTATCAGGATCCCATCGGTGAAGATATTATTTTTGACGGACACCGCTATCAAGTGATTGGTGTTTTGGAAGAGCAAGGTTCGATGTTTGGACAGAGTCAAGATGATATATTGATTATTCCGCTGACTACTTTTCAGAAGTACTATGGCAGAAATCGATCGCTCACCATTGCGGTTCAGGCCAGAAGTCCGGAGTTGATGGAGACCGCACAAGAGGAAGTGATCGGTGTATTGCGTACCGTAAGAAAAGTGCCCCTGGATGAACCGAATGATTTTGAAATCTTTTCAAGTGAAACATTAATGGAAACGTTTAATGATATGACCCGGATGATTCGAATCGGAGCGATCGTCATTGTATCGTTTGCTTTACTGGTTGCCGGCATCGGTATTATGAATATCATGCTTGTCTCTGTGCGGGAACGGACACGGGAAATCGGCATCCGTCTGGCCATCGGGGCGAAGCGTCGCGACATCCTGTTTCAATTCTTGGTTGAAGCGATATTGTTGTCCAATATTGGGGGTATCATCGGGATTCTCATTGGTATCGGCATCAGTCAATTGGTTGCTCTCATTTCGCCCATCCCTTCAGCCATTCCTGTGGGAATGATTGTGATTGGTTTTGTGTTTTGTTCGCTTGTCGGGCTCATATTCGGCGTGTATCCAGCCAACAAGGCAAGCAAGATGGATCCCATTGAAGCTTTGAGATATGAATAGTCAATTATATCATACTTTATTGTTTGGGGAGGTCACTTTATGAAAATGAAAGAGATAAAAAAAGGAGACGTGTTGGTCCTCAAGTTGGAAGGAGAACTGATGGGAGGGGAAGGTTCACAAATTGTCCAGGATAGAATTTACAAGGCCATTGAAGAAAACACGATTGACGTCGTACTGGATATGGGTGGAATCAAGTGGATGAACAGTGCCGGTCTGGGTATCATTATGGCCAGTATCACAACACTTCGAGGGAGTGGAGGAGATCTAAAACTTGCCAATGTAAACAAACGCGTACTTCGACCCATTGAGATTACCAAACTTGACCGGGTGATCGAAATGTTTAAGGCTGTAGATCAAGCGGTTGAAAGTTTCGCATCAGGAGGGTGATATGGAAGCGTTGACAAGAGAAGATGTGATGAAAAAAGTGGAAAAGGGAGAGTCACTATCCGGACAAAACCTTTCTCACGCTGATCTATCTTATTCCAATCTGAAGAAGGGTAATTTTAGTGGAGCAAATTTAAAGGGGGCCCACCTTCAAAATGCGAACCTGGAAGACGCCAATCTCAAAGGGGCCGATTTGGGTAGTGCATTTCTCTTTGGCGCGAACCTAAGGGGAGCCAATCTGGAAGGGGCTCTGTTTGAAGGAACCAATCTGCAGGATACAAACCTTGAAAGAGCAAACTTGAAAGGAGTGGACCTGAGAAAGCTTTCCTTGTTTGGCGCTCAATTGGATGAAGCCAATCTGGAAGGAGTCTTGCTCTGTGAAGCCAAATTGAAAAGGGCGAGTATGGTCAATGCCAACTTAAAAGGCGCCGATTTAAGCGGGGCGCATCTTCAGAGGGCCGTGTTAAAAAATGCGAATTGTACAGGTACAATATTTAGAGGAGCCAATTTAACAAATACAGATTTAACCGGCGCAAAAACGGAAAAAGCGGATTTTACAGATTGTGTGAAATAGTCATTTAAACATTCATAAGGTTCTCATATCTCAAGTAGGCCGAGGGAATGCAATCCTTCGGCTTTTTTGTTAAGTTGTATGGCATCAGCCGATCCTATTGATTTGAATAGGCGATTACAGGAAATAAGCTCAGTGACCCAGAAATGGGAAAGTGTAAATCGTTGATTCAATGATGAGGAATTATTTTTATAGATGTTATCGATATTCTCTGAAAGATTCTTCTTGCTTTTTATGCAAAGAATTTTCATTTTTAGGCTAAAAGATCATTGAATTTGTATGGAGATTGCCAAGAGAAAATCTGAACATTTTTCGATTGCAGTGGAAAAGGATGTCCGTTTCAGAAAGAAATCGACAGGTTTCGAAGACTATGACCTCGTTCATTGTGCTTTGCCGGAAATGAACTTTGACGATGTGGCATGCGAGACCATATTTTTATCTAAGAAAATCTCTTTTCCCCTCATGATATCCTCCATGACAGGCGGATATGACGGCGCGACAACGATCAATGGTCAGTTGGCTGAAGTCTGCCGATCCGAAAATATCGCCCTTGGCGTAGGCAGCCAGCGGCCAATCATTGAGAATAATTGTTTTTTGGAGAGCTATCGCATTGCTAGAAAAATAAATCCAGATGGTATTATTATTGGCAATATCGGTGCTGTTCAAGTAACAGAAACCGATGATCTATCTGTTTTTGATCGAATGGTTGATTTGATTGAAGCGGATGGTATTGCCGTTCATCTCAATCCACTCCAGGAAGTCCTCCAACCGGAAGGGCAAGCCCAATTTAAAGGGGTTTTAAAAGGGATTGAAAAAATGGTCAATGGACTGAAAGTTCCTGTTATTGTCAAAGAGGTGGGTTGCGGTATCTCAGAGAAGGTGGCACGGAAATTGGTTAATGCCGGTGTATCCTATATTGATGTTGCCGGAGCAGGCGGGACATCGTGGGCCGGCATAGAATCTTTCAGGGTTGAAAAGAAGTCACTGGTGGAACGATTCTGGGACTGGGGTATTCCCACAGCGAGATCCGTGGAGATGGTCTCCCGGGTCAAGGGAACCCGGGTTATTGCATCGGGTGGAATTGATAACGGTGTCAGCATGGCAAAAGCTCTGGCAATGGGAGCTGTGATGTGTGGTGCAGCGCTTCCCCTTCTTAAAGTCCTTATCCATCAAGGAATCGAAGGATTGGTATCGTTACTTCAACTCTGGCGAGAAGAGTTGAAAATGGCCATGTTTCTAACGGGCAGTCTTCAGATCCGGGATTTGCGCAGAGAAGGTGTCATTGAAAAAAACAGATCGAGTCAATAACTGAACTGTCGATTGGGATAAGATGAATCAAACGGATATTCAAAGGCAAATTGAATTGCTGAGGCGACGCATTGATAAGGAATTGTACTTGCAATTTCAAGCGCGGGAACCTCGCATGCTCTATGAGCCAATGGTTTATTTGTTTGAAGCAGGCGGGAAAAGGATTCGCCCCTTGCTCTTAATTCTTGCCTGTCAATCTGTCGGGGGCAATTTGGAAGAGTGTATCCATGCGGCTTTGGCCATCGAAATTCTCCATACATTCACACTGGTTCATGATGATATTATGGACCATGATGATGTCAGGAGGGGAAGGCCGACGGTTCATAAAAAGTGGGATGAATCGACTGCTATTTTGGTAGGTGATGGATTGGTGACGATTGCCTACCAGGTGCTGCTCAAAACGGAACACCCCCATTTAAAACGCATCATTCAAATATTTACGGACGGTTTGCTTGTTTTATGTGTCGGTCAAGCTCTCGACAAAATGTTTGAACTTCAGGATACGATTTCCATGGATGCATACGAGGATATGATTGAGAAGAAAACCACAAAACTCATTGAAGTGGCATGTGAAATAGGGGCTATTTTAGGAAATGGAAGTGAGAAAGAACAATTGGCTTTGAAGCGGTATGCCCATTGTTTGGGGAAGGCGTTTCAAATACAGGATGATCTCATGGATATCTTTTCAGAGGAGAAGGTATCGGGAAAACCGATGGGAAGCGATCTCATTGAAAAAAAGAAAACATATCCGACCATCCATTTTTTGAACCATAGTGCCACTTCTGTTAAAAGAGAATTTCAGACACTTTGGAGGAAAAAGGATTTTGGGAAAAAAGAGATACTTTGCATTCGGGAGCTATTTATTCAGGAAAGCACCTATGAATCAACTCAGCAAGTCATCAAGGAGTTAATCGCCCAGGCTCTTGAGCATCTCAGCGAATTAAAACAAGGAGATGCGAGAGAGAGTTTGAGGAGATTGACACTTATGATTCGGGATCGCATTTCTTGAATTGAATCGATCTCTTGTATCCACAAATGCAAAAGATAGCCTTTTAATGCTTGATTTTCTTGAATTTTTTTAGTATTATTTAAACTCAATTTGACTGATAGATGATTGTCAAAAAACTCATAATTAAAAATAGATACGGGTTACATGCCAGACCGGCAGCTCTGTTTGTGCAGACCGCTTCTAGGTATGATGCGGATGTGACCATCAGTAAAGACGGATTGGAAGTGAATGGTAAAAGCATCATGGGTGTGATGATGCTGGCAGCGGAGAAAGGAAGTGAAGTTCTGCTCAAAGTGGAAGGTAAAGAAGAGAAAGAACTGGCGAAAGCACTGACCGACCTTTTGGAAGGTAAATTTCATGAGGAATGAAACAGCATGCTCTCTGAAAAACGCATGACTTCAATCGATCAATCCGGTATGTTTCAGAAAATTCTGGAATTTCCAATACAGCTTTTTCGCGGATGGAAGATGGGTAAAGATAATCTTGAACTCCAAAAAATCACGGGATTGAAACATATTGTTCTATCGGGTATGGGTGGATCGGCCATCGGGGGAGATATTGTTCGGTCCCTGTCTGGAGATCATCTCACCATACCGTTTATCGTCAATCGAAGCTACCGGGTACCCTCTTTTTGCGATACACAGACACTCTTTATCGCTTCGAGTTATTCGGGGAATACCGAAGAGACACTTTCTGCACTGGAAGGGGCTCAGAGAAAGGGTTGCTTCATTATTTGCATAACTTCGGGCGGACACCTTCAAAAGGTAGCAGAACAGAAAAAGTATCCCTTGATTCTATTACCAAAGGGGTATCCACCGAGAGCGGCTCTTGGATACGGAATCGGCATTCTTCTCTCAATTTTTAATCGATTGGGTTTCGGTCACACGGATGATCAAAAGGTAACCGATGCGATCACCTTTTTAGAACAAAATGGGAAGGACTGGAAAAAGATGACGGATTCTAAAAATCAGCCTCTTGTTTTAGCCAAAAAACTCCAAAACAAAATTCCCCTCATTTATTCTTCTATTGATCGTTTGGAAGCCGTTGGATTTCGCTGGAAGACGCAGCTCAATGAAAACAGTAAAATACACGCATTCTATCTGCCCATCCCCGAGATGAATCACAATGAGATTGTTCCCTGGGATTCTCTTCCAGGGACAAAACGCTATTTCCCCGATTTGGTCATGGTTCTATTACGGTTGCCTTCGGATCATCCCCGTCTGAAATTGCGGATGGATATCATGAAGGAGCTGGTCCACCAGAATAGGGGTCAGATTCTGGATGTTGTGGCAGAAGGAGAGGATCTATTGAGCCAATTGCTCTATCTCGTCTTTTTTGGCGACTGGGTGAGTTATTATCTGGCCATTCTCTATGGTGTGGATCCAACAACCATAGAGAATATCGATTTTTTAAAGGAACAATTGTTAAAAGAATCTCAATGATTATGTGTATTCTAATTCAGGTTCATACAGAGGAGTTCGCTTATGAGTATTCATTATTTTACGTCGGAATCAGTCACAGAAGGCCATCCTGATAAAATTGCCGATCAAATTTCAGATGCGGTGTTGGATGCCGTTTTGCAGGATGATCCGGACGGTCGCGTGGCTTGTGAGTCTTTTCTCACAACGGGCATGATATTGGTCGGAGGGGAGATCACCACGAAAACGTATGTTGATATTCCCACATTGGTACGTGGTGTCGTCAAGGATATCGGGTATATTGATCCCCATTATGGATTTGATTACGAAAGTTGTGCCATACTGAATGTCATTCAGGAACAATCTCCTGATATTGCCCTGGGCGTAGATAAGCAAGGTGCGGGCGATCAGGGATTGATGTTCGGATTCGCATGCAAAGAGACACCCGAACTGATGCCTCTTCCCATCATGCTGGCTCACAAACTCACGATGCGTCTGGCGCAGGTCAGAAAGGAGAACATCATTCCCTACATCCGGCCTGATGGTAAAAGTCAGGTTACAGTGAAGTATGATGATAAAAAACCCATTCAAGTTGATACGGTCGTCATCTCGACTCAACACGACCCGGAGCCGTCGATTGATCAAATCCGAAACGATGTGATTGAAAAAGTGATCAAACCGGTTATCCCGCCCGAACTGTTTGACGAGAAGAGCATCAAATATTTCATCAATCCGACCGGACGGTTTGTCCAGGGAGGACCTCATGGTGATACGGGACTTACCGGCAGGAAGATTATTGTCGATACATATGGTGGATTTGGCAGTCACGGGGGAGGGTGTTTTTCGGGCAAGGATCCTTCCAAGGTGGATCGATCCGCCTCTTATGCGGCACGATGGATTGCAAAAAATATTGTTGCAGCAGGGTTAGCGGAACGGTGTGAGGTACAATTGTCATACGCTATCGGTGTGAAAGAGCCCCTATCTATTTTGGTTAATACGGAAGGTTCTGGAAGGGTGAGCAATGGTGAGCTGGAAAAACGGGTCAGGAAAGTATTTGATTTAACCCCTGCGGGTATGATCGCCCATCTCGATTTGAAGCGACCGATTTACAGAAAAACAGCCGCATACGGTCATTTCGGAAGAGAGGAACCGGATTTTACCTGGGAAAAAACCGATCGCGTCGATGAACTGCTCAAGGGTTAAGAAGGGAAAACAGATGAAATATGATATTAAGAATATTGATTTAGCGGTCGATGGGAAACGGCGTATCGAATGGGCTGAACATGATATGCCGGTTTTGGGATTGATTCAAAAACGGTTTCAAAAGGAAAGACCGCTCAAAGGGAAACGTGTGGCAGCCTGTCTTCATGTCACTGCTGAAACGGCCAATTTGGTACGAACCTTGAAAGCTGGAGGGGCTGATGTTTTTCTTGTGGCCTCAAATCCCCTTTCGACTCAGGATGATATTGCGGCCTCGTTGGTCAAGGATTTTGAGATATCGGTCTCTGCTATACGGGGGGAAGACAAAGAAACCTATTATCGCCACATCCGTGAAGCGATCGAACATAAACCGAATATCACGATGGATGACGGGGCTGATCTGGTTTCCACAATCCATTCCGAATATCCAAATCAGGCATCGGATATACTGGGCAGTATGGAGGAAACGACCACCGGTGTGATTCGTTTGAGGGCCATGGCCAAGGATGGTGCATTAAAAATTCCCGTGATTGCTGTAAACGATGCCAAAACGAAAAATCTCTTCGACAACCGGTATGGTACCGGCCAGTCCACTGTAGACGGGATCATCAGGGCAACGGATATCTTGTTGGCCGGCAAGAATGTGGTGGTGGCAGGCTACGGCTGGTGTGGACGTGGATTTGCCATGCGCTGTAAAGGGATGGGAGCCAATGTCATCATCACAGAAGTAGATCCCATCAAAGGAATCGAGGCAGCGATGGACGGTTTTCGTGTGATGCCGATGATTGAGGCGGCTCGCATAGGGGATCTTTTCTGTACATTGACAGGCGACATCAATGTCATACGGAGAGAGCATTTCAAGGTCATGAAAGATGGCGCCATTGTGGCGAATTCGGGACATTTTAATGTGGAAATCGATATTCAGGCTCTTTCAAAAATGTCTAAAAGCGTAAAAAAGGGATTAAGGGAGTTTGTTGACGGTTATGAACTTCCCAATGGCAGAACCGTTTATCTGTTAGCTGAAGGCCGGTTGATCAATTTGTCTGCTGCCGAAGGGCATCCCGCCAGTGTAATGGACATGAGTTTTTCAACCCAGGCATTGATGGCCGAATGGGTTGTTCAGCAGAAAGGCAAATTGGAAACAAGGGTTTATAATGTCTCTGAGGAAGTCGAAAATTGGGTAGCCACTTTAAAACTACAATCAATGGGTCTTGCAATTGATGAGCTTACAGAAGAACAGAAACGCTATCTTTCCTCCTGGGAGATGGGGACGTAATCGATATGGCTGCGACTGAAAAAAGTACTTACTTTATGGTGTGATTCTTGTTCCCGTTTTGAGAAATCATCGCCAGTGGCAGTAGAAAAACGATCCTTTAAATGGAGATGAATCATCGATACAACGCGAACAGCAACATTCTGATTGCATGAGGGTGTGTTGATCTTGATAAGGAGATCATGAATGAAGAGATCAAATGAACGGATCAATACAAAGAAATTTAAAAAACACATTTTATGTATTGGTGCCGGGTATGTCGGTGGCGCCACAATGGCCGTGATTGCTGCCCGCTGTCCCCAGTATCTGGTTATCGTTGTGGATATTAATCAAGAAAAGGTCAAACGCTGGCAATCGGATAATCTCCCCATTTATGAACCGGGTCTTTTGGATGTGGTAAAAAGTGCAAGAGGGAAAAATCTTTTTTATTCTGCGGCAATTGAAGAGAATATTAGAAAAGCGGATATTATTTTTGTATCGGTCAATACACCGACCAAATTGTTTGGGGAAGGAGCCGGGAAAACCGCCGATCTGCAATATTGGGAAAAGACGGCAAGAGATATATTAAGGGTTTCTGAATCGGATAAAATCATCGTCGAAAAAAGCACCCTGCCTGTAAGAACGGCAAGTGCCATGGAGCGAATTCTCAATTCCAATGATAAAGGCATTCACTTTGAAGTGGTATCCAACCCTGAGTTTTTGGCTGAAGGATCGGCTATCAACGATCTTGAAAATCCGGACAGGGTTCTGATTGGTGCCCAACAGACAGAGGAAGGGCAAAATGCGTGTCGTGAAATTGTCGAGATTTATGAGAATTGGGTGCCGCGGGAGAGAATTATCACCAGCAATATCTGGAGCTCGGAATTATCCAAACTGGTTGCCAATGCGTTTCTTGCGCAACGTATTTCCTCAATCAACAGCATTTCTGCTTTATGTGAAAAAACCGAAGCCGATATCGGTGAAGTGGCTCATGCGGTTGGGAAAGACAGCCGTATCGGGGAAAAATTTCTGAATGCAAGTGTCGGTTTTGGCGGTTCCTGTTTTAAAAAGGATATACTCAATCTGGTTTATATTTGTGAATCCTATGGTCTAAGCGAGGTGGCTGAATATTGGGAGAGGGTTGTTTCGATCAACGAATATCAGGAAAGCCGGTTTGTTCAAACCATTAACAAAGCACTCTTTAACACCATAGCCAATAAACGCATTGCACTGTTTGGATTTGCGTTTAAGGCCAATACAGGTGATACCCGTGAATCTCCGGCCATTTATATTACGAAAAAATTATTAGAGGAAAGAGCCTGTGTTGTCATCACAGATCCCAAGGCCATCGAGAATGCCAGGCTCGAATTGGAAGGACTTGACGGAAATCTCGAATTCCAGGCAGATCCTTATCAAGCTGCAGTCAACGCACATGCGATCGCCGTCGTGACGGAATGGGAGGCATACAAAACTTTAGATTATCAAAGCATATTCCAACATATGGAGAAACCGCCATTCATTTTTGACGGCCGTAATATACTGGATCACCGCAAACTATTTGAAATTGGATTCAATGTCTATCCCTTGGGCAAACATCCCTTGAGCCATTTGTAACGATAGCAATCCTCAACAGGCATCTATTGAATTGATTTAAGCAGATTGTGATATAGAGTAATGTGGTGTGACCGTTTTTGTTTGAAGTGTGATCGTAAATGAAAATTACACCCATTGCAGCCGAATCGATGGGCAGCCGTTCAATGGCTGTTTTTATCGAGACCCGAGACCTTAACATTTTGGTTGATCCGGGTGTCACACTGGTACAAAATCGATACGGACTACCGCCCCATCCATTTGAAAAGTGGGCTTTCAAAAAACAGAGAGAACGGCTTCACCTTTTTGCTCATTTGGCTGATGTTGTTGTTATCACCCATTTTCATTTAAGCCATTTTATTCCCGATAATGGGGAGCTTTATCGCAATAAATTGCTCTTGCTTAAAAATCCAAACCAGAAGATAAACCTTTCCCAAAGAAACCGTGCTTTCGCCTTTTTAAAAAAGATACAAGGCATACCCAGAGAGATTCATTATGTAGATGAAAAAACAGTATCATTAAAAAATACACGGATCATTTTTTCTCCACCGGTACCTCATGGTCTAACAGAAGACCATGGATTTGTCATTCAGATGGCCATTCATGAAGATGATCAATCATTTCTTTTCAGCTCGGACATCGAAGGAGCCTGTCGAGAAGACCAGTTGGAATTTATTTTATCACAAAATCCATTGTTTCTCTATTTAGACGGCCTCTTCACTATCAATCACAAAAAGGATGATTTACAAAAGATACTGAAGAAATCGCTAACCCATATTAAAAGGATGATTGAAAAAACAAAAGTAACAACGATCATCATTGACCATCATTTGTTGAGAGATATGCATTGGAAGCATCATATTGAACCCCTTTTTGCTCTGGCCAATCAGTATCATGTGAACATTCAGACTGTGGCTGAATATAGAGGAGAAGAAAATCATCTGCTGGAAGCGAGAAGAAATAAACTCCATATCAGCGATCCTCCAGATCACAAAAATGATGGGTGAAACATCTCCTCATCCACTGCCGTTCAATCCATTATGATTAATCAATATAAAAGAGACGATGTTTTTCGTTGCAGTCAGGAAGCCCATAAACGATTTGAGGGAAAAGTTTCGGTTTTCCATGTCATGAAAGAGAAAAACTGTTACCCTCAAGGGTGTCTCTATTTTAAATGGCATTGTATTCTCATGGAAAAAGGGAACAGGTGTATTCATCGATACCAGTATATAGGGAAAAACTGTAAAGGCTGCACCTATTACATTGAAGAGAAGGTTCATCTTCAGCCCAGATTGTTGTTGACGGAGGATCAATATAGCCGTTTTATGGAAGATCTTGAGGATTTCGAAAACTGGTTGGAAAATATCCGTTATAAGCGGCGAATGTTCGGCGGGCAAATTCATTATATCAAACCCTGGTTCGAACAGGTCCTTTGCCATAAAGCCTCCCATATCAAGCTTCGGGGCTATCTTCTTGTATTTAAAAGAGGATTCATCGGCGTTGAATCCTTTGATGATACTTTTTATGTTCGTATTTCAGAAAAAATGATGCAGACGTTTCAGTTTGCATCCAGAATGGTGGTGGAAATGGAAGGGGAAATCCGTGAAGACCGGGGCAGAATTGTCATCCACAAACCCAGAAATATAGAGATCGTGAAACAGGGCTCTACAGTCTCTTATCATCGTGATCAGGCGTTGGTGTCCCTGAAAACGGCAACATCCTTTCAAAAACAGCCTGAGCACTGTCTGTCGTGTCCGTGGGGAGGGTTGGCTGATGTGACCGATCGAAGAGATAGAGAAGAAAAAAGATACCGCAGTCTTTACTGTTTGAAAGGAATCACTGATCCCGAAGGGTGTTATATCCAAGTTACGGAGTGGCCTGAAGAAAAATAATCGATTGATTGTGCCTTAAACGATCTGTTCTACCTTTTTATATTTTTGTTTCCGAAAAATAACGAGTGACTGACTTTTAGGAACTGAGAAAGAAATGTTTTGAAATCGGACTCGACCATTGACTGATTCACCAGCCTGTTTTGGGCAGATAAGAAAAAGGATATCCTCTCCCTGATAGATCATTGTTCCGAGACCGTTTTCAGGTAAAATCATCAATCTTTTTATCCCTTTTTTCCGAAGAGGCGATAAATCCTCATCCTGAGGATCAAATGTTAACGGGAATATGTGAGGCACCCGTTTCCCTGAAGAGGTATAGCGGGGGACACAACCACCAATGGAAAAGGGGATATTGGATCTGGCAATCAGGGAAATGATTTCGAGAACTTCATGATCGACAACCTCGGGGTAAGGGAAAATGATCGATTCGTATGTCCTTGAACGGATGCTTATTCCATCGGGAAAAAGATGGCATTCCTTCAATAAGACAGGAGAAATGACATCCAGTTGAATGCCCGCCAAGACAAGGCGGGTAATCAATTGATTGACCGACGCAATTATTTTTTCAGCATCTTGTGATCCCATAGCCATGATCGTTTCGATCGGATAGACCAGGACAATGTTTGCTTCGGGAAATTTATAGCCCGTAATGTTCCGGATATGGTTAATTTTACGATTGATCCCTTCCATGTCATTCCAGCTCATGTGACTCAGGTTGTCTTTTTTTATAGGGATTTTTTTGTGAGTCTCCATGTTATTCCCATTGGTTTTGATCAATAAACGAATGGAAAAGAGCGCCATCAGATCCATGAGGTAGTTCAATCCTTCACTTGCATAATGACTGTGCTGGGTATCACAAAAAACACGCTGCGTATTTGAGTAAACACCGAGGCTTTTTGTTATCAGAATGGTTGGGATGAGATGGTAACTGTTTTTTTTCAGATGATCAACAGGTTCTATTTCAACAATCGGCGAGCCAACATAGTTCAGACTTTTCCAGGGATCGATGCTGCCCCGGACTAAGTTGTCCATCTGTATCACTGTAGATCGAAAGTGATGGTGAACAATCACATCCAAGTTTCCAAAAAAACCGTGAATGGTCTGATAGAACTCTTTCTCGGCATTGTATACGGTATGCATCAGCAGATTGTAATAATCCGACCGGATCTGTATGTGAAGTCCACTGTCCAGATTCAGTACCAAACCATAAAGGACATTCCGGAGATCGTATCGGTATTCTGCACGAAAGCTGTTATACAGGGAAAGACTGACGGGGAACCGACCCATATCGACGACGTATCCTGTTCCATTTTCTCCCCATGCTATACCACTGAGATGGGTGCAGGCGTCAAAGAGGTTCTCGGCGAAAAGGCAGAGAAGGTTGTTGCTTTCAAATCCTGCATAATCATATACATTTGTATTGAATTTGGGAAATGCCATGGCCCACCATTCCTCATCTTCCGCAGTCTGCACATCTCCAAATATATCCACATAGCCTTTTTCAATGTTTGCAAAGAAGTGGCTTTCCGATGTGATGTCTCGAACCGAATCACTGATGACTGTACTCCCTTTCATCTGGAATAAGTATGTTTTTTCAAGTCCTATCGGTTCAAAATGAATGGATCTTTCCTGCAGCAGGGATGAAGACTGGGTCTTCGGATATTCGAACCGCAATTCGAAGCGATTCTTTTTTATTTTACTGATATGAGGATAAGTTTCCTTAAGACCATCGTTCCGTCTTTTTGTGATGATCAGATTTTGGGTACATTCACCTGTTTTTGAAATTAAAGACCGTGAAGCTTGTCGTGGATCTGTTTCAAACCAGAATGCGATATTGCGTTTTTTAGCCCATTGGCTCACTTGTGCCACCGCACGCAATACCTTGGGATCAATGAATTCGTATCGGGTCGATCCAAGGCTTGCCAGAACACCGGAAAATCCCTTTGAATGAATATCGAGCAGCTGCCGTCTTAACCGTTTCAGATTGTCAATTTCTTGATCTTCCCATTTCCATAGGATAAATGCGCCTTCCGGTTTTTCTTGATTTTCCACAAGATCTCCTTCCATATTATAAACAAGGCTACCTTTCTGCTCAGCTTTGCATTACCGCTCCGGAAAGGGGGGTGATTTTAACGTTATCGGTGGATTTTTCTCAAGATTTTCCAATATCCATTCAATGGCTCGGTCAAGCTGGGGATCTCGGCCTGACAGTATATCACCCGGCGTATTTTCAACAACAATGTCCGGATGGGCTCCTTCATTTTCAATAAGCCAATTCCCCTCAAGATCGGCAAATCCGACATTCGATTGTGTCACCATGCCGTCATCGACCGTCGGGATGATGTTGATATAGCCGATCAGTCCGCCCCATGTATCCGTACCGATCACCAATCCAAGACTGTTTTCCTGAACCTGATGAATAAAAATTTCCCCATCCGAACTGGTCGTCTCGTCACAAATAAAAACCGTCGGTCCCATATGGACGCCGTGCGGATAGGCCATGGGATTGAAATCCCGTGTCTGCGTTAGGCTGGAAATTTTTCTTTCCAGCTTATCGATTAGAAACCAGGAGACAAATCCGCCGCGGTTATTTCGAACATCGATGATAAGGCCTTCTCTGAGCCGTTCGGCTCTGAATCCCTGTTCAAATTCCTGGATTCCCTTTTCATCCATGTCCGAAAGATGGATATAACCGATCTGTCCGTTGGTTTTGTCTTTGACCTTTTTGTAGTTGTTTTCGACCCATTCGTGTTGACGGAGTCCCATTTCTTTTGTGAGGGGCATGCTTTCAATTGTATAGGTCCGCGCATTGGCTGTATCCGGTTTTGAGTTGACGGTTATCGTGATCTCTTTCCCTCCCTTATCGATCAAATATTTTAGGTAGTTTTCTTCCGTTGTAATCTGGACATGATCGATCGACAGAAGATAATCTCCTTCATTTATTTCAATATCGGGTGCTTCAAGCGGATTGGTCAGGTTTCTGTCCCAGTTGATCCCACGGATGATGTGGTTGAATCGATATCGTCCGCTCCGCATTTCTGGCTCCAGGTCGGCTCCCAGAAGTCCTGTGTTGACCTGTTGCTTGTCCTCTGCCCTGCGGCTGTTGTCTCCCGCATGAAGGATATATTCATGGGATGCCATCAGTTCACCGATCATCTGACCCAGTAGATAATTTAAATCTGAACGGTTTCCCACAGAGGAAATCAGTGGTTCATACTTATTGCGGATAGATGGCCAATCTTTTCCGTGCAGCTGCGGATCGTAAAAGAAATCCCGAATCTGTCTCCACACATCGTGAAAGATTTGGGTATACTCCTGAAAGATATTAACCTTCTGGCGGATATCGTGCCAGTTAAGGCTGCCCTCACCGACGAAACTTTCACCGACGGCATCAATCACACCCGTGATATTACCTGAGAAATAGGCTATTTTTGAACCGTCACCGGAAATATTGTAGTAACCAATGCCATGAATCATATCGTATTCCCGTTTTCTTTGCATATCGTATTTATAGAGGCTGTACGTGGTGACAAATTTCGGATAGTAGAATTCCCTGTCAGTGGGAAAGCCAAATTGTTCCTTGGCGAGATAGAAAAAACCATTCTGACACCCGATCAGCCTTTTATAGGTCCCCGGCCGGACAGAGACCGGGAAGATACGATCGGTCAATCCATCCAAATCAATGGATTTTTGTTCTTCTGCTTTTTCGCCATCTCCGGTAAAAGAAGAAGCCATTTCTGATTGAAGTTCTACATAAAAGATCATGGACATATTTCCGTTGATGTTGTTGTCCATGAATGGATCGAGCATTGGTTCAAAATTTCTCAGTGAGAGAAAATAGAGGACTTCTCCATTTTTGTCGAAACCCGGGGAAGTGTCATCGTACCGGTCGTCCGTCACCTGTGTGATCTGCTTTGATTCGAGATTGTAGAGGAAGATCGAACTGTTCATGTTCTTTTCACACTTGGAATAGACAATCCATTTTGAATCGGGTGACCAATCGTATTCGGAGATCTCCCAGTAGATTTCATTGTCTTTCTGGTAGAGCGCACGGTCGATCTCTGTAAGGTTTTTCTCCTCGATATCCAACCAGTAGAGTTTGTAATCTTTATCACCGAAGAGGAGTTTTTTTGAATCGGGAGACCAGAGAATGTGATAAGGCGTGGTTTTGAGTCCATCCGTCAGTTGGATCCAGGTTTGTTTTTCCTCCGGTTTTGTGATGTAGAGTTCGTACTCTCCCGTCTTGTCGGAAAAGAAAGCAATCCACAGACTGTCTGGAGAGAGTGTGGGTACCATTTCACGTGTAGGGGAAGTCTGTGAGATGTTGATGATTTCATCTTCTTTGAGAAGGTAGATATCTCCTCTGGCCTGGGCGATAGCCATTTCACCCGTTTGGGAGAGTGTGATGTCCTGTATGTATTCCGATGGATCGATATGGGTTTCACGGGTCAGCCAGCGATCCGATGGGATATCGATGGAAATTTTCTCCGTTTTTTCTGAAGGGATATCATAAATCCATAAATAACCCTCACAACCATACACAATTTGTTCCGATCCCAGTGAAGGAAACTCAACGTCCCATTCCTTGTGAACTGTTTTTCTCGTTATCTGATGATCGACCAGCGAGTAGGCGAAAAGATTCATGCGACCATCCTCTCTATCCGAATTGAAGAAAATCGTCTCTTCATACCACATGGGAAAATTATCATATCCGCGATACGTTGTCATTTTTTGAAAGAGGGAATCCTTGAAATCGGCAATCCAGATATCCTGCTGTCTGCCTCCTTTATACCCTTTCCAGTTCATGCGATCCGAGTTGTTTCTGTTGTAGGCTATTTGCGAACCGTCAGGGGAAAATGAGCCGTAACGCAGTCGGTCCACCGGTAACATTTCCGGAAAGGTTCCATCAATGGATACGAGGTATCCTCTGGTTTCCAGGTCCCTTTTTGATCGAAATAAGATCGCTTTTCCGTCCGGTTTCCATTCCACTACCTCATCGTCGGCAGGATGGTATGTCAGCCGTCTCGGTTCTCCCCCTGAGGCTGGAATTACATAAATATCTCTTCCCCCATCGTATTCTCCTGTAAAGGCAATCCATTCTCCGTCCGGTGAGAATTTTGCATATTGTTCTGTTCCCGGATGCGAAGTGATTCGCACAGCGGTTCCGCCCTGACTTGATACGAGCCATAGATCATCTTCATAGGTGAAGACAATCTGTTCGTTATGGATATCGGGATACCGCATCAATCGACCTTCTACTGCAAATAGTGAGATGGTGGAAGATGTCATGAACCAAAGTAGTATTAACGAAAGATGTTTCTGCATTGCTGACTCCCGTTCGAAGATTCTTCGAGATGCCAAAACAATGTATTCAAATTGGTTGAGAAAGGCAATAGAAAGTTATGGAGATTTGTCAAGATATGGCCTGAATTCCCTTGACATTTTAGATCGAATTTTCGATATTAAATTGTTTAAAATAAAAGGAGAAGGATTGGGTAGAGGGGGGGTGCTTATGGACTGTTGCTCCTCTGAGGATTCGTGATGGGGGATATTCGAACCGTTCAGGTTGTGAAACCCATTTGCGGCTTTATTTTCACGAAGAGTGTCAATCACTCCAAAGTGATACAGCATCTGGTGGACGTGTTGGGACCTGTCGATGATCAAACGCCCGTTTTTGATTTTGTTTTTACGGATTATTATGAGCAAGAAATGGGCGTTGATCTTAAAAAAATGTTTTTAAGCTTTGTCAAATGCATCCATCCGGGAGATTTGGCGAAGATTAAAATAAGGACAAATCAAATTGAAGCATTATGGTCGGTTAACAATAGGCGATCGATCAATCTCGATCCCGGATACCTGACCGGTGCCAAACTGGTCCTGGCTTCGACAAAGGATTTTGCGCACAGGATCTATCTCTCCGACGGGATATATGGAGATGTCCAGCTTCAGTACAGGCACAATCAATTTTTTACATCCCACTGGACTTATCCCGATTACCAGACAGATCTGGCTCTATCCTTTTTCCATCGTGTAAGAAAAAAATATGTTCAAGAGGAAAGCAGTCGTTGAAAAAACAGATAAAATATAAGCATGCCGGTGTCGATATCTCTGCGGGTGAAGAAGCGGTCAAGCGGATTCAAAAATTGACCCGTTCCACCTTTACACCTCAGGTTTTAACCGATATCGGTCGGTTCGGCGGTTTTTACGCACTTGATCATGGAGCCTTTCGAGAGCCCGTTCTTGTCTCTTCCATTGACGGTGTGGGAACCAAACTCAAAGTCGCCTTTATCATGGGGAAGCATGATACGGTCGGAGAAGATCTGGTGAATCATTGCGTCAATGATATATTGACAGGCGGAGCCAGGCCGCTTTTCTTTTTGGATTACATTGCCACCGGAAAGTTAAAGCCTAGCATCATTGAAAAAATCGTTTCCGGCATGTCGAGAGGGTGCAAGCAGGTGCATTGTTCTCTGATCGGCGGTGAAATGGCAGAGATGCCGGATTTCTATGCCAAAGGGGAATATGATGTCGCCGGATGTATCGTCGGCATTGTCGATAAGAGTCGAATTGTCGACGGGAGATCCATTCAAAAAGGGGATATTTTAATCGGTCTGCGCTCCAATGGATTGCATACGAACGGGTATTCCCTGGCGAGAAAGGTTCTTTTTGAGATGGCCGGCTTTGATGTGAATACTGTTTTGGACGATTTGGAATTGACGGTTGGGGAGGAGCTCCTTAAAGTGCATCGATGTTACTATTCATCGGTCTATCCTCTTTTAGAAAGAATCGATATGAAAGGGATGGCCCATATCACGGGTGGGGGCATCATTGGGAATACGAAACGAATTCTACCCGATGGTCTCACGCTCCAGATTGACTGGGGAAGCTGGGATATCCCCCCCATTTTTAAAATCATTCAGGAATGTGGTCGGATAACACATGCCGAAATGCGAAAAACATTTAATCTCGGTATCGGATATGTTCTCGTCGTCGGCCCGGACCAATCGGATGCGCTCATCAAAACATTATCAAAAGAAGAAGAAAAACCGATTGTGATCGGGAAAATCGTTTGACCATTTGGGATCGTATGTTTTCATTTTTAATCATATTCATCCTTGCTTATCTTTTGGGCTCTTTTCCAACAGCGATTCTGCTCAGTAAGATCATGATGAAAGACGACATCCGAAACCACGGAAGCGGTAATGCGGGAGCCACCAATGTGTTTCGCATTATGGGATGGAAAGCGGCCCTGATTGTGGTGCTGATCGACATCGGTAAAGGGATTGTTGCCACACTTTTTCTCCCCACACTGATTTGGCAACCCGTCCCTTTTGATATGGTCACCCTACAAATATTAACGGGTGTCGCTGCCATCGTCGGGCATGTCTGGACTGTGTTTGCCGGTTTTCGAGGAGGGAAAGGTGTCGGAACGGCTTTTGGTGTACTGGTTGCTCTGATTCCATTGTCAACAACGGCTGCAGGCATCATCTGGTTAATACTCGTTCTTGTGACACGGATCGTTTCTGTGGGGTCTCTTGTCGCCGGCATTCTCTTCCCGATAGCCGTGCTTCTGGAGAGAACCTTTTTTAATGCAAATATTTCCGCGTCACTGATCGGTATGGCTTTTCTGGTTGCGCTGCTCATTGTCATCACCCATCGATCCAATATCAAAAGGCTCTTGAAGGGTGAAGAGAACCGGTTTGGATCCAAGAAAAAGAGACCTCAGGGAAAAGGATGAAGGCAAAGATTGGCATACTGGGAGCCGGTGGATGGGGAACCGCCCTGGCTCTCCTTCTTCATTCGAACGGGCACACCGTTTCACTCTGGGAATATCGTGATGAAGCTGTTCAAAAATTGATCGAAACCCGAGAAAACCGGGATTTTCTGCCGGGAGTATCCATTCCCGAAGCAATCCATATTTCCTCTCATCTCGCAACAGTTGTATTTGACAAAGCACTCATCGTTGTTGCGCTGCCTTCACATGTGGTTCGTGCGGTCTGTGAACAGCTTTCCGATTTTCCTTTGGATCGGGTGATCGTCGTCAGTGGAAGCAAAGGAATCGAAAATCGGACGCTGTGCAGGATGTCGGAGATATTCATCGATACACTCAAGCATCTGACCGAAGATCAAATTGTCGTCCTTTCCGGTCCGAGTCATGCCGAAGAAGTGGGAAGAAAGATGCCAACCGTGGTGGTTGCGGCATCGAAAAATCCTGCATCATCTAAGACAATTCAGGATGTTTTCAAAAGTCCAACATTTCGCGTTTATACCAATGATGATGTTGTCGGTGTTGAATTGGGCGGATCTCTCAAGAATATCATTGCCATTGCCGCAGGCATCAGCGATGGCGTGGGTTTTGGGGACAATACAAAAGCGGCGTTGATCGACCGCGGCATTGTCGAGATCACACGATTGGGTGTGGCCATGGGAGCCAATCCACTGACATTTGCGGGATTGTCAGGTATGGGCGATTTGATTGTGACCTGCATGAGTCGTCACAGCCGGAATCGATATCTTGGTGAGCAGATCGGCAAAGGGAAAAAACTTCAAAAGGTTCTCAATGAGATGATCATGGTTGCGGAAGGCGTGAAAACCACGCGATCCGCTATGGACCTCTCAAAAAAATATCAGGTGGACATGCCGATCACCCATGAAGTCTATCAAGTACTCTTTGAAGATAAAGAACCCAAAGAGGCTGTTTATGATCTCATGACCCGTGAATCCAAAGCAGAAGACTGGGGTTGATCTCAAAAGGGGGTTTGTATTTTTAAGCTCTTAAATAGTTCATTATATTCTTTTTGTCATCCCGAACTTGTTTCGGGATCTCATTTCAGGAGGTTTTGAAACAATACTGAAATGATCCTGAAACAATGCTGAAACAGGTTCAGCACAAGGTTCAGGACAGGATTCAGCACAAGGTTCAGAACGGCAAGAGTGAACATATCCAAATGAATTCTTCATCAGTTGAATGTCATCATGATACCTATTGGAGTTTGAATGGAAAAAGCAACCATTTCAGAAGTCGCAAGACACGAAGGCAAAGAAGTTACCCTCAACGGCTGGCTTTACAACAAGCGCTCGAGCGGCAAGCTATGGTTTTTATTGATCCGCGATGGAACGGGAATTATTCAAGGCGTGGCGTCCAAGGAGGATGTCTCTGAATCCACATTTCAACATTGTATGGATGTGACGCAGGAATCCTCCCTCTCTGTCACAGGTATCATCGCAGAAGACAAGCGCGCTCCCGGAGGTTATGAACTCCAGGTCAAAGAGCTGCGTATTCTGCAACTCGTGGAGGATTATCCCATTACGCCAAAAGAGCATGGGACGGCTTTTCTGATGGATCACCGCCATCTCTGGCTGCGTTCATCACGGCAGGTGGCTATCCTGAGAATTCGTCAGGAAATCATCCGGGCCTGCCGGGATTTTTTTGATCAAAATGGTTTTGTTCTGGTCGATGCACCCATCTTTACGCCGGCTGCCTGTGAAGGGACAACGACGTTATTTGAAACAGATTATTTTGGATCACAGGCCTATCTGACGCAGAGCGGTCAGCTCTACATGGAAGCGGCCGCTATGGCATTAGGCAAGGTCTATTGTTTTGGTCCTACCTTTCGTGCTGAAAAATCAAAAACACGCCGTCACCTCACCGAATTTTGGATGCTTGAACCTGAAGTGGCCTTTATGGATCTGGATGGAGATATGGAATTGGCTGAAAATTTCATTGCTTATATTGTACAAAGGATACTTCAGAACCGGTCTGAAGAACTCAAACAATTGGAGAGAGACACAGCGTCTCTTGAAAAAATCGGGACACCCTTTCCTCGCCTTACATACGATGAGGCTGTTCAGATCCTGAAAAAAAAAGGAATCAATTTTGAGTATGGCAATGACTTTGGTGGTACGGATGAAACCGTGATCTCGGAGGGATTCCAGAAACCGGTTATGATACATCGTTATCCAGCAGCGGTCAAGGCTTTTTACATGAAAAATGATCCTGAAGATCTGTCGAAAGCACTCTGTGTCGATGTGCTTGCACCGGAAGGTGTCGGCGAGATCATTGGAGGCGGACAACGGGAAGACGACTATGATACGCTGGTCGAGAAAATCAAGAAACATCAGCTGCCCCTTAAAGCTTTTCAATGGTATCTGGATCTTCGCCGATATGGCACTGTCCCCCATGCCGGCTTCGGTCTGGGCATCGAACGGACAGTGAGCTGGATTTGCGGACTTCCCCATGTCCGTGAGACGATCCCTTTCCCGAGAATGATGCACCGGTTAACACCATGACAAGACGAACTCAAATCGGTGTTATCGGCGGACGGCAGGTGTCTCAAGAAATACTTGAACTGGCACAAAAGGTCGGCAAAGAAATTGCTCAAAAAAGGGCCATTCTTATCTGCGGAGGATTGGGGGGGGTGATGGAAGCAGCATGCAAAGGAGCGAAAGAAGCCGGTGGATTGACTGTGGGACTCCTTCCTGTTTCCTCAATGACTGAAGCCAATCCCTATGTTGATATTGTCATCCCAACGGGACTAGGCGTGGCCAGAAACGCCGTAATCATCAATGCCTGCGACGGTGTCATCGCCATCGGGGGCAGTTACGGCACATTGTCTGAAATGGCCTTTGCGAGACAGAAGGGAATTCCGGTCATATCTCTCAAAAGCTGGCAGTTCGACAATACGATCCATACAACAGAATCACCTGAAGAGGCTGTGGAATTTGTTTTTAGACAGATCCAAATGGCCTAATTCATCGTTTGAAAAGATGGGGTGACTTCTTTCAAAATGGTCGCACGGGCACATATCATTGTCTCAGGCATGGTTCAGGGTGTTGGTTACCGCTACTTTGTCTGTAAAAATGCCAGAAGGATGGAATTGACCGGCTGGGTCAAAAATTTGATGTCCGGTGAAGTTGAGATCGAGGTCGAAGGGCCCAAGGGGCTTGTCGAATCATTTATTCAGGAACTCTGGACCGGAAATGCATGGGCCACGGTCAGGAATGTCGACGTGAGGTGGGAGCCCTATCGGGGAAAATATACCGGATTTGATATCACTTTTTAACGAAAGGAAAGTCATGATTGATTTAAAATCGCTCATCAGAAATATTCCTGATTTTCCAAAAGAAGGAATCGGTTTTAAAGACATCACCACACTGTTGAAGAACGGCCCTGCTTTTCAGATCGCTGTCAACGCACTCTGCAAGCCTTATCGGAATCAAAAAGTCGATGTTGTCGTTGGCATTGAATCCAGAGGATTTATCTTTGGCGGTGCCATGGCTGTTGAGCTGGCTGCGGGTTTTGTCCCTGTACGGAAGCCCGGGAAATTGCCTGCAGCCACATTGCGAGAGGAATATAAGCTGGAATACGGTACCGATGCCGTGGAAATACATCGGGATGCGATTCAGAAAGGCATGAAAGTGTTGTTGACAGACGATTTATTGGCAACAGGCGGGACAGCGGCAGCGACGATTCGTTTGATCAAGAAATTGGAAGGGGAGGTGATCGGCGTTGCGTTTTTGATCGAGTTAAGTTTTTTAAAAGGAAGAGAGAAAATACCAGATGTTCCCATTCATACCCTTATCGATTTTGCGCAGGAGTAAATTCTTATACATCATTGAATGGATTTTTTGTGTTTATTTCAAATGAATTGTATGGAGTGTTGTATGAGGAAAATATTAATCAATGGATTGATCTTTTTATTTATATTGATAAACAAATCTGGATATGGTCAACTGATAAAAAGGGTGAATATCGGCGTTCAATACTGGAAAGCTTCACAAAATTATTATCATGAACGACTGGGTGTCAATGTCGCCGATTGTCCCGGAAAGTTGCTTGGACCGACGTTGTCATTGCAGGCAGGCGGATTGACTATGGGTACTTCGATGTTTTTTGGATCATTCAATTGGCCAATCATAGTGAATGATAATTTGGTTGAAATGAATCTACAGAGAAATTATATTGATTTTTTCCTCGGCCTCAACTATGAGGAATATTTTGATTTTTTTATTATGGTTAAAAATCTTTCTTTGGAGGGAGAAAAAAGTTATACTGACCTTGAGAATCGTGATTATCGAACCAAAGTAGAGGATAAAGGAACACTCTTCGGAGGTGGTTTTTCGGGTATTTATGTGTTTCCACAATTACCTGTGTTTATGCTCACTTCTGCGACTTATTCTTTTGGATCTATGCGGACGGCACTTACTCAGTACTTAAAGGATGTTCCGGTCGATGAATTCAGTGACAATTGGCAGTATGATTCCAATAGTGTATCCGTGATGCTTGGGATGGGCTATCAGTTCAATAATGGATTCAGTATTCGTTTCAGTTATCGCAGGGATACCAGTCATAGAAATACAGCGGGAGAATTGAGATTTAGAGGATGGCTGTTGACATTATCCTATACATACCCGCAATACGGCAACTATTGACCGTTTTGTCTTTCTGCGATAAAATTGGGTTATAAGCGGCGTTCCTTTAAAAGAAAAAATTGCTTGACTTTTAATTGAAAAAAATTAATTTACAAAAGGTGATTTGTGCACAAACCCGGATAAGCGAATGTAGCTCAGTTGGTAGAGCGCCAGCTTCCCAAGCTGGATGTCGCGGGTTCGACTCCCGTCATTCGCTCATTTTTTTCGGGAGAAAGTTTGTTATTGTTTTGGACAATCATGAGGAGGATTGCTATGTTCAAATTCAACATGGTGACAATGGGGGCTGTGATCATGATATTGACTGTTCCAATCGTTGGATTCAGTCAGGGTTATGTTCAACAGGTTGGAGCGACTGGTAATGTGAACTGGACACAACAGGTTGTCCGTTGCACTGGAATTGGTGCTCCGAATCCAGATTTGCCGATGGCGGCACAGAGAGCGGCAGCTCTTAGGGCCGCCCGATCCGATGCTCTCCGCAATCTCTTGGAAACGATTAAAGGAATTTATCTCACTTCGGAAACAACGGTTGAGAATGCCATGCTTGTCAGTGATGTCATCAGAACACGGGTGGAAGGTGCAATGAGAGATTTTAATGTTGTCGATACACGATACATGTCCACGGGTGATGTCGAAGTAGATGTTGAGATACCCTTAACGGGTGTGGTTCTGGATGGGATGCTGCCATCCGCACAGCAATTCGGGGGTGGTGTGCTGATGACAGGAGGATTGTTGCTTTGCCCCGTTTGCGGTCAGCCCTGGCCGGCCGGTCAACCCGTTCCTGAAGGGGTTACGTTGATTCAGGCAGGAGAAGGTGTGGGGACACAGTCCACTGGTGGTCTTTATACAGGTCTTATCATTGATGGGAGGGGGTTGGGTGTTCGTCCTGCAATGGCACCCAAAGTCTTGGAAAACAACGGTGAAGAGATTTACGGTTCAAAATTTGTAAGCCGCGAGTATGCTGTTGACATTGGTATGGTAGGTTACGAAAAGGATATCAATCGAGCGCGGCTCAATGAGCGTGTGGCCGATAATCCATTGGTTGTCAAGGGTATGGAGGCCACGGGAGCCAATATGACAGATATTATCATCAGTAATGCTGATGCCATGCAAATTCACAACGCTGCTGCCAATATGAATTTTTTACAACACTGTAAGGTGATGTTTATTCTTGATTAACTTTATCATTCAAATTGAGGGAGGACGACCATGATACTCCGAACTCTTCATCTGTTTATTTTAATGGGTCTTTTCCTGGGATTGCTCATCTTTGGATGTGGTCCCAAACCCATTGCGAGAGAGTCCATACTCGACACCCCGGAAAATCATTACAGCCAGGGATTACGTGAACTCGATGCAGGTCAGCTGGATGCAGCTGCGGCTGAGTTTCAGCGTGCATCTGCTTTGGATCCCGATTATCCAGGAGGCTACGTCGGTATGGGACTGGTGATGGCTGAAAAAGGAGATTTCAGAGCGGCTCTGGAATCGGTCAATAGAGGAATTGACAAAAACAACAAATTTATCGATGGGCCCATTACCAAAGGTCGAATCATTGTCATGCAGAAAGAGGATGACAAGTGGCTGGACAGGGCCATCAATCAATATGAAGATGCATTGGAAATCAATCCTGAATCAGAGAAGGCTATTTTTTATATGGGAATAGCCTACAAAGAAGCATACGAATTTGGAGAAGCCGCCAATGCTTTCAGCAGAGTGATTGCATTCAAGGGGGATTTTGCTGGTGCTGCAAACAGTGAGTGGGAACTTGTCCAGAAAATTCAGCGGGCGGCACCAGGTACAAAGGTGGGAGCCAGTATCGCTTTAATTCCGGAGATCGATCGGGCCGATTTAGCTGTTCTGTTCATTGAAGAATTAAAGCTGCTGGAAATTCTACAGAAAAATCAGCCGCAGGTATATGATACACGGTTTCGTCCACCTGAAGATCCGAGAGAGATGCAAACATCCCGGATAGAGCAGATGGCTGCAATCACCGATATCGATGATCACTGGGCAAAAAACTGGATTGAAGATGCGGTTGCCGCTGGAGCCATCGATGTATTTCCTGATCACACATTCCGACCCGATGAGAAGATCATGCGGGTCAATTATGCCATGTTTCTGCAAAACATTCTTGTTGCCGTTTCCGGAGATCAATCCATCGTTACCAAGTATATCGGTACACCATCCCGGTTTCCCGATGTGAACAATACCCATTATGCCTATAATGCCATTTGTCTGGCAGTTGATCGCGGCATTATGAAAGCCGACACGATTAATGGTACTTTTGGTATGTCGAAACCCGTTTCGGGTGCCGATGCACTTCTCATCATTCGTGAATTGCAGAATGCTTTGAGGATGACCTTTTAGTTCAGAGGAGGTGTTCCATTGAATCGATTTCAAAGAAAATGGATTGCTCTTTTTCCTGTTTGCCTTCTTATTTTATTCCCTTCAAGGAGCATGCTCGTACAAAACACTTCAGATGAGGAAGCCAAAGAAGTCATTGCCACCGGTATGGGATCGATCATTGGAGGAGATATAGCGCATGCCAGGGACGATGCCATTGATGATGCGCTGAGAACGGGTATCGAGAATGCACTGGGGACGATTATTGAAGCGGAGACGCTCGTTGAAAATTTTCAGCTTATCGAAGATAATATATTCAGCAGAACACAGGGATATGTTCAGAACTATCAAATCGTTCGGGAAGGTCAACGATCAGAACAACTCTATGAGGTCACTGTCAATGCCACGATTAAAATGACAGATCTCAAAAATGATCTTGAAGGCATTGCCACCCTGATGCGTCGAAAAAACACGCCCCGTATGATGGTCATCATCCAGGAACAGAATATTGGTGAAGCACCGGGTATCTTTGGATATTTTGAGGCGGATATGAATACAGCGGAAACGGCTATCATGGAAGCCTTCATGGCCAAAGGATTCAAGTTTGTGGATCATGAGACGGTCAGACGGAATCTTGAGAAAGAACAGGCTGTCGCTATCATGGAGGGTGATGTGTCCAAGGCCGCGGCTCTGGGACTTGCTGTGGGTGCCGAAGTGGTGATTACCGGTAAAGCCCTGGCCAAAGCAACGGTTGTTGAGGCATTCGGTGCAACCACCCGATCGCAACAGGCCACGGTCACCGCCCGTGCGATTCGAACCGATACGGGCGATATCATCGCGATTCAATCTGCTGACGGTGCATTTCCCCATATCGATGATGCCGTTGGCGGAGCAAGGGCCATTCAGCGCGCTTGTGAGGCATTATCAGAAAAACTCATCGATCAAATTTTAGATCAATGGCAGGAAGACATTTCTCAAGGTTCAACCATCACACTGCAGATAGAGGGTGTGTCCGATTTCTCGCAACTCACCAAATTTAAAAATGCCCTCCCGTATTATGTCCGTGGATTGACGTCGGTGATGCAGAGAGACTGGCATGAAGGATTTGCCACATTTGAAGTGGTCATGACCGGAAGCAGTGAAGATTTGGCGAGCAGCCTGTCCGGGAGAGATATAGAGGGCATTCAAGTCAAGGTTATCGGGATGAGTCAGAACAGTGTCACTGTTGAAATTGTCGAAAGGGATTGATATGGCTTTGAAAGGACGGTGATTCTTCGATGAAAAAACAATTTTTATTCTTGCTTATACTTTTCGGTGTCCTGCTGGTTTCTTCAAAGGGTTATCCGCAGCTCAAAAAGCGGGTGGCTGTTTTTACATTTGAAGATAAAACGGATCAAAGTTACTACTGGTGGGACGGTCGATCTCCGGGTGACGGTATGGCCGACATGCTGACGACTGATCTTGTGAAATCTGGAAAGTATGTGGTCATCGAACGGTCGGAAATCGCCAGGGTGATTGAAGAGCAACAATTGGGTCAAGCTGGGCTGGTCACGGCGCAGAGCGCGGCCCAGATGGGTCAGTTGCTTGGTGTAGAACTGGCCATTATGGGCGCGGTCACAGAATTTGGATTTTCAAGAGGCGGAACAGGGACGCGGATCGGTGGTCTGCGCGTGGGTGTCAATAACCAATCTGCCACAGTTGCTGTCGATGTTCGTTTTGTCAATACAACCACCGGTGAAATCATAGCTGCCGACAATGTTCGCAAGGAAGAATCGTCCGGCGGATTCGGCGTCAGCACACCGGAATTCGGGTTTAATAACCGCAATGATTTTGATAATTCGATTGTCGGCAAGGCGACGCGTGCAGCCATTGACGAAATCATCGATCTGGTTGAACAGCAGATGCAGGTTCTTCCCTGGGAAGGGAAAATCATTCTGGTCAGAGACAATACGATCTATATCAAACCGGGTTCTGATGCCGGTGTTCAGGTTGGAGATGAATTTGTCGTCTATGCAAAAGGCGAAGAACTAATCGATCCGGATACAGGTATCTCTCTCGGAAGTGTGGAAACCCGAGTGGGCATGATTGAAGTAACGGGTATTGTTTCAGGCGGACAAGCGGCTATAGCCAGTATCAAAACGGGCAGTGGTTTTAAAGTTGGTGATTTCGTCCGTTTCCAATAGAAATGATTGTGATCGAATGTACGGAGGAGGGTGGGATTTCTGCCTTCCTCTTTTTTATATTATCGTGGAGGTCATTTTAAATCAATGGAACGCAAACATCAGTTTGTTGTAGGGACTGCTGTTTTTGTATTTCTATCGGCGTTTTTATGGACCACTCATACCACACTCTCTCCCCTTCTCGCAGGCGGAATTCTTTTGTTCCTTCTGATGGGATTGAAGGAATATCCCTTTGCACGAAGATTGGGATTCGGCGTGTTCCTGATTCTTCTTGTCTGGTTTCTGATCAAAGCCCAGGGGGCGATATTCCCTTTTCTCTTTGCATTTGTTCTGGCTTATCTCTTTGATCCACTTGCCGATTTGCTGGAAAAAGTCCGGATACCCCGGACCATAGGCGTTCTCTTGCTTCTGTTTTTAACGCTTGGCATTTTGATCCTCATCGGCGGGATTCTGATCCCGAGCCTGACAAGAGAAATCAGCGACCTGATCGTCAAAGTGCCTGATGGAGCAAACTACCTGTACGGAGAAATCAAAGAGAACCTTCCCAAAATATTAGGCAGACTTCCGGTCAATCAGGAGACCTTGCAGCAGAAATTGTTAGAGGAGATTCCTTCAAGAGCAGAGCAGGTGTTGTCCAATGTGTTAAAAGGGGTGGTCGGTATCGGCAGTTTCTTGGGACAGATATTCAACATCGTCCTCATTCCCATACTGACGTTTTATTTCTTGAAGGATTTTAATAAAATACACGATTTGATTTTCGAGTTTATTCCAAAAAAATACCGCAATGTCAGCCGTTTTTATTTATGGAGAACAAACCGTATTTTAGGCGGCTATCTCAGAGGTCAGATCATCGTTTGTTTTATTGTAGGAACACTGACCGGAGTTGGATTGGCACTATTGGGCGTTCCTTTTTCCATTCTTTTAGGGGTTCTTGCCGGTATCCTCAATATCATACCCTATATCGGTCTCTATTTGAGTCTTGGAATTGCATTGATCACAGCGTTTCTCTCCGATCATATTTTCATTACCATGCTGAAAATCGGCGTTGTATTTTTCATCGTTCAAATGATCGAAGCCTATATCATTTCTCCCAAGATTGTTGGAGAACGGGTGGGTCTTCATCCTCTTGCGGTCATTTTTTCAATTCTTGTTTTTTCGCGTTTTTTAGGATTCTGGGGACTGGTTGTCGGTGTACCTACCGCTGCCCTCATCAAATTTCTCATCGATGAATGGAAACGTCGCCAACAATGGAGAGAAATGGTTGCAGAAAAAACGATCACTGAAGGTTCATAAAGTCAAAGAGGGGGGTCTGGCAGCCATGCACAACGTCCTTCCGGGAGATCGATTGGTTACGATCAACGGACACGCGATCCGTGATATCATCGATTATCGGTTCTATTCAGCTGATAATGTGCTTGATTGCACTTTTTTTAGAGAGGAAAAAGAAAGGTGGGTCCATTTTAAAAAAGCATTCGATCAGACTTTGGGCCTTGAGTTTGAACCTTTCCGATTCCAAAAATGTACCAATCACTGCATTTTTTGTTTTTGTGATCAGAATCCCAAGTCGGTGCGCTCACCTCTCAAATTCAAGGATGAAGATTACCGTCTTTCCTTTCTTTACGGAAATTACGTTACACTGACGCAGGTCGGAAAGGAGGATCTCGAAAGGATTGTCAAGCAGAGGCTTTCACCTCTCTATCTGTCGATTCACGCAACCGATCTGTCGGTTCGGAAGCGGTTGTTGGGTGTTCATCGGGACGATCATCTTTTAGAAAAAATGGAATATCTTACCAGACACGCCATTGAACTTCACGGGCAGATCGTCCTCTGCCGGGGCATCAATGACGGTGTGGTTCTTGAAAACAGCATGGCAGTACTTTCATCATTTTACCCCGGTCTCAGATCGGTCGCCGTGGTACCGGTCGGATTGACGAAACATCGGCAGGGTCTTCCTGCTTTAAAAGGTTATGATTCGATGACGGCGAGAGAGGTTGTGGAGCAGATCCGGGTGTTTCAAAAAAGATTTCAGAAAAAATGGGGCGAACCATTTGTCTATCTGTCGGATGAATTCTATCTTCTGGCGGGTCAACCCCTGCCTCAAACAGAACACTATGGTAATTTCTGGCAAGTGGAAAACGGCGTGGGTTTGACGCGCACTTTTTTGGATGATTTTGAAAAAACCGTGAAAAGTCTGCCGAAAAAACTTGAAAGGCCGAAACAGCTCACGTGGGTTACAGGCGTACTTGCCGGTCCCATTCTGCTCCAGACTGTTCTTCCGCGTCTCGGACGCATCCGGAATCTGCATGTTGATGTTCAAATCATTCCCAATCATTTTTTTGGAGAATCGATCACCGTTTCCGGTTTGCTGACCGGCGGGGATATCATCGATGCTTTTCGTAGAAATCCAAGTGATGCCTTGTTGTGTTTGCCTTCCAATTGCCTCAATGAAGACGGGATTTTTTTGGACGATCTGTCCCCGTTGGATCTCGAGAAAGAATTGAACAGGGAAGTCATTGTCGTTCAAGACATGAAAGAGCTATGGAAAATGTTGATGTAAAATCGATCGTGGCCATTGTTGGCCGTCCCAATGTTGGCAAGTCCACTTTATTCAACCGGATCATCAGGAAAAGAGAGGCCATTGTGGATGACGTGTCGGGGATTACACGAGACCGTAAGACTGCTGATGCCGAATGGGAGGGAATCTCCTTTACACTCATGGACACGGGCGGATTTGTTCCCAGAACGTCCGACGAGATCGAATCGGGTGTGACACAGCAGGTCATCTTTGCGATACAGGAGTCGGATTTGATTCTTTTTCTGGTCGATTCCACTGTTGGCATCACCGATGTGGACGGTGAAGTGGCTCGACTGTTGAGAAAGAGCGGTAAATTGTCTATACTGGCCGTCAATAAAGTCGATAATCAGAACCAGGAATCGAATGCCGCAGAATTTATTCGTTTGGGGTTGGGGGATCCTGTGAGCATATCCGCTCTGGGAGGGCGCGGTATAGGGGACCTTCTTTCCCTCGTCGTTTCTCAACTCAACCGCGTCAAAGTGAAAAAGAAAAAGGAACCGGATTGTGTCAAACTGGCCGTTGTGGGAAAACCCAACGTGGGCAAATCCACGTTTGTCAATGTCATTGCAGGTGAGGAAAGGGTGCTTGTCATGGAAACACCGGGAACGACGCGGGATCCAATCGATGTAGGTATCCGTTATCGAACCCATGATTTTTTACTCATCGATACGGCCGGCATGAGACGGAGAAGTAAAATCAAAGACAATGTGGAATACTATTCCAACCTCCGCGCACATCGTGTTATTGAACGGTGTGATGTGGCCTCTGTTTTTACCGATGGAGCGGAAGGATTGAGCAAACAGGATTTTCGTTTGCTGCATGAGGTGGAAGAGGCAAAGAAGGGCGTGCTCCTCGTTGTCAACAAATGGGACCTTGTTCAGTCATCACGTCAAGCCCAGCAGGAATGGACGCACGATTTTTATCGCCGTATGGCCGGTATGACCTACATTCCCATTTTGTTTGTCTCCTGCAAAACCGGGCTGCGCGTTAAAAAAGTACTTGAATCGGCATGGACCATTTTCAGTGAAAGAAAAAAGCGGATTGTTTCTTCTCTTCTCAACCAATTGATCGAAGATCTGAGCCGGAGATTCCAGCCACCGGCAATCAAAGGCAAGCGGGTACGCATTCTCTATGGGACACAAGCCGGATTCAATCCACCACAGTTTGTCTTTTTTTCCAATTATCCGCATCTGGTCAGCGAGAATTATCGACGGTTTTTAATGAATCAAATACGGGAACATTTTGGATTTGTCGGCGTGCCATTGACATTGGTTTTTAAAAAGAAATAGAAAAAAAGATATCGACATGAAGAAAACGGTTTTTTGTTTGATCCTCTTTTTTGGATTGAAAGCGGGATTTTCACAGATTGTTCATCAGCAGATCTTGCAGGCTTTAAACGAAGGCACTGTTTCAGAAGCGGATGCCCTGTTTTTTGAGGCGTTGCAGACCTATGTTCCTGATCAATTCACAGAAGAATACCGCCAAGATGAAGCCATGAGTGTCAAGTGCACGTTTGGATTGAACTGTCAGATTCGAGAACATTGGGCTGATTTCACCCCGGAACAGCAAAGGATTTTGGAACCATTTCTTTATCGGCCTGATCTCCCTCAAAGTTATATCAGTCCCACGGCTCTTTTTAAGATCCATTATACACTCACAGGTTGGGATGCAGTATCATCTTTGGATCTGGATGGATCGGGGATTCCCGATTATGTTGAAGCAGCAGCTGTCACGATGGATCATGTTTACCAAATCGAAGTGGTCGAAATGGGATTTGATCCACCGCCAGCCGATCATAACGGAGGGGGTGGACCTGAGTGGGATGTTTATCTTTTGAATACGGGCAGTTCTTATGGAGAAACCGTCCCCGAAACGCGCATTTCCCAGAATCCGGACACGTACATTACATACATAAAATTGGATAATGATTACAGCGATAAACCCACGAAGGGACTCCAGGCGCTTCAGGTAACGGCTGCGCACGAATTTTTTCATATGGTTCAGCTTGGGTACAACTATCGATTCCAGGATCGGTTTCTCATGGAGGCAGGTTCGACCTGGATGGAAGATACCGTCTATGATCATGTCAATGATTATTATTATTATCTGCCCAAGTTTTTTTCCGATACCAATATGCCTTTTTATACGATGAACGGATGGCGGGAGTATGGGCTCTGCGTCTGGTTCCATTTTCTCGTCCGGCATCTTGAAACGGTTCTTCAGGATCCCCGTCTGATCGTCCGGTATGTGTGGGAAGAGATTGTGGACTATCCGGCTGTCGAAGCTGTGGATGCGGCTTTGCAAAGAATCGGTTATACGTTTGATGATGCACTGGCTCTGTTTCACGGGTGGAATTATATGACGGGCTCAAGGGCGGATACGGTACATTTCTATCCCGAGGGCCATGCTTATCCCGAAATCGCATTGGATGGATATTTTCGTTTTCAACAGGATACCTCATTGCAGGAGTCTGTTGAATCTACGGCGAGCCGGTATTTCCATTTTCATCAGAGCAACAGCACAGCATTCACGCTGATTCCGACCAATTTGAACCGCGAATTTGGCGGTTCATTGAACAATATGACACTTTCCCTCATCCGAAGGGTGGGTGAGTCGCCCTACACTTATTTGGGGGACGGCGTCCAGGCTGCATTGATCACCAGCGATGTGTTCCAATGGAAATGCGTGGCCGCAGTTGAATTTCCGGGGTCGGATGGTATCCTCATCCCTTTTAGTGGCATTCCACCCACATTCTCGACAGAGGATCTCCCGCCCTGTTATCCCAATCCCTTTATTGCTCAAGATCAAGCATCAACCACGGTCCCCTTTCTGCTCGATGAATCGGGAATGGTCCACATCCTGATTGCCCGGCCTTCGGGAATCCGGGTCCGGGAGGAGCAGATCTACTATGACTACGATGGTCTTCAGTCTTATACATGGGATGGCAGGGACATGAATGACCAACCGGTGGCCAGCGGCATTTATATTTATGTCGTGACTTCGGGTGATCGCTTGGTCAGAAGAGAGAAGATTGCTCTGGTGCGATAGAAAAAGGGCTTGATTTTGTAACAAAAAATGGGTATACTTTTTTTAGTTTTTGGGGCTGTAGTTCAGCTGGGAGAACGCTTGACTGGCAGTCAAGAGGTCACGGGTTCGAGCCCCGTCAGCTCCACATTCATTTTGAGTCATTTTAGCCCTTTGGTTGAAGGGCTTTTTTTGTACCACCAAGAATAAAACAGCCGGTGAAATATGACTTGATTATGAAGAGTGTATATTTTAACTTTTTATATAAAAACTCCGAAATAGCCCGACGATGTATAAATCGTACAGGTTTCCAATGTTTTAATACGAAGTGGATACCTGACATACCAAAAACGCTATGTTACAATATCACAACTGTCTGTTACTGAATATATTCGATTTTGCATCAACTTTAGATTTTCTAATCTAAAAAGGAGATTGTCATGGATTTAAAAAGAATATGCCGGGGGATAATAATCTTTTGTGTTTGTTTCATGTTATCCGTCCATTCAGGTAAATCCCAGGTTAAGAAGGAAATTCTTCAGGGAGCTATTTCAAAAATTGAAATAACACCGGATATACCGGTCATGCTTTATGGATACGGTTCAAGAAAAACTCCCAGTGAAGGGATTCATGATCCACTTTATGCCCGGGCTGTTGTTTTTGAAAACAGCGGGGGAAAATTGGTTCTTGTCTCAACCGATATAGGATCATATGGGAATGAAGCATATGCTACGATTCAGAAAAGCATTTTAAATCAATTCAGCCTTAAAGCATCGGAACTATTTTTATCGGCCATTCATACGCATAGCTCCCCAATCTTATCATTAAATAGAGAAAGTGGTCATCCGAATAACATCATCTATACCGAAACGTTGAATCAAAAGTTGCTGACGGTCATCGGTGATGCATTCAATCATCTCGAACCTATTCATACGGGTTGTGGTATTGGATATTCTCCTGTAGGTTCAAACAGACGAGAAATGAGACCCGATGGTTCAATCACTCTCGGAAGGAATCCTTATGGTCCTGCAGATAAAGAGGTTCTGGTGATGAAAGTCGCCACAGCTGATGGAAATCCCATCGGGGCGATCTTTGATTATGCAACGCATGCAACTTCTCTTGGCCCCAGAAATATGCTGATTAGCGGTGATGTGATTGGATTAGCAGAACAATTTGTCGAACAAATATTAGGAGAAGAGGTTGTTTCTCCTGCGTTTGCCGGTGCCTCTGGTGATATTGATCCATGGTACAGGATTCTGCCCGAGTTTAATACTGAACCGGGGTGGATACCTGAACCCGTCCTTCTGGGAACATTACTTGGAGAGGAAGTCGTCACAGTTTTCCGTAATATTGAGATGATTCATCCAGGAGGTGCGATAAAGACTTCATTTGAAACGCTTGAGTGTCCAAGGAGAACACGCAATAATGAGAATAGCGGTACTTCGGAGGATGAAGAAACAACCGTACCAGTCAATATCACAGCAGCAAGAATTGGAGATGACGCTGCTTTTATTGGGTTTAATATTGAGATGCTGACAGAAATCGGTATGGCGATCAAAGCTGGATCACCTTATAAACATACCTTCATCATTACTCATTGTAATGGTTCAAGTGGTTATCTTGTTCCTGCCGAACTGTATAAAGAGGGAGGATATGAAGTGACTTCAACGCGCTTTGAGATTGGTTCAGCTGAGATGGTCGTCAGAAAAGCACTCAGAATGCTTTATGATTTAAAATAGGTTATTGACAATATATAAATGTTTTGTTATATTTTTGTTGATTCCCAGTATATATGCACTTATTTGAAGGGAAATCCTATCGGTTAGATTGACCAGATATGTTGTTAAAGGATAAACTCGGGGAAACCGGGTTGTGTCCTTCCGTTTAAAGCGGAAAAGCCTCGGGTCTAAAGTAAGTTTTTGGGGAAAAGTACTTTAGTCCTGACATTGTAATGTTTGCAGCAGAAATGGTCTTTCTGAGAATCTACGAAGACTTACCATGACAGCCGGGCTGATTCATTTTTATGAGTGGTGTTCGGCTTTTTTATTTTGTCAATATGATGATATAAATTCATTGAAAGGAGACTCAAAATGTTAATGAGAAAATTATTTTTAACATTACTGGTGCTCCTCTGTATAACCCATCTTTCTGCGCAGGATCGGTTTTCAAAAACACAAGATTTTAATTGGTTTGCATATGCACTCTCTCTGGACGGTAATAAGAACTATATTGAAGTTCCACATCACGATATCCTCAACTTTGGCAAGCAATATACGATTGAGTTCTGGATTCATGACAATACGGGGGCCCCTGCTGTAGTGATCAATAAATATGGGTATCAACGTCAGGGTTGGTTCATTGATATCAATCAAAAGTTGTCATTCTCTGATTATTCTATTACTCTGAAAAACTTTGTTTTTTTAGCAAAATTTTAGGTCTTGCTTATTGAACAATAATATTCTACCAAGTATTT
>JAFGDT010000040.1 GCA_016931965.1 bacterium | reverse complement strand
GCCATTTTATTGAATGATTTATTATAATGGACAGATGCAGACATGCAAAACTTACACTGTTCTGCTTTTACCTCTTATTATCCTCCTACTCTCACTCAGTCTGGCAGGCTGCGATCCTGCCGTTGGATATGTTTCAACAACAAAAAGGAGTACCCTGCTTTCTCCCACCCTTTATGTATCAACGCAAACCCCTACTGCAAGTCCTACGGGTGAGGCAATCACCAACTTCTCCCCAGTTATCGTCAAAGAGTATCCACATGATTCAAGTGCATTTACTCAAGGGCTTGTTATCCATGAAAATATCCTTTATGAAAGCACTGGGCTTTATGGTAATTCTTCCATCAGAAAGGTAAATATTAACACAGGTGGTATAGAAAAAATTCGCTATCTGCCCGAACAATACTTCGCTGAAGGCATAGCTATTGTTAATGACCGGATCATTCAAATTACCTGGAAATCTGGTGTTGGATTTGTGTATAATCTCGAAACATTCGAATTAATAAACACCTTCGAATATCAGCATGAGGGTTGGGGTCTTACTTATGATGGGGATTTGCTTTATATGAGCGACGGCACTGAAAAAATTCATGTGCTCAATCCTATGGATTACTCAGAAGTGGATGTAATAGAGGTTCGATATAATAACGAACCTTTACAGTTAATAAACGAATTGGAATATATCGATGGGAGTATCTATGCCAATATTTGGAAAACCTCCGAGATTGCAATCATTCATCCTATGAGCGGTAGGGTAACAGGGTGGATTAATCTCGAGGATTTAGTAGAACGTTTTCATGAATATCCTCGGCACATCGATGTCTTGAACGGGATCGCGTATAATGCCGATAAAGGAAAAATCTATATAACAGGAAAACTTTGGCCAAAGCTTTTTGAAATACAAATTATCCAGCCTTGAAAGAAACCAAATAGAGAATATTAGGGTTAAACAAACTAACACAAACAGGAGAAAAAATGTTGAATGTTCATAAACTAAATCTGGACGACAAAAAACAGGTTCAAGAATTCATTATGTTCCCATTTAAACTCTATGAGAATTGTCCGCAATGGGTTCCACCGTTTATCAACGATATAAAACTGATGCTCAACCCAAAGAAGCATCCTTTCTATGAACATTCGACAGCCGACTTCTTCATTGCTAAGGACGGTAATGAGGTACATGGCAGAATCGCTGTTATGGAGAATAAAAGTTTCAATGATTATCATCACACGAGAAAGGCACAGTTCTACCTGTTCGATTGTATCGATGATCTGTCAGTCGCCGAAGCGCTCTTCGAAAAAGCGTATGCTTGGTGCCGGGTGAAAGGGTTGGACGAAATTGTCGGTCCAAAAGGGTTTAGTGCATTCGATGGGTATGGCATTCAAATTGAAGGACATGAACATTCCCAGATGATGACGATGATGAACTACAACTACCCTTACTATCCCATTTTCATGGAAAAACTGGGGTTTCAAAAAGAAGTGGATTTTGTGTCCTGCTATCTCGATATGACAAAATTCCAAATGCCTGAAAAAATCCACGAGGTGGCGCGGCGGGTCAAGGAAAGAGGAAAATTCAAGATTAAAAACTTTAAAAATAAACGGGAATTAGCATCCTGGGCCGGCAGAATCGGCGAGGCTTACAATAAAACATTTGTAAATAACTGGGAATACTATCCTCTTACTGAACGCGAGATAAAATTTGTGCTTGATAACATCCTCATGGTAGCTGTTCCAAGATTGATGAAAATTATCACATATGAGGATGATGTCATCGGTTTCCTATTTGCATTTCCAGATGTATCAGCCGCGTTGAAACGCGGTAAAGGTCAAGTTACACCATGGGGAATTATTGATATCTTTCTCAATCTGAAGAGCACACGGTTTATATCTCTAAATGGTGTTGGCGTGCTCTCAAAATATCACGGCCGGGGGGCAAATGCGCTTCTATACTCTGAAATCCAAAAAACGATTGACGATTCCGGCTATACCGAAGCGGAGTTGACCCAGGTCGCTGAAAGTGCGGTACAGATGAGAAAAGACCTGATAACCATCGGCGGAAAAGAGTACAAGAACCATCGGGTTTACTCACGTAAATTATAATTACCGATATGGACATCAAATTGTTGCAAGATGCTGCAGAAAAGATCAGGAATGCAGCAAGAGTTGTCGCTTTTACTGGAGCGGGAGTATCGGCTGAAAGTGGGATCCCCCCTTTCCGGGGTCCGAATGGGCTTTGGACAAAGTATGATGCTCATACACTGGACATTAATTACTTCAATCGTCATCCTGATGAAGCGTGGAAAACGATCAAAGAGATATTCTATGAGAATTTTAGGAAAGCAAAACCCAATGATGCCCATATTGCCCTGGCTGAAATGGAATCTCGAGGATATCTTCAATCTTTAATCACCCAGAATATTGATAATCTCCACCAAAAGGCAGGAAGTTTAATAGTGGTCGAATATCATGGCAACAGCCAGCGCTTGATCTGCCGGAGCTGCAACGGTCACTTCCCAATATCTGAGAGTCTTATTCAAAATATGCCTCCCACTTGCCCAAGTTGCGGAGAGATATTGAAGCCGGATTTTATCTTTTTTGGTGAACCCATCCCGATCAAGGCACATCAGTTCGCGTTGAAGGAAACAATGGCGGCAGATGTCTGGTTGGTGATTGGCACTACAGGGGAGGTATTCCCTGCAGCATCTCTGCCTTTTGAAGCAAAATACAAAGGGAAAACAATCATCGAGATTAATATCCAGCCGTCCAACTATACATATCAAATTACAGACATTTTTTTACAGGGTCCCGCCTCACAGATAACAAGGGAGCTTCTAAAAGAGATTCACAAACATGGTTGAAACCGCAAGAACCCTGAAATCAAAAGCTCCCGCTTACCTCATTGGCTCAATACCCGTCCGTACCAACTTAGCGCTTGCACCCATGGATGGTTTTTCCGATTCGCCGTTTCGCAGGATCGCAAAAAGACATGGCGCTGGTCTTCTTTTCACTGAATTCATTAATGCGATAGATGTTATTGCAGACAACCCCAATCTCAAAGAAAAGCTGGTATTTCACCCCGAGGAAAGACCGATTGGTTTCCAGTTGTTTGATAATCAGCTTGAGCGACTGCTGCAGGCTTCAAAAAAGATATTTTCCAGGTATCGACCAGACTTTATTGATGTAAATCTCGGATGCCCTAATCGCCGTGTTACGTCACGCGGGGCTGGCGCAGCTTTATTAAAAAAACCGGATGAGGTTGGGCGTTTAATCGAAACTTTGTCAAGGGAGATTGATTTACCCATCACTGCAAAGATACGTCTGGGACCAAATGAAAATGAAAAAAATTTTCTTGAAATCGCACATGTCATTGAAAACAATGGCGGACAATGTGTCTCTTTGCACGCTCGCACCACCGAGCAAGGGCTAAAAGGACCTGC
>JAFGDT010000039.1 GCA_016931965.1 bacterium | reverse complement strand
GAAGCCGGTCGGCTTGAAATCAACCGGACTATAGGGAGCATATTCATAGGGGCCAAGCGGAGAATCTGCAACGTATACGCCGTCCGAGTAGGTTTTCCATTCTGTGCCGGGAGCGGAGTATTTTAAATAATATTTGCCCTTCTCTTTGTTCAGCCAGGCGCCTTCGACCCAGGGGCGCAAATCGGACTGAAAGACGGTGCCTTCTCCACGTCTTTCCCAACCGTGTATGGACTCCTGGCCTGAAAATGCAGCAACCTGACTGCCGATTTCCCGAAAGGTCTTTGGATCGAGTTCCACCACGTAAATAGGGTTGCCCTGTGAGAGGCCATGCCCCATATATAACCGTCCGTCGTCGTCAAGGAAGAGCGCTGGATCTTGATACCCCTTGGGTATCGATTGGCTGATCCACTTGCCCGACTTTGGATCGTCCGTCTTGTAGACTTGTGCGACGCCTTCCGACGTGATAAAGAAGAGCGAATCTCTCATCACCACGGTGGCCGGAGCGTAGTTTGCAATATTCAATCCGGTCGGTATGATCAATTCCCAATTTCGAAGATCAGGGGAAGTCCAATATCCCCCGGAATGCGAAGCAAACAGATAATAATCATCCTTGAATAAAACAATCACCGGATCGGCCGCTTCACGGCCATCCGGGGCGTCGTCAAAAAACATATAATTCAGATTCATGGGATTACAGAAGGTTTGGGGATTCTGGGCCGGCTGCGCCGAAGCCAGCGAGCACAGCAACAGACCGAGAATCACGATCTGAAATCTTTTCATTGTCTTCATTGCAAATTCCTCCAATAATCAAGTTGCGTTTGTAGGATATGGATAATTCGTTACCTGATAATAAACATTTTTTTTGTTTGTACAAAATCCTTTGCTTTGAGTGTGTAGAAATAAAGTCCGCTGGCCAGATGCGCGGCATCGAATATCACGGAATACACACCCGGCAAGAACTCTTTCCCTGCAAGCTCTGCTATTTCTTCGCCGAGAAGATTATACACTTTGAGAGAAACAAATGAATTGTTGGGAACCGTGAATCGAATGAGGGTAGAGGGGTTGAAAGGATTCGGATAATTCTGTTGAAGTGAGAAGGAAGTTAGCCCTCCTTCCTGGTGCCGACTATTCTCAATACTGGAAATGGTTTGTTCATCGTTAAATCTAAAACTTTTCATCCGAAATAGCTGTTCGCCTTCCACGCCTTTGAATCGCAGGTACACATCATGTCGGTCCGAAACTTTTTCCACACTTGCACTAAAGGTCGTGTAGCTATTCCAGCCTCCGGTGTTTTGAATATTGACTTCGGCGATCTTTTGTCCGGTATCGATCGAATCGAGCCAGACTTCCATGGTTCCGCCAGCAGTCTCACTGGAAGCCACCACATGGATTTGTTCAGGCTGTTTCTGATAATCCACGCCTTGATCAACAGGGGGTGTCATATTTCCAAATTCAACACCGGCATAAAGCGCCCAGTCATCGTTGTGGATGCCGCTCAAATACGAGATCGTGGGGGTTACGCCGAAATGGTTTGCAGGATTTTTTGCGGGGATATCCGTATACGCATCCCGGTAAATATACAGGTCGAAAAAGGCCGGATTGCCTTTGACATAAAGCCCCTGTTGATTTCCGGTAAAATCATTGTATGTGGTTTGTTCCACATCAATGGCGGCGACGTTTATCGTTTCACCAATCATGATCCAGGACAATCCATCGGCGCTGCAAAATCCTGATACTTTATGTTCATCCCGAATTAATTTCAACCAAACTATCGGGCCAATCGTATTTTCGACTTCGTATTTTGTGCTTTGAAAACTGCAAACCAATACATTTTTCCCTTCGCTATTCATCGTACTAAACACTTTGGCCTGGTGCGTTTCTGGCCCATTGATAATCCATAAACCGGCTTCATCTCTGGCAGATTCAGGCTGGAAATCCACCCGCGTGATCAAAGCGTAGCTATGCTCGCCATCATTTTGAATGACGGTATTTTGTCCACCGTAAGGTTCAAGATATAACCAGCCCTCTCGTTCAGTGAGTGACCAGGTTCGATCGGGTGTATATCCGAGGAAAGACCATTCCGATTTCAGCTTTTCTGAATTGAACATGTCGGATTTTGGCACCATCCACGGAACGCCTCCGCCGGGAAGATCGGGTGCCTGAACTGCACTGTTTGATGGAAATTGCATGGAGGGGAAACCTTGCGCATTGTATGTGACCTGACAAAGCAAACCCTGGCGTCCCTGCGCTTTCCAACTGCTGTTATAACTGTGCGCAATGACCCAGCTTGTGCCGTCATCGAGTAGAACGGCCGGGGAGATATGGTTCGGGGTGTTGTAGGAACCGCTCGGACCGGTAAACAGATTACTGCCCACGACGGTCCAGGCTGACTTGTCGGCGGTCAGCGTGTCACTGCGCATGACATATTGCGCGCCGACAAGGTGTTGTGCGAAACTATAGTAATAATAACCGTTATACTTCCACATGACCGGGCCTTCAGCCCAGCCATAGGGCAAAGCCGGACCCGGATTAAGCCAGGTTAAATCAAGCACAATACCGGTCGGCTGACCATTCTGTCCCAATTCGACGATATGATTATTTGATTGTCCCGCCTTGGTGAGCAGATACCATTTTCCGGTTTCATCGTCGATAAAAATGGAATTATCGACGCCTAAACCCGATGGCATACTGGCGGGAACAGATACTCTGGTCGGCGTACTCCAGGGTCCTTCCGGCTGATTCGCAGTCACAAAATACATGCTTCCGCCGCCCCTGCCGAAGTAGTGCCAGTAAATTCCGTCATAAAAAACCATGTGGCCGCCCCAGATGCCACCGCCGGGACTGTCTCCATATCCAGTCCACGAAGCCGCAACCGGCTGGGCGATCACCTCCCAGTGAACCAGATCGGTAGAACGATAAATTTTGGGTGTGGGATTGAATGAAGAACCGGATGTGTAAAAGTAATTTCCGATTTTTGTCAACGTCGGATCAGGGTGGTCGCCCGGTATGACCGGATTCAGGTAGGTGGAAAAGGAGGGGGATTTCCCAAAAACAGAACTGCAAAGAATGAGATAAACCCCAATCCGAGATAAAACTCTTTTCATCGTTTTCCCCGTATTCTTTTTCATGAAACGTGTTCTCATAAAAATAAAAATGGTCTTCGGATTCAGAATCAGTTCCTCATGCATTTTGGGAGAAGATTTGCTTGAAGACCAAAACGAATCCGAAAGACCATTTAACTTCATATTTTTATTCAGTACTTCATGACAGTTGACAATTCCAAATCAGGTTACACACAACCCCCCAATTTAAAGTCAACCAAAACATTCATGAACAAGATGCTATTTCATTAGGAGCATCTTGTTGGTGATACTGCCTGTCGCTGTGCTCAGCTTGTAGTAATAGACTCCGCTGGTTAACCCTTTGGCGTCAAAAGTAATGGTATGCTCACCCGCGTTCCGAGTCTCATCGAGTAACGAAACGACCTGTTTCCCCAGTGCATCATAAACGGCCAGTTTCACAGGTTCTTGTTGTTTCAACGTGAAAGTGATGTTCGTGGTCGGATTGAAGGGGTTCGGATAGTTTTGTGACAGGTCGAATGCACCCGGAAGCTGTGCAGTTTTGTTTTTGACAGCATTATTGGCAGCCGGGAATCCATTCACACCCGCATCAAAAAGAAAAATAACCTCTTCATCAGATAGCGCTTTGTTGAAAATGGCTATCTCATGAATGCTGCCCACCCAGGGATTATCAGTGGCATAGCCACTAGTACAAAAAAGGGCGAAGTTCGGGCTGATATCTACGATGCTCTTGATATCACCCGTCGCAGGATTGGTGGTCAGCGGAGTGATGCCGACCAATTCTCCGTCATGGTACATCATGATCTCGTTCGAATTATTAACCTGACAGACAACGTGATACAACTCGTCGTTATTATAATTGCCGTAGACGTCATCATTCACGCCATCTTCGGCATTATATCCTGCCGGAGCACCGGCTGTGAACCAGAAACGGGCGTGACCGTCACCCCGGCGAGCTTGCAAGCACATCCCATCGGAACCTGTGCCTGCACCGGCGCCATTATCGCCAAAAAACCAAACGGAGTTCCACTCGATATTGAAATCGGGGCTTGGCGTAAACCAGGCTGAAACCGCAACTTCATCGTAACTCGCCAGATCAAGATCGGCGCCGGGCAATTCAACCCATGAGTCTCCGATACCGTTGGCGTTCGGATAGGCGACCAGGTCTCCATCCTCAACGGCGATGTTATCACCAACCAGTTCACCATGAGCGATGCCGATCTTGTCGTCCACGGTGCCGTCTTCGAAGGTCCACAGGTGGGTCAGACTTTCGGTGCCAGGATCCACTCCCTGGGCAAGCATTCTTCCTGTAACGAGAAATGCCAGGAACAAATAAGTTAGCTTCTTACGCATGGTGCTTCTCCTTCTGTTAATGAACAAGGGTTTGAATGATAAAAAATCTTACAAGATTATAGTGGTTTTCAAGGTAGAAAAAAAGCCACTTTCAACTTTTTATTAACCAGATTGCGCAAAATGAGCCCTGATTGTCTTCAATTCAAGATATAAAAATTGATAATTAATTGTTCGTATTAAATTTATGATAATATCCATATTTTTTGATTGTATCAATTCATTCAGACCGGCCTGTATATTTTTCTAACAGGGAAATATATTTTGAATCGGGGTTCAGTTTTCTGATTTCCTCCAGAACAGATTTAGCCCTGTCTATTTGCTTTTGCTGAATATAGATGAGACACAGATTCTTCAGGAAATCAGTGTCGCTTTTGTAATCGGGGTACGCTTTCAGGTAATAGACAATTGAAGTGCTGTCGTTTCTTGAAAATAAAATATCACCCATACACCGATTTGCGAGAGCGGTTTCTCTGATTTCGAGAGTTTTGATAAACAGGTCAAGTGCAGCATTTAATTTTCGGGATTGATATAACGACAATGCCCGGTTTATCTTGTCTTCAACCTGAACCGGCAGATAATATACATATTTCTTTTTTTCGGTTATGACAGGGTGATAATCCGGATTTATTTTCCGCAATTCATTGAATGTTTCCTGCAATTTTTCCTGGTTTCCATCATAATAATATATAGTATAAAGCTTTGTGAGAATTTTTTCTTTAT
>JAFGDT010000038.1 GCA_016931965.1 bacterium | reverse complement strand
TTTGGCTGTTCGCCAATTAAAGCGGTACGTGAGCTGGGTTCAGAACGTCGTAAGACAGTTCGGTCCCTATCCTCCGTGGGCGTAGGAAATTTGAGGGGTGCTATTCCTAGTACGAGAGGACCGGAATGGACGAACCTCTAGTGTACCAGTTGTTCCGCCAGGAGCACTGCTGGGTAGCTATGTTCGGAAGGGATAACCGCTGAAAGCATCTAAGTGGGAAGCCCACCCCAAGACGAGATTTCCCTTCTGCCGTAAGGCAGACTGAAGGAACCTGGGAGATTACCAGGTAATAGGCCAGAGGTGTAAGTATGGCAACATATTCAGCCGACTGGTACTAATAAGCCGTGAGGTTTGACATAAATTCTTGATATTTGGCAGATGATTGGTTGCTTATTTGAGGATATTTGTTTTTAGGTTTTTAAGAAATATTTTCTGGTGACCATAGCGGAGGGGAAACACCCGATCCCATTCCGAACTCGGCAGTTAAGTCCTCCAGCGCCAATGGTACTACTTGGGCGACCTTGTGGGAGAGTAGGACGTCGCCAGGAATATGATTTAAAAAGCCCTCTTCATTTTTGTGGAGGGCTTTTTTTATCTGTCGGATGTGTCCGTATCATGATTATGGATACAGTATCTTTTTGATTCTTGTTATTTTTTCCAACGCATTTGTTTGATCGGGATCCATTTCCAAGATCCTTTCCCAACAAGTGACAGCCTCCTGATACTGCGATTTTTGTAAGTAGAGATCGGCCAGATGATTCAGGGCATCAAGGTAATTTGGATTGATATCAATCGCTTTTTGGTATTCACCAATTGCTTGATCCATCATTTGTAGCTCACTGTAAACATTGCCGAGATTATAGTGAACTCTGTCATAGCGCGGATTTAAAACGATTGCCTGTTTCAATATCTCAATCGCTTTATCATATTGTTTTTGACTAAAGTATAAAAATCCCAAGTTGGTATGGGCGAAATAAAATGTGGAATCCAGAGAAATGGTTTTTTGAAAATTTTGAACAGCCTCATCGAATCGGCCCAATTGGAAATAGACCAGCCCAAGATTGAAGTGAGCCTGGACATGATTTGAATCAATCAAAATGATTTTATTGAATTCCTCAATGGCTTTTTCATATTGACCCTGGTTGTAATAAGCAACACCGAGGTTGTTGTAATCTGTTGTTCTGAAACTGGCTTGAAAATGTTCCGATTTGATATTGATGCCCAAATAGAGCAGAATAATTAAGAAAAAAAGCAGAATAACCTTACCCCTTTTTTTATTTTTGATCAGATTGAAAAATTCAAATAAAGCATAAATTGCACTCATGATAAGAAACGGAACGATCGGTATACGGTAGCGTGCAGAGACAAAGAATATGATCACAGAAGTCATATACGACAAAATAAATAGTGGAATGAAAATATGTTTTTTGTTCAAGGACAATATAATTCCAAGCAATGCAAATGGAGCAATAAGTCCAAATGAGAAGAATGGAAATCGAAGTATGGGAATAAGTGTCTGACATAACGAATAATTGGTATTTAAAGGAATTTCTTCTTTTCTCCAAAATAGTGCAAATTTTCTCACATAGAGTTTCAGTGCATTATATGGATTATCGCGAATGTAACATAATCCTTTTTCAAGCCAATATCGAGATGCTTGATGGATGCTTAATTCTTGACCGGTTTCCTTTTCAGCAAGAAGAACGGACGATTTAATCTGTTCGACTGGCGAGTAAGAAATACCTTCTGGTGACATAAATATCCCCGTTGCATTTGGATTGTTCCCCAAATAGAAATTAATGCCGCCGTGAGCGGAAAAGGGTGAAAATCTGTTTTCAATAAAGTAGTTCCTTACTGCAATGGGGATCAGGGGTATCGATATACCGATAAAGAATAAAAACAATCTTTGAAATTGTTTTCTTCTATTTTGCTGCCTTTTTTTATCTTTTAGTAAAAACCAAAAAGGTAGGACAAATAAGAATAGGATGATATTGGGTCTGGTTAGCGCCACCAAACCAAAGGATATTCCAGAAAGAATATACTGATACGTTTGTCCACTCTTTTCCGCATGAATAAACAAAGCTGTGAAAGTGAGAATCATAAAGATAATCAATGTGGGTGCCAGGAGGAGACCCGTATAAAAAATAGCCAACCCATAACATGCATAAATAAAAGCAGATATAAGGGCTACTTTTTTATTGAACAGGACCGAAGCGGTGAAATAGATAATCAGACAGCTTATTGAGTCCAGTATGGCTTGTATCAACACAACCGCAAGATGATGATGACCAAAAATGGCATAGAGAAAAGCCAAGAAAAATGGATAAAATGGATTGACATACAAGAAATCAGGATGTGTGAAATTGTGATTTAAAATGTGAATCGCCAAATTATCAAATTCTTCGGTATCGAGAACCAAGCCGGAAAAAACAGGTGCTGTAACGAGTTGGCTGATGTAGAGGAGCCGAATCACCAGTGACAAAATGAAAATGCCTATCAGCAACCAATGATTGTTTTTATGTATTTTGGACAACATATTCTTTTTACTATCCTTTATCATGTCTATTAACATATATTGAACGTGTTTTATATCGATATATATCCTGATTATGATTCAAATTTGACCATTTTATCTGCCTGTTGAGTAATATGATTTAGAATGTTTTCAAGATTACTGCATTCACTGTTGATGGTATCACTTTTAAAATTCTGAGAAGGATGAAAGGGTTCTCCAAATACAATTGCCGATTTTGAAAAAGGCTTTGGAAGCATGTAGTGGTCCCATGAATTAAGAATAATTGCGGGTTTGGCTGAGAATGATAGGGGAATAATGGGTACATGCATTTTTTTCGCTAAAAAGATGGCACCCGGTTTAACCTTATGCAAAGGTCCTCTTGGACCATCAACAGCAAATCCAACATCATAACCAGCACGCATCTTTTGAATACTACCGATCAATGCTCTAACCGGAGATTTTGCACTTGAACCTGAAATGATTTCATATTTAAATTTTTTAAGTATATTTGCTTGCAAAATGCCATCTCGGCTGGTTGAAGACATGATACTGATATTTTTATTTGACATATATCTGACTAAAAGAAATTGTCGCCCATGCCAGAATGCATAGATGACTTTTTGGCCATTTTTCTTATAATGATTCAGCTTTTCATAACCAATCGATTTGATTTGTAGTGTTGCATATAATGAGTGGATACTTAACCATGCCAAGGTGGATAAGATATGTAAATACAATCCATTCCTCTTTTCTATTTACTAATAATTATAATTAATTACATTCGATTGGGATGATTAAACATATTTATTCATTACAACCCATCACCCGATTTAAACAGATACAATATATCCAATCGTATTACGAATGTCAACATGTAATAAATAGAGACTGTTACAGGATGACTCATTTTTGTGCAAGGCTGTTTTTTGTCCACTTTTATCAAAAATGTTCTTTTCTCACATTTATATCAGCAGCCTGATGGCTAGTCATCTTTTTTGGTAAGATAATTGCAATACCTTTTAGAGTTTTCATATACAAATATGGAGATATCTTTTTCTCTTGACATTAAAATGGCGATTTAATAGCTTATAATGGATTATTCTCTGATCATTTGAGGAGGTAATGAATATGAAAACGGGTTTGGATACCCGAGGGATATTGTATTATCTATTCACTTTTTTTGTTGTAGCCGGTTGTTTTTCTCAAACATTAGAAGTGACCCATTTGAATAACAATCAAATCATACCTGAGCCCTATCATTCTCAACCCTATATTGATGACTATCTCATGCAGCATGAGATACTTGGTGTTGAGTTTAAATCTCATTATATCAATAATTCAACAGATCAATATTACATTGCCTATTTGGAGCTTGATAAATATACAGCCATACCTTTGCCCAGTTATGTTGAAGGATGGGAAGATCAGGTTGATACATTGGCACCAGGAGAAGAGATTGTATTCCGGAGTGTTGTTTTTATCCGTCCTACTGTTTTTTCACCGGTGGGTTTGGATTCTTTTATCGTACGTTCATGGATGCGCTTGGGATTGTCTCCTTTAGAAAGAGTGAGATCCCATATAGCAAAGATACGTATCAATGTCGTGCCATTATCATGTGATATTCCCATTTTAGAAGACGAACCTCTATACACAAGAGGTACTGCGAACACGGTCTATTGGACTCCTGTTGAAGGAGATATTTTACAGGATGCGTATTGTTTTGATGTGGAAGATCGGGAAAATCTCATTCACTCTGTGATGCGTCTTTACCGTGCCAGTCAAACGGATATCCGACAAGCAGATTTTGAGGATTTAAAAGATGGACATCGATACGGTTATTTTATCAAATCTGTTCAAAACACACCGGGAGGCGAAAAATATGTTTATTCTGACATTTGTTATTCTACTCAAGACAATACGCCACCTCTTTCGATCCTACATCTTCAAGCGCTCTATCGTTTGAATAAGACAGTTCAACTGAGTTGGGGTGCTGTTACAGATGCACTGAGTGGTGTTTCATCATACCGCATATACCGAGGTGTGGACACACATTCAGAGGCATTGGTAGCTGAATTACCGCATACAGGAGCAAATTTTTATACATGGATAGATACGGAACCGATTTCGGGAAATACAAATTACTACCGTGTTTGTGCTGTGGATTTGGTTGGCAATGAAGGGGATGGTGAAAGATCCAATGGGATTGATGTCGATGGGGACGATGATTATACACCCCCTGGGGGAGATGCAGAGGATGATACCACTTCAACGAGCGACATATCCTATCACAGAGGAGCTGTGGATACGCTGTGGATTGAATTGGATGGAAGAGAAGAAGAGGTCCGTTTTGAAGTGGTCCGTGATAGCCTCGGTTTTTTTGAATCCCCACCGGTAGTGGGTTCAAGATATTATGATAGTGGTTGGTTAACACCCGATGCGTTACAGTATAATCCAGATTATTGCGATTCTGTATATTACGTTTTTGACTATTCGAAGCAAAATGGGATTGACATTGATCAGAATTTCGTTGATGGTCATACCTATTATCGACGTGTAACCAAGAAATATCATTCAATCACAGATGTCATCCAATTGGAAGAGGTCATTCCCGATTGTTTTCCACCCCGCGATACGTATAATGTTAAGGCTGTTGCTGTTATGGATGATCCTGATTTGCAGGATCCACTATCAGGATATAAGCAATGGCATCTCGAAGTATCATGGCAACCGGTTGAAGATAATCTCAGTGGTTTAAAACGGTATCATCTATATCGAAAAATAGAGGAGAAAGATACTCATTTTGTGGAGATGAATCTTTCGGAGGATTTTAAAGAAACGTTTTTCAAAGACACATTATGTGCCTCCGATTTTGCTCAGTTGAACAATCCACTCATTGCCTATCGTATTGTTGCCGAGGACCGTGTAGGCAATCTGAGAAGTGTGGACGACACGGACTGGGAAGTCCAAGAAAGGGCTTTGGGAGCACCGGGTTTGATGTTTGGGGACACCTCTTCAGCAATCATATATCCACCCAATCCCACAGAAGAAGATACTGTTTTTATCAATCAAGATTATGTTACATTTCGGATTGAAAATTTTGATATTTCAGAAGTGATGGATTATGTCGTATTTGTCAATGGGCTGGAAGAAACTGATTTTAGCTTTGATCAGGATGTGTTGATTGTTCCCTTACCCGATGCGGAAGTGTCCGAAATTCAAGTACGCGCTTTATATGAAGGCAAACGATCGAGTACATGGTCCTCGAAAAAGATTTTGGTTCAAACACAGGATCGACCACCGATGAATCTTATTGCATGGAATGATACAACGTATTGGGAGGGGCATCACTACCTGCAGTGGCATAAACCGTCTCTTGATGCAGTGGGTTACGAGGTGTGGAGATGGAATGAAGCGGGTGACTCAAAGTTGATTGGCATTGTGAATACCCGTGAAGATATCATCCAGTGGATCGACTATTATGATCTTTCTGAATTATCTGGTGAGTCAGGTGATGTGTTAACCAATTATGAATTGTATGAGTACAGGGTCTTAAAAATCAATATGTTTAATGAAAAGACCGGTTTTTCTAATACAAGTTCTACTTATTGTAATCATCCTCCTGTTATTGTTGATGATGAAATTAAGAAGAGCAATGATGAAGAGGTGATTCTCATACAATGGAAGAGAATTGAGCCTACGCTTGCGACGGGTTCATGGGTGACTAGAATCAGGGTGTTCAGAGATCGACTTGATAACATGATTTATCAAACAGACGATATCACCAGCATTGTGGATGATACAGTTTATACCTATGATATGGACGTTGAGCTCGGCCATAATTATATATTTCAGATCAAGGAAATGCCCGCATATCCGGCAGGACGGGTCAGCAGTTGGTCGAAACCCTATACTGTCAATTTAGCATCCCTTGATTCCCTCTTCATTCAACCTCAACCGGGAGGTCATATCTTTTTGAGCTGGGAAGAGGATACATTGATTGACCGACTCCCTGTGGATCGGATTGAGTTGTGTAGAATAACCAATGGGGATACTTCTTGCATTGCTTTACCCAATACACAAACTTCATATATGGATCCCAGTGATAATCTGGTTCATGGGCAGGTTTATCACTATCGTGTTTCAGCTTTAAATAACCTGGGGCAAATCTTGGCTACCAATACAAAAGAGGCGACCTGTGATACGGGACGGGTCTATGTCCCTGAAGTTGTTCCTTTTTATCACGGATATTTTAATTCAGATTCGCTTGAAGTTTTCTGGCGATGGAGTGATATTGCAGGCAATCCATTGGAGGGGACAACCAGAGGGGCTGTTTCTCTTCGTATTCAAATCAGTGTGAGTCAAACATTTCCACTGGATACGATGCTGACGACAACAACAACGTGGTTTGATGCGGATGCCTGTCATCGTTCACGGAAAATTAAAATTCCTGGAACAGTGAATACGGGGAATGAAATGTTATTCTGTCGCATGACGGCCAGGGACCGGTGGGGTCATCCCGAACCGATGGTATATTCAAAGAAGAAGACAGTGGTATTCGATCCAGTTTTTCCAAAACCGGTGAAAAATTTCACCATATCTTCTGTTACGTCTTACAATGGAGAATCAAATCGCATCTATGTGCATCTCCAATGGACGGGTGAAGGGGTTGAGTGGCCTGAAAATGAAACCGTATACTGGTCTAAACTTATCGGGAACGTAGCAGAATATCACATCGTTCGGGTTTCCTCATCAAATGATACTGTTGATGTGGGTCACATTCCGGTTCATACGGATATCAATGGAGAGGATATGGATTTTACATATACCTTTCAAGACAATGTGATTAACAGCAGACACCACTGGGGGATTGCCAGTATTGACAGTGCCGGGAATGAAGCAGTTATGGCTTGGGTCGAACCCGATTCGTTTTTAGCTACACCGCAGCCTCCCAATCCTGTTGGTTTCAAATCCTGTGTTTTTCAGCCGGTTGGGAATTCTGGTGATTTTATTGAGTATTCTGTTGAGATTGCCATGAATCCCAACCATTTTCAGTGGGCCTATGATTCCAGCCTATCCGAGATGGTTGGTCATCTCCTCTGTCAGAGTGGTTGGATTACAAGAACGGAATTTGCGTGCACCTCAGGATGGGGATCGATTCAAACGGATACAACCTGGTTTCGTATCAAAGTGCGCCGAAACATGAATTGGGAAAGCGGATGGTCGAATTTGGCTTTTTATACTGAAGCAGACGGCGCTTCCCCTGGAAAAACAACCGATGCGGATAACATTCAAAACATACCCACTGTCTTTAAGATCAACCAGAATGTTCCGAATCCATTTAATGCTGAAACCTCATTCACATATCAGCTTCCCGATCCGGGACAAGTGACTATTCAAATTTATAATGTCAGAGGATCGCTGGTCCGGACATTACATGACGGTCATCAATTCCCAGGATTCTATTCGATGATTTGGGATGGGAGAGACGGCTGGGGAAGGAACAGTGCTTCAGGAATATACTTTATTCATATTGTTGTAGAAACCCAAAGAGGAGACATTTTCCAAGATAATGTGAAAATGATGATGATTAAATAATTTTGCTGGATCGATAATCCAAGAGGGATTTATGAATGTGAAATGGACAATGAAATCAATATTGATATGTTTTCTTTCGGCTGCTTTTATTGTTTCAGCAGACATCCGTGCAGAAAAGAATCGAAAACAAGCATGGGAAGCTACGAGTGAAATCAGGATGATCTTAGAGAACATGTTGGGTGATCTCGATCCAACACTGCCTCCCCCTAAGCTGTTAAAAGAACCGGATTTTACATGGGGTTTGGATAATACGGTTTATTGGAATAGTGACAGTGTCGAAGCCATGCTTCTTGAGCTTGGCATGAATTTGTTGTTTTTTGAAGTACAGGCACGTTTTAACGGAACAGAATTATGGGGGTTTGTTGATCCTCATGTCGATTCAGCTACATTTGTCAATCTTCCAGAAAAGACAACCGTAGAGTATTATCTTCGATATTTTGCACAGGATGCCGAGGGTGTTTTTTATTTGAGTTACTGGTCAGATCCGGAAACATCGATTCAGGATATCAGTCCGCCGATGGTTTGGTCGGTTGATATACTTGATCTGCAGGAAAGCAGCAATATCAATTGGACAATAGGACCGACGATATCTATTCATGTTATCGCTTCTGACCCAAACGGCCAAGTTATGGAATTGGGAATTCGTGAACAGAATGCTGCAGGTGATTATTATTTATATCATGCCTTTGAACCGCCAGAGGATTCAGTTAGTATTTCCATCCCTTACACGATGCGGTCCAATGAAAAAGAGTTGTCCACACTTACGATTTGGGTCATTGATGTGGCCGGTCAGCAATCGGGGGAATTTTCTATTACTCTATTTTGGTGGCCTGATGAGGAAGAAGAAATCATTTGTTTTCCCAATCCCTTTAATCCGGACAAAAATGAAGTTTCAGTGATTAAATTCAATTCTGCTTTTGTCAACATCACGGAGGCAAGAATATTCGATCCATTTGGGAATCTGATTCAGGTTCTTAACAAAGAACCTTCTAATGGATTCTTCGAATGGGATGGAAGAAACAGATATGGAGACTTGGTTTCCAATGGAGGTTATATTTGTCTCATAACCGGGCAACCACGACTTTATTGCAAGATAGCCGTTTTAAGGTAAATGGATACATTCATTCATAAGTGTTGAGAGAAATATGAAAAATAGAATACCAAGATGTATCTTTTGGTGGATTACACTTTTTTGTCTTTCTGCCAGTCTATGGTCCCAAGATGGAGCGGGACAAGCAGGAGCCTTTTTAAGATATGGAATCGGGGGACGTGCGTTGGGTATGGGTAGAGCATTTGTGGGCGTTGCAGATGATGCCAGTGGTGTGTATTGGAATCCGGCAGGTATTGTTGGAACCAAACGGTTTGAACTCGCTTCTATGTATACCAATCTCTATTTTGATAGCGAATATGCCTATTTTGGTTTGGTGATTCCTCGAATCAGCGATGAAGTGAAAGATAAAGTAGCCAGATACTTTATCGGGCCCTCTTCTGCGATTGGATTTGGTTGGGTTGGATTATCCATGGCTGATTTACAGCAAACAACCCATACAGGTGTTGTTCTTGGTGATTTTGGTATTAGTGAAAATGCGTTTCTTGCAGCCTGGTCGAGAGAAGAGATTGGTACTTGGGGCATTCTACGCTATGGTGTTAATTTTAAATTTGTTACTCAGAATTTTTCCGGACTTCAGTCTTCCGCAACATACCATTCAAATCAGGTGAACCGTGACTGGTCTGGAGGGATGGATGTCGGGTTTACATTTCGACCCATCAATGCTCCTTTGTTTAATATTATCTCCATTCGTTATCTTATTCCATTTCAATTCGGTTTTGTGCTTCAAAACCTCATACAACCCACATGGAATTTAATGGATGCACATGTTGATCGGTTCCCGAGGGTATTTCGGTGGGGAGTCAGTTATCGGATGATTATTAAAGATTTTATACCATCAAGTTGGGGGGCGATCCGTAACTTTTTTGGCAGGAGCAGCATCCTCACCGCATATGATCAGGAAATATATCAGCGCAATGATCACGGTCATTATGTCGGATTTGAAGGATACTTTCCATTTTCTCAAAGCGGATTGGCACTCTTTCCAAGGGTCGGATTGAATAACCGTACAGAGGGAACCTCTCTGGGATTGGGTTTTACGCTGCCCTTTACAAAGGAGGCGTTGATCCGGATCGATTATGCGTACAACGATCATCCCTATCTTCCCGATGACAATCGCTTGTTTCTCACTATTCAAATGGGTGAAGAAAAAGGAAGCGGTTATTTTAAGAGAATGTCTGAACGGGAGGGAATTAGCAGTCACGAGGTTCGGAATTATCTTTTGCGTATCCTAACTGAGTATCCGAATGATTATGTCAGCGATGCGGTCGAACAGCTCGCTTTGCTGGATGACAGTTCTCATGTACGTCGATATTACGAACTCAGTGGTGGATTGGGACGGGCGACATGGTTGTTTAATGAAGCAAAAGATTTCCTGAAACAGGGTGAAACGGGTAAAGCAAAAAGCAGAGCTGAGAAAGCCATCGAGGAATATAAACCCATTTTTCTGGAACCTGAAAATCCTCTCAATGATGGTGAACTGTTGGATTATGGTGAATCATTGATCATAGCCAATCGAATGGAAGAAGCCATTATGATCCTGCGGGAAGTTGAGGAGCCATCATTAAGATCTTATTATCTTCTGGGTGTATCCATGAAAGCCATGAAGGATTGGGATGGAGCCATCGAGATGTTTCAAAATGGTATCAAACGTTATGAAATGGAGCAAGATTTAAATAGTATGGTTTGTCTTTCGTTCCTCGGTCTCGGAGAAACATTGTTGCTCAAGGGAGAATATCGATCTGCCATAACAACATTAGACATTTTGTTGAAGAATTATTCGAAACGTTTGGATTTAAATTATCCACGCTATCCCATTCTTGAGGATGGTTTTGTTGTTGATGAAGCTCAATTTCTCATTGGATTGTGTCGTATTATGCTCAGAGAATTCTCGGATGGTGTAGAAGCCGTCATGAAAACAGAAAGATACTATCCTAAGCTTGAGTATGGTCAGTTTGTGACAGAAAGGTCCAATGAACTCATGGAAATCCTGATTACGGCCAATTGGAATCGCCTTGATCTTTTGGCAAAACAGTATTTACAGAGGTATTTTTCAGAATAATGGTTGAACACGAGACATCTGATTAAATTTTATTGAAGGGTATCATCTTGGTGATGATGTACCGTACCTATATATTGTGCTTCGTCTTTCTTTTAGTCATATCCGCATCCCGGTTAATGGGTCAAGAGCGTTCTATTGAAAATGAATTGGATCAGAACAGGCCTCCCTATTTTCGTCTTCTTTCACCTGAGAAAAATTTTGAGGTTGTTCAAAGCCCTCTGAAGTTCACGTGGGAAAATAAAGAAGATCTGGATTCACCCAATACACGGGTGAGTCATTATGAAGTGGCGTTTTGGTCTGAAAGTCAACTGTTTCGTGAAATATTTCAAGTGATTCCGAGTTATCGTGCCGTTGAGACTTTGGAATTTGAAGATTATCGAAAGGTTTTTCGACGTCACGGGAAATACTATTGGAAGGTGACAGCGTATGATATCAATGGGAATCAGACCAGTTCGGAGGTCTGGACTTTTTCAATTGGAATCCCTGATATGGAAGAGGAATTTACGACGTGGACTTATATTTATGCGATTCAGTTTCAATATAACCATCGTATGCGTACAGATGATTATGTGTCGTTCCTTCAAAACGTAAACCCAAATGCCCATATGAAGAGCTATTCTGAGTTGAATTTTATCTTTCATCAGGAAAATTTTCCGATACCTTCTATTGAGCTGGAGGAAAAAGTATCTCTTCTTTCTCAAGTGGGACTTGGAGCGGAAATAACCTCCCGTATCCGCTTGCTACGGAATCTTTATTTTTCGATTTGCCCCTATGGAAGTTTTGAATCGAGTTGGTATTCAACAGGTCTGCAGGATTATACGAATACGATGATGGCTGGGCGTTTAGGCGGTGAAGTTTTTTTAATGCCGAAAGGATTTGTTTCTTTCAAAATGTGTTGGATACCCAGATATCATGTTCGATATATTGAGAAGGAGGGGGGACTGCGTACATTTTTGGGAAAAGGATGGGAGTATGGTATACGGATCATTATCTCAAATGCTGTTATTAAAGTTTTTCGACTTTTCGGAGTCGACATTGATTTTCAAAGGATTCCTTTTGAATTTCATTTCAGTGAAATCAAGGATCAGTACAGTGGTACATTATTAAGAATGCGTTGTGTGAGTGTCGGATATCTATTTCAGTAATGAAAGATGATGAATGTATTAGAATACGGAGGATTTGAATATGTCAATCAAGAAGAGATTTACCTGTTTGATCTGTTTTATTTTATTTCATTTGGGTATTTTATCATCTTTGAGAGGGGAAGTCAGTTCATTTAAGATTTATATTTCTGATATCCAAAATGTGGTACATAAAAATTGGATGGGTCTACCACGCTCGGTTGATTATACGGTTTATTGGGAAGTTTATCAGAAAAAGGATGATAAATGGAATCCTGCAGATCTGTCTGTATGTGAGTCATTTCAGCTCTATTGTTATCGGGAAGGTGAATCTCCCGATGATCAATATTATGATCAGATTGAAGGTAACTTTTTTACGTTGCGTAACAAGCAAATAGGGATCGAATATCGATTGTTCATTGAAGGTTATGCGAATGGTGTTCACGTGGCATCATCAGATACGGCGAATATGTTGATCGGTAAAGAGATCAGAGCGGAAGGGCCTTTGGCTATTGTTCAATGGCATCAATGGTTTCCACTCAGTGGCAGGATTCCGATGGCGATTATCGGACGGGGTTCTGTTTTTGATAATGCCACGAAAGCCGGAAAAATCGCTTTCCATCTCATCTGGAATTTCCTCATTGCCAGTATCGTCATCATGTTTTCCTGTTTTCGTTATATGCGAATTTCCAAAATATTTCCATTAAAACATCGATTGTCCATTGGCAGAGGTTTCGATGATGTTTACGCGCAAGGTGTTTCCAAAGAATTTCAGAGTATCGTTATAGAATGGAGAGATCTGGTTGAAGAGGCGAATGACCATGTCCGACAAGGTCTTGAAAAAGACAACCATGTCCAGCTCGAGGATATTCGAATGGAAAATGTGCGATTCTGGAGAGAAAAGGGTGCTGAAAAAATTCGTCATTTGTTGGATCGTTTGTACAAGTTCAGGAATTATCCTGTGGCCAGAATCATTCAAGCGGGATTGGAAAACCATGAGCTGGGAGGATTTCGCTGGCTTGAGGTTTCAAAGGAGGTTGACCGGGCAATTGAAAATCGGGCATCGTCCGAATTGGAGTATATCAGGCGCAGGAGTCATGTGGATTGGCTTTGGAATCTGGGCACATTGGCTCCTCTTATCGGGCTTTTTGGTACAGCAACAGGTATTTCCCGGGCGTTTGCTTCATTGGTTTATCTTCAAATGGATATTTCTCAATCCGAGCTCATTCAGAGACTTTCAGAAGGTATTTTTGAAGCGCTCTGGACAACCATTGAGGGCCTTTTTGTGGGTGTTCTTCTCATGCTTCTCTATTATTTTTACAATAATAAATTAAACTGGATTTACTCGAAATGGGAAGAAATATACGTTCATGTTTCAGAAAAACTCTAAAACAGTTCATAGGATTATGTCGTTATGGCTTTTCAAAAACAGGAAGAGAGAAAGGGATTAAGCCTTCCCGGATTGATTGATATCGTTTTCCTTCTTCTCATTTTTTCATTGGTCACATTTTCAGTATCCAGTGTCAACGTTGGATCGGATGAGGGAAGGGCAAGGGCTGTCGATTATCAGCTTCCTGAAGCAAGGATCAGGGAAACGTTGGAAATGGAAGAAGTCCTCCAGACCCTGCTTATCTTGGTTGAATATCAAAATACAGAGGATGTAAACGGTCCCAGAATTGTTTACACCTTATGGCCGTCCGTAAAAGATTCCCTCACTTTTTCAGAGGCAAAAAATAATGCAATCCGGGATTCCTCATTTGCACAATTTCCATCGAACTTCCTCGAGCTCAGTGATTATGCATTTACCAATTCATCAGCCTGTTTATTGATTGAACGGGCCATTCGTGATTATAAAAATCTGTTTTTTTATGAACCGCGAAATACAAATTCCGTGGAATTACGGGCTGTAAAGGAAACAGAATTCAGAATTGTCAATTTTATCATGGAGCAATGCAGCAGTTATGGCGATACGATTCCACGTATTTTATTACATACCTTGTCCGACAAGGGGGTAGAGAATGCCTTTTAATCAAAAAAAGCGACCCAAGGAACAGGTTGAATTAATCTCTTTTTTTGATATATTTTTTATTTTGTTTGTATTTTTTTTGGTAACCAGTTTTGTTGTGAGAATGCCATTGCAAGAGCGCATTTTGTATATTCCCACACCGGAGAATACTTTGGGAAGGGCTCAAATTGTTGTTCAATTTATTGACGAAGCCAATGTTTTTTGGTTAGATGAAGAAGTCTCTTCACTGGTTACTGAAATCGAAGAGAATTATGGGTATCTGTCCGATACCCGATTGAGAGATCGAATCTTTGATGAGCTGTTCAACCAGAATGTGTTGACATTGGAGGAATTGGATAAAAAACTATCAGAATTGCGATTGCGGGCCAATCAGAATCCCGATCTGGAGTATTTTCTTCTCATTCGTTGTCCAAACGAAATATCCTATTTTCGGGTACTTGATGTCATCACCGCCATATCAGAAACTTCATTTCGAAATATCAAGTACGGATGTGTAGGCGGCACTTTTGATGAAATCCGACAATGTCGTCGTATTTATACAGTTGTGGAAATCGATGCAGATGGGAATAGACGAAAGAATATCCGTATCGATTTTTGATATGCAATAATCATCTGGATAGGATTATTTATATCATTGAATAGAGTCATAAAAAATCCTTGTATTTTGATAGGGGGGATTATTTTCCTTGGGCTTCTCTTTTTAGGATGGCAGCAATATATTTTATGGCGTCTTCCTGAAAGTCAGATTACTATACCTCCAATAGAAGGGGAGAGGGAATTGGAGATCCCCCCTCGCCCTGGGATTCAGGGATTGATCATCACGGGTCCTGTTGTTAAACCGCTTTATTTTTCAGTGGATCTTTCTAAATCAGGAATTCGTTCTCTTGATTGGCGCCAACTTCAGACCATCGACCCGCATACAGATGTCAAAATCAATTGTCAGATTGATGAACAGGGCAGACTGGTTTTTTCCAGAGATGACGTGCTCATGGGAGGGCACACAGAAGCGGGGATGATGATTCAACAGGCTCTCAGAACGTGGATCTATACACCTCTGAAGACAGGTCCCATTCAGTTCTGGTTTAATCTTCCATCAAAGGGGAAGAAGCTCGTTATAGATATGGGAGATCTAAGACGGAAAGAAAATATTCCTCCGCATATACCTATCTATAATGGTCAAATGTATCTCATAGACGGAATTTCCTATCAGGAAATTGAGATAGAATGATTTATATCAATTGTGGTTGATTTATTTAAAAAAGTGAGGTTTTTTAAATGCGTTTTGGAATAAAAATAATCTTATTGTTTGCAGTGGTTTTGAATCATGCAGCCGCTCAACAATTCTATGGTTCCGAGGGTTTGACACTTTTTAATCGAGGGGAGTACCGTGCAGCGATCAATTCTCTAATCAGTTGGACAGACAGCCACACAGCTGAACGCGGAATCGCCTACTACTATATTGGTGAATCCTATTACAATCTTGCATTGGATGCAACATCCACTTCTCAATCTGTTTCTCATTTCAGAGATGGAGATCGTTATTTTGATCTGGCGAGCAAACAGACTGATCTTGCTACTGTTTATCAATCCACCCTGCGTGAAGCCATATATAAAAAAGCTTGGTGCAATTATCGGATTGCCGAATTGGAAAATGATCCTTTGATGTACTTGGAAAATGCGGTGAATGGATTTTATGAGGTCTATGCATCGGGTCGTGATTCCACCGCAACGGACGCATTCTATATGGTGGGAGAATCCCAACTGCGATTGGCTCAGAGGAAACGTGTAGAGGTGTTCCTTTCATCCAATATTGGACAGAGCGTGAGATTGGCGGAAGAAGTTGTGTCCCATTTGAACGAAGCGGAAACTATTTTTAAGCAAATAATGGATGGGGATGTTTATTCCAGGCATTTGGGTTATTGTGCGATCATCAGATACCAGGATGTCCTGTTTGAAAGAGGCAAGCTCTATCAAGCGCTATCTGAAGAGCTCTTCTCCGAATTGAATGATCCTAAAAAAAGTAACTCGGCTGAAGAGACTGCAATTCGTTTTTTCTCACAGGTGGATTATGGAAGTGTTCTTCTTTTAATGGACCGATTGACTCAGATTACATTTGAACCGTTGATCCAATATTCAACGGCTGTGAAACATCTCAATCTTTATCTCCTGACAGGTGACCTTGAACAGGAGCAGCTTTTTAACAACGCTTTGGATGTTGTTCAATGGATTGGTTTTGAAGAAGAGAAAATGTTTCTGCAGGGTAATCGCGATCAGAAAAGATCTATTGAAGATGAAGCGTTTATGCGGTTGACCAATGACCGAATCAGTTATTATGCAGAAGCTGCCAAAACCTATTTTGAAGCGTGGTATTGGTTGGGGTGGGTTCAATTTATCGCCAATATGGAGGAAAGTGGTGATCAATTCAGTCGATTCATTCGGGAATCGGAGAATCGTATTTTAAGTCCTCAACACATTCTGCTTCGTGAAGATGCGCAGTATCGTTTATTTTTGCTTCAATTCGATCAATTTGCTTCCGATAGATCGATACTGAACAATTTGAAGAATGAGATCGAATCATTTCAACCTCAATCTTATTCGATTCAGGAAAAGGTGCGAATGCTTTTACAACTTGTGCGTGTGGGTTTGGGAGAACCCATCTGGGGTCAGATCCTTCAGGCACCCACAACAGAAGTTCGTTTGAGAGATGCATTTATTCTTATACAAAATATGATGATCAGAGCTTCGAGAGTGATCGGCAAAGAAAGAGATACCTATTTAAATTACATTGATCAACTTTTTCAGATCACTCAAGACAGACAGATCGAAGCGACCAATTTTTATCGGGGACTTTCTCTGTTTTTAAAAGCCGAAATACAGGAGACACCGAACAATAAAAGGGATTACTATTTTGAAGCAGGGGATTTTCTTGGGAAATCGGAAGGGGATTATCGATTGGAGGGTTTATACGTTCAGGCACGCAGCTACTTTGCAGCAGCCATACATGAATCGAATGCCAGCCAGCGGAATAGAACCTATGAAAGAGCAAAACCGCTTTTTATCATGTTAATCAATGATGCTCAGAGTTTGAGGTCGCTCTATTACCTTGGTGAAATACTGCGCATTCAAGGAAATGATCTGGCGGCACGGCGGTGTTATGATATTGTTATTGAAAAAACCCAAGGAAAAGAAGGCGGCATGTTCTGGTATAACAATGCACTTGCAGCCATTCAGAATTTGGGACAAACAGGTGATTTGAATGCTCTGAATACCATTCGTGTTGAAGAAGTTGCATTTCCTGAACAACTCCTCGTCGTGGATAACGAGAATATATCCTTAGAGAAATTTGCTGATCCAGATTATATTCGGAAACAATACTGGGAAGAGGCTCTTGATTTGCTGATGAAATATGGTCTTTCCAAAAGATCACTCTATCCGTCCGATTTCAGACTGATGTATTCGCGTTTCTGTGAGAGAGAGTTTCAGCTGCTCACAGCGGATATTCATGAGCGGGTGGGTAGTTTGTCTGCGGGATTGCAGCTTCGCGTTCTGTTACCAGAAAACATTCCGGGAGAGGTGCGGGTAACCCTTGACAACGTACCGCTGCAGCAAGATCAACAGGGTATTTACCAAAAACGGTCTCTTCAGATAAATCGGTATGTTGAAATTTATATCTATAATCAGTATTGTTATCCAGTGGTTATCAACCACCGGTTTACAGAACCCGGAATTGAACGGATGACGGTTTCATTATCCCCCAAAATTGTTTTTGAACAGAGAGGAGAAGATCTTGAGACAGGAGTCGGAATACTCCGTTTTTCACAGCGTTTGGACAATAATTCGATTTTTTATCCTGTCGATTTACCTTTGTCTCAGTCCACATTTCTCCACAGAGATTTTCAATCGGATATCCATTATCGTGATTTTGTCTATTCGGATCTCTTTGATGGTTATCTTGTTGTTCATAGTGAATCACAAAATCTTCTTTTTTATCAGAATGATCCCATGGTTTCGCAGGGAGAAGAATTCGCCTTGTTTTATCCTGAAGATATCACCCCAATGAGCAGTCCCGAAGGAATTGTCACTGATGCTGAAGGGAATATATATATCACCGATTGGGGAAGTCACAGTATATTTGTATTTTCAAGAGACGGTTCATATCATCGTACAATGGGTAGTTTTGGATTGAACACACCAACCAATATTGGGAAAGCAATTCGTTTCATTTTTCCAACGAAAATCGCTATCGTTGAAGATAAAGAAGGTGTTATGGTCGAAGGTCAAAGAGTTTTTCGAACGCCGCTTATTTTTGTGGCTGACCGTGCGGGGATCTATTTGATGGACAACCGCGGTATTTACCTTGATACCATTGTATCAGCTGTCCCTGGAAGGGATGCTCTGTATAGTATCACTGCCAGTGGCTTTGGAGCCAATACCCGATTGTATGTGATGGACAGAAGCTCAGGCAAAATTGAACGGTTTATATCAAGACCGGTTGAGATTCGATGAGAGGCATTATTTATCGGTCATTTGTCGGTCACCCTGTCAGGCGGGGAAAACCGCATACAGCTGATTAACCGAGTCGTATGAACCATAAAAGGGAATTCTCAAAGGAAGGGAATTCCCTTTTTTCTTTTTTCATTTTATGGGATATAAGCGTATGTGTCCTCACATCATTGATTGATTATTTTTTAAATTGATTTAGAAATCCATGTATTTCATTGGGATGGGATTTGGTGATGGTCAATCATAGGATCTTTGCTATACAAAAACCGTTTGACATTTGAATTCCGATTCAGTATAATACAAATGTTTAAAGATATAAACATTTTTTATTCCTTTAATGAACGTCAATTCCATTAAAACAAAGGTCATCGTTAATCCGGATTCAAATCCCCGTGTGCTGAAACGTCATCTGCGATCGGCACTTCGCATATTAAGGAACAACGGATTTAAACTGTCCGTAAATTTTACAAAAGGTCCGGGTGAAGTGTATCCTCTGTCGCTTCAGGCTGCCTCTGAGGAGTTTGATGTGGTTGTCGCCGTCGGTGGAGATGGTACGACGAACGAGTCGATCAACGGCATAATTGGGAGCCGTATTACACTCGGGCTCCTTCCCATAGGGGGGAGCAATGTGCTGGCTAGAGAATTGGGAATTCCGATGAATTTAGAAGAAGCAGCCAGAGTCATCGTTCGGGGCATGAAGCGAAGAATCGATCTCGGCTGTATCAATGGTCGGTATTTTTCCATGATGGCGAGCTGCGGTTATGATGCCTATGCGATCAGTCGAACCAGTCTGAAAGTGAAGAAATTTATCCGGCGATATGCCTATGTGTGGGCTGGTATTAAGGATTTCCTCGGTTATAAACCCACGGAGATCACATTGACTCTGGATCATGGGAAGGTTGTCGAAAAGGGGACGTTTGTCGTCATTGGGAATACCCATTTTTATGGAGGTTCTCATCAGATGACGCCCTTTGCCGAAGTGGATGATGGATTTCTCGATCTCTGTATCTATCAGGGTAAAACACAGATTGGATTGGTCCGTTTTGCCATCAGCATGTTTTGGAAGCAGCATTTGAAAATGAAAAAAGTGAAATACTATCGTGTCCGGCATGTTGAGATGAGTTCCTACAAAAAAACCCTGGTGCAGGTGGATGGAGACCATCTGGGCGAGCTGCCGATGACGACGACGATTGTGCCGAAGGCTATTGAGATTTTTTGTTGATAAAGGGGAAGGGATCATTCAGAGCGGTGTCGAAGAATCTTGGAGGAACATGCCTCGATTCCGGTCAGGATGACGGTATCGATTCGGTTTGAGATGAGAAAATTGATGTGTTTGTATAAAAGAGATCAATTTTAATTGATATGACAAGAGAACGAATCATTACCAAAGTATCGTTATTGATTTCATGCTATCGTTGTGAATGATGCCTGCCAATTTACCACCCGATTATTATGCCGCTGAAAGACGTTACCGTGAAACGGGTAATGTCCAAGAAAAAATAGAAATCCTTCGAGAGATGCTGGCCATCATGCCTAAGCACAAAGGCACTGAGCATCTTCAGGGAGATCTGAAAAGAAAAATTGCCAAGCTTCAGTCTCAGAGTCAGAAGAAACAGGTGCGCGGCAGTGGTCCGAATCTGGATCATATCCCAAGGGAAGGAGCGGGGCAGGTTGTGCTGGTCGGCATGCCCAATTCGGGTAAATCTTCCATGCTGATGAAACTGACCCATGCGCATTCCGAAGCGGCCGACTATCCCTTTTCCACTTTCAAACCTGTTCCCGGCATGATGTCATTTGAGGATATTCAAATCCAATTGATCGATTTACCCCCTGTTTCTGAGCGTTATACAGAATCCTGGGTGTTTAATATCATACGGTTGGCTGATTTGGTTTTGTTGTTGGTGGATCTCTCGACAGATCAATTTGAGAATCATCTGTCGGAAACAATCGCCCGGCTGGAAGACCATAAGATATCTCTTCGCCGTGAAGGGGAAAACAAACCTCAGGGAACAATCGCTCACAAATCAACGCTTTTGGTTGGAACCAAAACAGATAATCCATTGTCACTCAACAATGTGGAAAATTTCCGATCCATTGATCGTGTGGATTTTCCTGTCTGTACTTTTTCGATTCATGATCCCCAAAAAGTGAACGCGCTGAAAGAGGCCATTTTTAAAGGCCTTCGTATCATACGGATTTACACAAAAACACCGGGAGAGAAGATCAAATATGATCAACCCTATGTTTTACCTTTGGGTACGACCGTTTTTCAAGGCGCCATGGTAATACACAAGGAATTGGCGGAGAAAATGAAATATGCCCGCCTCTGGGGATCGGATAAATACCATGGCCAGCGTGTAGAAAGGGATTATGTAATCCAAGACAGAGATATTATCGAGATTCATACATAATTTGGAGAAAATCATGGATCCTTCTATAAGACCATCCACAATTTCCGGAACATGGTATCCGGGTGATGGGAAACAACTTCGAAATGCCATTGAGACCTATTTTTCAAAAGTGGATATTCCCCCTGTGAAAGGTGAAGTCATGGCGCTTATCAGCCCCCATGCCGGGTATTATTATTCGGGTCAGGTGGCTGCGTATGGCTACAAACAGATTGTGGGTAAAACATACGATGTCGTGGTTGTGGTATCGCCTCTCCATCGAATGGCTGCCGGAGCTTATGTGTCAACCCATGTTTCCTTCTACCAGACGCCTCTGGGCAATATTCCTGTAGCAGAAAAGCTTGTCGACCGTATCTCGCAGAAGATCGATTTAAAACGGATTTCCATGGACAACGAACACTCGCTGGAGATTCAATTACCGTTTCTTCAGGTTGCATTGAAATCCTTTTCTTTGCTGCCTGTTATGATCGGACACGGCGATGTATACGGGTGTACGGAATTGGTCGAAGTCCTCGTTGACATTTTAAAATCGAAGAAGTGTTTGCTTGTCGCCAGTTCGGATCTTCACCATATCGACCGATACGATGAAGTCGTCAAAAAGGATCAAGCGGTTGCCGAAGCCCTGTCTAATTTTCAACTTGAAGGTATCCAGGAAGTGTTGAGTCGTCCTGATTGCAGTGTGTGCGGCAGGGTGCCGATTACCATCATTGTCGATGTGGCTCAAAAACTGGGTGCGAACAAACTGGTCGTACTCAGGCAGACCAATTCGGGAGATGTGACGGGGGAAAAGTCGTCAGGGGAATATACGGTCGGTTATCTGTCGGCTGTGCTGGTTAGGGATTGATATATATCAACAGTATAGTATAATTTGTTCCATTAAAAAATATTATCTTGCACAGTTGTCATATGGCATGAGAAAGGACAAGAATGACAAAGTCAACCTCTAAGTCAAAGTCCACAAAACGGAGATGTGGCCTATGTGGGAAGAGTGGAAAATTAATAAAGACGGACTGTTGCGGCAACTGGATTTGTGATGATGAAGACAAATACGTGCTTTTTTCTTATTCACGCAATAGTTGCCATCGGAATCATGATCGTTACACGCTTTGTTCATACCACCATCATGAGGGACACAAGGGTGATTGGAAGGATTGTGAAAAATGCCGCACTTCTCTTCCAACTGAAATGTATGTATGGTACGGAACCAATGAGTACAATTTCGAAAAATTGCCCAATCCTCCATCATTTGATCCAACACACTGTTCCAAGTGTGGAATTGTGATTAAACTCGGAACTGAGGGGTACATGCAAAGTGGGGATGAGTATTGGTGCGAAGTATGTGCGGAAAAGAAACGGAGGAGTTGATGCATTGAACTAAGAAGCAAGGATGAAAAGTATAGAAAGTCATGTAACCATGTAGACATTATGTTAAAAAGTATATAGATATTGACAGCTCCCATCCATATATTTAAGGGGATAGAATTTTACAAAAAGGAGGGAGCTGTCATGTTAGTCAAAGATATGCATTTCGATTTTAAAGGTCAAAAGATTTTTATTGGCATTGATGTTCATTTACTTCGGGTGGTACTAACAAGTGTAACATAGATTAAAATAATTATGTATGGCACGTGCCTTTATGTGGTGTGTTTTAAAACACAGAAATAAAATTTCCAGCAATATAGTTGTATTTTATCTTTTTTTATATTAAACTGATAAATCAACATTTTTCAAATTCGGAGATTTTATGATTCAACAAATTCTTGACTTATTTAATGATAAAAAGACTGTTGAAAAAATTCAGAATAAATTACCAAAACTTTTTTATCTTGCAGAACTTGAGAGTCAAAGAGCAGGTAAAGTAGGTATGGAAGTAGGTTCACTTAGGGAAAGAATTCTTGTATCATTATTATTATATAAATTTGGCGAAAAAAATGTTGAAACAGAAATTCGAATTACTGAACCTGAAATCGATGTACTATTATTTTATGAACCTATATCAATTAAAACAAAAACAGGGACAGGATTTTCAGGCGTTAAATTGATTTGGACTGTTGATGAAAAAAATGCAAAAGAATTTAAAGAAAATTATATCCCTCATTGTGATATAATGTATGCACAAATCAACTGGGATAACATAGGTGGATTATTTTATATTCCTGTTGAGACACAGAAAAATGTATTTGAAAAGATAGGCAGGTATGAATATATAAAATTACCTCCCTTAGGTACAAATCCGAGGGGAGTAGAAATTACATCAAAAGCCTTACAAACTCTCACAAGTCATAATGAAACTTTGAAAATAGAAATAGCCTGGAAAAAAGAAAGAATTGAATATAATCCCTTTAAACGATGGGTTGAATTATGGAAACAGGACTAAGAAACACAAATAGAGGAACAAAAACAAGCTCCTTTGGTACACCAGGACGTATCAATCACGATTCTTCAAAATTTTATAATAGCCGTCTATATGAAGGCTTAAAAAATGATAAAAAGATAAAGTATATTGAAAATAAAATTTCAAAAGAAATTATCAATACTCTATACTGTAAATCAAGTGAGAAAATGGATGAATTACCTGACAATTGTATACATTTAATGATAACATCGCCACCTTATAATGTAACCAAAGAATATGATCGTGATTTAAGTTTAAAAGAATATTTAAAATTATTAAATACTGTTTGGAAAGAAACATATAGAGTTTTAGCACCTGGTGGAAGAGTATGCATTAATGTGGCAAATTTAGGACGAAAACCATATATACCTTTACATAGGTATATTATTGAAGGCATGGAAAGTATAGGTTTCTTAATGCGTGGTGAAATTATTTGGAATAAAGCTTCAAGTGCAAGTCCTTCCACAGCATGGGGAAGTTGGCTATCTGCTGCTAATCCCGTTCTTAGGGATATTCATGAATATATTTTGGTGTTCTCAAAAGATTCATTTTCGAGACCTCGACAGAACAAAGTGAATACTATTAAAAAAGAAGAATTTCTAGAATGGACTAAAAGTGTATGGACATTCCCTGCTGTTTCTGCTAAACAAATCGGGCATCCTGCGCCATTTCCTGAAGAATTACCGCATCGATTAATTCAATTATATACATTCAAGAATGATATAGTACTTGATCCGTTTGTTGGAAGTGGTTCAACTTGCATTGCTGCATTCAAAGATAATCGAAATTATATTGGATACGACATAGAAGTTGATTATATAAATTTAGCAAAAAAACGACTTTCCTCAATAAGAAATCAAACTTCTATTTTTAATCCTTGATCGGCATGGAGCTGAGCCCCTTTGATCGCCAATGGATTGTGCCTCTGGGCGTAAAAAAAGGAGGGCTGAGCCCTCCCTCCAGTATCTTGCATCCTGGGACAGAACTACAGGACGATCCAGGGATTAACGTTCCGTAACACATTATGAAGCAAATATACATCAAAACCCGTACCGAGTGGCGAAACTGGCTCCAACACAATCATCGTAATCATGCTGGTATCTGGTTGATATTCTATAAGAAACATACCGGTAAACCTTCACTTGAATACGATGAAACCGTCGAGGAGGCGCTGTGCTTTGGGTGGATAGACAGCATTATTAAGAAAATCGATGAAGAAAAATACCTCAGAAAATTTACTCCGCGTAAATTGGATAGCCGGTGGTCTGAATTAAATAAAAAACGGATCTTGAGACTGGAAAAGCAGGGTCTTATGACTGAAGCCGGCCAGGCGATAGTGGAAGCGGCAAAAAAATCGGGTCTCTGGGATAAGTCAGATCGTCCGATCCTATCATTTGAAGTTCCTGATGATCTTGAATGTGCGTTGGAGAAAAACAAGAAGGCAAAAATGTTTTTTAATCGGTTGGCGCCTTCATACAGGAGACAATTCATCGGCTGGATTGTGGTTGCAAAGCAAAAGGAAACCCGAGAACGACGCATTTGCGAGTCCATTGCCCTGCTTGAACGGGGTGAAAAATTAGGAATGAAATAATTGTTGAAAGTAAGATTGATCATCCCGTATTCCCTCTTATGGAAATGAAGAACATGAAATTGACACAATCCCTCAAGAAGAAAATTACCTCTCTCAAACATAAGAAGTATCGGAATCAATACAATCAATATGTGGTTGAAGGATTTAAAATTACCGAGGAAGCTTTTAAAACCGACCAGGAGGTCCATTTTATTGTTGTCAATGTGTCCATCGCAGAGGATAGAAAGACGAAGGACCTTTTTTCATTAGCACGAGAGAAATCGATACCCATCTATGATGCAGATGATAGAGATTTTCAAAAACTATCCTCTCTGGAAACGCCTCCCGGAATACTCGCGGTCATTGAAAAGAAAAAAGAATTTATTGCAGAGGACGGGTCCTATCTCATTCTGGATTGCATCAAAGATCCCGGCAATTTGGGGACAATCATACGGACTGCGGACTGGTTCGGCTTTGAAAATATTGTGATTGGAGAAGGTTCTGTTGATATGTACAATCCCAAAGTCCTCCAGTCGACCATGGGCTCTGTGTTTCATGTCCATTTCATTCAAAATCAGAATCTGTTCAGTTTTGTTCGGGATCTGAAAAAGAAAGGTTATCAAATCATCGCCACCTCATCGGACGGTGATGAAGAGAAGGTGAAGGTTCATCAGAATCCATTTGCGGTGATTATGGGCAGCGAGACTGTTGGAATTGATAAAGAAATTCTGAAGCTGGTTGATCATAAATACAGAATAAAAGGTTGCGGCAAAGCTGAATCGCTCAATGTGGCGGTGGCTACAGGCATTGTTCTGTCAAAACTTGCTTTGAAATGAGTAACGATTCATCATTGGGCATTAAAGAGATAGGATTCAGATCTCAAATTTGATTGATCTCAGCGTCGAATTGTCAATTGAACAAATGCTATCTTTGACAGGTTTATATTCAATTTTTTAAATCAATTGCCCTTAAAAAGTGTTTGACTTTTTAGGGTATTATTCCTAAATTTAAAGTTCAATTGGCGGATTGGGGAGTCGTCCAATGGTAGGACATGCGGCTCTGGACCGTAGAATTGGGGTTCGAATCCCTACTCCCCAGCATTGTATTGCGCCCGTAGCTCAATTGGATAGAGCATCTGACTTCGGATCAGAGGGTTGGGGGTTCAAGTCCCTTCGGGCGTACGGCATGAAATCAAAATGCAAAGATTAACATCAAAAAGAAA
>JAFGDT010000037.1 GCA_016931965.1 bacterium | reverse complement strand
TTTTTTTGTTGACTACTTTAATTTACAAAGAAATGTTGAGGCTTACATGCTTCTTTTCTTTTAAACATAAGGACTGGGGCTGCGCCTCTGGGCGTTGAAATAGATGGGGCTTTGCCCCTCTTGACTATACAAAGTTGAATCATTAAAACGATAAACGCTAAAAATGAAAAGATATAAAATCTATCCTGAAACCACCTCCTATTATTACTCAACTTTATCAGTTATTGAATGGATACCCATATTTCAGGAAGAGCATCTTTTCAGGCTAATCATCGATAGTCTTCAATTCTACAGAAATCACAAAGGCCTTTTTCTATTAGGATATATTATAATGCCGACTCATATGCATATGATCACGTCCAACGAAGAAAATACAACGCTTTCAGACATCATGAGAGACTTTAAGAATTTTACATCCAAGCAATTAAGAAAACAGCTTATAAAGAATAATCAAATAGCTGCTGTAAAAATTTTTAAGAAAGCTGCAGAAGGTTTGCCAAAACAACAATTCAAAGTATGACAGGATGATTATCATCCAATTGCTTTAATAACCGAGAAATGGTTCAAGCAAAAAATGGATTACATGCACAACAATCCTGTTCGAAAAGGATTCGTGGAGTTACCCCCATAATCGTCCAGGCTCCACAGCCCCTGAACGATCAGTGTTTAGCTTGGTGGAATCACTGCAATGAGTTTAGCAACTTTTAACTCGACGCCTGTTAAACCACCGTTCGACGTACAACGGTTTGGACATTAATACACCTCATCAAGGTTGGTATATGGTAGTGCGTAAAAATAGCCAAATACAATCAAATTCCAAGCAGATATTATTGCTGCTGCTTCCCTGGGTTATGCTGCAAATCATTGATAGAGTATCCCTATGCCCACCGCCTGTTGTTCTCCTCCCACTTCACCTATTGCTAGGGACTGGAGTAGTCGTGGCATGGAAGCAGAAATTCCCCTTATGGAGTTACACCTGGATCGGCACTTGGTACTTCTTTCTATATCGTGAAATCTATCAATTAGTGTTTGTACATATGCCTTCGATGAAACACATTTACTATTATGGAATTAATCCGATTGCACTTGTCATATTATTGATACTCATCAGCAGAAGAGATTGGCTACTCGCTTGCTTAACCGCTTATCCATATACAACGATTATTCAAACCTTATATACATGGGATAGGAATCCTGTGCTCCCGTGCGTAAAAAAAGGGGACTTAGCCCCCCAAGGCAATCCGTCCCGTGGTAGAACACCGCATGAATTACTATTGAACGATAATAAGGCCAGATGATCTGATAATCTCCTCCCCACCATTGAGATCGGCTGAAATGTCATTCAAATTTTGAATGACATTTTCCCGATTTTCCCCTTTCAATATCTTGGGCTGAAATTGAACATCATTATTGTAAACGGAAATGGGAATCACTTTAGCAGTGAGAGGACCCAAACGATCAAAAAAGAGTTGAAGGACCATACTCACTTTGGCGTTTGGGCTGTAAGAACCGAAAACATAATTCCCCAAACTGTAGGCAATCAACCGGCCTTTATATAATTCCAATCCCTCCAACACATGGGGATGATGACCGATGACAAGGTCAGCTCCACAATCAATGGCCAGATGGGCATACACACGCTGATACGCCTTGGGTTCTGTTCTCAGTTCCCCACCCCAATGAAATGCAACAACGACCAAATCGGTTTGATCTTTCATCGTCTGGATTGTCTGTTTGAGTCGATTAGGATACGGATAGGCAGTTCCGCATTGTTCTGACGTCGCCCAAAATTCAGTTGGATAAGTCATAGAATATGCCAAGAATCCAACCCGCCAATCTCCCTTATTGACAATAACGCCTTTCTCGGCTTTTTCAAGATTACAATCTGCTCCGCAATGGGCAATATGCAAACTATCCAGAACGTTTATCGTTGAAAAAAGACCTTCTGGACCATAATCCAATATGTGATTGTTGGCTAATGTGAGCACATCTAAACCGGCATGCACGACACCATCAGCATACTCTGGAGGAACATGGAAGGTGTAGGTTTTGTCAAACGTTTCACCTGTGTGTGTAAATGGAGCTTCCAGGTTGGCAAAAGCAAAATCGACTGATTGAAGCACAATTCGTGTTGAATCAAAAGGGTAATCTGATCCTCTTGCATGTATCATCGGTAAGAGCCGCCCACCCATCATCAGGTCACCCACCGCAGCAAGGGAAATCACAGAAGGGGAATCATGAAGATCAGATAAGACAGAGACTCTTCTATTGATCAAAGTGGGATAAAATATTTCTGTTTCACCGCTTGCCTGCCCTTGCAGAATCAGGGGACAGAAAAAAAGGCCAAAAAACCACAGGGTTCCTTTTATCAAAAAAGTAACTTGCCAAATAAGGGTTGATCGAAACACGTGATATTATTTCTTGGCCTCTTTAGCTGCCGGTTTCTTTGGTGCTGCTGTGGTGCTCTTTGGTTCCTGAGTTTCTGTCTTTTTGACATCCTTTTTCGTTTTCGCAGCGGATTCTTTTTTAATCGATTCGATTTCTTTCTCTTTGGCTTGAACCGATTTATTAAGATCATCAATCTTAGTGATTAAGGTTTTGACTTGTGCATTGTCGGTGACATCGACTTTTCTGCTTTTCGACAAGAGTTTATGCATTGCCCGGCCGAGATTGGCATAGGCTTTATCTAAATTGTGGTTGATTTTAACAATATCAACTTTCAGTTTTCCAATCTTCGCATACTCTTCAGTTTTGTCAGCGGCAATGGCAACACCCCCTTTGACTTTCTTTTTGATATCTTCCCACGTCGTTGAAGTCATAATGATTCCTCCTTTCAATAACTTCTCCTGATTTGAATCAACTCAAAATATCATCTTTCAACACAAAAAACAAGTATAAAATACAAAACCAAAAAGATCCGTTTAACCGTACTGTATGCAACAGTCCAAGCTATCATACGATTTATAACCAAATTGGTTTCTTGATTCTACTCGATGAACAATACAAAGACCAGGATGATGATCTCCAATGGGGTTGCCCATCACGATAAACGTTCAGGCTATAAAAGGATTGGATATGCTTTTATTTGGTCAAGATGATAGTGAGTATGAAAAGAACATCAATATCACACTCTTTTATGGAATACTATTTTGAAAAGATAGGATGTTAAACGCCAAAACCCATATTCTGGATGACGCTGCATTCAAAACCCGATCCGATAAGAAACAGGATTATTTTGTTAGAAAAAACATTCTTACTACCCGTCAATGGAATCGGGTATTCTTAGGATCTGATATCAGGGTGCATACTCAAAATTCACTGATAACTTTTCCCCTGTTTCATCATATGCCCAAATTTCAGTAATAGACAATTCTTCCACCATACCCTGATTACCTTGAAAAGGTGAATATTCATTGGTTGGATATTTTGGGCGCACAAGTGTATAGGTCGATCCCGGTTGAACAGTTTGGAGCGTATTGAATGTGTATCCCGTCCCTACAGGATTAAACACAAGGCTGTCGGTCCAAAAATGAATGCTGTGTTCCCGTGACTCAGGTGGTCCTTCCATCAAAGCCCTGCCATAGACTTCGAGTGAACTGGGAGTGAAACGTTCCGCTCGAATCTTAAAAGAGAGAACATTCACTTTTGTGGCCGTTAACATGTCACTCGGTGGTTCCGTGGAAACATATTCGGTGCTCACATGTTCAATAAATACAAACTCTGTTGGAGCGGTATCAACAGGCGGATTTGAAGGATACTTGTCACAAGAAATAAAAAAGATTAAAATAAAAAATAGAGTAACCTGTTTCATCATCCCTCCCAAGGCTTATGATTGATAAAATTTTGCATCCATACATCCATCAAAATAATCTATCATGATTAACTGAATACACCATTTCACTCAATTTCCACGACGCATTGAAAGCCGGGGCAAATATTTTCCACGCCCTGGTCAATATTGACCCCATTCAGAGGCTTCATGCGTATCTTTACAAAAAACAAGTTTACAAATAACAAACAATTACCATTGATATTTTTAAAAATCCGTCATATCCTGATTTCTAAAGGAGCAAAACAAATACCACGACAGCAATTGTGACAAAAATGTCATTTCTGAATAAAAACAATTTGAAATAGGACTTGACAAATCCCTCAGGTTTATATATAATAAATGGAAAAAGATAATCAATCATATAGCGTTTCAATTTTCAATCAATTCTATTGAGTCATAACCCCATCTCACAGGATGGTATGCTGCAATCCATTAAGAAATTGACCAGACATTCAGCGGTTTATGGTATTGGTCACATCGTCAGTCGATTTTTAGGCTTTTTACTGATGCCGATTCATACGAATGTTTTTCTGCCGGAAGAATATCGCACACCCACATTGCTCTTTGCTGCATTGGCCATTCTCAACGTCATATTCAGCTACGGGCTTGATTCTGCATTTTTACGATTCTTTATCATCGAAGATTCTGTCAAGAAAAAATACAATATCTTTAGCACTGCATTCTGGATGATTTTAGGAACCGGTGTCTGTTTTTCTTCGATAATGATTTTCAACCCGGCTCCCTTTTCAAATATCATATTCAGAAGTGCGGAGCACACAACATTGATCCGGTTGGCCGGGGGAATTCTGCTGGCCGATGCACTCTGTTTGCTTCCATTTCTCGTATTGAGAGCCGAAGAGCAATCGACACGGTTTATCATCCTGAGATCTTTGAATATCATTGTCAACCTGGTATTAAATATTCTTTTCGTCGTGATTCTACGCAAAGGGATAGAGAGTATTTTTGTCGCCAACTTGGCGACTTCTCTTTTTACACTTTTTCTGGTGATGCCAATCATTTTTCACTGGCTGCGTTTTGTTTTTCAGAAGACCATCCTCACGGAACTTCTGCGTTTCGGTCTGCCCTACATACCCTCGGGTATGGCTGTTCTGATCATGGATAAAATCGGCAATTTTTTCATTGACAGAATGGTGGGACCGGAAGCCACAGGCATTTATAGTGCAGGTTGTAAATTGGGCATGTTCATGGCTCTGGTCGTGGCAGGATTTCGATTTGCCTGGCATCCTTTTTTTCTGTCGACTTCGAAACAAGAGGATGCACAACAAATTTTTGCCAGGGTATTGACCTATTTCTTATTGGTCACCGGTTTCCTCTTTTTGGTGATTTCTTATTTCATTAAAGAAATCGTCGGATTTCAGATCTCAGGGATCGGTCTAATCGGCAGAGACTATATTGCCGGCATTGATATTGTGCCATTGGTGATGCTTGCCTATATTGGATACGGCGTGTACACCAATTTCGTGGTCGGGATCTATTTAAAAAAGAAAACGATTTATCTCCCCATTGTGACCGGCATCGGTGCACTGGTCAGTATCCTGTCTAATCTGTTGCTGATTCCAGGTTTGGGAATTACAGGTGCCGCCTGGGCTATATTTTTGGCCTACGCATCAATGGCTTCCGCATTATACATACTAAGTAAACGGCTTTATCCTATTCCTTATGAGGGACGTCGTATTATTAAAGTCCTCCTCATTTTTGGAGCCCTGTTTTTTATAGAACATTGGCTTATTGGGGAAGAGCACGTTGTCTATCGCATAGGACTTTTACTGATGGCATTCCCTCTTTTGAGTGTGGTCAAATTTTATAATATAGAGGAACGTTCAAGTATAAAAAGAATTTTTCGACGATCATTTGGATGATCTCTGAAATCGAAGGATTCAAATCACATAGCAAAACATCCCAATTACGATCGAAATTCAAGAACAGGATGAAAAAGGTACTCTTCATATCCTACTATTTCCCCCCGATGGGGTTGAGCGGGGTTCAAAGATCTGCCAAATTTGTGAAATACCTTCCAGAATTTGGATGGGAACCCATCGTGCTGACCGTAAAAGATGTATTGTACCATGCTTATGATCCGAACCTTTTAAAGGAACTGGTGAAGACCAAGATAATCCGTACTGAATCGTTTGATCCTTTGAGAATCGGATTAAAACTGTCTTTCAAGCCTAAGAAAAATTTAAAAAACAACACCGATGTCAACCATCCTTTTTTGTTCCATGTAATCAATCGGCATCTTTTCTCGTGGATCTTTATTCCCGATGTGAAGATATTTTGGATACCCCATGCACTCAAAGAAGCTGATCGCATACTGTATAAACACCACATCGATCTCATATTTACCACATCACCACCTCATTCCGTTCAGTTTATTGGATGGTTGCTGAAAACAAAACAACACATTCCTTGGATAGCCGACTTTCGTGACAATTGGAGAACAGAACTCTTTGAAAGAGGGCCGACAGCCCTGCATAGAAAACTGGACCGATGGATGGCCACTTGTGTTGTTTCTAAAGCAGATAAAGTCATCACAACTACCGAACCAATCGCCATTGACTTTGCACAACTGACCCGGCGTCATCAAAGAGATTTTTTTACAATACCCAACGGTTTTGATCAAGCTGAGTTTAGTATCACACCCAAATCTCTCTCAGACTCAGAGAAATGGACGATAACATACTGTGGAACGCTTTATCCCGAACGAAATCCATATCAATTTCTTCAAGCTGTCGGGAAGGCAATTCATGATCAGCCGGATCTGAAAAAAAAGTTGCGTATCCAATTTGTCGGAAGTGTATTTGAAATCGATTTAATGAGAATGATTAATCGATGTGGTTTAAATAAAATGGTTGAAGTGAAAGGATATGTTCCACATCAAGAAAGCATCGGTTATCTTATGGCTTCGGATTGCTTGCTGCTGCTCATAGCAAAAAATGAAAGCAAGGGTGTGGCCACAGGGAAAATTTACGAATACATCGCCTCCGGAAAACCAATTCTTGCATTGGTTCCCGAAGGTGAAGCGAAAAAACTGGTCATCAAACACGCCAGAGGTATCGTTGTTCCGCCCGACGATGTGGATGGCATAAAGGCTCAACTCATCCGTGCTTTCGATTTATGGAAGCGGAAAGATTTAAAAATCACTGTCCCCCGCTGGAAAGGCATCGAGCAGTACTCACGTTGGCATCAGACAAAGGCCTTGGCCGATATTTTTGATCGGTGTGTAGAATCAAAATAAAAAAGTAATCCACGGTCATTCGATTTAAAATAATATATCAATCCCGCTGGATTTAAATTCGAGCGGGATTTATTTTTTTAATTGTTCAGATTAAGTGTTTTATTTATATTAATAAAATCTGTCATAACAGATCAAATGAACAGTGGAGCTGGACAACAAATGCATAGAGAAGAATCAAACATAATTCTGTTGCGCCCCCACCATATTCTTGACATCATCACTCATTACGGTCAGAATGTCCAATTTAAACCACATCCATACGGTCATGCAGTACACACAATCGCAAAAAAGATGATAGACAATATAGATCTGAAGATTCAATTAATCATTGGAGCGGACGATATTTGTCGACCGTGCGAGCATTTACTTCCTTCCGGATACTGCGATGACGTTTTGCATCAACTGGATCCCCCCACACCCAAACAAGACTATAATAATAATCTTGACAGCCAGTTGCTCTCCTATTTGGATATACTGCCGGACAGTATTTTAACGTTAAGAGAATATCTGAAAGTAATCAATTCCAAAATACCAGGGATTGAGGCAATCTGTACCCACCCGGGAGAAAATGTGGAAAGCCGTTTGGGTGGCTTGATTGAAGGATTAAAAAAATTGGGTATTCGAAAAAAATAAAATCTCAAACCAATCAAAACCATTCATATAAGGAAATCAATCATGAGCACTTATTTTTTCATCATCGCAATCGGTTGTGGCATTTGGGGAATCATCTCATCGATATGCATCACATCATATCTATCAAAACATGGCGTTAAAATCAATTATATTTTCATCAGAATCTTGATCATCAAATATGTCCATCAATACGCTAAGATGACCAGAGAAGAAAACAATAAGCCAGGCCCATGGTTTTATTCCTACATTATTTCGATGAATCTTGCCCTGGTCTTTGCCATCATTGGCTTGATACTCAGATAAAATCATACGGGAACAAACGACGAGATGGATATTGAAGGTATTATTTTCGATCTGGATGGAACCCTGCTGGATACGTTGGAAGATATCGCCAATTCCGCCAACAGCGTTCTGGCCAGTCATCAGTTTCCGACACACAGTCTGCATGATTATCGTTATTTCGTCGGCAGCGGATCTGTTGAATTGATCAAACGCATATTGCCTGAAGATCAGCGTACAGATGACATGATCCGTAAATGTACACACGAATTTTTCGAAACCTATGATCAATACTGGAACATCAATACCCGACCGTATGTTGGGATCACTCAATTGCTCAGAGAATTGAAAGTTCGTCGGTTGAAACTGGCTGTCCTTTCAAATAAACCCGATAAATTCACACAGATCAGTATCCAGGAATGGTTCCCGGAAAATACGTTCGATATCATTTTGGGACAGTCCAATAAAATACCCAGAAAACCCGATCCGGCGGGAGCATTTCAAATAGCAAAAGCGCTCAGTATATCACCCGCCCATTTTCTCTATATCGGAGATACCAATACGGACATGCAAACCGCCACAGCCGCGGGCATGTTTCCTGTAGGCGTGCTCTGGGGATTTCGATCTCAGGAAGAACTGGAGAACAATGGAGCCAAGGCATTGGTTAATCACCCAAAGGAAATTTTAACTTTATTGAACAAAGCTGACGCAAACTGAGTACCATCATTCTCAAATCAGTTGACATGTAATCAGCCAGCACACAAATGAACGAGGAGCAAATAAAAAATGGATTCAGAAAAAACCATCTACAAAAACCTTCAAAAACATCTCAATAACCAGCCAGTCGGTTTCCCCGCTACACATTCAGGTATCGAGATACGTCTCCTCAAACACTTTTTTACACCCGAAGAAGCCCAGCTTGCCCTCTGCCTGAATTACAAGCCAACACCCATGGAACAGATTTATGAGAAAATAGACGAAAGCAGAATGTCATTATCCGATATGGAAAAGATACTCGATGGGATGTTGAAAAAAGGATCTGTGGGCCATATGGAAAGAGACGGTGTTCGATATTTTTTCACCATGCCTCTGGTTGTCGGGATGTATGAAGGCCATCTGGAAAGATTGACTCCCGAGTTTCTGAGAGACTTTGAGAAATACACATCTCATAAAACCTGGGGATTGGATTTTTTAAGTACCGAAGTGTCCCAGATGCGCACGATCCCCATTGAAAAATCCATTTCGATTGAACACCACATTGCCACATACGATCAACTGACGCACCTGATTAATGAGTCTGATGCAATTGTGATCAACGAATGCATCTGCAGAAAAACCGCAGCTATGAAGGGAAATCCGTGTCAAAAAACGTCTAGGGTGGAAACATGTATGGCTCTCGGAGACATCGCCAAAAATTGTATCCGAATCGGAATCGGAAGAGAAATCAGCAAAGAGGAAGCGCTCGACATTGCTCGACAAAATGAAGCGGATGGATTGATTCTTCAACCTTCCAATTCCCAGAAAGCCGAATTCATTTGCGCCTGCTGCGGATGCTGCTGCGGTATGCTCAGCGTTTACAATTTATTACCCAGACCCCACGAATTCTGGACTACCAATTATCATGCCTCGGTTGATTCCGAAATATGTACAGGTTGCAAAACCTGTATCGAAAGATGCCAGGTGCATGCCATCCGCATGAATGAAGAGCTTGGTGTTGCTACAATCGATATCGACCGTTGTATCGGATGCGGAATCTGTGTGTCCACTTGCCCGTCGGAAGCCCTCACACTGATCAAAAAGGACAATCCGGTCGTTCCCCCGGAGGATTCGGAAACCCTGTATGAGACGATCATGAACAACAAAAAGGGGAAACTGGAAAAAATCAAACACGCTCTGCGATTACTTCGAAAATAAGACAATGTGATTTCAGACCGAAAACAAAACAAGCACGAAGCCGTTTATCAACACCAATAGAACGACCTCGAATATCTATGGTGATCGATACACACACCATGCCGACCACATCTCCGGAGGCGCCTCATTAAAGGATATCTTTCAATCCGATCGATTGTGCTGCATTCAGGCTCTCTGACGGATTCGGATGGAAACTGCTCGAACAGATTCCCATAAAGATGTTGTATACACCAGGCCATACGGCCAATCCGATCAGTCTCATCTTTCTGGACAGGATTTTTACAGGGGATGCGCTTTTCCTGGATGACGGGGCACAGGACAATCTTCCCGGAAGAGATCCTGGTGCACACGGGGAGACACTCAGAAGATTCTGGGAGTTGCCCGAAGATTTGGTTGTCTATGCCGCACATGAGTATCGCAACAGAATGAGGCTGTCGGATGAATAAAAGATGCAATCCACCTTCAGGCTCCTCTCACGCCTCGAATGAGAAAACAGTTTTTCTAAACATTTACGAATGATATACTTGCCTTTTAACCGCACTTTTTGTAAATTAACCAACGCCTTACCCAATTGGGACATACAATAACACATTCAAAAGCATGATCACCTGGAGGTTGAGCCATGGAGAAGTTATCATCATATATAATCCGTTTCGTGCTGATCAATTCTGTCATTTTTTCTACCTTCCTTCTGGGTCAGGAGATTAAACCGATTCCGCTTATGGAACCCCAAACAGACGGAGGCAGGCCTCTGATGCAGGTGCTGAAAGAGAGGCAATCCACACGTGAATTCGGTACCGAAAAGCTACCCTTGCAGGTGCTTTCCAATCTGCTCTGGGCGGCCTTTGGTATCAACCGACCGGAATCGGGAATGCGCACTGCTCCCTCTGCAGTCAACTGGCAGGATATCGATATCTATGTTGCACTTGAAGAGGGTCTTTACATCTATGATGCGGAGGCAAATCGTTTGGATCCGATACTTGCTGAGGATATCCGTGCTGCAACCGGAATCCAGGCCTTTGTAGCAGATGTCCCCGTTAATCTTATCTATGTATCCGATTTCTCAAGAATCAGTATATCGGAGGAGGACCAGAAAGTTTTTTATTCGGCTGCCGATGCAGGCTTCATCAGCCAGAATGTTTACCTGTATTGCGCTTCCGAAGGACTAGCAACGGTAGTCCGCAATCTGGTGGACAAACCGGCTCTCGTTAAAATCATGAAACTGCGCCCGGAGCAAAGGATCATATTAACACAGTCAGTTGGGTATCCCATAGAGGAATAATCATCAATAAAATCATTTTTATATAAAACCGCAGAAAATCAAATTCACGGGGTGTGAGATGAAGAGATTAGGAACAATCGGGTTGCTGCTTCTATTCATCCTGCCGTGTTACGCGGAAAATTATTTGCTGAACGGAGGACAGTCATCCCGGATTGATTACACAATGGTGCAGACGATTGTACCTTCAACGGGTGTAAAAAATTTGATCGTTAGCTATGTCGTTCCTCAGACTTACCGGTCCCCCAGTTACAACCAGACAGTGGAGCATTTTCATTTAACATTTTCTAGCGAACCCCAGAAAAGGGAGAACAAAACAGACACCCGTGGAAACGAAATCATCAAAGTTACGTGGATCAATCCCAGAAGCTCAATCAATGCAACAATCCAATTAAGAACGACCAATTTTACAACATTGCAGCCTTTGGTGATCGAGGCTCCCTTCCCCGTTCAAAGCCTCTCTTCCGATGTCCGTGTCTATTTAGCCGCCACGAAACAGGTGCCTGCAGACGACCCGGATGTCGTTCGGATTGCCCAACTCCTTACTTCATCCTCTAAAACTCAGTTCGATGCTGTTCAAAAAATTCTTACATGGATCGTCGACAATATGAATTATGTGCTGAGACCCAAGCAGTATGACGCGATCTATTCCATTGTTACGAGCAGGGGCAACTGTCAGAACTATTCACATCTCGCAGCCGCCTTAATGCGTGCGGCCGGTATCCCTGTACGGATCATCAATGGATTGACACTGAAAGAGCCCTATCAGGTTAAATTCCAATCGGGCATTTTCACAATGCGGATGGGTCAGGGACGCCATTCATGGATAGAGGTCTACTTTTCCGACCTCGGCTGGGTGCCATTTGATCCGCAGCAGATGCAACTTTTTGTCAGTAATCGCTTCATTCGCGTGGAAGTCGGACTGGACAATGAAGAGACTGTGAATGACGGGACCGTGATGTGGACACGCTACAGTGGAACATCAGGAACCATCCAATTTCAGGAAACAATCGATGTCAATTTCACATCCGATGAAGTGAATCTTTCTGCCGAGAGACAGCAGTACGGTCCGAGAAAGTTGCTCTTCTCGCCGCCAGTGGAGGCTTTGTTCACGGAAGAGATATTCAAACCCTCAGAAGCGGCCCCCGCCACGACAATACGGAGCCTCGATGCATACACATACGACGAAGAGACGATATTCGGAAATCTCGAGTTTCCGGAGGGTATCGATTTCACCAATGTGCGAAATCAGGTGGAAGACACCGAAGACAGCATGATGGTGATGCGGAAGAATTTCCTGGTTGAAACATCTGAATATGTCACCACGCAAGGACAGAAATATGCACAGACCTTTATTGCCGAAGATCCTCTGCAACTCGAAAAAATCGGTCTGGCGCTGCACAAATTCGGAGGCAACGGCCAGCTGTGGATCGAGTTGTCGGAGGATGATGGTACGGGCAAACCGGGGAACATCATCGCCACAAGTGGACTGCGTCTTCTCGAAAATATGGACTATTCACCTGGCTACTCGTGGGTCGATTTTGATTTTACGCAACAGAATCTAATCTTCTCCCCCGGCCGGTACTGGCTCGCCCTGGCCTACACGGGTAGTCCGGTGGTCAACTGGTTTTTCACATACGGGAAACCCGTCGGCCCCACAGACGGTACACGGTACAACACCCTATTCGATGAAACCTGGAGCCACAGCTTGACTTACGAGTTCAATTATCGGATCATGGGTAAAAAAGGACGATAGTCATTTCATCGATTTTACTTGAATTTATTTAAATATTTTATTATACTTAACCCAATATAAAAGCAAGCGAGAAGAGATACTTAAAGTTGTTTAAACAAAGTTTCTGTCATTTGTTGTATAAAGCAATTGTGATAGAAACTCATGCATTTTTAATTCTTATACCCATAAATATAGATTTCATGTAACAATATATATGTTCAACACGGGGGAACCATAACCGATGCTATTCAAATTAAACATGATCACAAACCAAAGGCGGAAAATACTTACAACACAGTTACAAATATTCCCTGAATAAATCTGGAAATGATAAAGTTGTGTTAGTGAACATCATGTCAAGCAGTTTGTTCCAGGTACCAAATGCGTGCAGCCATGGAGATCATCAAACATGAATAGAACGAGAATTCAATTGTTGTTTGAGTATATTTTAAATGCCCCTATTCTTATATGGGTACTGCTTGGGTTTTCAATATCATATCTCTATTTTTTTATATATCCAGTGTTTTTTTCATCTCAAGTCATGCAATTTTTCCATTACGTACCAACTATTAAACCCATAGGTGTGGACCTGCAATGGATATTTGATTATAGCAGGAAGTGGATTACCAATCAAAATCCCTATGCAGGAGAAAACATATATCCTCCTCTTGAATGTGTCTTATTCTCACCAATGCTCATATTTAATTTTTCCACGGCTTATCAAATAATTACGTTCGTCACGCTTTTTTGCTATACATTGACGACATTAATTCTTCCATTGTCAATAAACAAGAGAAAACATATTTCAGCATTATCAATGCTCATTTTCTTAACCGGATTATTCTCATATGGTCTTCATTTTGAGATCGAGCGGGGACAATTCAATGTGATAACAATCTTTATATGTTTTCTCGCGATTTGGTTATACCATTACCATAAAAGGTATCGCTACCTAGCCTATTTTCTATTTATCATTTCTGTACAATTAAAAATCTATCCATTTATATTTATTGTCATGTTTGTCACAGACTGGCAAGATTGGAGAAATAACATTAAGAAGTGCTTCATATTGAGCATAACAAATTTTTTGCTATTGTTCGTTTTAGGTCCACGAAATTTTCTTAATTTCGTAAAAGCTGTTATTCAAGCCCAATTACAACATTATTTCTGGATCGGTAATCACTCCATTTCATCTTTCTTGTCATATATACTTAAAATTAACTCTAGATTATTGCAACTGGCATTTATGGCGCTTGTTGCTCTTTGTATATTTTTGATCATGCTTCGAGCATACCGACAAAAACAGAAAGGTATAAACCCCTATTTACTACTTGCCTGTACTATTGGAACCTTACTTATACCTTCTATCAGTCACGATTACAAACTGTCACTCTTGGCGTCTCCTGTCGTCTTTTTTCTTTCGAATGAAAGATTTTCAAAAAGAGCCAATAACCCTCGTCTGCACATAATGTTTATCGTGTTGATACTTATTTTTTCGTTTGCATATTCCTCAACTCTGTTTTCATACACCAATAAACCATTCATCCTTTTCAATAACTTTCCTGCATTGGTTACAATGCTGCTGATTGTTACTCTTCTTCCTTTTATATTGAAACAGACCCCTGATATGCTGGAATCCGAAAAAACAGAAACCACCTGAAAACGAACGATAGTAATTTTCTACAAATAACTCAGGTTTAATAATATGGCTTCTCAAATCATATAATGTCAACTCACCGTCATTTTAAAAAGAGGACACGTCCATATTCCATTTGACTTTCAAGTTCAATGATTGTATCTCAGGTAAAAATGGCGATATTCATTTCTTCCGGATTTTACTTGAAATTAGCCGAATAATTGATTATAATTGCATACCAGTTCACAGTAACAGATGGGAAATCTAAAAGTTGCACCAATAAGACATTGATCATGTGTTTCATCAATCGATTGTGATAGTGCCTTTTTTTATTTAAAACATAAATTTTCTTGATTTGACATCTTAGATCATTCAACCAATACCAGCAGTCCCACGGAGATTTCGATCGCTAAGAGACCTGCACCCCTTGGCGTAAAAAAAGGAAGACTTAACTATTCCATTAATTCATCCTGGGATGGAATCTCGGGACAATTTAAAATAACCATTAATTTGGATTTTATGTGTAAACCATTCAAAAATCTTATCCTGTACGGCCTGCAGAAATGATTGATCCTTCTTCATTCATTGCCAAAGGGGCGATTGTCATTGGAGACGTCTCCATCGGGAAGGAATCAAGCATCTGGTAC
>JAFGDT010000036.1 GCA_016931965.1 bacterium | reverse complement strand
TTTTTATTCATAACTATTTCTTTCACTCACATACCCGCAAAGCAAAGCTGGGACCATCAGCTTAGCTGATGGTTTAAGGATAGGAATTAAAAAGAAAAATGAAATTATAATTAGCATTCTCAAAGAACAAAATTATCTCTTTAAACATTATGCTCAAGTTATAATTCGATTATTAGAAAACCAAACAAATCATCAAATCAAAGAAAAGGATAAGGACATATAAACTTATAAATTCCCACCCCACAGAACCTCCCACCTCTGCGGATGTCTGAACCACGATTTATGAGATTAAAAGATGACTACGATTTCAAAATCCTGTAAATCCCATAATCGTGAAAATCCCGGTTCAGACAATATCCTGGATTGGGAAATCCAGTGCGATCTGAACGTTTTTACATTTTCAGAGTTTATACGTCTTGGGAGGCTCCCCGCTGAAATCAGCAATAACAGCAGTAGCATCATCCAGATAAAAGATTTCAAAGACCGGATTATCGGGAGTTTGGTAAATTGATTTAACCAGCTCATTCGATTCTTGAATTCGCGCTTTGATTTCCAAATCATCCGAAAAAACCACTTTACCGCTCAGCCTGATCCATGAAAAATTTTCTCCCACCACACAGATTTGAACATTCGGATTTCCTTTTATTTCTTTATAGACATTTTTCTCGTTTGATGTACAAAAATAGAGTTTACCGTTTTCTTCCAGCATGAACTGAAATGGACGCACTTGGGGTTTTCCATCCAGACCCAAAGTTGCCAGATACTGATTCTGACTCTTGTTCAAGAATTCTGTGACTTCACTCATCTCAATCCTCCTTCATATTGTAAATGGAATATTCTTATTTTACAAAGATTTCTTTTTCTGTATTGAATGAGATATTTGAACCACGATTTATCAAATTAAAAAAGGATATTGGTTAAAGATCCGGTATATCCAATAACATTGACATTTTACTTCTGGCACCTACGCTCTGCGCGGGTGCCTAATTGTCTGAACCAAGATTTATAGGATGAACAGGATTACCTCGATTATTGAATCCTTTTAATCCCATAATCGTGAAAATCCAGGTTCGGACAATTTCCCATCTCCCCTGCGGCATTAGCAACTGTGTAAGTTAAAACCTGAAAAAAGAGATGCTGAAACGAGTTCAGCACGACAATAATATAAGAGGGGTGGTCATCCTGAATTTATTTCAGGATCTTGGGTGAGGTTATATTGATCCATGTTGATTTCTTCTGTCAATGTCTTCACAAGTACGAAAAGAATATCAGTGAGACGCAACGAGTTCCTTCAGAAATTCCCCCGCATCTGTTTGTATAGAAACAAATTGTGAGCTGTAAATCAGCAGATCAGCTCCCGGATGATCCTGATTAATTCGAACAAGCGTTGCATTTTTATTCGTTAAAACGATCTTCTCAAAAGGAAAACGAACAATGGATGGTGTGTTATAACCGGCACCTATTTCGAGGAGCAGCAGCGAATCTTCAATGTTTCGGTTGATAAATGTTTCAAGAGCCTCCATCTTTTCCATCCACGGTTTTTCCACAAAACGGCTGTCTTTTCTAAGATTCGGTTCCAGCAAACTGCCGCAATTGGGGCATCGGGGAATATCTTTAGTCTGAATCTTCAAAGAGGAATGGTCCATCCCTTCGACCATCTTTTCCAGCAAGGCTCTGTTGGGATACAAATCGCTGCTGCAGGGCTTTGAACATTGAAAAAAACCGTAATTCCCCTGGGGAGTACATAATCGCTCTGGATCAAATCCGGCTTTGACAAACTGGCCGTCGACATTCGTCGTCAGAACAAAATAATACTTGTCTTTCACCAGGTTGTAAAGATTTTTATAAGGAGTCCCGACTGCATAATGATAGCGTATGGTTAGTATATGCCTTGCCCAGTACGCATAATATTCCTCGGGAGTTGGAAAAGGATAAAAGGCAGCCTCGTAAATATACCTTAATCCGTATTTTTCGTGATAACCGGGGAACCATTTTTTAAAAGTGTCAAAATCCATGTATAAAAGCCCAGCGGCTGCTGAGAGACCGGCTCCAGCCCCAATCAAAACAGCCTTTGATTCCCTGATCAGGGAATGGACTTCATCCACCTGCGTTTGTGAAGATTTTCTGGTAGAATTCATAATCTCTTTCTGTAAAAACGTTGAAAATAATTTGACTGAAACGCTCCGGGTGCTCATCCAGCCATTCAGAAACAGTTTGGACCGCAATTGGGGCAGCCTCTTCAGCCGGGAACCCATAAAGCCCTGTAGAGATGCAGCAGAAAGCCATGATTCGAATCTCCTTGATTTCGGCCGCCAATCCAAGGCAGGACTGATAAGAAGAGGCCAGTAGTTCCTTATGCCGATCATTTAATTCTTTTTGGACAACAGGACCCACTGTATGCAGCACAAATTTTGATGGCAAATGATAGGCCCGTGTGATTTTCGCACCGCCGGAAGGTTCGTCATGACCTTGAATATGCATGATGACGGAGCAATCCATTCTGAGCTGGGGTCCGGCCGCAGAATGGATGGCATTATCGATGCAGGCATGCAGAGGAATAAAACAGCCTAAAAGTTTTTCATTCCCTGCATTGACGATTACATCGGCGTCTAACCGGGTGATATCGCCCTGCCACACAGAAAGAAGTTCTCCATGCGGGTGATTACTCCCGAAGGTCTGTTGAACGGACTTGATTTCATCGACATGAACGATTCCGGCTTTCAATCGTTCAGTCCAGAGAAACTTGTCAAGTTTCTTCTGTGCCTCTGCAGGTATTTTTTTCGGTTCTCTGATATTTAAAAGTGCTCTCAGATACCGATCATCATCAGCAAATTTTCCTGAATCTAAATGCTGAGCGCCCTCTTCGATGCAGAAATAGTCTATGAGGGATCTGAGAGATTCCTTCAGTAACTTATAATCCTGAAAAGGTTCGGGCCGGGTGATGGGCTCATACAGCCGGATTTTCTCCGCGTATTTCTCCAGTTTCATCTTTTTCAGAGCTTAAACTCCTTTGGAGGATTCCCGCTTAGATCAGAAATGGTTGCTGTAGCTTCATCAAGATAAAAAAGCACAAAAGCCGGATTGTCAGGTGATTGATAAAACGATTGAATTAAAGGAACGGCTTCCTCAAAAATCCTGGTTTTAATGGAGAGATCATCGGAAAATACGATCTTTCCGCTTAATCTGAGCCAAGTGAAGTTCTCACCTGAAGTACAGAACTCAACATAAGGCTGTTTTTTAATCTCCTGATATACATTCCTATCGTTTGTCGTGCTGAAATACAGCTTGCCGCCGTCTTCCAGCTTGAACTGGAAGGGTCTCACTTTAGGTTTCCCATCAAGACCCATGGTGGCCAGATATTGAATTGGATGCTTGGCTAAAAATTTTGTGACTTCATTTATCATCTTGCTCTCATATGAATTCAGCAGAGGCATGAGCCCCTGCTGAGTATAAAGTATATGGGACTCCTCTCTAAATCCATGATACTAGGCATGGAGGACAGGAACGCTCACCAGTTATCGCTTGGTTGTTCTCTATTGCTGATAAAATCCAGGCAGTAAAAGATCCAGCAGTACTACTCCGCCATAGTTTGGATAAGCTTCTATCATCTTGTCTTTTGCAGTCGCCGCATCAGGTGACTCTTTTATCACATTCCCCAGGATGGTGTAATAATCAATCGTCTTCGAAAAATACTCCGGTCCGGAAACGGGTATGCCATGGCCTCCGATCACCCACACCCAATCCTTCTCCTTCATCTCGTTCAGCTTGGCCAATCGCTCCTCGACCGGCGGTAGTGGAACATGAACGCCGACGTAGGCCAAGTGGTGCATGATCATGACCTTCTGATCGGGAAATTCCATGAAGATCACAGGCCCTGTGAGTTGAGGCGCCGGGGAGCTGAAGACGAAACGGACTCCATCAATGACCTCCTCGCTACCTGCTTCTACTACGTTCTCAGGTACGACCACTTGAGTATACGGAACGGCTTCGGCACCGTACTGACTTTTCAGTGTATTGAGTTCTTCTTGGCCGTTCTGTTTCATGAAATCAATGGTGGTCTGGTTGGCATACACAGGGATGCCCGGGAACATCTCAAGCCCTGCCCAGTGATGCGAATGTTCATGGGAGATATAGATCCGCCGCAGCGGTTTGCCAATGGATTGGATCAGGCTCTTGAGATCATCCATCTGGGATTTGTCCTGCTGCACGTCCTGCAGGATCAAAGAATTCTGGGTCTCAATCACCACACTGGCCGACGCCCCAGATTGGATTGGCGAGGTATAAACGTGAAACTTCACGCCGCCGGATTCCTTCACATAGTAAAGCCCCTGCTTGGGAGCGAAAGGCTGCGTGGAGGAACAGGCAATCACAAAGATAATGAGACCGAGTATCAAAATGGTGACGGATACGCTTCGATTCATAGGAAGACCTCCTTTCGGTTCTTTGGGTTCACATTTAATCTGAATATCAACTATTTGCCGAAGCATTCGGTCTGTGCGGAGCACAGAAGCCACCGAATTTGTAGTCAACATCGTTCCAATTGTCTTTTTTGTTATATCCTTTCAATTTTTCTATTCATTCTCTATCCTTTCAATGCTTGTAGTCGCGTCCCAGATTCTGTTCAGACTTCAGTACGCGATAATCGGTACCACCCTATTTCAACCACATCGGTTTGGATTCAAACTCTGGCCCCGTCCTTGGCTTCTAGTGTCTATGCTCTGCGTCGGTGCCTTTTACCTGTCATTCCGCTATATTAAATAGCAAGCATTTTTTATGAACTATAGATACCCTACTGTATTTTTGTAACTATCTGCTATTCGTGGTC
>JAFGDT010000005.1 GCA_016931965.1 bacterium | reverse complement strand
TTTTGTACAACTAAAAGTTACAGGTATTTCCCATGCTTTTTAATCACTTATATATTTCGTTTCGTGCACAGATTCGCATGAGGAGCCGATTTTTGGAACTTGCAGGACTTGAAAAATCAATAAGGGCCGATATAGCCTTAATTAACTTGGGTATTGCCGAGAAACAGGAGAGGGTGTTGTATTTCAACAATGCCGGCGTGTTGTTTTTTGCCAAGGAACCGCAGAGGTTTGTGCCGTGGTCTGTATTCACTGTGGCTCTTTTTAAGGATGATGCAGGTGTCGATATCATAGACCGCAAGGAAATAAAAGGCAGCTTGTTCGAAATCGTTGAAGAAGTTATGAAATTTGTAAGAATGTATTCAAAGGTTGCTTACCGTTTTACAGGAATGCCTCGAAGAGAAAATGTTTACGAATATGCTTTCAATGCAATAAGGGAAGCGGTTATCAATTCGGTAATGCATAAGTACTACTTCGAGCACGGTCACAACAATATCCTTAGGTTTTTACCAGACAGAATAAAGATTGAAAATTATTGGCAAAAGCCAACCAATTTTGTGCTTGGTAAAACCGTGTTTAGAAGAAACCATATCATTGCTGATTTGTTTGCCAGAATCCATTTTGGCGAAAAAATGGGAACAGGTTTTGCGCGGATAAGGGAAGTGTGCAAAAAGGAGAATGCCCCTTTTCCGGATATAGAGTTTGATGAGAATTATTTTTATCTGACTTTCAAGCAGAGCCGGGAATATCTGAAACTCATAAGAGAAGAATCTGCTATCAAAACTACCCAAAAAACTACCCAAAAAACTACCCAAAAGATTATCTCTTTAATCAAAGAGAATCCATACATCACCAGAGATGAACTCGCTAAACTTTTAGGTATTACTCCTGATGGTGTGAAATACCAGCTTAATAACTTGAAGAAAAATGGTACTATTGAAAGAGTTGGTGGGAGGAAAGGTGGATATTGGAAATTGATAAAAAAGGCTAATTAAAAAATGAAGAGAATGAAATTTGAACTCAAACCATATATTAGATCTGTTCATCGAGATGAAATCATTAAGGATTTTCGGAGAGTCGCCAGAGAGCTTTCTAAGGAAGCGGTTACACAAAGAGAATATGTAGAATATGGTAAGTATTCAGTAAAAACTGTTTATAATAAATTCGGTTCGTGGAAAAAAGTTTTAGATGCAGCAAATTTAAAATTATCTTCAAATATCGGTTCTTTTATCTCTAATGAAGAACTTTTCATTAATCTTGAAAATGTTTGGACGAAATTAGGGCGTCAACCAAGTTACAGAGAAATGGCCCGACCACTTTCAAAATATCATGCTTGTACTTATGAAAGAAGATTTAAAGGATGGCGAAAAACCTTAGAAAATTTTATTAAGTATGTTGAATCTGAAGATAAGGATTATTCTTCTTCTGAAAGTAATTTAAGATTTGTGTCACGGAAGACAAGTAAGAATATTAGCTTGAGGTTAAGATTCAAAGTACTATATCGTGATAATTTTAAATGCAAGAAATGTGGACGTTCACCAGCAACTAATCCAAAAATTGTATTACAAGTAGATCATATAAAACCATATTCAAAAGGAGGAGAAACTGAATTAGACAATTTACAAACTCTGTGTAGTGCGTGCAATCAAGGTAAGAGCAATCTATATAATGTTTAATTATTAAAAACGTAGTTTAAAAAGTCATTTTTTGGTATTTCTCAGTTATAGAAAGAAAAATGTTTAAGGTAATTTGATTTTATGAAATTTTATGTTAAAAATAGTCTGTTATGTCTGACGTCCAATTGACATCCCAGCAGCGCGAAGCGGTCGAGCATGGGAAGGGGCCGCTTTTGATTATCGCCGGAGCGGGAACGGGAAAGACACTGGTGATTACCCGCCGGATTGCCCATCTGATCGAATCCAAGATGGCCAGACCGGAAGAGGTTTTAGCCGTGACGTTCACAGAAAAGGCAGCGGCCGAGATGGCCGAGCGTGTGGATGTCCTTTTGCCTTATGGTTATGCCAATGTGCAGATATCAACCTTCCATGCCTTTGGCGACCGCATCCTGCGTGAATTTGCGCTGGTGCTGGGCCTGAATCCCGATTTCTATGTGATGTCGCAGGCCGAACAGATTGTTTTCTGCAGGGAGCATCTTTTCGAATTTCCGCTCAAGCATTACCGGCCCCTCAGCGAACCAACCCGGTTCATTCAAGCTCTGCTCAGTGTGATCTCGCGGGCCAAAGATGAGGATGTATCTCCAGAGGATTATTGGGAATATATCCAAAGTATGAAAAAAAAGTCAGACAGACAGAATGATGATCGGGAATGGATTGAAGAAATTGAGAATCAGGAGGAGATTGCCGGAACCTATCAGAAGTATCAGGAACTCATGGTGCAGGAAAGCAAGGTCGATTTCGGGGATCAGGTGAGTCTGGCGGTTAAACTTTTCCGCGAGCATCCATCGGTTCTCCGACAGGTTCAGGCACGCTATCAATTTATCCTGGTGGACGAGTTTCAGGACACCAATTATGCGCAGTTTCAGCTGATTCAGCTATTGGGCGGTGAACAGGCCAATGTTACTGTCGTAGGAGATGATGATCAATCCATTTATAAATTCCGTGGTGCGGCAATTTCCAATATTTTGGGTTTTATGGATATCTATCCTCAGGCCAGGCAGGTTATCCTCACAGAGAATTTCAGGTCCACACAGGTGATCCTTGATGCAGCTTATAAGCTGATTCAACACAACAATCCTGACCGGCTCGAAGTGCGCAATTGTGTGGACAAACAGCTTGTCGGCCAGCGGAAGGAAGGCCCCATCGTGGAGCACTTCCATTGCGATACCCTGCTGACCGAGACCGACCGTGTTGCACAGCTCATCGCCGATTTTGTTGAAAATAAGCAGTATGGCTACAGTGATATCGCCATTCTCGTCCGTGCCAATCAGAGTGCCGATCCTTTCCTCAAAGCCCTAAATATGAAATCGATTCCCTGGCGGTTTTCGGGAAACCGGGGACTCTACACCTGTCCAGAGATCAAATTGCTCATCTCGTTTCTCAAAGTCTTGTCCGATCCGGAGAATTCGATCCACCTCTATCATCTGGCCTCTTCCGATGTCTATGAATGGATGTCAATGGAGGAACTGCACCGGTGTGTCAATCTGGCGCGCCGGGAAAACCGATCGCTTTACGCTGTTTTCAAATCGCTGAATGAAATTGAAGATCTGCAGGATCTATCAGCCGATACGCGCGTCTCTGCTGCCAAGCTCGTTAAAGATATTCAGCATTATCTCGAGATGTCGCGGGATCAGATCACAGGTGTTGTTCTGTACCAGTTTTTAACGAATTCGAATTACCTGAAGAGATTGACACAGCAGGAGAGTGTTGAAAACAGCATTAAGATACAGAACATAGCCAAATTTTTTGACGTGGTCTGGGCCTTTGCCCAGGTTGCCCGCGAGGACCGGTTGATCCATTTTGTTGATTATCTGGATCTGTTGATCGAAGCCGGTGATGATCCGGGTACAGCCGAAGCCGATCCGGACATGGACGCTGTCAATGTACTGACCGTTCACAAGGCCAAGGGGCTCGAATGGCCCGTCGTTTTTATGGTGAGTCTGATTCACAACCGGTTTCCCCACACACAGAGAAAAGATCCCATTGAATTGCCCGATGATCTGGTCAAGGAGATCCTGCCCAAAGGTGATTTTCATCTCCAGGAAGAGAGGCGTCTCTTCTATGTCGGCATGACCAGAGCCAAGGATCGGTTGATTTTTACCAGCGCTCAGGATTATGGTGGTGTGGGAAATCGGAAGGTGAGTCCCTTTGTGCTCGAAGCTCTGGATCGCCCCCATCTCGATCTGGTCAGCATGAAAACAGGAGCATTGGATAAAATACGGCGATTCGCTTCTGTACAGGAAGAGACCGTCCAGACTACGACGGCTATGTCAAAGGAGAGTATACTGAACCTTTCCCATTATCAGGTGGATGATTATGAAACCTGTCCACTGAAATACAAGTATGTACACATTCTGCGATTGCCTTTTTTCCATCATACAATCATATACGGGAAAGCGGTCCATGCGGCCGTCGAACTCTATTTCCGGCATAAAATGAATTCTATTCCGGTTTCGGTGAACGATTTGCAATCGGCATACAAAATGGCATGGAGGAATATCGGTTTCCTATCGCGGGAACATGAAGAGAGGCGGTTTGAAGCGGGTTTGGAAGTGATCCGGCAATTCTTTGAACGTGAAGAGACCGCCGGCCATGTTCCCAAGTTCATTGAAGAGCCGTTCAGTTTTATGTTAGGGAAAAATCGAATCAGCGGCAGGTGGGATCGTGTGGATGAGCGGGAAGGGCAAATCGTAATTGTTGATTTTAAAACGTCAGAAGTTCACAAACAGGATGCGGCGGATAGACGGGTAAAAGAGAGCCTTCAGCTGGTTATCTATGCCATGGCCTATGCCATAAAGTGGGATCGGCTACCCGACCGAATCGAACTTCATTTTATCGAGTCCGGATTGGTTGGCAGTGCAGAGGTTAATAACAAGATGTTTCAGAAAGTTGAGGAGGTGATCACCCGAACAGCGGAGGGTATTCGCCGGCGGGATTATGCGCCGAATCCTTCCTATCAATCTTGTAAATACTGCGCTTATACGGAGATCTGTCCCAGCGGGATAAAGGTTTAATAACAGTAGAAAGAATTCATGTTTATTTTGAGGAGCAAGTTATGGATGTTTTTCAGGCGATACGAACGAGGCGTTCGATTCGTCATTATCTGGATCGGCCTGTAGAGGAAGAGAAGCTCAGACAGGTTCTGGAGGCGGCTCGGTTGGCGCCGTCCGCAAAAAACCGACAGGAATGGGTGTTTGTGGTTGTTCAATATCAAGAGACCAGAAAAAAATTGTCCATTGCCGCCTGTGGTCAACCATTTGTTGCTGAAGCACCTGTTGTTATTGTTGGCTGTTCACTTGAATCGGACTACGTCATGCCCGGCGGTCAACCCGGTTATGTGGTTGATCTGGCCATCGCCATCGATCATATGACGCTCATGGCTGTGTCACTGGGATTGGGAACCTGCTGGATCGGGGCTTTTTACGAAGAACAGGTTAAAGAGATTTTGTATGTTCCCGAAAGCATCCGTGTTGTCGGACTGCTCACATTGGGATATCCGGATCATCAGCCTTCACCAACCTATCGAAAACGTTTGGATGAAATCGTACGTATTGAAAAATGGGAGTAGATAGCAGTTCCATGAGAGATCGACGCATTTTTTTCATCATCTTTTTTTCAATATTTGTCGCCACGTTGGGTTGTGGCATTATTGCACCGGCCATGCCTCTTTATGCCCAGGCCTTGGGGGCGTCGGGTTTCTGGTTGGGTGTTATTTATGCCACTTTTTCTGTATCAAGAGTTATCTTTATGCCTCTGGCAGGGCGGTTATCCGATCTTAAGGGGAGAAAAGATTTTCTCATCACTGGATTGACCATTTACACCATCATTTCGTTCGGTTATATCTGGTCTCAATCTGTTGTGCAACTTACGGGAATTCGTTTTCTGCACGGATTGGGTTCGGCCATGGTCATTCCGATTGCATCTGCGATTATAGGGGATATTTCTCCGAGAGGAAAAGAAGGCTCGATGATGGGAGATTTTCAGGTTGCGCTGTTTTTGGGATTTGGTGTTGGACCGTTGCTGGGCGGTGTTATCATGGATGCATTTAACATGTCGGCTGTTTTTTATATCGTGGGCGTATTGAGTTTCTTTTCTCTCTTGTGTGTGATTCTTTTTTTGCCAAAACTCAAAGATCGTTGTGTCCGAACCCAAGACCAGATTTCTTCATTTCGTATTTTGTTGACCCATTCGATGTTTAAAGGGCTTCTCATTTACCGATTTTCAAATGCGGTCGGCAGGGCTGTCATTATCGCTTTCCTGCCCATCTTTGCATCGGACCTTCAAATGACGTCGTCTCAAATTGGGATTCTTGTTTCAACCAACATTTTGTTGACTTCTATTTTACAGCATGGTTTTGGAAAGGTTGCCGATCGTTTTCATCGTCCCTATCTCGTCATCGGAGGCAACATACTGGCTGCGTTGCCTTTGCTTTTAATGCCTTTGGCAACCAATTTCTATCAGTTATTGGCTTTGGGTATTATGATGGGTGTGGGAGGTGGAGTTGCCTTTCCTGCAGGTGGGGCGCTTGTCACAGAAGTGGGCAGGGAACATGGCATGGGCAATGTGATCGGATATATTAATATGGCGATGAATTTGGGCAGCATCGTCGGCTCGGTTGTGGCCGGATGTGTGATGGATCTTTTTGGTCTTCCTTTCGTATTTATTTTCGGTGGTATTGTGGGATTGTTAGGCAGTGTGGGGTGTATTTATTGGATGGTCCACGGTCAATTGGTTAAACGATGAAACGGAGTCAAATTTATGCCAACATACGAATTTACATGCAAGTCTTGCCAGCATCATTTTGATGTCTTTGTTCCCATTTCTCAGAAAAAGAAGGTTGTCTGTCCGCAATGTAAGGGGAAAAGCCTTCGAGAATTTTTTGGTGCTGTTTATATTGGAGGTCAATTGTCGAATCCAAGCGCCGGAACAGGCTCTGCCTGCAGAAGCGGAAGCTGTACGACTTGCGGAAGCACATGCAAGACATCTTAAATATTTTTTGTTTTATAAATAATATCAATTTGTTATATCAAGGGTTATTATGATGAATACATCATCTCTTCCAAAATCGTTTGACGAACTCATCAATCAATCCGAAAAGCCGGTATTGGTCGATTTCTGGGCTGAATGGTGTGGTGCCTGCAAAATGGTATCTCCAACAATCCAGCGCATCGCATCTGAATACAAGGGCAAGTTGTTGACTGTTAAGGTCAATGTGGATGAGAAGCCGCACATATCGGGAAGGTATCAAATCACGGGTATTCCGACGATCATGATGTTTCATCAAGGCCGGATTTTAATGAGGATGTCCGGCGCTTTGCCATATGAAGCGCTTAAAGCTGAAGTGGAGAAAAGATTGGATGGGGTATAAACTTTTGGCTTAGTTATAAAAGTAATAAATAATTGACATTTCAATTCAATCTGTTTGAATAGTATATCATGAGTGTTTTTATTCATCAAATAAATGAATTATGACTCTTGTAATGTAGTATGATAAATTTATCTGGAATAGGGAAATTAGATAGAATAAGATTAATCGAAGTCATTCGTAATACCAAGGGGACTATTTCTGTCGCTGAAGCTTCTGTTATTTTGAATCTTTCGCTTTCCAAAACAGCAAAAATTCTATCGCGATGGGCTAAGAAAGGATGGCTTACTAGGATTAGCCGTGGGATTTATATTTCCATACCCTTGGAATCTCGGACGAATGATATACCTTTAGAAGATCCATGGATCATTGCTGAAAAATTATATTTTCCTTGTTATATCGGTGGATGGAGTGCAGCTGAATATTGGGATTTGACTGATCAGGTTTTCAGGACAATTTTAGTTATGACACAAAGAAAACCCAGGAACCGCATGCCTGTTATTAAAGGAACAAAATTTATATTAATGACTGTATTGGATAAAGCCATGTTTGGTCTTAAACCGATTTGGAGAGGACAAGTAAAAGTATCTATTTCCGATCCGACTCGTACAGTTATTGACATGATTAATGGTCCACAATCGGGTGGGGGGATACGTTTTATTGTAGAGATGTTTATAAATTATTTAAAATCAGAAAATGCAAATGTAGATTTATTGCTTGCATATGCGAATCAGTTAGGTAATGGTGCAATTTATAAAAGGCTCGGCTTTTTATTGGAAAGATTTGCTCCGAATAAAGAAACTGCAATAAAGATTTGTAAATTATCACTAACGAAAGGAAATACGAAGCTTGACCCTAAACTGAAAGCGGACAGATTAGTTACACGTTGGCGATTATGGGTAACTGAAAGTTGGAGCAAACAGAAGGTAGGTTAAAGTGATTAGTAAACAAGAGATAATGGATTTATCCAGGGAGTTTGGGCTTACTGCAAATATTGTTGAAAAGGATTATATTTTAGGATGGTTATTGGATTGTATTTCAAATCATCCTAAAATCAACTCAGATTGAATATTCAAAGGAGGTACTTGTTTAAAGAAATGCTATTTTGAAACCTATCGCTTTTCAGAGGATTTGGATTTTACGCTTAAGAAACAAGAGCAAATCAATAATGATTTTTTGATGGATGTTTTCAAGGAAATATCTGAGAAAGTTTATGAGAAAAGTGGTATAGAAATACCAGAGGACAAGATTAAATTTAATATTTATGAGAATCCTAGAGGCAAGCCATCAGCTCAAGGGAAGATTGGCTATAAAGGACCGATGCAGCCTGGAGGCAGTTTGCCAAACATCAAATTGGATTTAACTGCTGATGAAGTATTGGTTCTTGAACCCGTTATTCGTATTGTTCATCATCCCTATTCTGACAATCCAGAACAGAAAATAAGTATACGGTGCTATGCCTTTGAAGAGTTGTTTGCTGAAAAAATTAGGGCGTTATCAGAGCGGCTTAGACCCAGAGACCTTTATGATGTAATTCATCTGTATCGATATGATGAGATAAAATCTGATCGAACATTGATTTTAAATGTACTTGATAAGAAATGTAAGTTCAAAAATATTCCTATTCCGACTTTCGAAATTCTGAATAACAAACCAGAGCGTGATGAATTGGCTGCATCAGGACCTGTCAAATAAGCTCAAAGATAAAAGTGGATATGCTTGCCTTGGACGAATCGGATACTTGGTAGATACAATATATTAGTTGTTGTTGCAATCTAAAAGGACGTACTGAATATTTTCTGGCCGAAATGTGAAAACCATGAGAATTCAAAAAACCTCTGTTGATTTGATAATGCAACTATTTAGTCGATGTAAGGACTAATCGATGCTTTCGGATGATGACGAAAAAGTTCGTATTCATCAAATGCTTCGGTATGAAAAGGAACTGTGGGAAAAGGGTATTCACTATGTAGCCGGTATTGATGAGGCCGGCCGTGGGCCGCTGGCAGGACCCGTTGTAGCGGCTGCCGTTATTTTCCCCCCTGATGTTTTTATTTCCGGTATTAATGATTCGAAAAAGTTATCCTCCAAAAAGAGAGAAGCACTCTATCCGATTATTCAAGACAGAGCCATTGTCTTTTCAACGGGACTTGTCAATGAAAAAGAGATCGATCGAATCAATATTCTTCAGGCCAGTTATCGGGCCATGCGTATGGCGATCGGCAAGCTCCCCATTCGCCCACAGCATCTGCTGATTGATGGACGTCCGCTGCCTGAAAAGTTTTATCCTCAAACAGCCATTGAAGGGGGAGATCGAAAGAGTTTTTCTATTGCTGCAGCTTCCATTGTTGCCAAGGTGACCCGGGACCGATTGATGATCGCATATGACAAAAAGTATCCCAATTACGGTTTTGCCCAACATAAAGGTTACGGAACCCAGGCCCATGTGGAAGCAATTCGCCAGCACGGACTTTGTGATATCCATCGAAAAACGTTTCATATCAAAGCATGGAAATCCGTTTAATGAAAGATGGACAATATCGAAAACATCTTGGTAAAGAGGGGGAAATAGAAGCTGTCGAGTATCTCTTAAAGAAAGGATATATGATTTTTGAGAGGAACTACCGAGCTGAGAGGGGGGAAATTGATATCGTCGTCGGGGATGGTGAAACACTTGTGTTTGTCGAGGTGAAAACGAAGCGACGAAATGGATTTGGTGGACCGGAAGGTTGGGTGGATGTGAAAAAACAGAACCAGATCGGGAAAGTGGCCATGCGATACCTTCAAGATCGAGATCTGAATGATGTGGATTGCCGTTTTGATGTTGTGGTCGTCTCCTATGATCATGGGAAAAAGAAGATTAAGCACATTAAAAACGCATTTTGGCTTGAAGCACATGATTAGGAGTTTGCCTGTTGTCGTATACAGGAAAAGAACCAATGAAAAAAAGGATCATATCGAATGATTGGGGAAAGATCATCATTGAAATTTTAAAATGGTCTTTTATCATTTGGTTGTTATGGCCCTTATCCCGTCTCTCTCAGCAAGAAGGATTAAATCAATTCACGCGTGTTCTTTTTGGGATTCTGTTGTTTATTATTTTTACAGGCAAGGTATTTTATGATACGGTTATCATGGGATGGATTAAACAACGCAGAACCTCTATAAAACAGGATGCCATGATGTTGGTGGGCATGGTTCTGGTTTTGTGTCTTATACTGGGTCTGGTCGTATTTTTGGTGGGTTTATATTTATCAGAAGTAAGTAATGGACTACAACAAAGCGGATAAAATTTAGTAACTGAACTTTGGCAAAAATGGTCATAGAGCGAATTTTAACTGTTTTG
>JAFGDT010000035.1 GCA_016931965.1 bacterium | reverse complement strand
CTTAGTTGATCTTCTCATTAGACAATATTATTTTATATAAGCTTTCTCTCGCTGAAGAAAAAACGAATTTCATCCCTGGCCGTTTCGGGACTGTCCGACGCATGGACGACATTTCGGGTGACATTCTCCCCGTAATCCTTCCTGATGGTGCCGGCTTTGGCTTGGGCTGGATCCGTTGAACCGATGAGATTGCGTATGCCCGTGATGACATCTTCTCCCTCGACAACCATCGGCACACAGGGACCGGAAATCATAAAATCGATCAGATCGCTGAAAAAGGATTTCCCCCGGTGAATTGCGTAGAAAACCTCAGCCTCTTTCCTGGAAAGGACCAATTTATCCATGGCTACAACCTGATATCCCCCAGACTCAATCCGCTTAATGATTTCTCCAATCAGATGCTTCCTGACAGCGTCAGGTTTGATATTGACGAGTGTCCGTTCAATCATGCGATAGTCCGAATTGTTACACCAATAAGTTTCAATGGATCATTCCCACTTTTCATATATTTGAACATATCGGAATTGATGAATGCATCACCACCTGTCAATTTTTCTTGCCAGACAGACTTTTTTTGGATCCAGACCGATGTTTTGTATTCCCTTTCAATGTCAGTTGAAAAACTTCATTGAGCCACTCGACAAAATAGAATGTCATTTTTTCCCGTACATTCTCAGGAATCTCCTCCAGATCCTTTTCATTGAGACGGGGAAGAATCACCTGCCGTATGCCTGATCGCCTTGCGGCCAGGACTTTCTCCTTAATGCCCCCGACCGGAAGCACCTTGCCCCGAAGGGTAATTTCACCGGTCATGGCCAGATCGTGTTTAACGGCTCTTTTTGTAAGAAGGGATGCCAGAGCCGTGGCCAGTGTCACACCGGCTGAAGGACCATCTTTCGGCGTTGCCCCCTCAGGAATATGGATGTGCACATCCTGGTTCTGGAAGAAATCTTCCTGAATATCGAGCTCTTTTGCATGGGATCGAATAAAGGAAAGCGCAGCATGCGCCGATTCCTTCATCACATCTCCTAATTGACCCGTCAGAACCAATCCCTTGCTGCCCGGCATGACTGTGGCCTCAACAAACAAAATAACACCTCCTACGGGCGTCCAAGCCAGACCGGTTGCGATACCCACCTCGTCTTTTCTTTGAGCCACTTCTGAGAAAAATTTTTGCTGACCCAGAAAATCGGATACATTCTCCGGTGTGATCTGCATCGTCTTTTCTTTTCCCTCGGCAATCATCCGGGCTACCTTACGGCAGCAGGTTCCAATTTCCCGTTCCAAATTGCGAACACCTGCTTCGCGGGTATATTCATTTATCATTTTACGAATGGCACTTTTACTGAATTGGATTTCCCCTTTTTTTAATCCATTCTCATCTTTCTGACGGGGGATAAGATATCTTCTGGCGATTTCCGCTTTTTCTGCATCGATATATCCCGGCAGTCTCAGCACCTCCATGCGATCCATCAAAGGTCTCGGAATGGTATCCAATACATTCGCTGTGGTAATAAACATGACTTTCGATAAATCGAACGATACCTCCAAATAATGATCGGAAAAGGAAAAATTCTGTTCCGGATCAAGCACTTCCAGCAGAGCGGATGCGGGATCCCCTCTAAAATCCATACCCACCTTGTCGATCTCATCCAGCATAAAAACGGGATTATTCGATCCCGCTTTTTTTATCCCCTGAATGATCCTGCCCGGCAGTGAGCCGATATAGGTCCTGCGGTGACCCCGGATCTCAGCCTCGTCCCGCATGCCTCCCAGCGAGTAGCGAATAAACTTCCGACCCATAGCCCGTGCAATCGAACGTCCAAGCGACGTTTTGCCTACACCCGGCGGTCCCACAAGACAGAGTATCGGTCCCTTGGAACTCGATTTCAATTTACGGACAGATAAAAATTCCAGAATGCGGTCTTTGACATCGAGAAGATCATAATGGTCTTCATCCAAGATGGTTTTCGCCTGGTTGATATCCAGTCTGTCTTCTGTACTCTTATTCCAGGGCAAACCAACCAACCAGTCCAGATAGGTTCTGGATACAGTGTATTCCGCAGCCTGGGGAGGCATTTTGGCCAGCCGATCCAGCTCTTTTTCGGCCTGTTCTTTTGCCTCATCCGGCATGGCGGCTTCCTCTATTTGTATTTTAAATTCTTCGATTTCAACCGTTCGTTCATCCTTCTCACCCAATTCCTTCTGGATGGCCTTCATCTGTTCCCTGAGGAAATATTCCTTTTGGCCTTCCTCGATTTTACTCTTCACTTCTGACTGAATCTTACTGCCCAATTTAAGGAGTTCCAGTTCTTTATTTAAATAGATGAGCAATTTCACCAACCGGTTCTCTACATCCAGCGTTTCCAAAATGGACTGCCGTTCCGCAATATCAATATTGAGATTGGATGTAATGAGATCCGCTAATCGCCCGGGTTGATCCACGTTCGTAATGGCAGTACCCAGTTCATCAGGCAGAAAAGGAGCGATGGATACGATCTGCTGAAACAGTTCTGTGACTTCTCTGACAAGTGCCTCAATTTTGACTGAACGCGAAGTATCTTCTAGAATGGTTTGAATCAATCCTTTCAGGAAGGGTTTTTCCTGTGTGATTTTTTTCAATCGGATTCTGGACAAGCCCTGAATCATCAATCCCATATTGCCATCTGAAATCCGGAACATTTTGAGAATAAAAACAGCGGTTCCGATCTTATGCAGATTCTCAATGCGTATTTCTTCTTCCTTCGACTTCATGGCAAACAGGCCCATAATCTTCCGATCGCTCAATGATTCATTCACCAGCGCCATACGCTGTTCATCTGTAATGACCAGAGGGGCAACTACATAGGGAAAGATAAGAATATTCGCCACAGGAAGAATGGGCAATTCGTCCGGGATATGGGGTAAATCACTGGACTCGCCTGGTTTGTGCAGTACATTTTTATTTTGTTCAGCCATCTTCTGTCTATTCAATCTCGATATTGAACGAATTGGTTTTCTTCTTTGGCAATCGAATCTCCAAAAACCCATCCTTATACTGAGCGGAAAGTTGATCCATATCCACATCCCCCGAAATGGCTATTTTTCGCTCAAATGGACCGTAACTGATTTCCATTTTGAGGTAATGTCTTCGTTCTGAAGGGGGGATCGTCTGTCGTACACCCCGTATGGTCAGAATGCCATCCCGGAAAGTAATGGATACCTCCTCGTTCTTGACCTGGGCCAATTCGAGAATGATGACATAATCCGTTTCCGTTTCATAAACATCTGTGGGTGGCTTCCAGCACAGTTCTTTCCTGTAAATCGATGGATAAGAAGCACCGATAAAGTTTGAAAAGAAAAATTCGATCTCATCTTCCAAAGGGGCCAGTACTTTTTCCAACAGGTATTTTTTATGATGACTCATAAACAATCTCCTCTGACCTTCAGCAAATAATCTTGAATTCGCTGATCAATCACAAAACCTTTTTTGGATTGATATTATTTTGATATAGTACAATTAAAAAAGAATAAAATCAAGTAGAAAAACCGCCTTATTCCTGATACGATTTCCTTCTCATGGAGTGATGAAATGTTTATGAATAGATCGATCATTCATTAGAATCACTGAATAGCGTGGCTTTTAAAAAGACCGATTTTTTCCACGTCTACGCAAAAAACATACAGAGAACATTTTCCCGAGAAATCCTTCCCATTCAATGAAAGTACAGGAAAAATCCCCTGGCGATTCAAAGTCATCTATTGTATCGATACTGCATCGCTGACACCCACAATGACAACCTGGATTGTCTTTTCTTTCTGACCGGCCTTGTTTTTACACGATAGATAAAGACAAACAAGCCTTTCCCAACTTGACATTCACAGATTTTCATGTTATATTTTTTAAATTTACCGGACATTAAAATTGAACGGCTACTGGCAATCTCCATCTGTCCAATCCGAAAGGGAAATAGCGTGCTCCTTAAAAAGGATCCAACCCAAACGCAGGCCTGGAAAAAACTCGAAGCTCACTACCACATGATAAAAAATCAAAAGATCAAGGACTTCTTTGATCAGGATCCTGATCGTTTTCACCAATTCTCCCTGCAATTTGAAGAGATACTGGTTGATTTTTCCAAAAACATCATCACCAAGGAAACACGCCGGTTGTTCCTCGATTTAATTGAAGAAATCCGGCTTCGGGATTCGATTGAAAAGATGTTCTCCGGTGACCGGATCAATGAAACCGAGAACCGGGCGGTTTTGCATACAGCCCTCCGGAACCGCAGCAGCAGTCCTGTCATCGTGGAGGGTCAGGACATCATGCCGGATATCAACAAGGTGCTGAACCAGATGCGGATCTTTTCGAAAAAGATCATCTCAGGAACCTGGAAAGGATTCACAGAACAGCCAATGACCGACATTGTCAATATCGGTATCGGTGGTTCGGATCTGGGTCCTGCCATGGTTACAGAAGCATTGACACCTTATAAAATGGATCGCCTGAATTGCCATTTTATCTCCAATATTGATGGCACCCATCTCGCTGAAACCTTAAAACAGGTGAATCCTGAAACAAGCCTCATCATCATCGCATCGAAAACCTTTACAACACAGGAAACGATGACCAATGCCCGTTCGGCACGAGACTGGTTTCTGCGAACTGCAAAAGAAGAGAAATACATCAAGAAACATTTTGTCGCCGTCTCCACAAACAGGGAAAAGGTTATTGAGTTCGGAATCGATCCGGAAAACATGTTTGTCTTTTGGGATTGGGTCGGTGGTCGGTATTCCCTCTGGTCAGCCATTGGACTGAGCATTGCCTGCAGCATCGGTTTTAATCGATTTGTTGAGCTGCTGGAAGGCGCTCATGCCATGGACTGTCATTTTCGCAATACGCCTTTTGATCAAAACATACCGGTCATTCTGGCTTTGATCGGAATCTGGTACAATAATTTTTTCGGTGCCGAAACCCATGCCATTCTCCCCTATGATCAATACTTGCACCGGTTTCCGGCTTATCTCCAGCAGGCCGATATGGAAAGCAACGGAAAGTCCGTGGATCGATCAGGAGAAAGAATCGGTTATCAAACAGGTCCCATCATCTGGGGAGAACCGGGTACGAACGGCCAGCATGCTTTTTACCAGCTTATCCATCAGGGAACCAAACTCGTCCCCTGTGATTTTCTCATTCCTGCTGTCAGTCACAATCCGATTGGAGACCATCATAAAATCCTTCTCTCGAATTTCTTCGCTCAGACGGAAGCCTTGATGAACGGCAAACCAGAAGAGACGGTTGTCAAAGAATTGAAAGAAGCCTATTTATCAGATGAGGTGATTAAAAAACGGGCTCCTTTTAAGGTATTTGATGGTAACAAACCCTCTAACACCATCCTATTTCGGAAATTAAAACCGAGAACCCTCGGCTCCCTGATTGCCATGTATGAGCACAAAATTTTCGTCCAGGGTGTCATCTGGAATATCTACAGTTACGATCAATGGGGTGTCGAACTGGGGAAACAGTTAGCCAAAACGATTCTTCCTGAATTATCCGGCAAGGAGCCGGTGGAAACACACGATGCATCAACCAATGGATTGATCAATACAGTCAAAAAATGGATCACTTAACATTTACAAATTGAATGATAAAAAGAGGACTTCCCAAATTATTGAATCACATTTTTCTTATTCCGAATGGATGAAATGGTGATATCGTTGATGAAATAAAATCTTTGATAAGCACTTTTTTTACAGAATCACTATTTGAGGATAGACAATTGATGCGCATATTACTTGTTGGCAGTCCAAAATCGGTTTTTGGTTTTGACAGAATCGTTCGTGTTCCTAATCTCGGATTATGTTCCATCGCAGCTCAGCTCGACAGAAGGTTCTGCAAGGTGAAAATTATCGATCTGATTTTGACGGAGGGGAAAACAATCCCCTATTTTACATACCTGTTGAGACAATACGAGCCCGATCTGGTTGGATTCAGCTGTATGGTATTTCAATACGCGTCCTCTCTGGAATTAGCCAAGATGACCAAACAGGTGAATCCCGACACCAAAGTGGTCATGGGAGGATATTTCCCCACTGCCTGCGATGAGTGGATCCTGGAGAGCGAGGATTCTCAGTACATCGATTACATCATTCGGAGAGAGGGTGAAATTGCATTTCCCAAATTGATCAAAACCCTCCTGGGAAACAACAATCTCGATGAGGTTCCCAACCTATCCTATCGTGATAATGGATCGGTCATTCGGAATCCCAATCATGCTCTTGTTGATTTGAATGAAATCAAACCGCCTGATCGAAAATCAAGGATCCTGAAGAAAGGATTCTATCTGGGACCTTATACTGGAGATGTTATCGAGACATCGAGAGGATGTGTTTTCGATTGCAATTATTGCAGTATCAGAGAGATGTACGGCAAGAGTTTTCGTACATACTCCATTGATCGTATATTGGATGATATTCGTGATGCAGAGAAACAGGGTGCAGAATCGGTTCTCGTCACCGATGACAATATCACATTAGATGGAAAACGATATAAAGAAATATGTGAAGCCATTACCGAAGCCGGCTTGAACCGATTATATTATGCCATTCAGACGAGTGTACGGGGCATCAAACAAACGCCGGGTTTGGCCCGGGCAATGGGACAGGCAGGCACCAATGTGGTTTTCTTGGGCATTGAAAATATCATTACACAAAATCTGAATGTATTGGATAAATCCAATCAGTTCAAGGAATCGGATGCCCGGGATGTTGTTCTGGAATTGAGGGAATACGGGATAGTTGTCATCGGCGGCTTTATTCTGGGGAATCCGGATGATAATGAAGAAACACTCTGGGCCAATTTTGAATTTGCCAAAAGTACCGGTGTTGATGTGGCTCTTTTCTATATTTTAACGCCCCATCCGAAAACAGGAATTCGTCAGGAACTGATCAAACAGGGATTGGTCACCAATCTGGATGATTTTTCAAAATACGACGGATTCCAGGCTAACGTCCGGACAAAATATTTATCCAGTGAAAAATTATTCGCATTGAGAGAAGAACTCGGTTGGAAATACCCTATTCAATCGGGATCGATTAAACACATGATTAAGAAATGGCCCTTATCCTTCGGACTCAAACTCCTTTTTAAGGAGTTGTGGAAAAGACCTGATGATGTCTTGGGATATCTGAAGGGATTGATTTAACGGATGATGATTTTCTGCCGGATAAAAGTGATTCAGAGATTGCACTGTTTTAGGCACCATATTATCAAATCATTCATTATGATGATCGTGTGTCTATGGTTCTCAACTGCACAAGCCCAAACCAAATATCCTTCCTACCCGGATTCTCTAATCCACAAAGGAATCGACCAGACTTTTTCCTGCCAATTCGATTCGGCGCTGTTGACTTTTCAAAACTTAATCGATTCCCATCCTGAATCACCTTCAGGGTATCTATACAGGGCCCTTGTTTTGAGAGCCATGATGATGGATTTTGAATCGGATCAGTGGGAAGAAGAATTTTATGAACTGGTTGATCGAACGATTGATCTGGGGAAAAAAGAGATTGAAGAGCATAAAAACAATGCTCTGACCCATTTCTATATAGGTGGTGGCTACTTCCTCAAAGGGATCTCACAGGCCAAATCGGGGAAGATTATTCCGGGTGTACTAAATGCACGCAGAGGATTGGGGTATCTCAATGAAGTGCTGGACAGAGACTCGACCTTTTATGATGCTTACATAATATTGGGCAATTATGATTATTTGACTGGACGATATTATCGACATGTTGACTGGCTGCCGGGTATAAGCGACAACCGGGAGAGAGGAATAGAGCGTCTGAAATTAACCATTCAACGCGGATTATTATCCAGATGGGCAGGTGTGATCAGTCTCGGATGGATTGCTTATGACATGGAAAACTACAGCCTGGCTCTGGATCTGTTCTTGTCCGGACACCAGCACTATCCTGAAAGCCGCTTTTTTCTCTGGGCTCTGGCGGATACCCATCTAAAGCTTAAACAGTATGATGATGCCATTTGGATTTATCAACAACTCTTTACGTCAGTACAACAACAAACGGGCAACACCCTGTACAATCAATTGGTCCTTCATTACAAAATGGCTTCAGCTTGTATGGCCCAGCAAGACTATTCAATCGCTCTGGAACATTGTGAAAAAATATTGGAAAATGACATCGATGGCCAAATCAAAGACCAATTCGGATCACGTTTTGACAAAACGAAGAAAATGCGTAACCATTGCCTGGAGCAACTCACTTCCCAATCAGACAATGAATAGAACATTCTGTATCAATTAATAAAGGATCGAATCGTATGGTACTCTCCATTCTCCAGAAAAGAAGAAGCATTCGTCAGTTTCAGAACAAAGAAATAGAAAAAAAGAAACTGGATCAGATCATCGAAGCGCTTCTTCGATCTCCTTCATCAAGAAGTCTAAATCCATGGGAATTTATTGTCGTAACAGATCGAAAATTGCTGGCGGTCTTATCCGAAGCAAAACCGCACGGTTCCGCGTTCCTAAAGAATGCACCTCTGGGAATCATTGTATGCGCTGATCCTAAAAAATCGGATGTCTGGATTGAGGACTGTGCCATTGCGTCGATTATCGGTCAACTGACAGCCGAATCACTGGGTCTTGGGTCCTGCTGGATTCAAATTCGGGACCGGTGGCACGCCGAGGGAAAACCGGCTGAGGATTATATCAAGGCTTACCTGGATATCCCTGCCCACATTAAAATTGAATCGATACTGGCTGTTGGGTATGCAGACGAGAAGAAACGGCCCCATCCGGCGGAAACGCTTGAATACAAAAAAATCCATCATAACTACTATATGATTACCGAATCACCCACAGAGGATTGACGGCTATGATGGAAACGATTTGATTTTGATTCACCATTTTTGTATCATTGATTTCTGTAAAAAATGTAATTATCAGGAGGAAACCATGCAACATCAACTGGGAAATCGTGTTTACAAGAGAAAAATGACGAGACGCGATTTTATATGGCTGACCTCTGTATCCACAGCCGGTGTCCTGGTGGGATGTGCGGTCAATCCGGTCACAGGAAAACGTCAGCTGATGCTGATGTCTGAAAACGAAGAGATCGGTCTCGACCAGTTAAATTCCCCACACCAATTTTCTGCCGATTACGGCGCCGTACAGGATGCAGCTCTGAATCAATACATTGCGGCGGTGGGGAATACCATGGCTTTCAGGTCTCACCGTCCGTCAATGCCCTACTCCTTCCGCGTGGTTAACGCCACCTACGTCAATGCTTACGCTTTTCCCGGAGGATCGATCGCCGCCACACGAGGGATCTTGCTTTCACTTGACAATGAGGCAGAACTGTCGGGATTGTTGGGACACGAAATCGGCCATGTCAATGCAAGGCACACAGCCCTGCGTATGACCAAAAATATGATCTTCGGTGCTGTTGTCGCGCTGGGTACCATTGCCGTCTCAACAAAAAGTGAAAAAGCCGCACCCTGGGTGGCTGGACTGGGGAGCATCGGCGCGGGTCTGCTCTTGGCTCATTACAGCCGTGAAGATGAACACCAGGCCGATGCTCTGGGGATGGAATACATGACCCGTGTCGATCAAAACCCAAAGGGGATGGTTGATTTGATGGACATGCTGAGAACCCTCTCCAACCGCAAACCCAATGCGATTGAAATGATGTTTGCAACACATCCGATGAGTGAGGAGCGGTACCAGATCGCCGTTGAGTCGTCAAATACCACCTATGCTTCCTTTGAGGATAGACCACTCAACCGGGATCGCTACATGGATCACACGGCAGGCATCCGAAAATTGGGCCCCGCCATTGAGGCAATGCAGAATGGCGAAAGCGCCATGGCTCAGGAAAAATACGGCGAAGCGGAGAGCTATTTTAAAAACGCTATCGGGCTGGCGCCTCGGGACTACACGGCCCACCTTTTAATGGCCAAATGCCAGATAGCGATGGATAAACCGGTTGAAGCCGATGCCTATGCGGCGAATGCAAGGGATATCTACCCGGAAGAGGCCCAGGCCTACTACATTGCTGGGATCGCAAAACTCATGCAGGACAAACACAGTGCCGCCTATGAACAGTTTGCCCTATATGAGACGATGATGCCGGGCAATCCCAACACCACGTTTCTGAAAGGATTTTGCCAAGAAGGTATGCAGCACAAACCTGAAGCAGCTGCTGAATACAAAAAGTATCTGCAGCTCGTCACCGAAGGCGAACAGGCGGAACACGCCTACCAG
>JAFGDT010000034.1 GCA_016931965.1 bacterium | reverse complement strand
GGTTTAGATATGCCAAATTGGGTGCACAAATTCGCATGAGGAGCCTTAATTTTCCACCCCGTCAAATCCTTTCCATTGAAAAGGTTGATCCACTCCGGCTGATCCACTTGATTCTGATTATAAGAAGGTATTACCAAGATCAGAAAGAGATGCGAAAAGAAAAATAACAAGACGATTGATCGACGGAATTGAGTTGTGTCGATTACATATTGTATGATATTCATTTTTTACTACCTTTCTGATTTGTAAAAGAATTCCTATGGCGATAATGCACTACCAAGATAATAGGGCCAGATGAGCAAAGCAAGCACAGCTTTCCAAAATGTCAACTTGGCAAATGCAATTGTAAACAACCAGCCGATATACCAGATCGGTCCCGTAATACTGGCGGTTTCGACATGTTTTTGTCTCTCTTTTTTTTCGTCTGTCATGATTCTTCTCCTTTTATATTTTTTATGGAGGAAATCTCCGGATGGATGATATCATTCCTGTTGATATACACCGTATTCTTTGGCTGATTTCATCATGGCGTGCAGATTATCCGCTTGGCCCTGATTCATGCTCGCAGATGCCGTTAGGATGTAACCCCCTCCGGGTGCGCAGATTTCGATGAGCTGCCGGCAGCCCTCTTTCACTTGTTCAGGTGTTCCGGTACAGAGGACTGTGACAGGTAAATTCCCGGAGATGCGGGCATTGTCGCCTAAGATCTCTTTGGCTTTAGCCATGTCCATTGTCTCGAAATACCCTATGACTTTACCCCTCGGCATATCCCTGATGATTTCCAGCCGATCACCATAATCCCCTTCTGCAAAAAGCATAGGTACAAAACCCTCATTAACAAGACCAATCATGACCTTCTTAAGTGTTGGCCAGTAAAAGGTTTTAAACTGTTCATTGGACATAAAACCGCCTGTTCCCTTATGCAACGACATCAATATCACCGGACAGCCCGAAGCATTGGATGCCCCGATAGCTTCTTCGATAACGATTGGGGTCAATTTTTCCATGGCCTCAAGCAGTTTATCAGGACGTCGATAAATATCCATCATGATACCTTTTGTTCTCCGCATCACATCACCGATCAAGTCGTACGGTGCACCAGACAAACCTCCCCATATGGGGGGAACACCGGATTCCTGTATTGCTTGACCGACTTCTGCAATATCAGACTGCCACTTGGCACATTCATCAGCGGCATTGAGGAGGGCTTGAACAGAAGCCCGGATATCTGGATTACTGAATTGTGAGATAAAATAAACCGGTATGCCAACAAAAGGTGTCAGGTGGCCCAGCTTCCCAAAGCCTGAAAAGGCGCCTACAGTGCGTGGGAGAAAGGTTCTGAAGATGAAGTCTGTTGGATTTTGAATGAACGCATCATATTCTTCTGGAAACATATACTCGCCTTCTATGAACTGATAGGAGGAGATATCATCGGCAAGGACCGTGTCCGGGCCAGTGGTGCAATTTATAATCGATACGATCCAAGCACTCTACCGGGGAGGACGAATTCAGGACAGCCAAATGTATCCATTTCAAAATAATGGAGAAATTTAAGCCATGCCCGTTTGAGCTCACTGTAATTGTACATGCACTTTTTGAGTGTGCCTTCTGCATAGTAGGCCGGGTAAAAGCCAGCCGGTAGCATAACCGGTACACGATCAGGTTCTTCCAATTTAATCGCTCTGATGAGTCTAGTAACTCGTTCTTTGTATTTTTTCTCCGCTTCAGTGCTGGAGAACTTCACATTGACCGCTGAAAGCCAATCCTGAAACCGTTGTTCCCGTTTTTCGTCGCTTGTTTAATACCTCCATTCTTTATGCATCCTTCATTAACTCCTTTAAATCTTATTTTCAACATATATTCAAATATATATTGAATCAATCAGACTTTTATCCAATATTTTCTAATTACATAATCTTATTTTCCTATAATGATTGTGATATGTTTACCCCCCCTCATTTATAAATATTACATCAAAATAATTGGAAATATTAATATAATTTTTGAAGAACAATTCATAGTAATTTGTAAGGGAAGTTAAATAAACCTATTTAAAAAATTTTGTTCATCATTGTTTTCCAGAAACCAGCCTAATATTACTAACACCAATACAATATTTTACTCATTATTTTCTTTGAATATGAATTCCACACCACAAGGTAGCGTTTTTATAAATGTATCTAATTCTGACTTTATCTCAGTATATGCAGGGTAATTGGACGCATAAAATGAAACTGCACTTCGAGCTGGGGTTATTCGTTTTTTCCCTAAATGTAACTCACCTATTTTAATCCAATTACTCGGTGTACCTTGAAAAGCATCATCGTAAATCATGATTAATTCAACATTTTTTGCTGCTACCAATTCATCCATCCACGATGGATCAGTATTACTGTTTCTAAGCATAAGTGCATTTTTAGATCCCAGTCCATAAAGATCTAACACATAATGATCGTTTTTATAAGATACATACCCCAAATCATTTACAGCGACTGGTTTTTGATAATAATCCACAACAAATCGGCGCATCTGATAATGCTGCTCATATACATTATTTGAAGCAACCGGTAAAGTTAAAAGATCTTTTATATATTGTTGACCAGTAATTCCCACAAAACCAGAAAACAATATGATTATCTTGATTAAATTCCTCTTTCTGTCTTCTTCAAGAATTCTTGTAACATAATTACTTATTAAGTACAATAATATTAACAAGAAGAACAACCATATATAAATTTCATACCGATTATACCAACCATAATTTCCCGCAATTAGGTGCAGAATTAACGAAAACAGAGTAATCAATGCCAATTGGCGTTTTTTACGATTTTGTTTTGAAAAAAAAGAATATGATAAAAGACCCAATGCTCCTAATTCTAGTAATATTCCTCTTATTTCAAACATACTATTCTTAAGATTATTTAAGAAAGAAAGCAATTTGCCACCGCTACTTAAAAATGACGATTTTATTAGAGTCGATGTTGGAAATGGTCCAACTCCTGATTTTATGAGAAAAATTGAAAAACTGATTAGACATATAAACATTAAGAGAAATGTAATGAATGCTTTTTTATGATATCCCTGACTAAATAGATAAACCAAAGCCATTAATGAAACAGCTGTATTTTCATAACGGATTAATGGAGCAGTTACAATTGCAATCAACAACCATGGTTCTAATCTATTCTTGTCGGCTTCAATAATCAAACCCAATGCAATTAAAGTAACAAGCAATAACTGAAGTGAATGTTCCATCCCTGTAAAAATCAAACCAATAAAATTGGCTACCAATATAAGCAATAGGGTCAGATAAGATATTAAAATAACATTGAATGGTTTATTACTTATATTGAATGATATATTCAAAATTTTTACAACAATAAACAGGATGAATATTGTAATAACAATATTAATAAACAGGGGGAAATATTCTGAAGAGGGAAACATAACGAGGATGAAAGGCCAAAATATACTAGATGATGGAGCACAAAATTCAGTCGCATTTACACCATAATGTCCGATCTTAATATGTTCGGCTAAAGCCATATGAATGTAGGGATCATCAAGCGTATAAACAAAACTACCATTATTCAATATCAGTATTGCAATGAATTCGACTAGTATAATAGCTAATAAAAAAATTGAACCCATGACAAATGGAATCTGTATCGCGTTGTATTTCACCTTCATTATTTATTCCTTTTCGATCATTTAACAAAGCCATCAACTAGTTAAGAGGTATTTTCCCGAACTCCTTTAACAAAATTTGGTCACTATTTTTATTCCTGTCGTTAATTGAAATTCCGATTCTCACAAATGAAAATTGATCATTAATTTAGAAATTTTAAGAAATTATTCAAGTCTTCTTTTCGTATAGTACCAAATGATTCAATACCATTAATGTACTTTTCACAAAGAATAAATTCATCAAAACCATATGGCATCAAAGAATGCCTTTTATGACCATATATCAATGAGGTCATTGTAATCTCTCACGCCAATAGTACTAATGTATCGGAGGCTTTCCCTTTCCTCGAATAATGTCCCGAAGCGTCTCTTTAAAATAATATGTGACAATTTTTGCATTTTAAATGATGTATAAGTAGTGTTGTTAATGTTCCTGTCTTAACCATTTCAACCAGTCAATACAACGTTCCGTCCATGAATGAAGATGATTGTTTCCAATCGCCAGAGAAAATCCGTGCCCCCCTTCCGGGTAGATATGCATTTCAGCCGGGACGCCTTTTTCCTTCAAAGCTTGATAAAAAACCAGACTGTTCTCGACAGGAACTGTTTGATCATCACTGGCATGTATCAAAAAAGCGGGCGGTGTTTCTTCGCTGACCTGTAATTCGTTTGAATAATATTCAATTAAAAAGGGATCGGGGGATTCACCCAACAGAGCATTTCGTGAGCCCTGATGCATGAAGGATTGTGTAAAAGTGATAACAGGGTACATTAAAATCATGAAATCGGGACGTGAACTGATCGTCTCAACCGGATCCTCTGAATCGGGATCACCGGAATCGAAATGTGTTCCCGCTGTGGATGCAAGATGGCCTCCAGCTGAAAACCCCATGATGCCGATTTGATCTTTTTTAATATTCCACTCATCCGCACAATATCGGGTCATCCGTATGGCCCTTTGTGCGTCCAGCAACGGAGATTGGTGTCTAACGATGTTGCTTTCTGAACCAGGCAATCGGTATTTGAGTACGATCGCGGCGATACCCTGTGCGTTTAACATTTTCGCGATATCAATCCCTTCCCAATCGTAGGCCAGGACAGCATAGCCGCCTCCAGGGCAAATAACAACCGCCTGGCTGTTTGCGTTTCTCCTGGCCGGTAAATAAACAGAGATATCGGGCTCTTGTACACGGCGGATGATGACAATATCGGTTGTATCGCGAGTTTCGACTTCATTAGTTTTCTGGTAATTGGGGATATTCTCCTGCCAAAGCGGTATTGTGAAATTTTGACCAAAACCAGATTCATAAATTAATAAAATGATAATCATCAAAAGCAAATATTTTTTCACAGGTTAATCCTCCTTTTCAAAGTTTATTACAATTGTATATTTTTTATTTTTCTAAACGGCGATAAATGGCATCTATATATTCTTCGGCGTATGATGCATAAAGACTGGATGGCAAATATCTTAAAATCATTTTAAATTCATACAGCGCCAGATCCCAATTTTTATTTATCGTTGATTGACATCCCTCTTTGTATAAATTGAAAGCTCTCAAATCATCTCCTATGGGTTCAATATATACGATTTCAATCGTGTTGCTTATCAAGGAGTCGTATACATAAAAAATACCACTGTTTTCATCCCAATAAGATCCAATATCATGCATCGTATAGGATATACTGTATTTACCGGATTCTTTTCCAATACCATAGAGGAAGATATCCAATTCTGCGTCGATATCAAATCCAAATCCAGGTGGAAATGGATCTCCCTGTGGATCAATGGGGTCTACAATCATTGCATATCGGTAATTTTTTCCTTTAGAATCAACGATATTTATATATTCTCGAATTTTAATGAGATGAAAGTAAACAGTGTCACTGCTCTGATTTTCAAATTGAATATTCAATTTTACTGGTTCATAAAGATAATATTCCTTTCTATCGCATTTTATTTCCAGTCGACCATTAAATGAACCCAGATGGTGAACATATTGAGAATGACATAAGTCTATTTCTATTAGTGAAACCATTGCCCATATGTGCAAAAGAATAGGAAGCCTATTTAAAGTATTCTTCTTAGAGATAATGAACATAGAGGATGATTTCATTTTTTGATTTAAGTTTTTTATTATTGGTTGCCGAGAATAATGATCCATATTAAAGATGATCTGTTTCAATCTCATCAGATTCCGCCACCAGTGTAATGATCGAGTGTGCGGGGCTCGCTGTATGTGCTGCTTTGCCTTCAAGCCACAAATCGAACTCCATAGTACGGTCTGTTTGATTCAGGACAACAACGGCAATGGTCCCGTCAGGATTGAGAAAAGCTGTCGCCAGCAGTCTGTCTGAATTGGATGAACAGATAATCCGTTTTGCACCCGCATGAATAAACCTCGAAAAATGTCCAAGGTAATAATGGGAATTCATATAGTGCAGTTCAGCGGTTCTCGTATCGGCGATTATCGGTGCAACGCAGTAATTTCCCACATGGTTCGGACCCCCTCTTTCATCGAGCAGAACATTCCAGAAGACCCAACCATTGGACCAGTTATTCAGATCCATGATGATGTCTCTGCCGAATTTTTCTCCCATACGCCACTGCGTCAGGGTTTCCCAGCGGAATGAGGCCACCGTTCCTTCTGAAAAAATGAGTTGTTTATCGGGGAAAGCATCGTGGACCAGACGCACATTGTCATAGGTATCGGTCATGTACCAGTGAAATGCTGTACCCCACACATATTGCGAAGCTTCCGGATCATCATACACAACCTTTGCGCGCTGATAAATCACACCCCGGTTGTGGTCCCATATCATTAATTTTAGACGGGATAAATCATTCTTTTTCAGGGTAGGGCCGAGGTAGTCACGGACAAAATCCCGTTCCTCTTCCGCCGTAAAAATGCACGATTCCCATCTTTGCACAGCCATCGGTTCGTTCTGTACGGTTAATCCCCAGATGGGTATTCCTTCTTTTTCGTAAGCTTGAACAAATCGAACAAAATAATTCGCCCAGGTTTGAAAGTATTTTGAATCCAATTGACCACCATGCAGTATGTCTTTGTTCGTCTTCATCCAAGCAGGAGGACTCCACGGTGAGGCAAACAGCTTGATCCGGTTGCGACTGGTTTCCATGGTTTCTTTGATAAAAGGAATGCGATATTGCAGATCGTGTTCGATCGTGAAGTGTTCAAGATTCATGTCATCTTCCACTTCGGCATACGTATAGCTCTCACTTGAAAAATCGCAACTGTGGATGTTTGTCCGGCAGAGTGTGTACCTGTTTCCATTTATTGGATCGAAGCAGGCTGTCAGAAATTCCTGCCGCTTTTCCTCGGGCAGTTTGTAGAAAGTCTCAGCCGATGCATCCGTTAGCGAACCGCCAAAACCTTCGATCGTTTGAAATGTCTTGTTGGGATCAATGATGATGGTCGGATCCATCTCAAAGGGTTGTTTTAATTCTGTAAATGGGATGGATCCTTTCAGAGCGATACGATCATCACTGTCACGGGAAGTCATATAAACTCGTACTTCCGAATAATTTTCAAATTGCATGGGTTTCATCTCCGATTTTTGGCACGATAAGGTCAAATATAACATACATAGAATCCAAAAATACATAAAATTTTTCATCACTTTTCTCCTTTTCAGATATTTTGAATCATTTTATTACATTTGTATGGAACAATCTAAAAAGATATTTCGACCAAAACCATCGTAACCTTTTCATCTTGATCATTCTCCAATACGTAATCCGTAATAAAGGTGACCCACTTCAATTCTATCAAAATCCGCCACGCGCGGCATGTGGCCCCATCTTTCGAAACCAAATTTTTCCATCAGCCGAATACTCGCCGTATTGGTGTCGATCAGGATAGCAAATAATGTTTTTATCTGAAGTGAATGACACATGCCTATTGCATATTCTAAAAGACGCGATGCAATCCCCTGACGTTGATATGCTGAATGAATGTAGTAACTGACCTCGGCTGTATGCCGAAGCGCCTGCCGGCCAGGCCGATAAGGACTGATTGTAAGGTATCCGACGATCGTATTCTCTTTTTCAGCTACGTAAATAGGGTATTTATCAGGTAAATGCTCAACAAACCATTTTTTTCTGTCTTCGACAGTAACAGGTGTAATATCTGCCGTTTTCTGTCCTGCTGCAATAGCTTGATTGTAAATATCAACTATAACCGTTAGATCATCAGGTTTCGCAATACGTATTTTCACGATACTTTCCAACGAAAAGAATGATTAACGCATAGGAATTTCGAATCTGTTTTCTACAATGTTCAGAACAGTAAAACAAGCACGTTTGTATCTACATTAGTTGATTGCCAGGAAATTACGAATACCGACTATACAGCGGAAAAGATGAGCCATCCTCCAAATAAAAGAACGACAATACCTCTGATTTTTATCGCCTTTGACCCCTGACGTAAAACCAAATCCATAAGCGATTGAGTTAGAGTGTTACTCATGATGAGTACTGCGACACCAGAACCGATTAATAAAATACGGATGAGCTGGATTGTCCGTGGAAAGTTTTTCGAATCGGTAATATTTCTGTCATATGGAATAACTTTTACTTTAGAGATTTTAAATCGTATCGCTTTACATTTGTGTTTCTTCAAAATATCCCGCAGGATTGGGTAACTTATGGAAAGATACCGAGCTCGAGGTAGCAGACCACAATTTTATCAATCGCATTGATGAATGCCGCTGTTCGCAGATCGATTTGATCGTTATACCCTTCTTGGATATGCCGAATTTCACGGTAAGCAGAGACCATGGTCTCCTCGAGGCCGGAATTGACAATATCCTCTTCATTGGCACCTTGAACAATCTGTTGATACAGTTCGGCTGACAGACGGTTGTCCGTCAAAGTTTCAACTGCGTGCAATATTTTGCCGTGCATGTTTTCTTCGAATCGCTTGCTCATTCTCCCAAAGCGCACATGGGAGAGATTTTTTAACCATTCAAAATAGGAAACGATAACCCCTCCCGCATTGAGATAAATATCAGGCACAATGATGACATCTCGCTTGAATAAAATATCATTGGCTTCGACCGTGATCGGACCATTGGCTCCTTCACCGATTATTTTGGCTTTGATCTGATTGACATTCTCTGCTGTGATTTGATTTTCCAAAGCGGCAGGGATCAGGATATCGCAATCCAATTCCAATGCTTCATTACTGTTCTGAATATCTGTGGTACCGGGAAAATGAAGAATGGATTGGGTTTCCTTGCGGTGTTTCATCACTTGTTCGATATCCAATCCATCAGGATTGTAAATCGCTCCTTCAACTTCTGCCAGACCAACGAGAACCGCTCCTGCTTCCTGCATGAATTTGGCCGCGTGGTATCCCACATTGCCCAATCCCTGGACAACGACCTTCTTTCCATCGATTCCGACAGGAAGTCCAACTTTCTTCATCTTCTTGGTATCTTCACACAATTCTTTGATGCCAAAATAGACACCATGCCCTGTTGCTTCTTTGCGCCCATGAACACCCCCTTCTGGAATGGGCTTACCCGTAACACAGGCAATCGAATCCAACTCCCCGGATTTGACGGAAAGATAAGTATCCATAATCCAGGCCATTTCCCGGCTGCTCGTTCCAAAATCGGGTGCCGGGACATTGATTCCCGGGCCTATTAGATTTTTTTTGATCAGTTCATAGGTATATCGGCGTGTGATACGTTCGAGTTCGTCGATAGAATACTCATTCTTATTGATTTTGATACCTCCCTTTGCTCCACCGAACGGTACATCGACTATCGCGCATTTGTAAGTCATTAATGAAGCCAATGCGGCCACTTCATCTTCTTCGACGAATTCAGCATATCGAATGCCCCCTTTAACAGGAAGCTTATGGTGGCTATGCTCAGCAATCCATCCATGAATCACCTGAATCGACTTATCATCTCTTTTCACTGGAAAGGCCATGTGATAAACATTATTGCATACTTTTATCTGACTGAGTAAACCACTTGGATGCTTTAAAAGAGCAGCTGCCTGATCGAAGTATCGGTTGACCTGTTCACAAAATTTGGATTGTTGGTGCATGTTATGAATCCTTAAGATTTTTAATACACAACCATCATTGTTTGCAGCAGAAGAGAATTCCAATCATCTATCCTGCGAACATTCAATTTAGAATCTAATTGATTGACCATTTTCAAATATCACTTCGTCGAGTTCAAAAACCATGGGTATACCATCTATCGCAGTTAATAAAATGTTTAATGCTTCATCCTGTAAATCAATATAAGCGAATGCAGGAATCTGTTTTTCCTCACCCGTATGAAAGGGAAGGGAATAGGTAAAACCAGTCCGATGGATAATGCGACCATTTTGATTGACAATACTTATTCCCCCGAAGACAGACTTGATATTCTGTCCCGTATTATTCTTAAATACAAGATCAATAACAGGCCGGCCATTTTGTTCACTCAGACCACCATATCGGCATGATATAACATTTGGTTGTGTCGAGATTTCTCTGTTATTGTTTTGACCGCACATCACGAGCGATAAAAAAATAGCACAAAAGATAATTGTATGAATTTTTGTAGATAGCTTGATCACATTCAAAATGGATTCGGTCATTTTTTAATCTCCCATGATTGTTTTAAAATATTTTATAAGAAGGACCGTGCTTAGAATGGACATGATGATAAAAAAGATTGCAATGGTAACAGTATCATTGATGCCTTTGATTTTTAACATGACCACCATGCCAATTAGGGCAATAGCCAACATGATAATAAATATAAGAAAAATGGGTGTAAGAATAAAACCCAATTTTTGTTTTTTAAATAATAAAATTGCTGTAATGATCAGTCCAGGCAGGGCAAATGAGATATCGATAACATGAACCGGATTAACCAGCAAATCATAGTCAGCAACACTATCCGGAATGGTATTGGTTAAAACGGCTGGCACGATGTCCTTGAACCATAGCATATAGAACATGATTGCAGTCACAATCAAATAGACCGAAATCGTTTTTACGGGAATTTTATTTGAAAACCAGGTTTGAACGTCCATTTTGTTTAATTCAATCATGATCAGTATGAATAGATAAAGAGATGTGCCTAAAGTAAGACAGTATAAAAGAAACAGCTCGTTAAAATGAACTCCAAACGCATAGATAAAAAAGGAATAAAGAATATAAAACACGGTGCCGCCGAATAGGAAAAAAGAAGCTTTATTGTGCTTCCAAGTCAGGACCAGCGTACCCAGTAGCAATGGGACGACTAAAAAAAGATCCACGATATCCTGTCCCATTCCCTGAACAGCCATTGGGGTTGCATCACGTTCATATGTTCTGGATACAAAAGTGCCAAAATAGGAGACGACCCCAAGTGACAATGCCAATATGATGGTTAGTATGGATATTAATTTAATCTGTTTGAATTCCATATTATTTTCCTTCATTTTCATTGATAGTCACTGTGAAAGATGATTGTTGGATTTGAGATAATAGGTAACATTTTTCCCCTATCTATTTCATTTTAAAATGGTGACGATACATTGGCGTCATTCTTTCTTAACTTTTTTCCCTTTTCGAATAAGAAATAAAGTCATGAACAGCAGAAAAAGAACAAAGTAAATGATAAATAATCCGGTTGGGAAAAAATCAAAATAGGGGATGAGGCCGATGGCATCCAAATCTTTCAGGACGGTTCGAATCAATCCCTTTGTGATTACATCTGCACTATTGTGCGGATAAGCATTGATCATGACAACGATGCTCACGTGATATTCCGGCAGATAAACCATGTAGGTGGTCGATCCAATATTCCCTCCGCCGTGTCCGATGGCCTCTTTCCCGGAAACAAAACCGCGTGTGTAGAGTTGCACGCCCAATCCATAAGCTCTCATGTTCGAAACAGGTTTGAATGTTGCAAATTGCAGCATTTCATTCATCGATTGTCGCTGCAGAACCTTACCTTCGAAGAGTGCATGTGACCAGCGTACCAGGTCCCCGGCCATCATCCAGATACCGGAAGATCCCCATGTGATACTCTCATGAGACGTTCTGGGAAGGAATGTTAAATCAAAGTATGAACCATCGTTGTTAAAGTTATCCCCATAGACATGGGCCAGATGATCGGGAAGTTCTTCCTCCAGGATGAGATATGTATCCTCCAGTCCGAGCGGCTGCCAGAATCGGTTTCTGAATTCGATTGAAAGCTTGGAGTCGGTGGCTTTTTCAATAATCATGGCCAGCAGCAGATAGTTGGTATTGGAATAGCGCCAGCCATCACCGGGTGCAAAATAGGGTTCTTTGATATAACCCAACACCTCTTCAGGTGCAAATACTCTGGATCTGTACGCTTTCAAATCGTCCCAGATCTGCTGGTTGTCCCAGAACATATACAGTCCGCTTGTATGATTCAGGAGTTGACGCAAGGTGATCGCGCTGTCGATATGCGGATAGGGTGGAAGCCATTTGGATAATGAATCTTCAAGCGAGAGCACATTTTCCTCAACGAGTTTCAGTATCAGTGTGGCCACCACATTCTTGGTAATGCTTCCAATCGCAAACAACATATCGGGTTTCATGGCCACAGTATCGTAAGAGATCCCGCTTGTACCCAGCCAGATTGTTTCATCCGGAAATATGACCGCAGCAGATACGCCATGAACACTGCTTTTGCTGATTTCCTTATCGAGTACTCTTTGAAGTTGATCTTCGATTGGCGGATCTGAATTCCCGGAACAGGCAACCAGAAAGCAGGATAAAATGGCAATAAAAAACATGTTGAATTTCATAATAGAATATCCGAAATAGTGTAGGGTGGGTCGAAGACCCACCATCACTTATTCTCCAAGCTTCTTTAAAGAATATTTCTAAGCAGATGAAATATCACTCCAATCCGGATGATAAATTCCTTTTGATAAATATTGATGAAAAGTCGACCATGGCCAATCAATC
>JAFGDT010000033.1 GCA_016931965.1 bacterium | reverse complement strand
TTGTCATCCTGAACTTGTTTCAGGATCTTATTAGTAATCAATCATTTATGAGATTCCGGATCAAGCCCGGAATGACATGGTTTAAGATTTTTTCAACAGTCTCTCAAAAGGGACAATATTTCTTTCTAAATTTTTTGCCTTTTTGCTGCGACTAACCGATGTACCTTTTGATAAAATTACAACAATTTCGACTTGATTTTAAAACAGAATGTTCATAAAATGTATTCAATAATATTTTGAACATCAAAAATTAACAAATCAGCAGATTCCGTTTTCCGTTTATAATACACTCAAACCAGGAGAGCCACATGTCTAAAAAACAATCCGATTACTTTAATAAAGAAAAACAGGTGCAACTCATCCTAGAAAGTCCGACTTATAAGCGGGCTGATCAAGACATCGAATATCTCGCTCGGGATGAACTCAGATCCTGCCGCCTGCAGCTTGAATTTCTGAAACCGGAATTGATACTCGAAGAAACAGGCATACAGTCCACCATTGTCGTATTCGGTGGATCGAGAATTGTCCAGCCTTCCATTGCAAAATTGATGGTAAATCAAACATGGAAAACCTTGAAAAAAGATCCCAAAAATCCCGATCTCAAAAAGCGACACGCCATAGCCAAAAGAATTTTAGCCAAAAGTCACTACTACGAAATCGCCAGAGAATTCGGCAGGATTGTCGGCAAATCCGGTCAGGGACATGAAGATTGTCTTCTGGTTATCATGACCGGTGGAGGACCCGGCCTCATGGAAGCAGCCAATCGGGGCGCTTCCGAAGTGGGGGCAAAAACAGTGGGTCTGAACATCACGCTTCCTATTGAACAGCGTCCCAATCCCTACATCACACCAGAACTCTGCTTTCAATTCAGATATTTTGCCCTTCGCAAAATGCACTTCCTGTTGAGAGCCAAAGCGCTGGTTGTTTTCCCCGGAGGTTTCGGCACATTCGACGAAATGTTTGAAATAATGACCCTTGTCCAGACCCAAAAAGTCGATCCTCTGCCGATTGTATTGGTTGGCGAAAAATACTGGCGCAGCGCGTTCAATGCCCAATTTCTTGTCGATGAAGGAACAATCGATGCGGAGGACACAAACCTATTCTGGTATGCAGAAAATGCTCAGGAAATCTGGCACGGAATCTTAAGATGGTACAAAGAACGCAACAAATCACTTTTTCCCGGTGACGATAAGAAGGATTCAACAGAATAGAGTATCATTTAAGGATAACCTCTGATTGTTGAATCTGAATGGAATATCATGTCATGATCAGACCCATGATGGGCAAAATGATGACAATAAAAAACAGAATTCCAAAAACGATACTGATCCACTTTTTATTCGGATGATTCACCCAACAGCAGAGGACAACAGATAACAAGAATGCTTGTAATATAATCTCAGACAATGGGATGATTTGCATTGAAACGGGTATGATCGTATAAATCAACCCTTCGACGGACCCGGGAGCAGGTCCAAATGTGGATAGGATACCCAAAATAAACAACATCACCCACATGATCAGCCAACCATTTTTTCTTTTAAATAACACATCACGCAATAAAAAAAATACAATTCCAAATAAAAAACCCCTGATCGGCTGAAATACAGGTCCCATCATCACAATCACATCGCTGGTCTGCCGCATAAAATTCCCAAAATGGGGATCGGCAAACCGTGTCTCATAATCCAATATTTGAAAAGCCAGCAATCCCATGAAAAAATAGGTGACCGTGTGCACAACGATCGTTTTTACGGAAATGCTTAAAAACGAGATTCTTTTTTCATTCATGATCCTACTCCTCAGTTACTTAAAAATTCTTCCCGATCCACATTGCGAATGAGGATATACCGCTCATTGACAGTATTGATTTCACCAGGAGGTATGGGCAACGACGTTTCACTGATAACAAATTCCTTCAGCACAGCTTTCTGAATCCAATGGGTTTCGAGATCTTTATAAATATCACCAAAATAATGGGAGCTCCCGATTGTGACAACTTCCAGTGTGGGCATCGGTTTGGTGATCATTTGATAGGAACTCTCTCCCGAATCATATTCGAGAAGAGCACAGGATCTACCGTTCACAACACTGAGCCCTTTCAACTCGAGTGTGATCTCACCATTATTGAAAAATGATCCCTCTAAAATACCGCTTCCCAGATTGACCGGGGCTTCCGTGAATGCGGCTGCATGAACAATTTTATCTCCCATCCGGTTGAGATCTTCGATACCACTGCCTTCTGCCATAGGCGCCGCAAATACATCGCAGATGCCGTGAAAGTCGATAAATGCATTATAAACATGATAACTTATATTTATCGGAACTGAATTTCCCTTCTCATCAATTAGATTCTGAAATCGTTCATGATCAATACCAAAGACCTGACCCCCTTCATCTATGCCTTCTTGAAGTATATAGGTCCAATTTGTTAATGCCGGCAGTTCCACTTCCTGACTGTCTTCCTGCTGCAGTGTAAAACGGCGACAGATATATTCGTCCTTTTCTTTTCCTGATATTCCTGCAGGGAGATATTGAAGATGCAGACGAAAAATGGTTGTACCCGTACGCGCTCCATCCAAAGCATAGGACATCAGTCTTGATTCCATCATAAAGTATTGTGTCTCTGGCAAGCGTTCTCCTTCTAGGTTAAACTCATTCTTTAGAAAGGAATAGTCGCTCAATTGCGAGTGTGTCATATTGGGTATGGCAAAGATATAGGCCATAATGAAAATGCTGAAATGGATCGATATCACTTTATTCATGACTTTATCCTCCAGTATGAAATAAGAAATAAATGAATCATCTTACCAAAATCAGGTTTTATTCTTTTGACTGCGAACAATCTGATCCAGCTGCTCCAAATAGAGATGAAAAGCCTTTTCACCCTTCTTGGTTATCGAACAAAGCGTCAGAGGTTTCTTCCCTTGAAATGTTTTTTTGATTCGGATATAACCAGACTGCTCCAGTTTGGTTAGATGGGTGTTCAGATTGCCATCCGTGGTCTTTGTCGATTCCTTTAAAAATGTAAAATGGGCATTCTCAACAGTGATTAAAATAGAAAGAATGGCCAATCGAACAGGAGCATGGACGATGGGATCCAATTGGAGTATTTTATCTTGACTCATTTGTCCGACTCCCGTTTCGATACCGTCTATTTAAAATGATTCCGGGCATAACCCAGCCCACAAATATCACCGCGACCATAACAAAAGATTGCGGGATGACTTTCATAAAAGCCATCACCATTGCTCCTCCCCACCATACAAAACTGCTCCAGACAATAAATTTGGATTCAAAAATAACACCTGTTGAAAAAACGGCAATCCCCATGATCAAGGTTGAAAAAACACCGACCAGATTCCCTGGAATCACACCAAAATAGGGAAGAAAAAATGTGATAATGGCTGGTACTGCACAGGCGGCCCATATACTGTAACAAATGGTCTTGAGATAGGAATGGACCTTTTTCTTTTTTTCTCTCCGGAACACGGTGATATATCCGATCAGACCGTTCCCGATCATCATAATCAACAAAAGGGGCAATTCAAGATGGATCAGGTGATAAAAATTCGCAACCCCGATGAGGAATATGCAACAAATCGAAAAAATACCAATCGCGATGAAAAAGTGTCCCGACTCGGCTGTTTCCTTTCTTGTTTTTTCAATCATCTTTTTAATGATGGCTATTTCCTGCTCGACTTCTTGATGTTTCATATTTTTCTCCTTCAAAGTTATTGTTTAATAAAAGTACTTTGTTTTACAAATTAAATATAATAACATTTCTTGCCCATGTCAAGCATTTTTTAATATTTTTATCATTTTTTATTTTTCTATAAAAATATGTCCAGCCCATTAATAAAAACATGATTACATCAAGATAATTCTTTTTGAGAAATCGCTCCTTTTTCATATATTGTTCTATTTATAACACCGAAGATGATAAATCATGATCGAATCTCGTATCGGAGAATTTGCAGCATTAACGACAGCGATCTGCTGGACATTCGGTGCTCTCGCTTTTGAAGTAGCGAGCAAACGTGCAGGCTCTCTGGCAGTAAACTGGCTCAGACTGGTTATTGGACTTATATTTCTCAGTTTATTTTGTTGGATATACAGGGGATCATTTTTACCGGTTGATGCAAATTCCAATACCTGGTTCTGGCTTTCGCTATCCGGTATCATTGGATTTACTGTCGGTGACCTGCTCCTTTTCGAGGCCTTTGTGGTGGTGGGAGCCCGAATTTCTATGCTGATCATGTCGACAGTCCCCCCCATTACCGCACTTATTGGTTGGATTGCATTGGGAGAAACGTTATCGTTTTGTAGTTTAACGGGAATGACGCTGACAGTTGGCGGAATTGTGCTTGTTGTCCTGCAGCGACATACACAACAGAATCAATTCAGACATTCAATTCCTGTATGGGGTGTTTTTTTGGCATCAGGTGGCGCTCTGGGACAAGCGATTGGACTGGTTTTAAGCAAACATGGTATGGGTGATTATGACGCCTTCGCGTCGACCCAAATTCGGATCATTGCCGGTATCATCGGCATCTCACTCCTATTTTTTATGATCAAGCGTTGGCATCGTGTGGGTCAGGTTATACGAAATCGTGAAGCTTTGTTGCCCACATCGTTGGGAGCTTTTTTGGGTCCATTTCTGGGCGTATCTTTCTCCCTGCTGGCTGTTCAGCATACAGCCACAGGAATCGCTTCCACCATCATGGCATTGGTGCCGATACTCATCATCCCACCGGCGGTTATCTTTTTAAAAGAAAAGGTGAATCTCCAGGAAATCATTGGGGCTGTGATTTCCGTCTTGGGCGTGTCGCTTCTATTTTTATGATCATGAAAACAAATTAAAAAAGCCTGCCAAAAAACAGAGCAGGCTTTTTCACAATCCGTTATGGATATTACCGATTACCAGCCATAAGTAAAACTCAACAATAACTGATTTTCTTCGATTTTTTCACCGATTTCCGCCAGCCAATTAAAAGGTCTTTTCTCCCAGGAGCTCATCGAATAACAAATATCCAGACTATATTTCCCCTCGAAAGAAATGCCTCCGCCAAGAGAAACAACCTTTCGATCCCATTCAGCCGAACTATCTTTAAAAGGAGATTTATGATGCGCATATCCTGCTCTGAGTTTCAAACCGACTCCCGGTATGGTAAACTGTCCCCCGATATGTGTATTTAAAACACTGCGAAAGTTCTTCCGAATTTCACGATTGGCCTCAGAGATCATCTCGCCTGTCGGCGGAGCTGTTTTAAATTTAATCTGACTGTAATCATTCAATTCCACATCACCTGCGACCATAAAAGGTCCAATTGTAACAGCACCACCCAACTGGAATATCCAGGGAGATTGTATTTCGTGATCCACAAAACCAAGGAATGAAGAATCCGGAATCGTTTGATAGCCAGGATATACCGTTTTACGGATCACATTCTCCTCATCCCGTTTGGCAGACAGTTTAACCGGTGTCTTAATGACACCTCCGACCTGCAGATTTTGATTCGACTTGAACAGTCCACCCAATGTAAAATTGATACCACTGTATTTTTCCTGATAATGTGTCGATATGGAAAGATCCGGGAGCATCACAACCCAATCATCATCGAGTACATTCACATCATATATTCCTCGGATGATTGTATAATCCCACGAATAATCTCTGGTACCGGCCCAGAAATTAACCGAACCGCCAAAAAACAATCCAGGGGCTGCCTCGATAGCACCTCCGAATGAGGTCTGACTGAGTTCGCCATCGATCATTTCTTCAGCGCTTTCGGGTTTAACTGGATAGGCCAGTGTCACCCATGTTGTGTCAAATAGCAAAGTATAATCGATGAGCACATCTTGACTGGACTCCAAACTGAGTGCGCCTCCGAACCCTCTGATGCGGTGATACCCGAATGCAAAAACAAGGCTCCCCCGATAGGTGGGCACCGGCACGGTGACTCCTAATGCCCCCAATTTTGTAAAACTAACCTCTTCAGATGTACTCGTGCCTAAAAAAGTGGATTTATCATTCAGCATGATATGGGAATAAGAACTGTATACATTGATATGTTGTATCTGTCCCAATCCGGCAGGATTGTAGTAGAGCGCCGAATAATCATTGGCAACGCCCGTGAAAGCCCCTCCTAAGCTCTGAGGAACTGCACCCACCTCCCATGCTTGACCGTTTGTAAAAATGGTTTCCTGAGCTTGTACAACTCCAACTCCAGCGATGACTATCAGAATCCATAAAATGCTTTTTCTGGATTTCATAAAAGCCTCCATTTTCTGTGAAACAGTCTTATCTTCTGTTGACTGTTCCTGAACTTTGATTGCTACTCGAACTGCTGGAGCCCGAACTGGTGGAGCTTGAACTGCTGGAACCAGATGAACGTGTCACAGAACCGGATGAGCTCGATCCTGCTGAAGAACTCGAACGTGTGGCAGAACCACTCGATGTGGTTCGGCTGGGCGTTGAAGTGCTCCGGCTTGAACTGGAACTGGACGGACGAGAAATCGTTTGATTTGATGAAGAAGAACTCGAACTGGAAGAGGATCTCTGCGCCGACGAAGAGGATGAATTGTTGCTCTCGACCCGTTTCACTGTGCCCACTGAACTTGATTCCGGCTGCCGCGGACTGGAAATACTGCCATCCGATTCTGAACTGCCCACACGACGCACGGGTGTTGCCGTTCCTGTCCCAGAATCAGACTGTTTCGTTACCGAGGCAGCGCTGCTGCTTGGAATAATACTTCTCTCATCAACCGACTTGGTTACAACTGCGCCGCTGTTTTCTCCTGCTTTACCGATGGATGTGGCTCCTGATGCGCGTGTGACCGTTGCTGATGGGCTATACACATCTTCTATACCATATGTCGTTCTTTCGCCCAATGAAGTGCCACTTCGAACCTGATAAACGTCGTTCCCATAATAACCATCATAATAAACCCAGTATGGATCATAATAAGGATAGTAATCCCAGTAATACCAGGTATAATAAGGATATAACCGCCATCGACCGTATCCATAAGGCCACGGGTCCCACCATGCATAGCCATAATACCAGCTGTATCTCCACGACCAATTGTACCAGGATGAATAATGCCACCAGTAGGGAGACGACCAGAATGGATCAAAATAGATAGTCCCGGGCCATAAATCACCATAATAATAATGCTCATGAATGACTGTTTGTGTTTCCTCTGATTCATAGTCGTTATCATATTCTTCTTCGACGACGTTTTCCTCCGTTACAATATGGCGTTCGCTCTCTCCGGGAAGCATCAGAACCGTATAACATCCCATGGAGAGCAGCATCCATATCACTCCCCCTCCCAACAAAAGATGCTTTGTCGCTTTCATATCACTCGCCTCCTTTCGGAGTAATGGTTTGCCATAAAGTAATCAAATTTTCAAAAATATCATAGCCTTTTTTTATATTCGATACATATATAGATAGATATTTTGCGTTATGAAATGTTCAAATCTATCTTGCACTTTTTATTTTTAGTCATCCATTATATATAACGCTTGAAAACAAATTTTGTTTACTATTTTTAAAAAAATTTAAAAATCTGCTTAACATAAAATAACACAAGAACTGATTAGACCGATCCTTATGATCGGCCCGCCGTTATTTTTTTTTGCACATAATCACTTAATTTATTATACAGTATATTTATTTTTTCCGTATTGGGAAGTGTATCACGAATTGCTTGAAGGTATCTCCTTTCTTGTACAAGCTCATATGTTCTTAAAAAATAGATATCATAAATCCATCCCATTTGAAGAAGTTTAAAATCATTTAATGTTTTTAAATGTTCGGTCCTGACAAGTTTTTCGGACATTAAATCATGATAAACATGATCAGATATTTTATCGGTATCAGGCAAATCCAATTCAATTCCGCTGTTTCGAGAAAGATGCATATTTTGATAGTACTGGATAACCACACGCCAGATATCTAACTTATCGGCATCGCGAAGCAACTTTGAAAAAAACAGGCAGATCTCTGATTCGCCATCCGGCAGTCTAAACCGATTATGATTTTCGATTGTACGATATATTAACATTTGTGTTTCTGGATACAGATCTTTAAGGACCTGTTTTTCCTTTAGTATGTTAATTCCAATCACAGAATGGTTTTCTGATTTGAGGTCCACAAAAGTACCATATCGGCGGTATTGCTCGAATCGTCCAACATCGTGGAACAATGCGGTGATTTCCGCGAATTGAATATTCTCTCTGCTCAGATTCAGAGTTCTGCCAATATGGATAATTTCTTTACAGACTGACAGAGTGTGTTCATATTTTAAATCAATGTTTCTCTGGTATTGTTTATCATCCAAATGGTAAGTACGGACATAATCACGAAACCAGAATTTTAATGACAATGCTGTTTTTTGTTGAATACAAGCAACTTCTGTTAATGTTTTCTCCAAATCCATCTCTCTTGTTTCGATTTTAGAATAGAACTCTGTTCTTCTTTTTCTGTAGTCATCCCTAACCCAAAATTTAAGTTAACCTGCTTCAATTTTTTCAGTCTCAAATCAAGTATTCCATTTTGATCATTATGAAAGATTTCTTTAGAGTTTTGACAATAGGCACGCACCATAATGTTCTTGTTCAAGGGGACTCAAACAATAGGGGCATCTTAAAAAAAGAAAAAGATCCTGTTTTCTCTTTGACATTCTCTGATAGTTCATCTCTTCTTTCTTTAAATCCATCTCTTTAATTCTTGTTTTTTCATCCTGAGCCGTACGATAAAAAACGATATATAAAAGCACTTTCTCCATTTATGTCTGTTCGGAAAATCATTTCTTTTCGAATAGGCAGATTTTGAATAAAGTCATTTTCGTAATTATTCATGGTTAAAAGATAGCTGTTCTCGGGCAACTCATTTTCAACATTTCCTAAAAATTCACCCAGACCGATCACACGGATATGTTCGTTCTTTAACAAATAAAACATGCGCCTTAAGTCATCTTTATTCATTGTTTTCATCCGCTGAGCCTTTAAATAGTCGGGTAAAAAATAAACATCTTCCCTCTTCATGTCCATCATTTCATAATTGATAATAAATAAAAAAGAAGGTTCCTCATGGATATTTTCAATCATATAGTCAATGGCATTGCCTAGATTTTGTCTACTTGCTGATACGATGCGAAGTATTTTTACATATCGATTGAAAAATCCAATTCCAAAAAGATATGTGGAGCTGATCAATATAAGGCTGATACAAACATAACATATTATCTTTATTTTCTCTGAAAATTGTTTCCATTCTGCTCCAAAATAATCTATAATATCATTCATCGCCGCAGCTGCGACAATGACAATGCCAAACGAAGCTTCAATCAACATAGTACGGATAATAAATGTAATTGTCAAAATACCCAAAAATGAAAATGCAAACCACATAGTACCGACCAATGTCCGATGTCTTTTCATTGCAAGAATGAATAAGCATAAAAATAAAACAACCGATGCCCATTCCGTATAAAAACTGAGTAAAATACTGATAACGGTACTGATCACTAAAATAAGTAAGAATTTTTTTCTTTCGATAGATGCTTTTGTATTAAGCAGACACTTCGTAGTTAGAAAAATGGTTGTAATCAGTATTAAAATACCAGGTCCCGAAATAAGAAAATCACTATATATATGCCATCGGTCCATAATGAAAGCCATCCCCTCAAATATATCCGAAAAAAAATTAACACCTTGGCGATAGTGAATATAGGGTTTGAATAGCACGTAAATGATTCCTGTTAACCAAAGAAACAATGTTATTCCTAATCTTTTGGTTTTATCACCAAAAAGATTTTTCCAATCTGTTATCAAATAACTTAAAGTACAAAGCGGTACAATGAAAGCCACTGGTTCTTTGGATAAAATACCAAAAACATAACTAATAATTCCCCATATGTATTGTTTATCGATTTGAATGGCCCTAATGATTAGATAAAGAGCTAAGTTAATAAAAAATATTTCAAGTATATATGTTAAGTCTGAAAACCAAAAAATGATATAACCCAATGGATAAAAGATAATCAAATATAAAATGACAGACAATAAAGCGATCCGTTTATTAAAAACAAGTTTTAAAAATTGAAAGAATAATAAAAAAGAAATACCATATAAGAACGTACAAAAAACCTGATACGGGAACGGATTGAAACCAAAAATATGGAACAATAGCCACCACGTGATGTTCTGCATTGGACGGTGCATATCGAAAAGAATGGCCTTTTGTGGGACAAAAGCTGAAAGTAGATTTTCATTTTCACATGCGTATTGCAAGTATATTGTATCATCTTCACGAAAATATATCGGGAATAATGAAGAGATAATGAATGACAAGATGACGATAAAAAAAGATATTATAAAGAAGGAATTTCTCTGATTATGAAAAAATGATCTTTTTAATGAAATCCTATCCATCATTCAAAAAAAAATATTTTTATATTTCGTTTTGTAGATCATTAATATGATCATAGGTACATTTTCTCTTTTTGATTTGTAATCAACAATTTAGAATTTTATCATCAATTTAGGCTAAAAAAAATAATACTTAGGGCTTCCTGAAAAAGTCATAACATATTGATATTATATAAATTAGTACTTGCATTTTTGTTATTAAATCCATATATTTTATCAA
>JAFGDT010000032.1 GCA_016931965.1 bacterium | reverse complement strand
GATCTCTTATCAAAAGGTCTTGAAACAATTTTCGGACAACGTACATACCTATATTCAATTCACTTTTTTCAAAAATCCCATCACTCCAATTCTACAATCCCATACTCTGAGCCAAAAGATCAGCAATATGCAGCGTTTTGGCTGTAAATTGATTTTTCCGCAAGTACCCTTCGATATTCATTAAACAACTGGAATCCGCTCCGATACAGTATTCGGCTTTGCTTTCTTCAATGTAGCGGCATTTGCGTTTGACCATTTCGATGGAAATATCTTTAAACTTATACGAAAATGTACCGCCAAATCCACAGCAAAGATCCGATCTTTCCATTTCAACAAAATCAATGTCCCTGATTCCACGAATGAGCTGACGGGGTTGTTCGCGAATCCCCAACCCCCTGGCCACATGACATGAATCGTGATAGGTCACACAATGAGGAAAACGCCCGTTGAAATCAACCACTTTTAAAACATCAACCAAAAATTCACTGAACTCGTATATCTTTGTACAGATCTCCTTGTAGGGCGCGATGAGTTTTTCTTTGATGGGCAAATCCTTGTAGTGCTCCCGCACCATGGCCACGCAGGACCCTGAGGGAGCCACAATATATTCCTCATGTTGAAACAACTGGATAAAATGTTCGGCAAGTGGCACGACCTCTTTGTGATATCCCGTATTGAAAGCCGGCTGTCCACAGCAGGTCTGATTTTCAACATACTTGACATCAATTCCCAACCGTTGAAATATTTTCACCATGGATAACGCGGCACTCGGGAACAGATGCTCAGTGAGGCAGGGAATAAACAGGGAAACGATCATGGTTGATGTCACCTTCTATTCATGCAGTTTGTGCGCGGATAAATTTTTCAACCTCTCTGGCTACAACAATCTCTTCATTGGTTTGCATAACCATAATTTTAATCGGAGAAGTCGATGATGAAATGATTCCCTCTCTGGGATTTTCATTGTTTTTAACAGTATCCAAAATCATGCCGATATTTTCCATATTGGACAGAATTTCACTTCTCATTGCAGGTGAATTTTGGCCCAAACCGCCTGTGAATACAATATAATCGGTTCCATTTAGAATAGCAACATATTCGCCAATGTATCGTTTGACGACATATGCAAACGTTTTAAAGGCATATTCCGCCTGTTTGCCACCTTTATGCATGGCTTCTTCAATATCACGGAAATCGCCGCTCAGACCTGAAATCCCGTAAACACCGCTTTGGGAGATGAGAATCTCCCGCATCTGACCGATGGAAAGATTCTCTTTTTCCATGATATAGAGCAGGGCAAAAGAATCGAGGTCTCCGACCCGTTTTGCGTTGAGCAATCCACACTGGGCACTCATCCCCATGGAGGTATCGATTGAAACGCCGTCTTTGATCGCGCAGACGGAAGAACTCCCTCCCAAATGGCAGGAAATTAATTTGTATGTCTTCGATCCCTGCGCATACTGTTTTTTCACCCACTCTGCAATATACCTGTGAGAAGCACCGTGGAAACCGTACTTTCTCACCCCGTAATCTTCATAATAACGGTAAGGAATACCGTAGAGGTATGCTTCGGGTGGAATCTCTGTATGAAAAGCGGTTTCAAATAAACCGACCAGAGGAATCTGCGGCAACAGTTTTTGAAATACAGAGATGGCTGTTAAATACACCTGATTATGAACAGGCACCAAAGGCATGTATTCTTCCATCGCTCTCAGGACATCATCTGTTAATGCAGCACAGCCGGAAACGCCTCTGGCATGCACAGTTTTAAAACCCACTGCAGAAACTGTATTGATCTCGCAGAATTGCTGTAATAGTTCCAGTGTTAAATGGACGGCTTTAAAATAATCCGGAACAGCTCTCGTTTCACTGACTTTTTCTTTTCCTGCAAATTGATAGGAGATAAGTCCTTCCTCATCACCGATTCTTTCGACCACGGCTTGAAACAGAATATCCTCATCAGGCATTGAAATGAGTTTGCACTTATAGGATGTGCTGCCCGGATTGGCAATCAATATGTTCAAACGTATACCCCCTATTTTTTTTGTAAATCTTTGATTTTTGCAATGACCTCTTGGGTGATAACCTCAATCTGATCTGGAGTGACACTCTCCTTGATATTTTTAGGTTCCACACCACAAACACTCACCCTCCCAGGAATGTTCATCTTTTCTCGCAATTCCATCAACTTTTTCACTTGCTCACCGGGAATCATATTGACATTGCCCAATTGGATGGCCGTAAAAACAATCTGAGCCGAATGTTCAAGTGTTTCCATCCGATGATATGCATTGATAAGATCGGTACCTAAAGTCAGTGCACCATGGTTGGCCAATAGGACCGCATCAGAATTTTGAATAATGGGTTTGATGGAATCCGGTATCTCCATGGTGGAAGGTGTGCCATAGGGCGCAATGGGCACAGCCCCCAATGTGAGTATGGCTTCCGGAAGGACACACTTATTCAATGGAATCCCGGCCACAGCAAAGCTGGTACAGTACGGTGGATGCGCATGAACCACGGCCTTGATATCTTCCCTCTGCCGATACACTTCGATGTGCATTTTAACCTCACTCGAGGGACGGAATTTTGGACTTTGAGAGATCACTTTACCGTCCATGTTCATTTTGATGATCATATCGGGTGTCATAAATCCTTTGCTGACACCTGTCGGAGTCGTCAATATTTCATTGTCGCCAATCCGAATCGTGATATTTCCATCGTTTGCGGCAACATACCCCCGTGTCCAGATTCTCTTGCCGACATCAAGAATGAGTCTTTTCAGTTCCCATTCGCTGTTGTTTGCATACATGCTCATTGTATTTTCCCCAGGTTATGATATGAAATAAAACAACATAAACACCCATTCAGATGAGTTCCCTTAATACATCCTCGTGCGGATCGCTAATCAGTGAATAGCCGACCAGCATGCCCTCTTCTTTCACATAGGCAATGGCAGGTACCAGAGCCGATTTTAATGCGTCGATCGAACCCGTAACCACCACAAGGCCTTTCCCCCCAATCGCCATGGCGACATGAATTCTCAACAGAAGAACATCGGCTTCCTTCACAACATAATCGGCGGCTTTGATGGCCGACGCCACAGAAAACGTTTCAATGATCAACAAACCATCCACTTTGGGACTATCCAGTGTGGTTGCACCGGAGATGGCCGGGAATATGGATGCATCCACATTGGGAATAATAATTGCGTTGATGATGGCATAACCCCCTGTCGATTTGGCAATTTCAAGGCAGGACTCGACATCGGCAATCTCTCCCCGGACCACAATCACATATTTACCCGAACAGATCGTTCTGGCAACCAGTTTCTCGACTTGTGTATTTTGCAACACATCGTCCTGCACTTCGAATCCTTTGTGAATGCTGGACAACTCAATGATCCCTATGGCATTTTTTTGATTCATGAACTCCCCTGGATGATTATTTCATTTTGATTGACTTCTTTTATTTGGCCATCGATTGAAGCATGAATATTGGCAGAAATGGATCCCTCTGCTTTTGCAACAAGGTCATACTTTTGAACCGATTGATTCAACTGTACAACAGGTGACGCCGGACTACCCACATGTTGTTTCAGTGAAATACGGACCTGCCTCGGTTTAATCTCCATCTCTGTGAGAGGCCCGGTATCATGATATTGCGTCACACCAAGCCGCTGCATCAGTTTTTGTGTGGGCACTTTCCGATAATCCTTCATGGGATGAACCGTCACAGGCAGACCTTCCCATTGCAACTCTCTATTCTTCAGGATAAACGCTTTTTCAAGTAGAGTTGAACCCCTGGGATCCAAACCCTCGGGACAGGAATAGAGTGTGCATAGATTGCATTCACAGCAGAATGCATTTCCGGAATGTACAGGAGTCGTTTCTGGTTGGGAAAACATCACATTGCGCATGGCTGTTTCCGGTCGAACAGGATGACCCAATAAATAGCGGGGACAGAGTTCTGTACAATAACTGCACTGGTCACAAGCCGCTTTGGCTATGCGAATGGTATCCTGTGGTTTTTGAAATCTCTCGTACATCTGCACACAATAATGGTCGGCCGGCAACACAACCAATCCGCTTACTGTTTTGGTCACAACCTGAGACAGATCTTTCTCAAGTTTGCCCATCATCAATCCGCTGGAAATAACCCGATAATTTCGCGTCATAATCCGAATCTGAGAAAGCAACTCCGAATAAGGGGTACCAATCGGGACTTTCACGGTAACAGGATTTTCAACTTCCCCTGCAATCGTCAAAAATTTTTCAACAACCGGTTGATCAACGGCGATATTGTATACGGTCTCTACATTTTGTACGATACAGCCAATACTGAGTGGTAACTCTCCTGGTTGCACAATTCGGCCGGTTGTGGCATAGACCAGAGTTACCTCATCGCCGGCAGGATAGAAGTCTCCCATTTGTTCGATCCGGATGGGATCGGAGATCTTCTTCTTGAGCAACTCGATAATATGAACATGTTTTTTCTTGATAGCGATAATGCCCTGTGAAGCACCGGACAATGCCATGACCTTTTTAAAACCACGAAGAACCTCATCCGTATATTGCAAAAGGATGGCTTCATCCTTATGAATCAGCGGTTCACATTCAGCCGCATTCAGGATGGCAGTATCAACTTGCGATTGAAGTTTTATATGCGTTGGAAAACCAGCGCCACCAGCACCCACAATCCCATTCTTTTCAATAGAGGCTATCGACATCAATCAATATCCCGATAATCAATATGATCCACAATGGCCATAATCAGCGTCCGAATCGGTGCCAGATCCAAACCGAACACATCTTTGGCCACACCGGGTGCACCACCACATACAACAATATCTCCGATGCCCGATCCGACATAATCGACTGCGACCCACTCATCTCCCTTTGGTTCTCCATTGGGATCGATCGGCTGAACGATAAAGACAGGCTTACCGCTGTAAGCTTCATGTTTTGCTGTTGAATGAACGATTTTACTGACTTTGGCCAAAAACATAAGCGACTTCTAATAAATGGAATCGACAAGTTCAACAACACTGGCATTGACTGGAGCAAATCCGGAATCAAATGCCTGTGTGGCATCCGTACTGGTCACATAAACGACAATATCATTGGAGCCTGCAATATTTTGGGGATCGGCAACAACCAGCGGTTTTCCCTTTTTTCTCAGATTACTTGTCATGGGTTGAATAATATGCAAGCGGCATGAATGTAATTGCTTTACCTTTCGGTCAGCCCACACGCGACCGATGACTTTTCCTAATTTCATGACATCTCAACTTTGTTTCTTTTTGGGAACTAGCCTACTTTCTGTAAGCATGATATCATCGACAATGGCCATCACCACGGCATCAACAGGTGCATTTTTGGTTAAATCGGTCATTCGGGCTGACGAACCATAAGACAGTAGGACGAGATCACCTTCACCCGCCTGGACAGCATCGACTGCGACATGGTATGTATTCAGCGGTTTGCCTTTACAATCGACCTCCTTGCAGAGGAGTAATTTCATGCCGTTCAGATTTTCATCTTTTTGCGTTGAAACGACATTGCCAATGACTTTCGCGAAAATCATATCAACTCCCGAATCCTTATTTCTTGAATGTGGTTTTCAGGACTTCGACAGGTCTCGGGATGACCATGTCAGAGATAACTTCACCTACACTGGAAGCTGCGGTACGGGCCACATCGATGGCCGAGCGGACAGCCGCCACCTCACCTTCAATGACAAAAGAAACAATACCGCTTCCCGATTGTCGCCATTCAACAAGATCGACATTGGCGGCTTTCAACGCAGCATCTGCACCTTCAATGAGGGGTGTAAAACCTTTTGTCTCTAGAATCCCAATTGATTTGACCTGTGCCATCTTTTTTCTCCTTCCGAATAAATTTCTATTTCAAGTTTCTTATATAACTTCATTGTTTCAATACAAGATTCTATATCCATCATTTCCCGACTTTACACAAATCGGAATGCACCGGTTGTCATGATGCGCCTTCTTCTGCAGTAATCCAGAGGATTGACGATGCCCTGTCCGGTGGGAGAAGCGATGGTATGGGAAAAATAGGCCTCTCCCCAATCACCCCCGTCTCCACGGAACGTACTTCCATTGATCACAACAATATCGGTATTTAACCGTTTTGCATACAGAGTCGCTCTGTTCATGTCTTTCGTAAAAATACTGGCTGTATGTTCAAAACCATGCTCGGCTTTAAGGGCGCAGTCCACACCTTCTTGAAAATCGTTGACACGCACAACCGGTATACAGGGCGTCATCTGTTCGGCAACTACCCAGGGATGGTCACGATCGGTCTCACCAAACAGAAGCAGTATATCATCCGAAAAATGGATACCCAATGCCTGGGCAAGTACACTGGCATTCCGACCCACAAAATCACGGCTGATGATATAATGCGTCCCTTTTTTCTCAAGGGCTTTCTGCGCAAGCAGATCCATCTGGGATGTGCTCAATTTATAATTGCCCTCTTTTTCAAAAGCTTGCACAAAAGCATTGAATACGCTTTCTACGACAAATAGTTCTTTTTCGGCAGTACAGAGAATATTGTTATCATAACTTGCACTTCGTGTGATTTCTTTGACGGCAAGTTCAATATCGGCGGTCTCGTCGATGAGTACGGGTGGATTGCCTGGACCGGCGGCAATCACCGGCTTGCTGATCTTCATGGCTGCTTCAACCATGGCAGGTCCGCCGGTCACGGAAAGCAGTTTTGTTTTGGGATGCTTAAACATAATATCAGCGCTTTCCAGTGTGGGTTCAGCAACACACGTCACCAGGTTTTCTGGACCACCTGCCTTTGTGATATACTGATTGCACAATTGAATGACATACGCATTCAATTTTTTCGCTGCAGGATGGGGATTAAAAACAATGGTATTGCCGGCGGAAAGCATGATGATGATATTTTCGATCATTGTGGGACTGGGATGTGTACTCGGCGATATGTTACCGATTACACCCCAGGGAGCATACTCCTCCATGGCCATACCATTTTTGCCAGACCATGATTTGGGCTGCAAAAATTCCACACCGGATGCATGTTTCGCCACATTCACATGCTTGGCAATTTTATGTTCAACCCGTCCCATTCTGGTTTCAGATACGGCCATCCTTGAGAATTCTTCCTTATAATCCAGTGTCATTTGTCGAACCGCATCGGTAAATGTTTTTCGGTCTTGAATATCGAAGGATCGATATTGAAGAAAAGCTTCATGCGCCGATTCAATTGCCTCATTCATATCTGCATATACACCCCATTCCCCTGTTTGTGCACGAGATTGAGAAACATTCTGTGAGGTTCGATCGGAAACGATATTGTGAATGACGTTTTGAACAATCGCCTGGATTTGATCTTCTGAAATGTTCACTGTATATCCCTGACCTTATTGATTGAAAAATGATCGTTTTCTACTTTACAATACTCTTTGGATTGATTGGAAAAGCGGGCACCAATTTATCCGAAGGCCGTGGAATGACGGTCTGTCCCTGAACCTGCCCGATCTGTGAAGCAGCAGCAACGCTGGCTTCCACCGCAGATTTCACAGCAGCTACATCTCCACGTATAATAACATTCACTTTGCCGCCGCCGACTCTTAACCAATCCCCGAGTTTCACATTGGCAGCTTTGACAGCTGCATCTGCCGCTTCCATGGCAGTTGCAAAACCCAATGTTTCAATCACGCCTAATGCTTCTTGCATGTTCATTCTCCTATTTCTTGATACCGATGAGATTAAAAACATCTTCATGAGCCGAAGCAATCACATTGGCACAAACCAGTTCGCCAACTTTGGCTGCCGCTTCAGCACCCGCATCCACGGCCGATTTAACCGCACCTACTTCCCCCCGAATAATGGCAGTGACGTACCCGCCCCCGATGCCCACTTTTTTAACCAGATCCACATTCGCCGTTTTAACCATCGTGTCAATCGCTACAACACTCCCCGTATCACCGCGTGTTTCGACAAACCCCAATGCTACTTTTGCCATTGAAGACCTCCCTATTATTTATAAGTCACCAAAATCTGTTTTGATTGAATCAATTCTCTCGCTTTGGGTGTGATCACGGTTCCTTTCGGTACAATGATCTCACCGGTAAGCGGATGCAACTTTTGAATACGATTCTCTGTTAAAACCGGTGTTCGATAAAGACTCATATCCATATTTTCCGTCTTATTTCTCAAAGGATAATTTTGATTTTTCCCGGCCGGATCACTATCCGTGGGATTTCTTGGGGTCAATACAACTTTCACCCCCTCTTTTTGAAGTGCTTTAATCACTTCTCGGACAACCGAATCCACTATTTTTTCTAAAGAAATTTCCTGGCTCAATGTGAATCCTCATTACTGACGATGGTAAACGTTTTTCTTCTGAGACGATATCATCTCTACAACTGCTACAATAGAATGATCGGTACATACACCTTTTGTTATTGACGTCATCCTCGCTGAAGAGGATGAACAAAGGAGAACAATATCTCCTGCCTTTGTATTCACAGTATCTGTGCAGGCAACGACTTTGGATGTCTTTTTCAGGTTTTCATCCAGATGTCGGACAACCAAAAGTCGTATCCCTTGAATGTGCCCCGTCTTCTGAGTTGAAACAATATTCCCGATAACCTGTCCGAACTGCATATCCTCTCCTTATATCTTACCAACAAATTCGACATGCATGGAACAACGGACATTGGCCGCATTGGCATCATCTGTATCCAGATGCAGCTGCAATTTCCAGTTGTCATTGACGCGCACCAGCACATTTTCAAATACTGTCCCCTTTTCACCACCGATGCGGACTTTACAGAAGTCGCCGTCTTCGACACCAAACAGCTGGGCATCGTGACTGGTCATATGCATATGGCGATTGGCTATAATGGCACAATGTTCAAGGTAGATCGAACTCTTTGGACCAATCAGCGTTAAGGGTGCAGCGCCTTCGAGATCTCCAGAATTGTGAATCGGTGGCGATATCCCCAGTTGTATGGCATCTGTTAAAGAGACTTCGACCTGATCATACTTTCTGAGTGGACCCAAAATCCGCACATTTTGAATTGCCCGCATCTTGGGTCCTGCGATAGTGACCATTTGTTTTGCGGCAAATTCATTGGGTTGATACAAATCACGGTAGTGTTCCAGTTCTTTTCCTGCGCCAAAAAGTTTCTCAAATGTTTCTTTTGTGATATGCACATGGTGATTCGAAACACCCAAAGGGATAGGAGGATAGACCGACTCCGATTCAACTTGAGGTTTTAAATCGGGATAGACATTCTTGATCACTTCATTGACGACGATTTTGACAAAATAGTCATCCAACTGCTGAGAAGAACAGCTTTGATTGTTTACAGTACAGGCCCCACATTCCTGACAATACGAAGCGATTCCTTTTAAATTGGCCATTGAATTACCTTACTCTTCACGTTATATCTTTTCACGATCCGCGAATTGTTTCGTCGTATGGTACCGACTGAAAGAGTTCTTTCCCATTTTCAAACAACAACAGATAAACAGAACATCGATAATGCTGATTTGACCGATGATGAGCGGCATTTCCATATCGAGAAAATGGGTCACATTACGCGGTGTTGTATAGAGGTTGATGTCTGAAGTTCGGGATAAAGGTGTTATCGCAAAATCACAGAGACTGATCACCGGAACACCTCTCTGTCGGGCGATACGGGCAGCATCGACAACAGCAGAGGAACGTCCTGAAGAAGAAATCGCAAAAAGGAGATCTTCTTTGTCCAAAATAGCTGTTTTGATCTTGTAAATCGTGGCATCGGTCTCTGTTGAACACTTGATGCCGATTCTGAAAAATCGCGCGGATGCATAATGTGCGACAATACCTGAGTTACCCGTACCGATAAAATAGGTTTCACGAGCATGAATGATCTTATCAACAGCACGACACAGCGTTTGATTACTCAACATATTCTTTGTATCGGTAAGGATGTTAACTGAACTACGATAATTTTTTTCAATAATCGATTCTATTGTGTCATCCAATACAATGGGAAACGCCGTACCGGCGTAGGTGTCAGGATCATGATGATCAATATCATAGGCCAAACTCTTTTTAAAAGCTTTGAAACCGGGGTACCCAATCTTTTTGCAAAACCGAATAATCGTCGCGTAACTTGACCCCGACCTTTCCTGAAGTTCATGGATACTGCTATCGATAACAACTTCCCCGTTTTTCAAAATATAATCGGCAAGACGCAATTCTGCTGACTTTAAAGAATCATAAACGGATTCAATCCGTATAATGCACCCCCCTTTTTGTAGTGTATTTTGCTGATCTACCATAAAAATATTATTTAAATTGATTAAAATAATATATCATTTTCATGTTACATTTATGATATATACAAATATCATGCCATTTCTTACACCAAATATAAAAATAGAAAAATTATGTTGTTTATCCTTAATTTAGAAAAGATTCATTTATACAAAATATATAGGAAACACCTTACAGCATTACTTTCTGACAAGAAAAGATACATAAAAATATCATATTTGTCAAGCATTTTTTGATATTTTTTTCAAATTGAAAACTGGTTTTACATATTGCGATAACTATGTTACATCTTTCAAAAACCATAAAGAGACCCACAAATACTATTCTATCGGGCCGGAAACCGGCCGGTTCCCCGTTGCAGCCCATCTGCGAAGGATATCAAAAGCGATACCGGTTTCTTCCGGTGTAAATTGGCAGTGACCCTGACCAGGGGTATAGAGGACAACCAAGTACTGGTCACTATCTGTCTCATGAACCCGGTTGTCATAATTCACGACAGCCATGGTGGCTGAAATGAGTTGGTCGTAGATGGTATGCAGTATCAACACAGGACGGTTGATTTTACCGGTACGATCGTACTGGTTGAGAAACCATTCGGTACCCGGATCGACGGCCAGCCGTTCCACTTTTTGATTCAATTCCCAATCATCTGGAAATCCTGTGTAGAGTGTATTTCGGTTGTCGAACGGATTTCCCCCGGCTTGTTGACCTATATCTCTCAATACACCATCATTAAACATAACGATCATGGCCAGATCTTTTCTCTGATATTCAAAACGTCTGGCTATCTGGTCGGCAAGTGCCGTATCTTGTTGTACAGCCTGCTGGATGGCCGCTTGGGAAAGAGAAGGTGCAGTACCGTTCAGCACATCGGCGAGAGGAGGAAGTACGCCTGGATAAAAGGCACCAAAGACGGCGTTTATATCAAAGGCCACTTTCACCTGCATATAGGGACGGCTGGCCAGCGGACACATGGGAAGTGCTCCCTGATAGTATTGTGGAAAATTTTCAATCGTTGCAAGGGTGATTCCTCCCCCCATCGAATGCCCTGTGATATAGGTGGTATCGGGTTGTCCGTATGTGTTGACAAAATACTGCCGCAGGGCTTCCGTATCCTCAACACCTTCGGCCAGAGCAAAACCCGTTTTCCGGTATGCCGATCTGGCCACGGCAAATCCCCTGTCCAGAAAAGGCTGAACGGAACGATCAGCCACGGGATTATGAAAACGTTCAGGAGTATGAACCATAGAAGGACTTTCATAACCGTGTGCATACATCACGAGATTGTGATTCCAGTTTTCAGGAATCACAATCCTGTATATGGCTCCGTCAATACGGCCCGTATCAATTTGAGCTTCGCTTGTGAGCTGGCTGAAAACTTGATTACCTGAAAGAAAAAAAATGAATATGAATATCGTTGCACGCAGTCGAAACATGTCTTACTCCAATGTTGATATTCACCTAAATTCGATGGATGAACGACTCATTCACGCTTCCCATATAATCAATCAAACTTTTACATTGTCATCGGATGCCACAACTTTAAACCCAAATTCAATTCTGGAAGTTTTTCTGAACTGATGGCTTCCCATACCATAATGGCCGCACCCAGAGCTGTTGCATTATCGATTTCTGATGTAAAGACTTTTTTATCGGGATATTGCGTAGCAAGCAATTTGACAAATATTTGATTGCGTGCAAATCCACCGGATATAAAGATATTTTCTGTCCCATCATCCTTGGACAACACCAATTCAATGGATTGAACAGCGAGCTTCACCAAATCCATCATCAATTGAATGTATGCTTCTTCGTACGATTTAAATTGGGACAAATCGACTGATGTATCTTGATATTCGATTGGAATCCCATTTTTAAAAAATACATAATCATTCCCAAATCTCTTTTTTAATTCGATGATAATAGACTCTTTAGCTCCAAAAGTCCTGTACTGTTTAACCTGTGCATTAAAATGGTTTGCAATCATTTCGATATTCACATCATGGATATGCCCCATGAAAAGCCGTGATGATTTGACTTGTTCTTGATTAACACTCAAGTAGCAGAGACAATCGGCTTTTAATTGATCGGCTGTGAGAGGCTCCTTATTGAAAGGATTCATATGAATACTCCATGTTCCGGTAGAAAGGAGGATAAATTTCTTATCGCTGCCTTTGAGATAAGGAACAAGTGACGCGGAACTGTCATGAATGCCTATTCCCACCGGAACTTCCTTGCCTGAAACTTGAGCAGTAAAAAGGGTGTCATTTGGAATAGGTTCAGGTAAGGTGATGTTGTGATCCTTTAACCAGGGATGATAGCGCATCTGACCAAAATCCCACATGGCTGTATGGCAACCGATAGAGGTATATTCAGAACAGATTTGTTTTGTGAACAAATAACTGACATATTGTGGCAAATGGAGCACATTTTTGATTTTTTGAAATACATCGGGTTTTTTCTTCTCAATCCACAAGATCTGGAGACCGGAGTTGAGCATCTTCAAAGCCGGCGAAGCCGTCTTCCTTGAAAATTCCGCCTCACCTCCATAGGCTTCGTAAAACGGCTCTACAATACCATCCGGCATGGGTTTGAGATAATTATAAACCGGTGTCAGTCTCTTCCCTTCTCGATCAAGATGAATGATGGTTGCACCGTACGTCGAGAAATTGAAGGCCTTGATACGATAATTAGGGTCATTGACAAATCGTTCAGCAATTTCAAACAACCATTTCTCTAATGCATCAACATCATCGCATGCAAATCCGTCATCATCCTTTGTTTCTGGAAATATCTGTTCCTTCTGATAGACGATATTCAATTGTTCGTCAAACAAAAGAATTTTCTTATTCGTCTTGCCAATGTCAAATATGGCGATTACATCTTTCATAATGGACCATCCTTACAAACTGTATTTTGATTTGATCATGACAATAAATTTCATGGGAATTTTTTATCTTTTTTATCTATCAAGTGACACGAAAGGGGCTGCATCAGGTGATGCAGCCCCATCATCGAATTAACGCTTTTTCAATACATCCGATTCGTACTTCTGGATTTCTGCGATAAAATCTTCACCAACTGGTACCTTGCTTTGCGTACAATAGTAATCATAAACAGCACCGAATGGTTTTGATTTCATCAATTCGAGAAGTGCAAGCCGTTCAAAATTTTTGCCGGCTTCTTCGTATTTGCGAAGCGTATCGGTTGGTTCCAAAAGCGCAAAAAGAAAAGCTGTCTGGACAGCACGAGTCCCTACGACATACGCGCCAATGCGGTTCAAGCTGGCATCAAAAAAATCAAGACCGATATTCACCCTCTTCAGAACTTTAGCACGGACAATCTCCTGGGCAATCAACAATATTTCATCATTGAATGTGACGACATGATCACTGTCCCAGCGTACGCCACGTGTCATATGGAGCAATATCTCATCGACAAACTGCAGAATGGCTGAAATCTTATCACCAACCTGTTCTGTGGGATGAAAATGGCCATTGTCCAGACAAATCAGTTTATTGTTCTGAATGGCATATCCCAAATAAAAGTCATGCGAACCCACAACCATGGACTCAGATCCAATACCGAACAACTTGCTCTCGATCGCATCTTTGAGATGTTCTTTCGGATATTCAATTTGAAAGATTTCGTCCAACGATTTTTTCAAAAGAACACGATGTCCGTTGCGATCAACAGGCGTATCTTTGGAACCATCTGGAATCCAGGTATTATGGACACAGGGTTTGCCGAGCTGTTTTCCCATCTCAGCTCCAATTTCACGGCACAGTTTGACATGCTCGATCCAGAATTTGCGATACGACTCATTTTTACTGGACAGCGTAAATCCCTCATCAGCTTTCGGGTGTGAAAAACAGGTGCAATTAAAGTCCAGTCCCATGTCTCGCTCTTTGGCCCAGTCGATCCATTTCTGGAAATGCTTGACCTCGATTTGATCACGATCAACCAGTTTTCCATCGAATTCGCCATATATCGCATGCAAACTGAGACGTTGCTCCCCAGGAACGAGGGACATGACTTTATCCAGGTCTTGGCGCATTTCTTCGATTGTGTTTGCCTTGCCGGGATAATTGCCCGTCACCTGAATACCACCCCCTCCCAATTCGGCATCAGGTTTTTCAAAACCACCCACATCATCGGTTTGCCAGCAGTGTAAACTGATGATCACATCGTCCATCTTTTTGAGGGCTTTATCTGTGTCTACGCCTATTTCTGCATATTCTTCTTGAGCTACTTGATATGCTTTCTTAATTAATTCCGCCTTTGCCATGATATTTTTCCCTTTTTTATTTAAGAGTTAAAGTAATTTATAGATTGACTACAAATGTGGAAAGGATCAATACAACAATGCCAATCAGCAATACAACCATCGTCTTGCGACCAGCTCCTTTCCACTCCTTCAGTATAATCCCCCATATATTGCTGAATGCAATATTAAGCGCCATGAGGATACTCCATCCAAAAACGGTCATCCCCTCAGGCAACAGACTTCTGCCCATTCCGAAAAAATGGAACTGGAGAAACCACAACAAACCAGCCAGAAAAGTAAAAGCGATATTGTTCAAAAACAAAGCGGGGCCAACCTTGATATAATCCTTTCCCGTTTTATTCTTAATATTCAGGTATACGCAGTAAATGACATTTGTAAAAAATCCACCTAATAAAATAAAAATCATCGATGGATTATTCTGGTAAAGCGAATCGGTTCCGTAACGTTTGGCTACCTCGGCTATGGGTGCACCCGATTCAATTCCAAAATTCATACAGGCGCTCATAATACCTGCCAATACAGCAATCAACAATCCCTTCTTCAGGGCAAATTCTTTGACGGCTTCTTTCCGTTTTTCCTCGGACATATTCTGGCTTTTCAGAGCACCCGCATAACCGATAATGGTAATACCAGCGATACAAATGGCAACACCAACCATGGTCAATATACCGCTGGTGCTCCCGAAGAGGTTTTCTCTGGCAACGATTGGCGGTATTAAAGTACCGAATGCTGCACAAAAACCAAGTGCAATACTCTGCCCCAAAGCAATTCCCAAATAACGGATACTCAATCCGAAGGTCAATCCCCCGATTCCCCACAAGGCACCAAACATCATGGAAAGCCATTTGGCTTTTACAGGGGCATCGGAAAGGATATTCATCAACGATCCACTGGGAACTGTCAGCAAAGCAAAAATCCAGGGTGCAATCAGCCAAGCCATAACACCCTGGCTGATCCAGTAGGATTCCCAGGCCCACTCTTTGACCTTTTTAAATGGCACATAAAAACTTGCCGCCCCCAGACTTCCGATAGCGATCAATGCTATGCCACCAATTGGATTCATCTTTCTTCTCCTTTCAGTTAGGTTTTTATGATTTTCATTATCGTGTTTAAAATCCGCCAACTCCCACTTTTTATCGCATCAACATCCAGTGAGGAGATTCGTATTGCCAAACCGCTCTTATAAATGTACGCCGTCTCATCATCCTTCTCCTTTCACAAACGATCTCACTATTTGTATTGAACTAATTACTTTTAAAATAACAATTATTTCATCATAATTCAATGCTTATTCCATAGCCGGAAAACAGGTAAAGCACTGCTCGTCCACCAGCCAGTAGGGCATCAATTCAACAGTTGAACCAGAACCAATGGATCGGCGGCCTGCCATTTCAAAGTGCAAGGGTTGATCGGATTTTGGCCTGAATGCTCTTGCCACATTGTCGGCATCGATTTGCTGAATGGGCAGATCTGCAGTGCCGACGACGGCCATTAGCAGAGGACCGTACTCCAGCGCATAGCGTTTGCCATGATTCGGAATCTGGTCCACTCCAGAATAGGCTGTCATTTTAAACACCATGGGGAGTGTAAAAGAAATGATATCACCATCCGACCAGATACGATCAAGCTCCGAATAACTTCCCGCACTGCCTACAGCGATTGGTTCTCCGTTTACCATAAGGGGCATATCATCCGAAGCCCACGAAGGAATCCGGATGCGAATTTTCATCTGGACTGGTTGAGGGGTCGAAACAATCAACTTGACATCAGGTTGAAAGGGAAATGGCGTCTCCATTTCCAAGCGAAAATCAGTCTCCTTGTAAGTCCAATGAATATCCGAAGGTTCAAATAGATTGATATAGATACCGTCAGCGCCAATTGAATAAATATATTCTGCCAAAGAACCCACGATGCGCGTCCCCTGTCCTTCACAGCAGGTATTATTGGATGTGGCACCCTCCTTTACACCCACCAGCATGGTATGGTACCGGAAACCCGATGATCCTTTCTGATTGGCGAGAATGACGTTGTAGATGGATTTCTCAATCTCAGCGATATACTTTTCTTCCTCAGGGAAGAGATTGTGGAGTCTCTGATTGATTAAAATCCAGAAAGCACTTCCGCACGTTTCTCCAAGCCTATCATAGAGATAATGGGACTTTGGCGGAGAATCCAGAAACTCGATAATCGAAATGCTTCCACCAATATTTTCCCAGTTATTATGGACAAGGTCCCAAGCCCCTAATATTGCATCAAGATAGAACCGATCGCCTGTAGCCCGATAAAGATCGAGATAGGCCTCAAAAATGGTAAACAGGTAGCAGTGTGGCCTGTCATAAGGATACTGCCACAAGGCACTCACATCTCGCTCAGAAAGAGCCTTGAGCCAATAATTCTCCTGAAAGTAACGTTGAATGACCTGAATGTCACCCGGTTTTCCGACAGGAGTAAAATACATCCGCGTGTTTGCGACCATACCCTGTCCACCCTGAGCAGCACCCCGCAGGAGTTTTGGAAGATAAGGGCACCGGTTATACCAGTCATAGTAACCGCGTAAAAGCTCAAATGCTTTCAAATTGCCTGCATAACCCGCTTCAATAAGACCGTGTGTCGTCCAGGAGCGCGTATAAGCTGCACGCTCAGAAACAAATAGGGTACTCTCCGGATAGGCCATGATGTAGCCATTTGGCAGACGGCATTCCTCGATACCATCAACAATAGCATTCATTCGGCGACGCAATTCTGCATCCTCAATCCACCGGAGTGTATTGCCTGCCCCCATCAGGAAGCGGCCAGCATTCGAGCCTGCAAGCTGTACTTCCCAGAATGGCTGTGGATCTGGTAATCCAGACGGGACCGGTTTCCCTGCCCGCTCCCAAAATTGTCTGAGAAGCTGATCTACAGAATAGGACTCAAGGAGGTAGCCAATGTTGTTTTGCATGGCTGTACGAAAAATCCCTGCGTTGAGCGATACACCCCCCAAAGGAGGGTCAACCTTATTTTGTACCGGTTTCCAGGAAGAGACCGGTGTCACATTTTCTTGATTGTCGGTCACGATATATTCACCCTGCGGGCGAACGGGTCGTGTGAGCTGTTGCAAATCGTCTGTGTTTCCATATTGAGAATCTGCAGTGACTGGGCATCCCTCGGCGATATCACGCCCCTCTGAAACAACATCCACTTTTGAAAGTGAAAACACATAACGATTCTCTCCTGAAGAGCGGCCATACGACGTTGATTGAGTGGCCAATCGGGTCACCGTCAGTCGAACAAAGCGTCCTTGCATGTTACGCGTTGTGAATTCCGTCACGTAATTCCCTGGATTGGGATAATCGGAAGCCGTCCTGTCCGCTATCAACTCCGAAGTGCCAAACAAGGGATCGTCTGAGGATTCTATTCGGAACCGAACAGGAAAACCGCCTCCAGAACGAAACAATCCCACAGAAGGATACAATCTCACCAAATCGATAGGGCAACTCTCACCGAGATCAATCTGAATCCAAGCCGTGACATTCGCACTCGATGCAGGCCTCGATTCATAGGGTCTGTATAATGATGCCGCCGACACAGCGACCTGATCACCGGTAGCGTCAGGGATGTCGATCCATGTACTGTCTGGAATCGACAACGGCGCTTGAGACTGGGCATTCAGTGGCATACTTGCACACAGTATCAAGCCGAAAATCAAACAGCAAATAACTCCCCATTTGATATCATTCGGAGGTACAAGTGTTTTAGGAATCATCTTTATTACCTCCTCTACAATCATGTTCTCTTTCCATGTTTATTGTTTCTTATAAATCATCCTTTTTAATTATTCGATAAGTTGCGTTTTGAAATTAACTGAACTGGCCCCAAAAACCCTGAGGGTAACAGGGGTGAATCGGATCTGTAAAAAGCCTGCGTCGTATAGGTGATGGGATTTGTGACACCGGGCTGCTGATCACCAATCAGCCGATTGACCCAGAGATTGGTGACCTTGATTTCCAGTGTGTTCGCACCCGGTTTCAATGCATCGGTCACATTGACTCTGAAAGGTAGCTTC
>JAFGDT010000031.1 GCA_016931965.1 bacterium | reverse complement strand
GGCAACATGAAGGATGGATCAATGTTGAAAGTGAACTTTTAAAAGGTACGACATTTAAGATTTATATACCCGCTTTTTCTGGTAAATTAAGTGATAGAATCTCTGAAACGAATGTAATAGAAGATTTAAAAGGGAAGGGTGAAAAGATCTTACTGGTTGAAGATGATCAAAGAATGCGTGAATTTACCATGAATTTCCTTAATGAAAATGGTTATGTTGTATCTGTAGCATCAAATGCAAAGGAAGGGATGGATCTGTTCGTAAAAAATAATGGTGATTTTCATTTGATCTTTTCTGATATTATCCTGACTGATAAAAGCGGTATTGAACTTGTTAAAGAATTTCGTTCAATCAAACCGAACATTAGAATCTTGTTAAGTAGTGGATATACTGATGATAAAGTGCAATGGTATGAAATAAAAAGAAAAAGATTTCAATATATACAGAAACCTTATAAGCTTCATGAACTTCTTCGAACCATAAAAGATAATGTAACATTTATCAAAATGAGTGATTGAATCTGGATCGTATTTCCATTTACCCATTTTTCTCACAAATATAATCATAAAAGGACAAGAATCAGCATAATATTCCTGATCATGCTGAAATTTTTTCCTCACCATTCGTTGATTAACTTTCGCGCATTATTTTATCTTCGTAAAATTTTCAAATCTTTTCTATAATATTTCAAATATTTCATTTGGATTCAATACTAACTTATTGTTTATTATAAAAGTTGGGTTTGGTACAGCTATTGTATAAATAGTTGATCATGAAAGGTGAGTTTAAATGAAAGTGTGTATTTTTAAATGGTTATTTTTGGGATTGTTTTTTGTCTTTCTTCACGATGTTCAAGCAGGGAATCGGGCATGTCATACAATTACAATAAGAGTTATCAAGAGAAACGAGATTTCCATTATAGAAGAGCACTTAAAAATGGATGTATTAAGCAGAAATTCGGATAATTATTTAAGCTTTGATGAAGAGAATTTTCATCGCCATTTAAAATGGGAAACGGATCTATGTAGAAAAAAAGTAACCGTTTCAAGCGATCAAGATTATTTACAAAAATTAAAAATTGAATTAAAAGACCAGGAATATGGATCTGTAATAAACATTATTCCATTAAGTACCAATGAACAAGAAGTTGTGACACTTCGGTCAAATGCAGAGGGACAATTCGGTTTGAACTATGTTATAAATTTTCAGGAATTGCCCACAACAAAAAAGGATTTCGCTTTCGTTTATTATACTATTACAGACCAATAGATTAGTTTGAATAGGAGAAAGAAAATGGATAAGGAGACAAAAGAAAGACAATTCAATAAGAAGGTGATTAATTTAACCTGGGCTGGTGTCGGTTTTAGTGCTTTATACTGGTTCTTTGAATCTGTCCGGGATGTCATTTTATTGGAAAAAGCGTCTCTGTTTGAGAGATTGGTTTTCCCTGATGCCATGTCTTTCTGGATGCGTTTGCTGGTTGTCAGTATAATCATTTTATTCGGTATTCATGCTGAATCATACAGAAAAAGATACGAATATTATCAAGATAAAAAAATACAGCCCGTTTATCCGACAAAAATTTTTATGATCAGTTTCAGCTATAGTGCTCTCTACTGGGTTCTCGAATCTGTCCGTGATACCTTTGTCTTTGAGAAAGGGGACATATTGCACTCTGTCTTTAGTCCGGGACCGATGGCACTGTGGATGCGGCTTTTGACTGTGTTTATTATTATTTTATTCAGTCTTTATTATCAAACACTCATCAATGAACGAAGAAAAATGATTGAGCAATTTCGAAAAGAACAGGATTACCTGGAGAAAAAAATCGCGGAGCGGACTTCTAAGTTGAAAAAAACACTTAACTGTTTAAAGAATGAAATGAAGGAAAAGGATGAAATCCGTGAACAGTTGTTCCACGCCCAGAAAATGGAAGCCATTGGACTTCTTGCAGGCGGCATTGCCCATGATTTCGGTAATTTACTTCAGGGAATTCGAGGAGTCGCAGAAGCCGCAATGATGGATATCGATGAAACCAACAGTCAACATAACGATTATAAACAGATACTCGATTTGGCTAAAACGGCATCTCGTGTTGTTCATAAAATCGTTCATTTCAGCCGGAAGCAGCCCATGAAATTCTATTCGATGAACATCAATACAATTATTGAAGATTCAGCAAATATGGTGAACCGTTGGATAGGTAAGGAAGTTGTTCTCGAAACCGACCTGGATCCGGATCTTTGGTTGACAAGTGTCAATTATACAGCGCTTGAACAGGTGATTCTGAATATGGCCATCAATGCGAAGGACGCCATGCCTAATGGTGGTACTTTTATCATCAAGACCAAAAATAAGGAAATGGATGAGATTGAATACAGCAATGATGCAGATGACCGTCTATGCAAATGTGTTTGTCTTTCATTTTCGGATACCGGTACCGGCATGGATTCAGAAACGCTTAATCATATTTTTGAACCCTATTACACGACAAAGGATTCTGGAAAAGGAACAGGCATGGGACTTTCAGTTGTATATGGCATTGTCAAACAGCACGACGGGTGGATTAAGGTAGAGAGTGAAGTAGATCAGGGTACGACTTTTAAGATTTTCTTTCCATCCCAGGGTAAAAAAGTCGAAGACGAAATACCTGAACCGACTATTGTTAATGAATCCTATGAAAACAATGGAGGAATACTAATAGAAGATACTAAAAGGAAATTGGCTGAACAATTGATGAATGCATAGAGGAATTGAGTGCGTAATTAAAGGAATAATTTTTTTCACAGATATCCAGTGTTGGAGAATATACCAATGAACCCTATTATAAAAAAAGAAAATTTCAATAAAAACTTGATCCATTTAGGTTGGGCTGGTGCAGGTTTTGGCATTTTATACTGGTTTTTTGAATCTATCAGAGATGTTCTATTATTCGAAAATGTATCTTTGTTTGATAGATTATTTTTTCCTGATCCTATGTCTTTCTGGATACGTTTGATGGTAATCGGTATACTTATTTTATTCGGTGTTCATGCTGAATCACGTAAAAAACAACTTGTTGATTGTCAGGGCAGAAAAAATCGGCCTGTTTATACTCCGAAAATATTTTTAATTGGTTTTGGTTACATCGCACTCTACTGGATTCTCGAATCTGTACGTGATAGTTATATTTTTGAGAAGGGGAATATACTGCATTGTATCTTTAATCCTGGTCCAATGGGAATATGGATGCGGCTTTTATCTGTATTTATTATTGTTTTGTTTACTCTTTATTATCAGACGCTCATTAATGAACGAAAAAAAATGGAAGAACAATTTAAGAAAGAACATAATATATTGAATGAACATGTTGAGAAGTTGAAAGAAGTGGATCAAATGAAAAGTGATTTTATCTCAGTTGTTTCTCATGAATTCCGAACTCCTATTGCGGTCATGAGAGAAGGTGTTTCTCTCTATTTGGATGGACTGGTTGGAGAAGTGAATGATCAGCAGAGAGAATTGTTTACAGATATTTTTCGGAGTATCAATCGCTTGGAACGTATGGTTACGGATCTGCTGGATGTATCAAAAATTGAAGCCGGTAAGGTGAAACTCAGACGTGGGTCAGTTGACATGTGTAACATTGTTAGAACGATATCGAAACAATTTGAACCTCAGATAAAAGAGAAGGATATTCAATTGATCGCTGAACTCCCAACGACTGAATTGAAAATATTTGCGGATGGGGATAAAGTAACCCAGATTTTTACGAATCTGATCAGCAATGCGATCCGTTTCACAAGTAAAGGCGGAAAGATTATAATCAAAGTGGAAGATTTGGATGAAATAATCCAGTGCAGCGTTTCGGATACAGGAGTGGGTATATCAAAACAAAATCTGTCCAAATTGTTTTCAAAATTCGAACAATTTGGCAAACCTGAGGGAAAAGGTGATAAGGGTACGGGTTTAGGACTTGCGATTGCTAAAGGACTGGTTGAGAAACATGGTGGAACAATTTGGGTTGAGTCAGAAGTGGGTATAGGGACCACTTTCTCCTTTACATTGAAGAAAGTGCCATTTCCTAACATTTTAATTGTGGATGATGAGCCAGGTATTATACAAATAATAGAAAGATTTCTGAGTGTGGATAATTATCAATTTATTAATGCATTCAATGGCAAGGAAGCCATTGAAAGAGCGATGAAGGAGAATCCATCTCTTATTGTCTTGGATATGGTGCTTCCCGAAATAGATGGTTACGAAGTCATCAGGCAGTTAAAGGAAAACAAGCATACTCATGATATACCCATTCTTGCAATGAGTGCACATTCTGTTGATGGAGAATGGCTCGATCATGTCGATGGCAAGCATGGAATCCCTTTCCTTGCAAAGCCGATTGAGTCCGATGTGTTGTTAAACAGGGTAAAAGATATATTGAGTTCATAGTATATCAGTATTATGGGAGGTTAAATGATTCAGGAAACCGAACGGAAATGTATTCTTATCGTAGAAGATAATATGTCTTATTTAAAGATACTTAAGATGCGTCTTGAATCCCGAGGTTATCGCACGATAGTTACCGAAGATGGTTTGGAAAGTCTCAATCTGGTAAGGCAAGAAAAACCGGATCTCATTATCTGTGATTTGATGGTTCCAAGATTAAATGGATTTCAAGTTACTCGTATAGTAAAGAATGATAAAAATACACGCCATATTCCCATCATTGTATTGACTTCCAGAAATTTGGAAGAAGATATAGAACTGGCGCTAAAATGTGGTGCTGATGTATTTATTAATAAAGCGGAAACGTTTGAATTCATAATTGAAAAGATCAAACAGTTATTAAAAAGCAGATCAATAAAATCGTCACAGGAAATGTGTTGTTCTTATGTGTAAATTTACCACAAAATTATTATTGTCCAATGTAATTAACACTGTTTGAACTTGGATCCAAAGTATCCACATTGAAGATTATTCTGATAAAGGATTAGGGTTATAAAAAAGTGCAGTAAAGTGAAAATATTTTGACAAGAATATGACAAAAATCCTGACAATTCTGTACCAAAAAACAAATACTTACGTATGCAGTAAAATCCATTTTTTTACATAAAAATGAGCAAATAAGTATTTGATTTAATAAAAATTTATTTATATATCAACGCATAACTTACAAGCAAGATGTCGCTGGTTCGAATCCAGCATCGCCCACGGATAATAGAATAAGCCCTATCTGTTTTTAATAAAAATCAGATCCCTTTTAATTCCCAGCCTTCTCTGTATTCGCGATGGAGAAACTCATTTGCTTCAGGCAGATTGGTGAATTGCATGTTTTGGGTATCCCAATCCAGGGGTGGTGTGTTGGAACCTTCTTCTCTGCTTCTGACCCGCAGTCCGACCGAACCCAGGGCAATGGTTTCTGTCACTGCTTTTGCGTTCAAGAAATTTCCGGGTGACGGAGGGCCTCCTTTGAAAGCCTCGATCCAGATTCTGTTGCCGCCGCTTCCACTGCCACGTCTTACATCCATAGTTTCATCCTCTCCGATACCCAGATATTCACGCATTCTTTTTTCCGGAATAAGCTGACCGTTGAGAATTTTCCCCTGATCTCCAACAAACATCGTTCCTTCGCGAGGTATGACCTTGTTATCCATTTCCAGTTCCGGAGGTGTCGGTGGTTTCATTCCGCCGTCATACCAATGTAGATCAAAGGCAGGATATTTTCCCTGCGCTGCAAATTTGAAACGGATCGTACAGGCTTTTGGGAAAGCAAAATCGATGATTTTCGATGTGCTCACTTGATCGACAATCTGACAATCCGTACTCGGATTGGCATCGATACGGATTGGTGTGCCGAAACCGAATGCATCGAATACCGGCCAGAGGCTGTAATTTCCCATATCGGCCATGGAGCCACCACCAAAATCATACCAGCCGCGAAATACAGCATGGGTATAGTGAGGATGATAGGGGCGATGAGGTACAGGTCCGAGCCACAAATCCCAATCAAAATCTTTTGGGATGGGTGGTGTATCAGTGGGGATATCCGTATATTGAGGCCAGACCGGTCGGTTGGTCCAGTCGTGGATTTCCCTGAGGCTGCCGATAGCACCGTCCAATATCATGTCCCTGATTGCATCACTGGTGCCTCTCCAGGCGGATAAATGGGTGGCCACACCGGTTTGACGAGTCACCTCGTCGATCAATCTGGCTTCATACACCCTGTTGGCAAGAGGCTTATGCATCACCACATGACAGCCTTTTTTCATGGCTGCAATGGATATGGTGGCATGGAGATGGTCCGGGATCATGATTTTCACCGCATCCAGGTCGGTTTCTTTTTCCAGCAGCTCTCGAAAATCTGCGTAGGAAGCGCATCCATGATAACTCTCTGAAGCCCTGTTCTTAGCATAGTATGTTTCAACAATCTCTTTACCGATGTCCCGCCCACCGGGAATGCCATCTAGGCCTTCACCCCAGCTGGGATTCTCGAGGAAATTGCGTATGCTGTTACGAATTCCATTTTTACTCCAGTCCACATAATTGGTGCTTCTTTTGTTGGGATCACAGACAGCCACAATTTGAATGTCCTCTTCTGGAAGCAGGCTGATCATTTCTCTGATTCCCTGCGTGCCGCAGCCGATATATCCCATGGTTATTTTATCACTCGGTGCGATGAATCCGGCTCCCCCCAATACATGCCTCGGAACAACTGTTGCAGCAAACGCTGCAGCAGTAGCGCCTAAAAATTCACGACGTTCCATTTTTCAACTCCTTATTTAAAAGGCTTTTAAAATTTGAAAACGAATCCAATCTATTTTGTCTGCTCGACCTGTTTGTCTTTGAATGTGATCATAAAGAAGATCAAAACGGCTACAGCAATGACAGCCGGAATCAACCAGAAGGATTGCCACTGCTGCATACGTTCGGGTCCTTCGGAAGTGACAATGCGGTTAAAGAGCCGACCTGTGATCTGTGTACCGATGAACATACCGACACCCAGGGTGACCAGGATATTGAATCCCTGAGCCTGACCGCGAATTTCGGGAGTTGATTTTTTGTCCACATAGATCTGCCCTGTGACAAAAAAGAAGTCATAACAGAGGCCATGAAGAATGACTCCCAGAAAGATCAGCCAGGTCACACTGTCGGGAGCACCCAGTGTAAATGCTCCATATCGGACAATCCAGGCCAGCATACCCATGGCCAGGGTCTGTTTGAATCCTAACTTTTTTAAAAATACCGGCAACAGGATGATGAATATGACTTCCGACATTTGGCCAAATGATAGGATAAAACCGGGTCTGGAGAATCCGGCATCGGCAACAATCATTTGGGAATAAGAGTAGTAGGCTGCCAGAGGAATACAGGTCAGAAGCGAACTGAGAATATAGATGTTGAAGGGTTTGCTGCTCAATTTTTTAAGTGCATCCAGACCGGTAATTTCACGGAAAGTGGTTGATTTGCCCTTGGCCGGCGGAGGTGTGTGAGGCAAGGTAAAGCTGAACAGACCCAAGACGACGCCAGCAATGGCCGAGACTTGCAGTGGGATTTCTGTCTTGTCTGCCCCCAGTATACCGCTGACAAAAATGCCGGCTGCAATCCATCCCAGCGTCCCAAAAACCCGGATGATCGGGAATTCTTTTTCCCGATTGGTGATTTGGCTGAATGCCAGCGTATTGGCCAATGCGATGGTGGGTTGATAACACAATGTGTGCAATCCCAGTAAAAGAATAAAGAGCAGCGGTGATGAGGTTACCAAGGATACGCAGAAAATGGCTGCGGCCCCGATGACGTGCAATACACCCAGAATCTTTTCTGTCGGAAAGAATCGATCCGCAATCATGCCCAGAAAAAAAGGCGAGACAATGGCGGCAATCGGTCCGACCGTAAACGCCCAATAGATATGCTGGGTCATGCCGATTTCACTCATGAAATTGGCTATGGTGACAAACCATGCACCCCAGACAAAGAATTCCAGAAACATCATGGTGCTGAGCTGTGAAAACACTTTTTTATTCATAGGATCCCTCCTGTCATTTGTACAAGTTTAATGACATCAATAAAAACCAGATTAGAATGAGAGAAGACACTGCCAGATAAACATGTTTCCAAAAGCGTCCACGTTTTCCCAGATCTTTCTTGCCAGTTCTTCGTCTCCTGAAATTTTCGGTATTTCTTTACGTTTCTCTTCCCACGGGATGCAAATGCCGGGTTTGACTTTCGGGTTCAGAGATTTGTTTATGCCATAATCGCTGCCGAAAACCGCATCGGTAGGAGGCACTACCCTGAGATCATCATCTCTAATTGGATAGGGAGCCGAAGAATAGACGCCATATTCATGTGTAAAATCGGTCAATGCTTTCAGGTTCTCAATTTTTGTATCATAATTCATGATTGCGCTTGCGTCCATGATGTAGCCACCATCCTGAGCCACACCATCGATTACTTTTTTACAATAACTTCGTACTTCATCGGGTGAGTGGAGTGCCAGAATCGCATTGGGGATGCCACCGCTCAGACAGAATTTGTGACCGAGTTTTTTGTGTACTTCGAAAATGTCTCCCCGGTCCACGTGATAAACAATGCTCCGGTCGGGCAGTTCGGCAAAAGAATCCAGATGGTGATTCCAATCTCCTTCAGCATAAAAGAGCGTCTGGTGTCCGTTTCTCCAGAGCTCTTCAATAGCGGGTTTTACCGTTGGCCAGTAGTGGGATTCAAAATGACCGGCGGAGACAAAAGGGATGCATCCACGATGCATCCAATATCCGATGGGGACCTGTTTATTCGGATCGGCCGAATTGACTGCCACATGGTAGAGATGGGGCATCAGTGCCTCACAAGCTTCGAGGACTTTTTGAGGCTGGGTCGCCATGTCCCTCGTAAGTCCCCTGTATCCACGCAGTTTGTCGGCGAGAATATCGAACGGCGCTTTGAACATCCCCGCAATGGCAGAGACTGTACCGGATTCGGTTCGCAGTAGATCGCACTGCGGTCCGAAGGCATTAAAGTAGTCCAGCATCGCCATACCCCCTTTGACAAATGCAAGGTTGTTTCGATAGGATGTTAATTCACCCATCGCACAGATATCCGCCGATACGCGCGGCAACCAAACATTGTAGAGAAATGCGGTCGGGTCATCGATGAGTTGATCGTATTCATCCGGTTTCATGAATGCATCTTCTTTTTTGGGTTCCCGATACTGAAAGCCCACATTGGGCGGAATATCGATGCCCGGGACACCGTAATAAGTCAAACCGATCGCCTGTGTCAGGCCGGTCCATACATAGACCATATTGGCGACAACGGCATCCCAATCAAAATCAGCCGCACACTTGCGGGCAGCCATGAAAGCCTTATGAAAGTCGTGAGCCACCTCCTGGCATGTCAGTCCTGCATATTTGGCTGTGAATTCGGCAACAAAGGGTCTGAGGGGAATTTTATCCGGTTTTTCATTGCGCATTGCTGTGATGTAGCGGTTGAGCCGTTCGTTATACAACTGTTCCATACGGATGTTCCTCTATCGGTAAGTTATCGATGATACAGATAATCTAAATTGTCCATTTATTCATATAGGTCATCTGGATTGAGTGTGGCCAGTTCGATTAAGAAATTGGATATTTCATTGACAACAGTTTCAAAATATCTCTTACCCTTTTCTTCTGTGGCGGCTTTTGGATTGCCGACGCCCGTATCCCGTGTGACCTTTGTCCATTGCCTGGGTGCCCAGGCCCATCCCTCTTTGAAACCAGCGATTCTGAACTGTTTGGCCGATCCGTTTCCCGCTTTTTTGAGCGGCAGCAACAGGTCCTTATTCAAATGCATCATGAGACTTGTCTCCATCTCACCGGCGTGGTCACCCGGTTCGTCAAATAGTTCCATGTTTTTTGTGATCGCATACCATGCAACTGTGCAGAGGAAGATGTGAGTTTTTCTTTGACGTTCCCGGATCATCTGACGGAAGTCATTGCCGCCGTGGCCGTTTAATATCACAAGTTTACGGATCTGATGGTTTTCCAGACTTTCCACAACATCGGCCAATATTTTGGCCTGGGTCGATGGATTCATATTGATGGTCAATTTGATATCGAGCTGCTGTGCGTTGACGCCAAACGGAATGATCGGAAGCACAATGACTTTTGCTCCCTTTTCCCACGCCTTTTTCGCTGAGGCCTCTGCAATGCTTTCAGTCTCCATATTGTCGGTACCGTACGGCAGATGGTAGTTATGGGCTTCCGTTGCACCCCAGGGTAATATTGCCAGATGAAAATCTGTTTTTCGGACATTCTTCCAATTTGCTTCGCGAAGGATATAAGGTCTCATAGCCATTTATTCTCATTCATTATTCATTCAAAGTGAACGTGGTACAGTGCATTCCCGTATCCATTATGCCAATTGGATGGTTTTTCCCGATCTCACCGATTCATCGGCGGCTATAACGATTTTAATGCTGTTCATGGCATCGTTCAGATGGCTGTTAAGATCGATATCCTTCTGGATGGCTTTCAGCAAATACTGCTGTTCCCTTTTGCACAGTTCATTGTGGTCCGGTTCATCGCTCAGATTGATCCATTCATCTTGATGAACAAATGTACCGTTTTTGTCCATCTTACTGTAATGGACCTTCAGATTTTCCGTTTGTGTATGGGCAGCCACGTTATCAGATTGACTTTCTGCTCCTGCTTTTGATGCGACAATACTGACACAGCCTTTGGGACCGACGACGTCTTTTACAAAAAAGGCCGTTTCACTCATCATCGGACCCCATCCGGCTTCATACCAGCCGACCGAGCCGTCGTTGAATGTAATCTGCAGTTGTCCATAATTGTACATATCCGGAACCAGTTCATCAGAAAGCCGGGCACCAATGGCCGATACACGGATGGGAGAAGCTCCGGTCATTTGACACATCACATCCACATAATGAACACCGCAGTCGACAATCGGGGATGCGGATTTCATCAGATTTTTATGCGTTTCCCAGGTTTGTCCCTTACTCTGTTGATTCAGGTTCATCCGCATCACCAGGGGTTTGCCTAAGGTCCTGGCGATCTCAACAAAACGAATCCAGGAGGGGTGGTGCCTGAGAATATAACCTGTTAATAGTTTTTTGTTTTTTGTCTGAGCCGTTTGTATTACACGTCTACATCCTTCGACGGTGGGTGCAATGGGTTTTTCAACAAAAACATGCGCTCCCGATTCCAGTGCCTGAACGGCGAAATGCTCGTGTGTGTCAGGATAGGTATTGATGCTGACGACATCCGGCTTGGTCATTTCAAGCGCTTTTTCAAAATCGTTAAAGAGTCTGTACCCACCACCCAATTTTTGATTCAGTTTTTCCCGGGGTTCTGGTTGGAGATCCACCAAACCCACAATTTTGAAATCATCAATTTCATGATACGCCAGTGCATGGGATGAACCCATATTGCCGCATCCCACGACCAAAACGCTGTATGAATTGGCCATATCTTGTATTTCCTCCCTGTTGTTCTCTTAATATGTTGGAGTGAATGATACACACATTCAAAATGGTTTACTTTATTCGATTCATATCGATAGATAATCTTCAAATGTTCGTTAGTCAAATATGATCTAGCAGTAAAATGGAGAATATTCAATAGTAATGTTTTTAATGTCTCATCGTCCGACAGTGTAATATTATGATAAACTAATCTCTCCAAAAAGTCAAGAAATAAATAATCACACATAAAAACATCTTCATAACAATGTGATATACGATACAAAATTGATTCTAAAAATTCATATCAAGAAAATGAAAACCCCATCCATGATGGGGCTTTTTATCAAAAGTAAAAAAATGTTTTTAAAATTGAATTTAAGATCAAATATCTATGCCAGTACTTCTTTACAGTAAGCAACGCAATTTTTAACCTCGGCCACGGCATCCGATCCTTCAGGAATGTTGTATTCTAATTCGATGTGAGCCGGGAATGTATATTGATTTCTCTTCATCAGCTTGAGAACCAGTCCGAGCGGTGTGTCGCCCTGACCAAAAGGCATATTTGCCCCATTGTTGACTCTACGGTCTTTGATATGGAGACTGAGGATACGGTCTTCTGCAGCGTACTTCTCAATAATGGGAATCGGAGACAGGTTCGTTCCGGCCACGTAATGACCGATATCGAAATTCATCGTTAGGTTTTTCCCGTAGGAAAAGGGTACGGTCCAGCTATCCGGATTGACTTGCGTATGGTTATGAAAACCGATTTTGATATTGTGTTTGTCGGTATATGGTCCCAGGAATTCAGCTTTTTCATTGCTGATTTCGGTCGTAATACCTCTGGCTCCCAGTGCTTTGGCCACGTTAAAACAGTAGTCCACTTCTTCTTCAGACATGCCAGGGCCGATATTGTCAAACTTAACAATATAAATGTCCACACCAGCATCGTTGTATAGTTTGCGGAGTGCTGCATATTTGTCCATGGAAACCGATAAACGCCATTTCAGTGTTTCTTCTGCCTGCCTCTGTCGGGCGACCTGCATTTCGGCCCGCATCTCGTCGGTTATTTCTACGCCACGGGTAAACTGCATGGGCTCGAAGGTCGGTACACCGGCAAATTGTTCGGCAGGTCCGCTCATCAGTTCGACAGAGCTGAGCCCATCTTCCACAAGGTAACCGAGAATATCTTCGGCACTCTGGTTGGGCATGCTGCGGTAACTGTAGGTGATGACTCCAATTTGTACACCGTTAAAATTGGAATCGGGTTTGTCTGTGGTCTGAATGAATGCCGGCGCTCCCATGACAGACTTCGGCATCATGGATAGAGCGGCTGCTGCCATCGTACCGCCCAAGAACTCGCGTCGCGTGAATCCTTTTTTGGTTTCACTCTGTTTTTTCATGATTTTGTCCTTTCGTATTATCAAAGAATGGATTATCATTTTCTATCATTATTGAATAATTTAGATAATGAACCTCTACAAGTCAAGAAAATCTTTTTCGATTATTTATCTCTGCTGGTTAAATTGAAAATAAAAAGCCCCATTTTTGTGGGGCTTTTTGCACTATAAATCGTAATTTGGCTTTTAAATCAGATAAGGATCTGCCGACAGAAGTTCACACAGTTTTTAACCTCTTTCACTGAATTTGACCATGCAGGAACCGGGTATTCCAATTCAATATCGCCATAAATTTTCGGGTATTTGTTCTTCACCAGCAACAATAGCTCAGTGAGAGGAACCTGCCCCTGACCCCACACCTGATTTTGATTAGGGGGATCAACATCCGGACCCGTTTTATCTTTTAAATGTATGCTGATCATGCGATCATGATGTTTTTCAACAAAATCGCATGGGTTCAAACCGGTGGAGCCAAAATAGTGACCCGCATCAAAATTCAACATTACGGCGGGTGAGTATTCCAGGTAAGGATCTATGGTGAAACCTTCTTGAGCATATTGCATATGGTTGTGTAAAATGGCATACATGCCATTTTGTTCAGCAACCGGCCCTATGAGTTTGAAGGTTTCATCATCAACACTATTCGGTGTTTCGAGCGTTATACCCACAGCACCCAGGGCCTTGGCGACTTTGAAAGAATAATCCAATTCTTCTTCCGAATTTCCGGCGGTCCATTTGTAAATGTGGATATCAATGCCTGCATCATTGAACATCTTCCGGACTTCTGCATATTTTTCTGGTGTTCCTACGGTTTGACGCCATTCGATCAGGGCTGCCTGTGATGCTTCAGCCTGTTTCTGAAGTTCTGCCAGTTCCTCCTCACTCAATGTCTGTTGTTGTTGGCCCATGCCTGGAAATCCTTGGGGCATTCCAGCCGGGGGGGCACCACCTGGGGCAGCACCACCTGGCATGGCTCCCATTCCAGCAGGTGGGGCCTGACGCTGTCTCGGAACACGTACGAGTTCGGGGGCACCTAGGTATGTTTCGACTCCGGAACCCATTAATTCAATCCCGCCCACTCCAGAATCGATACAGGCCTGAAGTGTTTCCTCAAGGCCGCTGAGACCGCGAAAACTGTAAGTAATCGTTCCAATCTGAACGCCGCCAAAATTGGATCTGTTTGAACTGGCACACCGGATGTGAAAGGGCACCGTCGATAATGCAGCGGCGGCCGCGGTTGTGCCTAAAAATTCACGTCTTGTAACCCTTCCCCTTTTACCGTCTTGCTTTTCCATGGTTTTTCCCTCTCTCTTTATGAATAGGTGATCACTGTGAGGCTGTCCGTTTGTAAATGTATTTAAATTTTACTTACAAATCAAGTAATTCTTATATCTTTTTATCTTTTAATCGATCGAATATAAGAAAGCCCCAATTATTATGGGGCTTTTCTCTTAGAAAAATGAATTAAGATGGATAATCAAATCAGTACCTGTCTTGCCCAGTTTATACAATTTCTAACTTCTTTTACTGGGTCTGACCAGGCAGGTATTGAATATTCCAGCTCAATATCGCAATAAATGTTCGGGTATTTGTTCTTGACCAGTAATAATACCTCCGCAAGGGGTGTTTCGCCCTGACCCCATACCTGATTTTGATTAGGAGGATCCGTGTTGGGACCGGTTTTGTCTTTGCAGTGGATGCTTACAATCTTACCCATTCCTGCGAAATGTTCTATAAATTGTATAACATCTACCTCTCCGGTAGAATCATACCCGTATCCAAAGTAATGGCCGCAGTCGAAATTCAACCGGACAGCGGGAGATAAGTCCAGGATCCCTTCTATATCTTCGATGGTCATACTGTGATATTGTCCGTGATTGTGAAGAATACAGTACATGCCATTTTGCTCGGCCACTGATCCCATGGTTTGGACCATGCTATAAGCGGATTCGTCACCAGGCTGTCGCGGACCCTCTGTTGTTATCCCAACAGCACCCAGAGCTTTGGCGACCTTGAAAGAATAATCCAGCTCTTCTTCTGTGTTTCCGGCAGTCCATTTATAAATATGGATATCGACACCCGCGTCATTGAACATCTTGCGAATTTCTGCATATTTTTCTGGAGTCCCTACTGTTTGACGCCATTCGCGTTGTTCTGCTTGGACAGCTGGAAGAGCTGCTTCGTATTCAGCCACGGCTGCATCGTATTCTGCCTGTTGTACTGCGGTCAGTTCCACACCCCGCTCGAGTCTGGGCCTTGGAGGACCTTCCGGCATCCCCAAGGCTGCTTCGATGCCCGTGCCCATTAATTCAACGGTACCCAAACCTGCCCGGATACAATAGTCGAGTGTGGCTGTTGCACTTTGATCTTCCATGCTGCGAAAGCTGTACGTGATTGCTCCCATTTGAACACCGCCAAACATGGACCTGTGCGCACTGGCACACCGGATGTGAAAGGGTACCGTCGATAAAGCAGCCGCAGCTGCTGTGGTACCCAAAAATTCACGTCTTGTGACCTTCCCTCTTTTCTTGTTTTCATCTTTCATAGTTTTCCCCTTTCCATTTGATTTGCTGACTATTTTCTGAGATCAATTTTTATGAAATTAACTGTTTGATATTTTTCAAGGACTTGCATGCAGTTTGAAGATTTATTTGACATATATTTTATATAAATGATCCGTAAAAATGAATTTACTTAATCCTATCCATCATGTCAAGTTATTTCTTAAATATTTTATTACCCTGTTCGTTCTTATTATGATATGATCCATGAATGGCTTATCAATTCATATTTGTAATTAAATAAGAATTTATCCAATAGAGTATCTTTTACTGGCAGGGATAGTGACTATGGATAATATTCAGAGATTTTCCTTCCTTTTCCCATGATTGCATTCACCTTTTTCAACTCTTCCGGGATATTGATATTCTGCGGGCACTTTTCCAGACAGACACCGCACTGGATGCAGGCGGATGCATTGCCGTTGGGATTATTCTTATCCCGTTTATCTTTGGATCCGGACAGCTTTTTATAGGCTTTTTTCATCTGCCATCGTTGGAAAAGACTTCTATCCAAAGCAATGTTGTTCACGATGGCAAAATTCTGAGGGATATTGACTCCTTCGGGACAGGGCATACAGTACTCGCAGGTTGTACACGGCACAAGAATTTTCCTGCGATAGATATCGGCTATCTGAACAAGGGTATTTTCATCTTCTTTGCTCAGGCTGTGGATTCCTGAACGGTCGGCACTCGCACAATTTTCATCGATCATTTTTTTTGATCCCATGCCGCTCAGAACAACGGATACTTCAGGACGATTCCAGAGAAACTGCAAAGCCCAATCCACAGGTGATCGGTCCGGTTTTGCCGATTTCATCAAATCGAGGGCTTCGGAAGGCGGATTGGCCAGCTTTCCCCCCTTCAACGGCTCCATAATCACAACAGCGATGCCTTTGCTGTGTGCATAGGTCAATCCTTCCGTGGTGGCCTGTATACCGATATCCATGTAGTTGTACTGTATCTGAACCATGTCCCAATCGTCAAAGTCGATTATATTTTTCAGCGTGGGAAATGTATCATGAAATGAAAATCCAATATGGTTGATCAATCCCTTTTCTTTGGCCTCCTTCATCTTCTCCATGAGTCTCAATTGTTTGACCTTTTCGAATTGTCCGTTGTTGAGATTGTGGAAAAGATAGATATCGATGTGATCCGTTTGAAGCCGTTTGAGCTGTTTGTGCAGATAGCGATCAAAGTCTTCCGTTTTTCTTGTCAAGAACATGGGTAATTTGGTTGCCAGACGAACGCGTTCGCGATAACCGTCCTGAAGAGCCTGACCGAGTATCTTTTCACTGTCTCCCAGGTGGTAGAGATAGGCGGTGTCAATGTAGTTGATCCCTTGATCAATGCCGTAACGAATCAGCCGAATGGAAGCATCCACATGCGCTCGCAGACGATTCAATCTTCTCGAAGGCAGTCGCATGCAACCGAAACCGAGCGCTGAAACATTCCAGCCCAGAGATCCCATCTTACGGTATTTCATGACTGTTGATTACCTTTTGAATCGTTCCAAAGTGTTATTTTTATAGGTGGTCAGCTGATGACCACTATTGATCTATAGAGGAAATTGTTGAAGGATCGCGGTTGGCCGTCCATTCTCGTGTTGGACCAGAGGAACCGGATTCTGATCTTATGATACCCGATAGCGTATTGCCATTGACTTTTCCGTCAAAAATGATCGTATCGAGATCACCTTGACCGGTCCGTTCCACACGAAACTGTAACCGATCTCCCGCCAGTGCGACCTCTCTGATTGACATTTTTGAATTGTCTATTGTGATTGTCCCGGCGACTTCCTGAAATTGTTGAATCAATTCGAGGATAAAATAGACATCTCCGCTTTCGAGAGAGATGTCCCCTTCCCATTTCCCGGTCACGTTTGCGGGAATAATCCAGAAATAGACCGAGTGGGTATGGAAGTCATTGGGGATCTTTATGGTTGAATCGGGTTCCCATTCATTCATGCTGAAGTCATGGGACACAATTCGCGAGCCGGGCATCAGTTCGCGCAGCAATCTGGGACGCAGCCTAATATTGACAGCCGGAAGCAGGTACATGGTGAGGACGGTGGCTTCGCTGAAGTCGGCAAGGAATAGATCTCCTTCGATAAATTGTACCCTGTCCATTACATTTGCTTTCTCTGCATTTTTAATGCTTTCTTCGATCCGTTTGGGATTGATATCGATTCCTACACCACGTGCCCCTTTCTCTTTTGCTGCGGTAATCACAATTCGGCCGTCACCACAACCGAGATCATAGAGAATGTCATTCTCATTTACATGGGTTATATCGAGCATGACTTCAACCACTTCTTCGGGTGTCGGGACGTAGGGAACGTCGAGATGGAGTGGTGTGTCCTGACCTGCTGTTATACACGGAAAAACAAAACATAATACCAGTAACCATCTTGAATATGATATTTTCATCTTTTTTTCTCCTGTTTGGATGATCGATTAAGGTTCTTTAAGACAATAAGATGATCGGTCTTTATCGCCTTTAGGAACGAGCAATTTGAGATCCAATTTAAAAGAGTGAAAGATTATAATCAAGGGATATTTCAATTTTATAAAAGGCAAAAGGTCAATGGCTGTTATTTTTTTGATGGAGAATCCAGATTGACATTTTTTCTCCTTGAAATTCTTAGAAAAATTATTTACAATGATTATCACAGACCATTCAAATGAGGGTACTGTACTCGTGAATGGGATGCAATCAGATCGGAATGTGACAGTGAACATATTTTGTGACGGCCTTTCTCGTGTTACTGAAACAGTCAGCGGTAATATACTCTCAGGGACTGTTCTGTGGAGCAGTGGTGATTTTGCTGCTGTTAATGGTTCGGAGTCCGATGGACTTGCGATGAATGGCACTTTTAGAATCCAAAATGATGTATCCAATCAGATGTAAGCAACGAGGCATTGAGAGAAGGTTGAGCTTTCTGTTTTATATTTGGGGAGTGGGACACCCCTCTGCACAGCTTCGCTGTGCTTCTCCTCCTTCGCCTGTGCTCAGGACAGGCCTTAAGGGGAGATAAAAACACCCCTCTTCCCCGGATCAAGTCCGGGGCAAGCTCTCGGCTTTCGCCGAGGGTCTCCCATCAAGGGGAGATAAATTATTGTACGATAAAATAAAAGGAGGTTATCACATGTTACGCAAATCATATGTTATTATCGTGTTTCTCACGTGTATCTCTCCAATAGTCATTTTCGCTCAAAAGTATCATATTTACCAACAGGAGATAGATAATGGTCTAGATGTAATCGTCATTGAGAATTCCACTGTTCCCCTGGTCACCATCGAGATTGATGTCAGAAACGGTTCTTATACAGAGCCACCCGAGTATGACGGCCTTTCGCATCTTTATGAGCATATGTTTTTCAAGGCCAATGAATCCATCCCGGATCAGGAAAGATATCTGGAACGTACACGGGAATTGGGTATGGTCTGGAACGGAACAACGAGTGAAGAACGGGTCAACTATTTTTTCACGATTTCAAAAGACAGTCTGGATCAGGGATTTGCATTCATGAAGGCGGCTATTATGACGCCTCTCTTTTTACAGGAAGAACTGGAGCGGGAACGGCCCGTGGTGGCCGCAGAATTCGACCGCGCAGAATCCAATCCCTATTTCATCCTGGACCGTGCGGTGAGTCAAAAACTGTGGTACCGCTATTTCAGTCGTAAAAATGTCATTGGCGATCGCCAGATTATATTGACCGCCGGTCAGGAAAAGATGCGGACCATACAAAAACGGTATTATATCCCCAACAATTCTGCTCTTCTGGTGGCGGGAGATGTTGAGCATGAAGCCATTTTTCAACTGGCGGAAGCCACCTTTGGTGACTGGGAAAGAGGCGGTGATCCCTCTGTGCTTTATCCTGTTCCGGAGCATCCGTCTCTTGGTCAATCCGATACGGTGATTGTTGAGCAACCGGTCAATGTGGTCACCCTGCAAATGGGGCTTCATGGTCCGAGTATCTCCAAAGATCGGAATGCAACCTATGCGGCCGATGTTTTGATTTTTATTCTCAGGCAGAAAAATTCTCATTTTCAAAAGCAATTGGTTGAAAGCGGTCTCTCAGTCTATGCGGATCTGGGTTACTATACACTGGATCATACAGGGCCGATTACGATTTTTCTACAGACCACAGCCGATAAATTTGAAGAAGCAATAAAGGTTCTATTTTCAGGGATCGATCAGCTGACCGATCCCGATTACATCACAGATGAACAGATCGAATATGCCAAAACACAGCTGGAGATCGGTGAAATGTATGCCCAGGAGAGTCCTTCACAGTTTGTCAGCACATTGGGTTTCTGGTGGGCCGTCAGCGGCAGTCTGGATTATTATCTCAATTATGTGGATAATCTTAAAAAAGTGACCCGGGAGGATCTTAATAATTATGTCAGGAAATATATACAGAATCAGCCTTATGTCATGGGCATTTTATTATCACCGGATGACGGCAAAACGCTTTCATTCTAAACGGAGGGATATCATGCGAAATCGACATTTATCCATCATCCTGGTTTTTATTCTGTGGGCGGGATTGACCTTCGCCTCTCAGGGATCAGAGGTGGTTGAAACATTTGATGTCAATGGCCTGCAGGTGATTGTCAAACCGAACAGCGCCAATGAGATTGTTTCTGCACAGCTTTATATAAAAGGGGGTTCTTTGAATCTGAGTGAATCCACGCAGGGGATTGAGCCTTTGATTTTTGAGAGCGCTTTGAAAGGAAGTCAACATTATTCCAAAGAGGTGATCAACACCCTTTTGGATAAAACAGCAGCTCAGATTGTGTCAAACTCGAACAGGGATTATACTGCGGTCGGTATGCGGTGTCTGAATCGTTTTTTTGATCAAATCTGGGATCTCTTTGTAGATGTGATTCTGAATCCCGCTTTTGAGGAAAAAGAGGTTGAACTGGTTCGGGAACAACTGCTGGTGGGTATCCGTCAACGTCAGGACGATCCGGACTCCTATTTAAATGAATTGTCAGATGACCTCTTTTTTCGAGGACACCTCTACCGGTTCGATCCGCAGGGTATTGAGGAGTCGATGGCAGCCATATCGATTGAACAAATGCGGGATCACCTCAAAAGCAATCTGCAAACCTCCAGATTGCTTCTCGTTGTTGTTGGCGATGTCGGACCTGATCAGATCAAACGTAAAGTCGAAGAGACGTTTGGTCGATTGCCGAGAGGGGATTATCAATCTGTTCTGCCTGATCCGATCATGCACGAAGCCCCCGCGCTTGAGTTGGTCCAGCGTGATCTACCCACAAACTATATCCAGGGATATTTCAGTGCGCCCGGTTTAAGTGATCCGGATTTTTATCCGATGAGAATGGCCATGAATATACTGGCCTGGAGGGTGTTCGAAGAAGTGCGTACCAAGCGGAATCTGTCCTATGCACCGAGCGCTTTCTTTTCGAATGAATTTGCGAATAGGGCAGGAATCTATGTCACCACGGTCTATCCGGATACGACTGTTAAAGTGATGTTGGCCGAATTGAAAAAGATGCAGGAAGAACCGGTATCGGCCAAGGACTTGAATGACCGGATCGCCATGTATCTGACGCAATATTATTTGAACAATGAGACCAATGCAGCTCAGGCGCAGTTTTTGGCCCGATTTGAACTTTCGGGACTGGGTTGGGAAGCGGGGGAGGGGTTTGTCGAGAATCTCCGCAACGTGACGGCAGAAGATGTTCAGCGTGTGGCCAATCGGTATTTCCGAAACATTCAGTTTGTCTATCTGGGGGATCTTGATTTGATTGATGAAGATGTTTATACATCGATGTGAGAGGGACATCCCTCTACCTCGGATCGAATAACGATCCGAGGATCTCCCTTCAAAGGGAGATACACCCCTCTTCCTTGGCTGGCGCCAAGGGTCTCCCCTCAAGGGGAAAACATCCCTCTACCTTGTCCTGAAAAAATGGACAAGGATCTCCCTTCAAAGGGAGATTAATCTAAGTCCCCCTTATCAAGGGGGATTTAGGGGGTTGTTTTTTGGATGTATGAATAAAAACACCCCCCTTTTATTTCCCCCTTTATAGGGGGGAATAAATATATTTAAAAGTGTTCAAACATATTTTGAAACCTGACAGGTTTTTAAAACCTGTCAGGTTTTTATTATTTGACTATTCCGGCAAAATGTGCCGATTTCTATTTTTTTGAATAATTGAAATTCATTTTTCAGTTTGTAAAGTGACGTTCCGTAGTCGTCAGGCTTATATGGAATGGATTTACAGAGCAAAAGCCTCTAATCTCCTGTAGATGTTTTATCTTTTTATCCGATACTTTACCCTTTGTTATTACATTTATTTAAATATATAATCTATAAAATATTTCATTATTCTTAGGTGAATAAAAGCTTAAAAGATAATCATCACCTTCATTTATTTTTTAGCGTGGATGGCTGGCACATAGTTTGCATTTATCCGATTGATTGTTTTGTTCTTATGCTGGGAGAGAGGAGTATTGTGTTTATCTTCGTTTCAATAAGAGCTGCAGGAATGTGATGAATCCTCGATCTTTAAATTTCCTTTTCATCGCAATGCTGTTCACTGTCAACAGCAGAGCGCAGATGGGTTTTACGATTTATCCATCGGAGAACCAGGTGAAGGCCAAATATTTGTACAACTTTGCCCGGTTTGTCGAGTGGCCGGATACCGTATTCCCGGATGCCAAAACGCCCATTACGATCGGAGTGATCGGTGAAGACCCATTCGGCATTGATCTGAATAAAACGGTCGAAGGCAAGCGCATCGATGGCCGCGAGTTTCGGATCGAACGGTTCGATTGTGTGGAAAATATCCCGTATTGTCATATTCTTTTTATCGGTGCATGCAATCGGGATGAGCGGTGTCATCTACTGGATCAATTAAATGGAGTGCCCACTCTGACAATTGGTGATATGGACCGATTTGCATCGGATGGGGGTATGATCAATTTCATTGTTGTGGATCAAAATGTCCGTTTTGAAATCAACCATGAAGCGGCCAGACGATCGGGATTGATTTTAAGTCCAAGAATATTAAAAATGGCAAAGATCGTTCAATCAGATAAAATGGAATTGAGAGGCTGAATTTGTCATTTTTCCGAAGACTCTATATTAAGCAAAAATTGATTCTGATTATTATGATCATCAGCAGCACGGCATTGCTGTTGGCCTGCGGAGCATTGATTGTTTACGACCAGATGACATACCGACAGGTGATGGAACAGAAGCTGCAGACATTAGCGGAAATTATCGGCAACCACTGCACAGCCGCTCTGATTTTCGATCATGAGGGAGATGCAACAGAAACACTTTCGATATTGCTGAAGGCAGAGAAGTATATCGTATTTGCGTCTCTCTACGACCAGAATGATCGTGTGTTTGCGAAATACAAAAGAGAGGATGCAGACACCGATTTTTTACCGCTTGTTCCCCGGGAAGACGGCACTTATTTTGAGGGCAAATATCTGGTTCTGTTTCGAGAGATTCTTTTGGATGGAGAGAAAATAGGAAGGGTCTACATCCAATCGAACCTGGGAGAGATCCAAGCCCGTCTTGAACGGTTTGTTGTAATCGTTGGTTTTGTTTTGGCGATACTGCTTCTGGTAAGTTATTTCATGACCTCAAAGCTTCAGAGGATTATCTCAAAACCGATTTTACATTTGGCCGATATCGCCAGGGAAGTGTCCATTAGAAAAGATTATACGATTCGTGCCGAACAGTTCAGTCAAGATGAACTGGGATTTCTGACCGAACGCTTCAATGAGATGTTGATGCAGATCGATGCCCAGAATGTTGCCCTGCAAAAAGCGCACGGGGAATTGGAAAAACGTGCCCAGGAACTGCAAAAAGAACTTGTCGAGCGTCTGAAGGCGGAAGAAAGAATCAAAGCTTCACTGAAAGAAAAAGATGTGCTCCTCAAAGAAATTCATCATCGTGTAAAAAATAATCTGCAGGTAATTTGCAGTCTTCTCTATTTACAATCCAAGAAGGCAAAAGATCAACAGGCGCTGAGCATGTTTAAGGAGAGTGAAAATCGCATCAGATCCATGGCCCTGATTCATGAGGAATTGTATCAATCAGAAGATATCGTTCATATTGATTTTGCCGATTATGTTCAAAGGTTAACCCATAATTTGTCGAACTCCTATGGAATAGGGATGGGAAGAATTGACATGTCTCTTAAGATCGATAATGTCTCTCTGAGTATTGACAAGGCAATTCCCTGTGGCCTGATCATTAATGAGTTGGTTTCGAATTCCCTAAAATACGGATTTCCTGACGGATCAGAAGGACATATTCATGTTCGTCTTGTTTCTGAAAATGAAAATCATATTGCCTTAACCGTAGAGGATAATGGGATCGGATTACCCAAAGGATTTGATTTTGGCAAAACGGATACTTTGGGGCTGCAATTGGTTCATACGCTGACGCGTCAACTGAAGGGCCAAATCGAATGGCACAGCAACGATGGTGCTTCGTTTAAAATCACATTTCCTGTTTAAGGTATTTTTTGAACAATGGTGATTTCAAAGAAAATAAACCGCATACTGGTCGCTGAAGACGAAAACATTATCGCGATGGAAATTAAAGATCGATTGGAAGGAATGGGTTATGATGTTCCTGCCTTGGCTACCAATAAAAGGGAGATTATAGAAAAGGTGGCCGACTTGCAGCCTGATCTGGTTTTGATGGACATCATGTTGGACGGTCATATGGATGGGGTCGATGCTGCCGAGGAGATCCGCACCCGTTTTGATATACCGGTTGTTTATTTGACGGCCTATTCAGATGAGAATACCCTGCAAAGGGTTAAAATAACCGAACCTTACGGTTATATTCTGAAACCTTTGGATGAACGGGAATTACGAAACACAATTGAGATCGCCCTTTACAAACATTGGATGGAACAGAAAGTCAAAGAAGATGAACAGCGATTTCATACCACATTGAAAAGCATCGGCGATGCTGTGATCACAACGGATGTAAAAGGCCGGATTACTTTCCTGAATTCAGTGGCTGAATCATTGACAGGCTGGAAACAGGAGAAGGCATCAGGTAAACGTGTAAATACCATATTTAAGATTGTCAATGCCAAAACGGGCTCTGTTGCCAAGAATCCTGTAGACATGGTTCTTCAAAAAGGTGTTGTTTATACTCTGTCGGATAATTGTATCCTCATCTCAAAAGATGGGAATGAAATCCCCATTGATGACAGTGCAGCTCCCATCAAAGATGATAAAGATCAGATACGCGGTGTCGTTCTGGTTTTTCGCGATATCACTGAAAGAAAAAGGCTTGAAGAACATTTGCGTCAATCACAAAAAATGGAAGCTGTCGGTACACTGGCTAGTGGTGTGGCTCATGATTTTAATAATATCATGACGATTATCCAGGTGTCTGCAGATTTGGCCATGGTTGACGTCAAAGAATCAGATCCCATATTTCAAAGTCTGGTTGAGATTCAAGAATCGGCAGAACGTGCTTCGGATCTCACCCGTAAACTGCTCTACTTCAGTCGTAAACAACCGATGGAATACAAATCGGTCAATGTCAATGAAACGATAGAAGGATTGTTGTATATGGTCATGCGTTTGCTGGAGGGTAAAATTACCATTAACACAATCTTTGAATCGGAATTAAATCCCATTCGGGCTGACCTGAGATCCATCGAGCAGGTTTTGATCAACATTATCATCAATGCCAGAGATGCCATGCCGGATGGTGGTCAAATAAACATTAGAACTGAAAATAAAATACTGAACAGCAAAGATTGCGAGCATATGTCTGAGAGTCGACCCGGAGAATATGTTTGCATTTCAATTAGTGATCATGGATCGGGTATGGATGGGGAGACACTACAGCATATTTTTGAACCTTTTTTCAGTACCAAGGGGCAGGGAAAAGGGACCGGTTTGGGGCTCTCGGTTGTGTATGGAATCATCAAACAGCATAATGGCTGGATTGATGTGAAAAGCAAACTCAACCGGGGTAGCGAATTCAAAATTTACCTGCCGACCGCTCGTGAAGAATCATCCGGTGACGAGGTTGAGAGAGATACATTCAAGTCATTGAAGGGCAGCGGTGAGCGTATTCTTCTTGTAGATGACGAAGACAGTATATTGGAGTATGTCGATAAAGCGCTGACGCGATGTGGTTATCGAATTTATCCTGTGTCCAATTCAAAGGAAGCATTAAATGTTTTTAAGAAGGAAAAGGGTAATTTCAATCTACTTTTAAGCGATGTCGTATTGCCTGACCAAGATGGTGTTGAACTGGCTTATCAACTGCTCAACTATAATCCGAATCTGCCTGTATTGCTGAGCAGCGGCTATTACGATTGTTACACACGATATCCGGCTATTCAAGACAATGAATTTCCTTTTTTACAGAAACCCTATACATTAAACGATTTGCTCCACATGATCCGGAGTACGATGGAACAGTAAACTTCTCCTTTTATTCGGATCTCACAATTTTTCAATCAATAAATCCACAATGCGTTTCGATGCCTTGCCATCTCCATAGGGATTTTGTGCCTGCGCCATTTTTTGATAGGCATCGGGATAATTGAGCAAACGCAGTGTTTCAGAAATGATCGTCTCACGATCCGTTCCTACGATTTTGACTGTACCCGCTTCTACGGCTTCAGGTCTTTCTGTTTCATTCCGGAGTACGAGGACGGGTTTACCCAGAGAGGGACCCTCTTCCTGAATGCCGCCTGAATCGGTCAGGATGATATCGGCTTTGGACATGAGATTCACAAAGGTGTGATAATCCAGAGGGGAAAGGAGTTGAACATTGGGCAGGTTGGTCAGATAGCGCTGAACGGGCTTTTGCACATGCTGATTTAAATGAACGGGATAAACAAAGTGGAAGTGAGGATTGTCTTCAGCCATCTGACGAATCGATTGACAAATATTTTTCATGGGTTGTCCAAAATTTTCCCGCCGATGGGCTGTTATTAATATCAATCTTTGATAATCAGACCGAATGACCACTTCCTGTTTGGGTGGTTTTTTAACCGTCATCAATAACGCATCGATCACGGTGTTGCCTGTGATAAAAATATTGTCCGGTGAAACGCCTTCATTGAGGAGATTTTGCCGGTTACCGGCTGTAGGCGCAAAGTGGTAATCGGTCAGAACAGAGACCATTTTTCTGTTGATCTCCTCCGGGAAAGGAAAATATTTGTTACCTGTTCTCAATCCCGCTTCGACATGGCCGATCGGTATTTTGTTGTAGAATCCCGCCAAGGCACCGATAAACGATGTGGTTGTGTCTCCCTGTACAAGAATGACATCCGGTGTTGTTTTTTGCATCACTTTTTCAAATGATTTGATCGCATTGCCGGTCACATCGAAGAGGGTTTGATCGGGTATCATGAGGTCGAGGTCGATATCGGGCCGGATATGAAATATATCGAGGACCTGGTCGAGCATTTCTCTGTGCTGGGCAGTGGCCACCACAACGGGAGTTGTTTCGGTCCGTTCTTTGAGTTCGAGGATGACAGGGGCCAGTTTGATCGCTTCGGGTCGGGTACCGAGAATCACCATCACATTTATGGTTTTGGTTGGATCCAATATCAGTGTCCTGGACTGACTATTGTTTGTGATCTGAGATTCTGTCCATTTTATTCATATTTTATTTAAGAAGCAACATTTTTTTCGTTGATGTGAAATGCTCTGATTGCAATCGGTAAATGTAAAATCCTGATGGAACAGGATGACCGAAATCGTTTTTTGCGTCCCACTGCACTTCAAATGTACCCGGTGGTGTCGATCCCGAAGCCAGTGTGGCGATGTGTTCGCCGTGAATGTTGAAAATGTCGAGATGGATATCACATGCATGTGGCACCTGAAAAATGATAGATGTTTCGGGATTAAAGGGATTGGGGAAATTCTGGGAAAGATGAAAACTGTCCGGTATGTGATCATCCTCAACGATTTCAACCCCTGTCGGATTGATTGTGACTATTTTTGTTGAAGACCACTCACTTTCAACAGATGTATGCGTGGCGCACCTCGCCTGTGCCGCGACCAGATTATATCCCTCACTGTTCCAGAAATAACTCTGGGTACTGCTTCCCCAGGCCGAGATGTTTCCATCCCCCCAGTCGAACCGATATTCTACATCATGTCCCAGGTTGCTGACCGCTCCTCCTGTTGAGAAGGTCAGTGTTTCTCCAGCCGTTCCGCTCGAAGGTCCTGTCGGTGTTGTGGGTGTGGATATGGTCTCCTCTGTTTCTGTGAAATAGGCGGTGACGCTTTTGTTGCCGTCCATGGTG
>JAFGDT010000030.1 GCA_016931965.1 bacterium | reverse complement strand
CTTAAACTCTCAGGAAACTCGGTTCAATACCGTTCTCGTACATTTCGTGAATAACGACAGTCAAGTTGTAAGCGATAATCTTTGCCAGCAGTTCGTTTACTTGTGCAACAGCATTCTTTGATTTTAGCGTCTCGCCAAATTTCCGCTTGATCGCCGCATTGGTGGACTCAACGTTGCTGCGCTTGTGGTAATGCTCCATGAACTCATCCCGGTTCAACTGGAAGTAGTGAAACATCTTCTTCCACAGAGGAGAGCCGAGAGTCTTGCCGGTAGCGTTCTTCTTGAATGGGATGTATGCCACTCCATCAAGCGCACCAACAGCATCAAGATTGTCACGGGATGAATAGGCACGGTCGGCGGAAATTTCGTGAATATCAAAATTTTTAGCTGTATCATCTACGAGAGGTTTGAACTGTGGAGAGTCCGGGCCGTTCTCGGCAGTAATCTTGATGCTCGTAACAATATTTGTCTTGACTCCCGTTGCCATGTGTGCCTTGATCCAGCGGTGCGCTTTTTTCTGACCGTGTTTCATGCCGCAATATTCGTTGAATGTCGTTGTCCGGAATCCGGTGGAATCTACTGCGAAGTCTGTTTCCAGACCGGCGACAGGCAATGCTGAAAGTGTGACCAGTTCGTGGAGGATCGGTGTTGCATCGGGATTGTTGAGAAGTTTGGATGGTGCGTTGAAGTGAGGTGCGTGGTCGATCTGTTTCCGCTCGACCGCATTCTGAAACAGACTGTGCGCCCTGCGGCTGGACAGTTGGGAGTACACTTTCTGAATCGCGCAGAACAAGGACTCGTGAATTGACAGGCGCGGTCTTCCCATCGTTTGTTCAGGTTCAGGGATGGCTTTTACCAGGTCTTTCAGCAGTGTGTCAAACATCTTGATTTCTTCGGTCTGCGCTGCATTATACGCGCTCCATGCCTGTGCATAGGTCAGATGGATCTTTTCTGTTACAATGCCCTTCGGAGTCAGTTGTTGGATTTCCAAGTAAAACCGTGTCGCCAGAATATGTTTGCAGGGCAAGCCACGTTTTACGAAGTCCGGGCAGGTGCAGGTCATTCCGTCCTTCGTTGCCTTGACCTCGTAGAACCCCTTCCCGGATTGTGATTTTACCTTGTATGAGTTGTCGTCTACTTTCTGGATTTGTCCAGACTTCCCTACAATTTCCTTTCCGCGCTCCTCGCGGGTTGTTGTTAATGGCTCAAATGTTTGTGTCATTGTGCTCACCATTCTATATTTTCTTAAGATTATCTAGCAACGCTGACTATAAAATACTTCCTAATATTTCTTAAGAAAAACTAAAACAGAGTTAGATTTATTATCAATGTCGCTAGATTAACATTTAGAAAAATATGAAAAAATCTAACGATGAGCACCAGGAACCGGAACTTCCTGCCGTCGATTATTCAAAGTTACCTCCAGAAATAGAGGAAGTAATCTCACAGCAACGGTTTGAAATCAAGAAAACAACCAAACTGACGTGGGATGGCAAGCAGTATTCGATGCGGATTCCGACAGAGATTGCAGAAGAGGCGGGCATTACCAAAGAGTCCCGTGCCTATTTCCATCTCGTAAAACCACTTCCCGGTTCCGATGAAAAGATTAGACTAGAGATTTCCCTTGTATGAAAGAGAAGTTCAATCCAGAGGAACGGCGAATCATAACCACACTCTATTCAGCGCATAAGCCCTTGACAACGCTTTCAGTGGCCGAGCACGCTGATATGTCTTGGCCGACGGCGAAGAAGTATCTCACAAGATTAAATCGCAACGGTTATGTAAGCAGAAAAAAAAGTGGCAAGTCTATGTACTGGTGGCTGAGGGTATGCTAAAGCGAGTGGAACAAGATGATTCACATTCGCGGTGCGCACGGGCGCACTTAAAATAATGACAGTTAAGTATGTGTTTTCGGGGATTTTAATATGGTAAGGAAAGATAAGACGGATCGGGCAATTTTCAGACGTTTGGAATGTCTGAAATATTCTGGACACTGGGAAGATTACGCCAATAATGATTACGTGAATGATGTTTTATCCCATTCATCCAAAAATAAAACAGGAAAGAGCGGATACCCGGATGGCATTTACATCAATGAAGTAAAAAAACTGTTAATCATTCTCGAAGTCAAGCCCGATTCATCAAAACATATCTCAAAAGATGGAAAATCCGAGCCAGAAAAATATGCTGTCGATGGAATCAAGCATTATCTTAGTTTCTTTTTAAAAGAGAACATAAAAAGCTCGACAAACCAGGATTATTTTAAGGCATGGAAGATTTCCGGAATTGCCGTCTCCGGTGATCTTGATGATCAATATAATCACAGAATTAGTACGTTCGCAATCATCAATCAGAAAATTGTAGATCAAAACATCAACAGCCTCTTGGATGAAACAGATTACCTCAACTTTTTTGAGACTGTTAATGAAGAAGAGATTGTCACAAAAATTTCAAGTTCATCGAAGAAAATTAACAATCTGCTTCGTAATGTTGACTCGCAAAAAAGACCCGTCCTATTGTCTGCTCTAATGATATGTTTATTTGAAAAAGACAATGTTCCGAATGACTTCCGGAATAATTATGCCAGTTTTTCCCCCGTAACGATTTCTACCAATATTCCATCAACACTACGACAGATCCTATCGAACGAAGGTGTCCCGCAAGATAAAATTGCAATTCTTGAGAGAGAATTAACACCCCTTTTAGGTGATATTGACCTATCTCAAACAGACATTTTAAAGGACATTCTACACGAACTTCGCGATAATGTCATCCCATTATTTAAAAATAAAAGCAATTACGATATCATCGGTAAATTCTATGAGGAATTTTTAAGATATGCCGGTGTCGCCAATGTCAAGAAAGGTATTGTGTTAACCCCGAAACATATCACCGGACTATTCACTGAACTGATTCCAATAAAAACAGATGATGTCTTTTTAGATCCTGCCTGCGGAACGGGAGCGTTCCTTATCGCCGGAATGAATAAGCTCATTGATACTATTCAGGCATCCTCGATGCCGGATAAAGAGAATCTGATTCAAAAAATAAAAACAACAAAACTCATTGGATTTGAAAAGAATCCAACAATGTACTCCTTGGCAATTTCCAACATGCTCTTCAGAGGAGATGGCAAATCTCAGATTTTTTATAGTGATTTTTTCGGGAAGGAAACTGATAATGAGTTAAAGGCACTTGCCGAAAAAGGAATCAAACCGACTATTGGTTTCATTAACCCCCCATACGGCGGTAAAGATAACAAGGACAACCCTACAAAAAAGGAAATTCAGTTTTTGACTCGGATGCTGGATCATGTCTCCCGGTATGGTGTGATCATTGCTCCACTTTCAATGTATTTCAAAGATGACAATATCAGAAATGCAATTCTGAAGAAACACACGCTGAAATACGTTATTAATATGCCAAAAGACTTGTTCCAGCCAAATGCCGCCTCTAACACAGCGATTGCCGTATTTGAGACAAACACACCTCACGGGAATAAAGGCGTTGTGTTTTTCGATCTCAATGACGATGGGTTGGTTTTATCAAAGTCGAAAGGCCGGACGGATGTTTACAATAAATGGAATAGAATCAAGGCAGACCTCCTCGAAAAGATCCAAAACCCCGATAAGTATCAAGATGGGTTGACACTGGTAAAAACAAAAATTAATGATAATGATGAATGGCTGATTCAAGCCCATGCAGTGACCGATTATTCACATCTATCAGAGAATGATTTCACCAGGGCAATTAAAGATTATCTGATATTTAACGCCAAGAAAGAGATGAATCTGCTGGAAAAAGACGTTGATGAGATCGCCTTGTTGGAGATTATTGCAGATTATTACTCGGAATCAGCGAACTCCTCTCAAAAAAGTGAGGCTGAATAAACATGTCCACCTCTGAAAAAAGATTATTCGCATTTACTGATGTTTTCACTTTTTGCAGGGGGAGCAGATTAATCGAAGAAGACCAGATTCCTGGGGATATTGCTTACATCTCATCTACTAAAAGAAATAACGGAATCAGTGGGCATATTCTTCCCCCTGATACAATGACCATATTCAATAACAAAATCACATTATCAAATAGTGGAAGCGTGGGATATTCTTTTTACCACGATTATGATTTTGTTGCGTCCGATCATGTTACGGTTATTGGGATAAAGGATTCTTCTGTTCCGTTAAACCACGAAATTGCCACATACTTAAAGCCAATTTTTGAAGCAATGCGGTATAAATACAATTTTGGCAGGGAGATTAGCGATGAAAGAATAGCACGAGAGAGAATTCTTCTTCCGGTGAATAAATCAGATAAACCCGATTGGAACCAGATGCAAGAATATATCCGGGATTTAGGGGCATCTATTGAGTGGAAACGTATTCAGCACACCAATCAACCATCCGCCTTGTATTCCCCTGATTGGCATTTATTCAGGATGGATGAAATTTTTGAGTTCCACAAAGGGAAGAGATTGACAAAAGAAAACATGTCCGTAGGGAACACGAATTTTATCGGGGCGATCTCAACGGATAATGGTATACGACAAAAAATAGACGAAGATCCTTTGTATGAAGGAAATTGTATCACAGTAAATTATAACGGAAGTGTTGGGGAAGCATTCTATCAAAAAGATCCTTTCTGGGCTTCTGACGATGTAAATGTACTATTCCTTAAGAATGCTGAACTTAATGTGTTTTTAGCGATGTTTCTGATTACAATTATAAAACGGAACAAAGACCGGTTTGATTTCGGGAGAAAATGGAACCTGCAAAAAATGAAAGCGACCTTAATTGGTCTGCCGGTCTCTACCGATGGTAAACCCGACTGGACATTTATGGAACGATACATCAAATCGCTGCCATATTGTGATAGGGTTCCAACGTAATTTTGTTTTAGAAAAAGAATTTAGTCGATTTTATTCCAGTTACAACTTTTCTTGTCGAGGGGGCATGGAGGTAATCGATCAGTGTCCTGATCGAGAGTGATAATTTCTCCTGTCTCTACGGATTGATAATGTCCTTTTCCTGGCTTAGTGCCGCATTTGAATGTCATT
>JAFGDT010000029.1 GCA_016931965.1 bacterium | reverse complement strand
GTCCGGTCTGTTTGAACCCGAAAGAGTGTTTCCCGGCTTCCATTCCCCTTCGCCATTCCGCTATGCGGAATGCATGTCCACCCCTTGTATGGGTGATCCCGTCAACCGCGGCAAAAAGGCATTATAATGATATTGATGATTTTTTTGCTTTTTTGAAGATAAATCATTTTGCATTTTGCATTGTCATTTTGATTATTGCATTTTAATTTTTGATTTATCTATGGGCTTTGACATTTGGTTTTTTGGAATGTGGTGATCTGTATATTCTTTTTCAGAGAAAGTAATGTCATTCCCGCAATGTGTTGAGTGAGAATCCAGATGTGTGCTGTAAGTATTCGTGATTGAAGTAAGGTTCTGGGTTCGCCGCACAATCCCTGGATTCCTGCTTTCGTAGAAATGACACAATTTGTGATCGGGTCTATTTTATGCTCGATACTGGGAAGGTATGGCGGGAGCGTTTTTTAAACCGACAGTCCTATTTTGATTGAGATTAATAAAAAGTCCCTTTACTTTCGAACCCTGATTTCATATATTTATTTATTCAATGTAATGAAAAACAAATCGATGAAATGGTTCGTTTTCTTATGGCTCTTTTTGGGTTGGACATCGGCTTTGTTGCCTATGGGTATCCAGGTGGGAGAAGAGGTTGATCCCGATTCTGCTGTTACGGAGACACATCTATTGCCCGTTCACATTGACCTTTCTCTGTCAGACATTCAAGATTCAACTGCACAATCACAGTCGCCAGATACGACTTCGAATGTATCCGATCTTACAAGCACTGTTCAGCCCTTTCGGTGGTCCACGATAGAAAAAAAAGAGTATGACTTTCCAATGGGAGCAATCTCCTTTGCGGATACGATTATTCTTTATGATCCCGGCGCGATGGGCAGGGGAACGGGGGATGAACCCGATCTTGCATTCCAAACACCCGAATTGGCATTGGGTCCTCCGGATTGTCAGACGGTTGGAGACACCCAGTTTGCCTCTCTTGGCAGGGGGGGATTCATCATTTTCAAGTTTGTGGACAATGTCTTAATTGATGAGCCGGGATCGGATTTGGTCATATTCGAAGCTGACTCCAATCCAGAGGATTTTTTTGTGTGGATCAGCCACGACGGATCCATCTTCTTGCCGTTGGGAAATGTAAAGAGTCATCAACCCGATATCGATATCCATTCGGTTTCGGAACCGGGGGCGGTTTATCCTTATGTTAGGATAAGAGATGATCCCAACCAGGGAGATTCAGACGGCTTTTCTGTGGGTGTTGATATCGATGCTGTCGGGGCCATCAGTTCGGCCATTCGTCGAGAGATTCAGACAGATCAACTTTTTAATGAGAAAACAGCCAATCTGTCCGCTCAAGCTTCAGATATCCTTGCCCCTATTGCCCAGACCATCCGTCAGACCATTTCAGCGACTGTTTCCATCGAAGCGCATACCGACAGCTGGGGAGTTGATGATTTTAATCTTATTCTTTCTCAAGAGCAAGCGGACGCCGTGCGTAACTATTTTTGGAATGCCGAAGATCTCAGAGAAGTGGATTATACCGTTATCGGCTGGGGGGAAACGCAACCGATCGCATCGAATGAAACTGAAAGTGGACGGTATCAGAATCGACGATTAGAGATACTCATACGAATCAATCGGGATGATTCTTACTCAAATGAACGGCCTTATGATTGATGGATCTCGAAAAATGAAGAATCCACTGTCCGATCAAATTTATCATGCTCGTAAGAAACCGAGAAGACCGGATCTGCGGGGCGATTATTTCCGTGACCAGACAGCCATCATTCATGCGGCTCCCTTCAGACGTTTGAAACACAAAACGCAGGTCTTTTTTTCACCGCAGAACGATCATATTTGTACACGCATCGAACATGTTTTACATGTTTCGACCATTGCCACAACGATATGCAAGGGCATCGGGCTTGATGTTGAACTGGCTCAGGCCATTGCACTGGGTCATGATCTGGGTCATGCTCCCTTCGGCCATATCGGCGAAAAAGCGCTAGACGAGCTTACACAAGAGATCGGAGGATTCATACACGAAGTGCATGGTCTGCGGGTTGTGGATAAGATCACGCGCGACGGAAAAGGCCTCAACCTCACCTATGCCGTCCGTGACGGCATTGTCTCCCACTGCGGTGAAGTCTTTCAAAAGGCCATTGCCCCTCAAAAGAAACCAAAAGATCTGGAAAATATCAGCACCCGTCAATCATCCCCGCTCACCTATGAAGGATGCGTCGTTCGGGTTGCCGATAAAATCGCCTATCTGGGCAGAGATATCGAGGATGCCATCACCGCCGGATTGATCACGATCAAGGACGTCCCTGAAAATTTAAGAAAGAACCTGGGATCGACAAACGGGGAAATCATTGACACACTTGTGATGGATGTGGTGAATTGTTCAACAGGCAGAGAAGAGATCACCTTTTCTGATAACAGGTATGAACTGATTTGCCAACTCAGGGATTTTAATTACGAGAATATTTACAACCATCCCCTGATCCTTCGAAATGACCGGTCGATTGTCAATCTCCTCAAATCTCTTATTCAGCATTTGCTCCATGTCTATAAAGGATTCGGGAACGAAACCATGGCCTATGCACATTCTTCTTTTATTGTGGATCGTCATTTTGGGCAATTTATATCCAAACGGAGACGGCTTTACAATTCGGAACCGCGGTCCATGAGATGTGTTGTGGATTTTGTGGCGGGGATGACCGACTCATTTGCGCTGGAATCAGCACGGGAAATTTTATTCCCAAAATCATTGGGATTGTTATGAAAATCAATTTCATCGATGCGGTTGTTGTACAGGAGAAAAATGGTAGTGAAAATCCTGCTTGTCTACAATCCTCATGCTGCCCATAAGCGGGCACGGAAAATGCTTCCCGCTGTTCAGGATCAATTTGTTCAAAGAAAGATCGATCTGGATCTTCGTCTGACCGAATATCCTGGACATGCCGTGCAAATTGTCCGTGAGGCGCCATTGAAACAGTACGATGGGGTAGTGGCAGCCGGTGGGGATGGAACCCTTTTTGAGGTGGTCAACGGATATTTTCAAAATAGATCGAAGGACCGCATTCCCATCGGTGTGTTGCCGATAGGGACAGGAAATGCTTTTGTGAGAGACTTATATTTCGATGAATCGAATTGGAAGAAAGCCATCGACGTCATTGGCAAAAAGAAACCTAAAAAAGTCGATGTGGGTCGTTTTCAGACAAATGATCGAAGTGATTATTATCTGAATATTCTTGGTCTTGGTTTTGTGGCCGACGTCACCCAAACGGCGCAGCGATTCAAGATCTTTGGGAATATCGCCTATACCTTCGGCGTTTTTTATCAAACCCTTTTGCTCAAATCCCATCGACTCAAGATTGAGATCGACGGAACATCTTATGAGAGGGAAAACATCTTCGTGGAAATCTCAAACACCCGTTACACTTCCAATTTTCTCATGGCGCCCCATGCCCGGATTGATGATGGTCTGCTCGATGTCACCCTGTTGGGGAAACTGTCCCGCCGCAGGCTGCTTCGGTCTTTTCCGAAAATATTTACCGGAGAACACATCTATCTGGACGAAGTCGAGACATTTCAGGCCAAGAAAGTCCACATCACCACCGATGTGACCAAGGTTCTCACACCTGATGGAGAGCTGGTCGGCACAACCCCTGTGGATGTTGAATGCTTGCACCAGGCTGTGGAGGTTTTCCAGGAATGAGGAAGGTGATTTCCATATTGCTCTGGGCTGTAGGATTTTTATATTTTGGCATCTGTTGTACCATCGTGATTGTTCTCACCTATTTCTTTAAGCCGAAAACCATTGATCCTCTGATAAAGAAAATGCTCAGAGTGCTTTTTATCATCATGTTTATTCCAGTTGAATCAGAAGGTGCTGAAAAAATCGATCCCGACAGAACGATGCTTTTCATGTCCAATCATGTCAATATATTTGACGTTCCTTTGCTGCAGGGTTATATTCCCAAATATGTGAGAGGCGTTGAGGCCACCCGTCAATTCAAATGGCCTTTCTACGGATGGGTCATCCGGCGTTTGGGGAACATTCCCATTGAAAGAGAGAACATACATGCTTCGATTCGCAGTATTCATCGAGCAGAGGCGTATCTCCATGACGGTGTATCGATCGTTATTTTACCTGAAGGACACCGTACATTAGATGGGAAAATGCGTCCTTTCAAGAAATTGCCTTTTCATCTGGCCAAGCAAGCGGATGTCGGGATTGTCCCTGTCGGGCTTTCCGGATTGTTCCATCTAAAACAAAAAGGATCGTGGATTCTTCGTCCCGCGCCCATTAAAATTAAATTTGGAGATCCGATCCCGGTTGATAAAGTTCGTAATCTGTCGGTCCCGGAACTGAGGGATCTCACATACAAAAAAATAGAAGCCTTGATTGAAAGACCTTAAATTTGAATATGTACCGGTGAAAAAGGAGACAGGCTTGCAGATACCCAAACCGTGTCCAAAATGCGGGGAATTTCAGCTCAACCGTTCCCGTTCAAAAAATATTTTCGAAAAGGGTTTAAAGCGCATTTTGCCCATAAAGACCTACCGTTGTCATGCTTGTCATTGGCGAGGTTGGGTGAGTAATCGGAAAATCACCCAAGAGGTTTCTTTGCGCAAAGCCGTACTGATCTATTCTGCCGTTATTGTTATATCCCTGATTGTGGCCAACATGCTTCGTATCATGATATTGCGATAGATCGATGACGCCCATTCGGCTTTCAGTCTGATTGTACAAAGATTCGATGTGTAAACAATGAAGAGGTGTTGCATGAATTCACGATCAAAGAGTGTTGTTGCTGTTATCTTAGCTGCCGGTAAAGGCGTTCGAATGAAATCGTCTCTTCCCAAAGTGCTTCATCCCCTTTTGGGAAAACCCATGGTCTCTTATGTGATTCAGGCCTGTCGACAAGGGGGGATTGAGAGAGTCCTTGTGGTTGTTGGCTTTCGATCCGATTTGGTTCGGGAAACATTGGGTCCCGAATGTGAATATGTCGAACAGACCGAGCAATTGGGGACAGGCCATGCCCTGATGATGGCCCAAGAGCGTTTAAAAGATTTTCATGGGGATATACTGGTGCTTGCCGGCGACACCCCTTTTCTAACAGCTTCTATTCTAAACAAATTAATAAGACATCATCAGGAGGAAAAGGCGGCAGCCACGATGATGACGGCGATAATCGATCCCCCTCCCGCCTACGGGCGTATTGTGCGCGATGCCTCGGGTCGTGTTTTGCGTATCGTTGAAGAAAGAGACGCTTCCAGGGAGGAGAAAAAGATTACGGAAGTCAATACATCCCATTACTGTTTTCAGGCCGGTGAGATCCTTCCCCTTCTCTCTTCTTTAAAAAGAGACAATGATCAGGGCGAATATTATCTCACCGATGTGATCCAACTCCTCGTTCAGAAGGGAAGTTTGGTGGAAGCCCTCAACGCTGATGATCCGCATGTGCTGATCGGGGTTAACAGCCGGGGGGAACTCAATCGTGCCTGCCGCATTCTTCAAAATAATATTATCAACAGGTTATCCTCTGGCGGAGTCACCATCGTAGACGCCTCATCCGTCATGATCGAGCCCGATGTGAAAATTGGAAAAGATACGATGATCTACCCGTTTACGTTTCTTTCGGGAGAAACCGTAATCGGCCAGGAATGTGTCATCGGGCCACAGGTCAAACTATTGAACGCAAAAATCAGTGACCACTGTCGTATTGAATTTTCTGTTATTGAAAATCGAAAAATAGAAGCAGGGGCTGTGATTGGTCCATTTGCTTCACTATCTGGCGAGAAATAAAGATCCTACTGGGGTGGCATTCCACCTTATTGTTTGATAAAAAAGCATTTCCATCCATCATGAATTATCATTCTTCACCCTGGATGATTTCCAGCACTTCCTGAGATGAAGAGGCCTTTTTAAGCGCTTCACAGAAGTTTGGGTTGCTGGTCAAACGTGCAATTTGAGCCAATATTTTGATGTTGGGTCCCGCAGCAGCCTCGGGTGCAAGCAACAGAAAAAAGAGATGAGAGGGTTTCCCATCAGCCGAGTGGAAATCAATGCCTTCTTTGGAAATACCCAGAGCCGTCGTGAGATCATCGACCGCCTTTGACTTGGCGTGAGGTACAGCTACACCTTTTTCCAAGCCTGTGCTCATCAGGTTTTCTCTTTCCATAATTGCTTTTAGTGCTACAGAACGATCGTTGATTTTCCCCGTTTTGAGTGCGAGGTCCAAAAGCTCTTCAATCACACCCTGTTTATCTTGATGACTCAATGATATTGTAATGGTCTCTTTATTTAACAGATCAGACAGTCGCATGAATTCTTCCTCCCATAAACACGATTCAGTTTACTTCAATACTATTGAAAATACGTTCTACCTTGCCTGCATTTTTCACCACGAGAACAGAACATTTTGCTTTCCTAAAAATCAGTTCTGCCTCATCGTGATAGGTATCTGTTCTCGATAGAACCGGTTCCAGCTCTCCCATAACCAAAAGGTCCACACCCCATTCTTCAACTTTTTGACAAACCACTTTATTGACCACCCCTTTGGTGAGCTCGGTTTTGATTTCTATCCCCTTTGACCGCGCGAGCTCAGAAATGTAGTTAAGGTACCGTTCTCCATCGTGTTCGAGATCATGTGCATAGTCCATTTCTTCGATTTTCACAAAGATTCTGGCCTTTACCAATTCCTCCAGCAAACTGATATTGACCACATAAAGCGCCATGAGTTCTGCACCTGTTTTCTTTGCCAAAGCAATACCGTACTGTGAAGCCGTGATGCATTCTTCCGAGCCATCGACGTAAAGGAGAATTTTTCTGATGGGTCCATCTGGTAGCATGTTATTACCCCTTTTTTTTCTCCAACTGTTCTTTGATAAGTTTGAGGAGTGCGAATGTTTCCCGTTCATTCTCCTCGAGTGTGTCTTCAATGTATTTAATGGATTCTCTGTAGTCGGGTAAAGCAATCTTGTCGAGCGCATTGACCCGCCGCATGGTTTTCTGGACTTCGTCGGCAATGCGCATGAGTGAAATTTGAAATTCGGCCAATTTCCCCAAATCGTTCAGCAATACCTTGAATCGATCTATGGTTTCATCGATCCAGAAGGAGGTTTGTTCCAGACTGAAATAAGGCGCTATCTCTTTGGTTTTGATATCGACAATGGGGAGATTCACGCCCATTAACCGTCGCATTTGAATGGTAATATCAGAGTCGATATTCACTGCAGGAGCAACATTCATGACTGTTTTTTTTCCCATCATCAATATGGCATTCTGAAGTGCCGCAAATGCTTCTGCCAGTGCGTTATCGACTTTTTCACGGGCATCCGCTGTTTTATCCATCAATCCCATTAATTCAACAACCAGTATTTTTCTCTTCTGTTCAAGGAGATCGTACCCTTCCTGGGCGAACGAAATGTCCCGTTTCAGACGAAGCAGGTTGGTTTTTGTCGGGATGACTTTGTAACGTGCCATGGTTAACCGTCACTTCATTTGTTTTACTGAATCAAGACCATTTTACGTACCTGTTCAAACGAGCCCGCTTTTAGCTTGTAGAAATAAACACCGCTTGCTGCTTTTTCCTGGGCGGTTTCGCCGTTCCACTCGGTTTCATACTGGTCGGGTTCCTGGATAGCATCGACAAGTCGCGCCACCTCCTGGCCCAATAAATTGTGAATCGTCAATATGATGTGATTCTTTTCGCTAATCGTATAACGGATTTTTGTGCTTGCGTTAAAAGGGTTAGGGTAATTGTGTCCCAATTCTGGCCTTGAAGGTCGAATGGCGATGTCTTCATCATTGGCAGCAGCCGTCCCGAAGAGTGTCCGCCACTTCTCTCGTGCATGGGAACCGCTTGCGATCAATGCGTCCAATTCTTCTCCACCCAACAGGGCAAATCCCACAACAGTTGAATCACCGGGAGACAGGTCAATCGGGCCAACGCCCAGGACATGTGAATAGTCACCATGATCGGTATGCGTGATCGGTTGGATTCCCCCCGAGAGATGGGCCCATTTTTCGGCGTCAGAATATCCTCCCGCCTCAGGATAGATTTCATCTTCATTTAAAATGGAATGGTAAGAAACAGGCAGGGTTTCGCTCACCACCTGACAGGCTCCGAAGATCGAAGTCGTGGGGTCGTAGATATAGCCCATGCAGAGATCGGCATCGTATCCCGGCACATTGTCATATAAGTTGTCCACGTCCCAATCTAAAAAAAGGCCGAAATAGAGTCCTTGTCGAGGTTCTGTAGAGATGTTTTCAATATGATATCTCAGAAGAATATACTCTCCATCGAGTGAATCATCAAAAGCCATTGTGGTCTGAAAGATTTTCAGATGCAGAGCGCCGGGACTGTTTTGATCGGTGAAGACAGCTTCTCCCTGCTGGTCTGAAAGGTCACCCGGACGGTGGATTTCAATTTCTCCATCCACGTCGGCATAAAAATCATCATTTTGTGCATTTGAATTGAGACCTCTCGCCACATCCGATACCGAGTCTGGAGCGGTGGCCGCCATAACAGCCCCTTCGAAAAGAAGATTCCCTCTATTGTCAAAGGTAAATCCTTCCCCTTCTTCATTGTTCGGATAATCGATAAAGCCCAGTTTTCCATTTGAAGAGAGTGTCAGCTGAACACGGGCTCCCTGGATGGTTGCATAGGTCGGAGAGATAAAAAAATCAAAATAGTCGTAGTCCTCATAGGCTCCCGATGATGAGATGTTCAAGAGCACATCCACCTTTTGACCTCTCGGTGCATGGGGATCGATCTTGATTTTGAGAGGGTTGCCGTTGTTATTCCACTCCTCCAAAGTCCCCAAACTTGACAAGAAAAATGAATTGTCCTGCAGGATTACATCCGAATTGTCCGTCTTGAGATCCAATTGGATTCCTGATGTTGGCTCAAGAAAATTCTTCACCTTGAAAGTGACCAGAATCTCCTCTCCGGGATCAAAAATGGAATCGTTTTTGGCATTGCTCCCTTCGACCAGAGTCACTTCCGTGAATTGTATTGCCGGAGAGGACAACATCAGGGCGCGATCCGCATTGATGCGGCCGTATCCCAATTTTTTTTCAAAGGAGGGGTTCAAATCATCAATCGGATCTGACGAGACCCGAATCTGCTCTCCAATCTGGTCCGCATCCCACTCGGGATGATGTCCTTTGAGAAGGGCAGCCACACTCGCAGTCAGAGGCGTTGACAGAGAAGTGCCGCTTGCGTATGTGTAACCGTTTTGATTCCATGTGGTAACCATGTGGATGCCCGGCGCTGTCACGTCGACGGTGTATCCGTAATTGGATCCCTGAGCAAAACCGAAAATCGCTCTCTCATCATTCTGGTCGGATGCAGCCACCGAAATCACAGAGGGGTATCCTGCCGGATAGATCGGCGAATCGCTGTTGTCGTTCCCTGCTGCGGCAATGATCAGCACATCGTGTTCGTCGGCGTAGTTGACTGCTTCCAGTGTCACGTTTGATGCGGGTCCGCCGAAACTGGCATTGATGATATCGGCTCCATTGTCAATCGCATAGACAATGCCTGTTGCGCTGATGTGACTCCAGATAATCCCGTCCTCGTTCATCACTTTTACAGCCATGATTTTTGCATTGAAAGCCGGCGCAGCCATACCGATACCATTGTCCGTGACTGCACCGGCGACTCCGGAAACCCCTGTACCATGCCAGCGCAGCAAATCCGTGATGGTGATACTTTCGCTTGGATTTGGATCATTGTCGTATGCGCCAAAATCCCATCCATGGACATCATCCACGAATTGATTGCCGTCATTGTCAATACCATCTCCAACCGTTTCTCCGGGATTCTTCCAGATATTGGCTGATAGATCGGGATGGGTCAGGTTCACGCCTGTGTCGACGATGCCCATGACGACGGTTGTGTCTCCCTTGAATTGGTCCCAAGCCCGACGGGCTTGGATTTGATCGAGGTACCACTGTGAGCCGATGTGGACGTCATCTGGATCGTAGCAGAGGGCTTGTTCGTACACGGGTTCAGCCCATTCGACGGATGGATCCAGAGAGAGTGTTTCCACCGCTTGAAAAACATCCTTGCCCTGAAAGAGCTGAATCTTAAAAATAGAGGACAACCGTGATCCATTCGTCTGATGCTGCAGAAAAAGCGGATCGACCGAAAGAGCCCCGCTTTTTTCAAGCGTATTTGTCCAGGTCGATTCCCTGTTTTTCGCGAGGCCGGGATCGTTTCTTTTGACAATCACGATGTCTGGATGAATGCGAATATTCCGTGTTAGCCCATCGTTTTCCTTTATGGCATCCGATCTGTCATTCGGATAGCTGTGTTCGGCACTGCTTTCGGTTCCTGCAAGGATCAGAATGAATATGATCAAGCAATGGTTCGATTTCAATTTATGATTGCATTCCTGCAATGGTTATTTTCCGTAATATTTTACCAGTTCTTCCTCAGAGATCCGATGCAGCTCTTCTTTGGGAAGAATGGAGATCACCTTCCACCCGAGATCGAGTGTTTCTTCAATCGAACGTTCTTCAGTCTCTTTTTGAGAGAGGAACTCTTTTTCAAAGGTTTCGCCAAACTTGAGATAGGTATGATCCAGCGGGGTGAGTTCTTCTTCACCGATAACCGAGGCCAGTGCCCGCACGTCCTTTACTTTTGCATATGCGGCAAATAACTGACTGGCGATGTGGGCATGATCTTCACGCGTCATCCCGACACCGATGCCGTCCTTCATCAACCTGGAAAGCGAGGGCAATCCGGCAATGGGCGGGTATATGCCCTTTTGATAGAGTTCTCTTTCCAAAACGATTTGTCCCTCTGTAATATACCCTGTCAAGTCTGGGATCGG
>JAFGDT010000028.1 GCA_016931965.1 bacterium | reverse complement strand
TTCGCCGCTGATCCGCACTTCGGTTGCCAGGGGAGCCCTGATTCTGAATGTGACTGTGTTGTCCGGATGGATCTCTGGCGAGATAATTCGGGGACCCTGCATAAATTGAGTATGTGATTCTTTGGATACAAGTAATACGAGAAAAACGAATCCAATCACGATTTTTGTTGTGAATATTTTAAATTTAACCATAATAAAACTCCCATAAATCAATTTTAAAATAAATCGATCCTGTGCCTCTGGTTACTATTTACTAAACTGAGTTGTTGCCCTCCTAATCAGAAAATGAATATCGATCCACATTACTCTTTTAGAGCAACCACTCCTGAAACCTTTATTTTGGCTGCCTCTTCTTCAGGGATCTGCCATTCATGATCAAAATAACCCTGACTAATCACATGATCCGGCGAATTCTGAAAAAAGATAAAATCCTGAAAGTTGGCAAGCACATTGGTCACAGAAGACATAAACGCAAATCCACCCGGCCCGGACTCCTCAGGCGGTGTCCACCAGGGGAGTCCCGAGTTGATCAGGACATAGTGGTCATTCAGCGGATAGACATAAACCAGTCCGTATCCCTCTGAATCAGGATTAAGATGCATCGGGAGTCGGTCAGCGTATTTTTCAATGAAGGCGTTGGTTTCCCGGGTTCCAAATAGGATCATGTTCGAAATATCCAGATCACTCTGCCTGATCTGCTGATCCGATAACACCCTCGGAAAAACCATGACCCTTCCCATCATACCTCTGTCAACCGACCAGTTTGCTGCCAGGTCCGCCTGCGCCTGACGGGCTTGAAGTTCCTCCTGTGTCGGATCTCCAGCTGTTCCGTAGATATAAATATGATTGCTGCTGATGGCTGCATTGATGGGTCCTTCTGCACTCGGTTGTTTTGAATAGAGATTGGGTGTATATTTTCTGTTCGCCCATTCACCATCTCGCAGGGAAAACGAAACGGCGTCGGGTGTTTTGATAGTGAACATCCTACCATCAAGGGTCACATTGACGCCCCTATTGGGGTTGAAAAGTGAATGACCGGCAAGATGAAGTGTGATTGCACCGACTTCAGAAGTTGTGATATCGATCGCATTTTCACCGGTAAATGCTGCACGGACAGAGGCCGGTGTTCCGGGATTCAGCCGATCGATCGTGACCCAGTAGGCCTTGTTGTATTTGTACCATTGTGTCTTGAATGTAATCTGGTGGGGGAAAAGATCCCGCTTGAACTGAGAAAACCAGTCGAATATAAAACCGTCTTTGTAAGCATATTCCCAGCTGTTGTGACCGATTCCGGGATATTCGACATAATCGTACTGAATCCGGTTGGATTCAAACAATGTTTTCCATTCCTGAGCGGTCTGATATAAGAAATCTTGGCCTCCGATAAAAAGATGAACAGGAATATTCAGTGCATTGCAGGCCAGATCGGTCGTTCCCGTAGGCGGAGCGGGACAACAGGGTGCGATCGCCGCCCACATGTCGGGACGGGTCAAACCGAGCCAGAGGGTGCCTCCTCCCCCCATGGACAGACCGGTGAGATAGAGACGGTCTTCATCAATCGGGAAACGGCTTTTCAGATCGTCGATCATCTCGTAAACATCCTCTTCCGGGATGCCCTGATAGCCGGCAGTACCTCTGGCATAAGGCGCGGCGACGATGCAATCGACCTCCTTGAGAACAGGAAAATAACGGGTCACTTCGAGATCTGTCTCTACTGGAACAAAACCGGGCGTGATAAAATCCTCACCCTGGATGTTGCCTTGTCCGAAGGCGCGTCTCAAGCCCAAACGGTGGTTGGACATGGCACCATGAAGAAAAACGACAAGGGGATACTTTTTGGATTCATCGAAGCCGTTGGGAATATAAACAGCATAAGGCTGATCGGTCTCGTCAACACTGGAAAAAAAAGAGAGATCCTGCGGACCTGGTTTCAGTTTCTGTCCATTGACCATAACCACACTGCCGACGAATACAACAATGGTGAACAGGAAACAGCATTTTTTATTTTTCATTTTATTCTCCCCATAATGTAATGATACTCCTGAAAAACAATGAAATAAGGCTAAAACCAAATCTTGTGCTGAATCCGTCTTAGTTGTATTTCAGGATTGTACCCTGATATCGAAATACAAGACACTGAAACGCGTTCAGTGTGACATGTATCTTTGTTGCGATGGTTTATGCCTGATTGATTTAAGCAGGCAGTGCTTTTCTGGCCTCCCTGTCGGGATCGTTCTGTGCTTCCGACACATCATTGAGAACCATCGTCTCTCCATTTTCGGATGTATAGCGTGGCCACGTGGGCAGTCCGCCACCATTGGGATCACCTGTTTTCATAAACTGCAGCAGTGCACCAGCCATTTTTTCTGACAGTGCTCTGGGACGTTTTCCGCCGCCTGTATGCGTCAACATCAGATCCGTATTGTAAAACCAGAAACAGATATCCGAACAGTGGAATGCCCGCTGCCGTCCGTCGAACAGGGGCGGCTGCCAGCCGAACCAGGCCACATAAACGGGTGCCGGTTGTTTCGATTTGGCATCGGCCAATGCGACAGTTCCCCGCCTATTGCTGCTGATTAAAGACCATATTTCCACCGGCTTCATATCAGGAAACGCCTTGGCATAAGCATCGACCACTTCCTGAGCTTTATCGCCAAATCCGGCGCTGAACCCGGCCCTTTGTTTAATGTTTTCCACAACTTCCTCAAGCGTCACATTTTCAAGAGCCGCATTATCACGGCTCGGAGAGGATTCGTTGAATGTCGAGCAGATGATCATGGGCACATCGGCTGCCGTGGGCGCCGGTTCGGGATAATAGGGATGCTGGGGCAGATAATGTCCATCAACGACAGGACTGAATCCTCTTCGCATCCCTCCCAGGCTGTCCCCAATTTCCTCATTCAATATTTGGGATGCCCTGGTGGCAATCTCGTAATATTCTTTCCAGGGAAGCTGCTGCAGTCTGTCAACCCGCGACCGATTCAACCCTGCCTCTCTCAATACATAGGATCCCAGTTTTTCCGAATAGTCCTTATCTCCCGACTGGGTCGAGGCTCCGCTCAACACCACTGCCTTATGGAACAATCCCTTGGCTGAAGGCATGGCCGTGAGTGTGGTGACTTTGGCACCGCCGCCTGATTGACCCATGATGGTGACGTTGTTGGGATCGCCTCCGAAATTCTCAATATTGTCACGCACCCATTCCAGTGCCGCAACGATGTCCAGCATGCCCGCATTCCCTGAAGCCGCATATTTTTCTCCGCCTACACCGGCCAGATTGGTATAGCCTAACGGACCGAGTCTGTGGTTCAGCGTACAAAACACAATGTCTCCGAGCCGAGCGAGGTTTTCACCGTTATACCCGTCCTGCTCGATCCCATTACCGTTTGTAAACCCGCCGCCGTGCAGCCAGACCATCACGGGTCTTTTCTTGCCATCACCGTAACCGGGCGTCCACACATTGATCATCAAACAGTTTTCGCTGACATCATCATAGTTCCAGTGATCGGCAAATGACTGATATTTATAAGCGTACCTGCTCTCCATGTTCTGTGGAGCCGTATTGCCCCACCATACTGCGGGATAAACATTATCCCACGGCTCGGGTTTTTGAGGAGGCATGAACCGGTTGGTACTGGACGTGTCTGCTCCGTAAGGCATTCCTAAAAAGTAATATATATCCCTGAGGATATATCCTTTCACCTTCCCATAAACTGTATCGGTCACGGCAATATCATCACCAATAAAAAGAATCTGATCATCTCCTCCGCTTCCCACTCCCAATGGAGCGCAGGAAGAGGACATCAGAGCGGGTCCCAAACTTAAGCCTGCGACACCTGCCCCAATCGTCTGAAAAAATTCGCGTCTGTTTGGCTTCATAATTGTGATCCCTCCAATAAACGAATATGAATTCAATATTCTTTAAATCTTATGATTTGAAAAAACACCAAAAAGTTATTTAAATAATAGTGGTGCCAGCTCTGAGAGATAGATCCTCCAGTTGGCCCAGGTATGACCGCCTGAACTCTCATAGTATGTATATTCAAAATCATGTGCGTCGAGTACCTCCCGGAGCGTTTTGGCGCTTTCATAAACAAAATCGTCCACACCGCATCCGATCCAGTAGAGATTGACGCCGCTCTCTTTCAGTGCATCGAGCTGCTGGTGAAAAGCCTCATCCGGCTCCCTCGTCCCGCTGCTGAAAACACCGATATAACCAAACATATCCGGATGGCTGTTTGTGGCTCTGATGGTATGCCCCCCTCCCATGGACAATCCCGCAATGGCGCGATTCTCTTTCGTGGCAACAGTCCGATAATGGCTGTCTATATAAGGGATAACATCTTTTACAAGACTCTCCTCGAATCGGCCCACCGACTGGGTGCGGTCAACCGGAGCTTGAGCAGCAGCGCTCGCCATGACAGGCGCATCTCCAGACCCGGCCGCTTGATTTGCATTACCGTTTGTCATGACCACGATCATCGGTTTGGCTTTACCCTGGGCAATCAGATTATCGAGAATCTGCGGTGTACGCCCTAACGTCGTCCAGGCATCCTCGTCTCCGCCCCCACCGTGAAGCAGATAGAAAACGGGATAGCGCTCATTGCTGTCCGCATAGCCAGGCGGCGTATAGACATACATCCGCCGTGTGAGATTCAATGTGGGTGACGGATACCATACTTTTGCCAATGAACCGTGAGGCACATCTTTCACTGCATAGAGATCCGACTCTTCCCCCGGCACCAGCAGGACACTGGCGTTCCGGACGCCGTCACGCTTGATCAGTCCGTTGAGCGGATCCAGCACCTGAACACTGTCTACCAAAAAACTGTAACCATAAAATTCCGGTGCCAGCGGACCCAGTGTCACACTCCACAAACCGCTGTCGCTTGGAGTCAGCATTTCACTGCCTCCATAGCCTGCTATCCATTCACCGCTGACCCGCACTTCAGATGCCAGCGGTGCCATAATTCGGAATGTCACCGTGTTATCCGGGTGAAGCTCAGGAGAAATAATCCTGGGACCTCCGAATTGTCCGAATAACACTGAGGATGCCGTTAACGTCAGAAGCAAACCCACAACAACGCCAGATAAAGAAATTTTTCGTTTAAACATGATCATAACCTCCTTTCAACTGTCTGTTTAAAAAAGAATAAGATAGGATGATTAATCGTTTTTCATATTATATTGATTGAATAACGACACACTTATTGTGGATCACAATCCGGGAACATGATCTGTGCAGTCTGGTAGAGATAGCGCTTCCAGTTGATCCAGTCATGACCCCCGTCGCTGAAGACCCAGAAATTGCGGATGCCGTAATTGTTGAAGATCGCCAATATCTTTTGACTGTTTCTGAGGGCGATGTCCGTTTCACCGGCAGCCATGTAGAGGGGTACCCTGAACAGATTGTTCGTATTCGGATCGGTCAGCAGTTCTTTAAAGTTTTCCTCGAATGCCGTCTGTGTTTCTTCACTGGTGTGCCCCGAACTGTACACATAGAGTTCACTGAACAGATCCAGATGCAGCAGACCCGTATGCAGGACGACAAATCCCCCCATGGAGAGCCCGGCGATGGCCCTATTCTCCCGGTTCGCTTTTGTCCGATAATGGCTGTCCACATACGGAATGATACTTTGAACATATTCCTCCGTGCAGACATCATCCTGACCCAAAACAGGTGGATTACCGGAGACGATACCGCGCGTGTTGGGCATCACAATCATCATGGGTTTGGCTTTGCCTGCAGCAATCAGATTATCCAGTATATCGTTTGCACAGCCCCCCGCATTACGGCTGACAGCTGTCCATTTGGAATCATCGTCTCCGCCGCCATGATTGAGATAAAGCACTGGATATCTCATATCACTATTTTGATCATAACCCGGCGGTAAATAGATGTGCATTCTTTTCTCAACACCGGCAGAAGTCATATAAGTGACCGATTCCACACGACCGTGAGGCACATTCTGTCTGGTATAAAATGTGGTGTCCTCATAAGTTGGTAGTGCAGACAGAATCGGCAGCGGACAGACTCCCTTTTCGGGCATCCACATCTGCCGGCCTGTCGTCTGCGGCGGCCTCTGTTCCGGTTGGGCTTCTTCCTGAGCCACGGCTACTGTAGAGAAAATGATAAGAACAATAAGCAGACCCAAAAACAGTGGAAACCGATCACTTCGATATCTGTTCATCATGAAAACCTCCCGTCAATGGTTCGATATGGATATGGATTAAACATCCGAATAAAAAACCGCTTTACTGGACAAGATGCTATTTTCACCATTTGTAGTACTTGAATGGACAATCTTACCTGAAAAGCAACGGCGCAACTTCATAGAGATGATACCGCCAGACAGTCCACTCATGTCTTCCTTCGGTGACACGATAGATATGATTGATCCCCTTTTCTCTGAGGAGATTGACAAGTTCCTCGCTTCGGCTGCCGACAAGGGCATCATCCCTTCCCACTCCGACCCACAGCAGCTTAATCTGTCTGTTGATCGCTTCAGGATCACTAAAAAATTCAGGATAGGCTTGATCGGCATCTTGTCCCGCCGAACTCATGATGACGATATAACGAAAAAGATCAGGCCTGTTGAAACCAACGTTCATCGTTAAAGCGCCTCCCATCGACAGACCACCAATCGCCCGATCATCCGGCTTTGTCGAAACCTTGTACTCACTTTCGATAAGCGGCATCACATCCTCGATAAGATCCCTTCCAAACGCACCGAGTTCCTGTCGGCTGCCTGCTCCGCCAAATGCACTCTCATCCGTGATGACCGCATTCTTGGCCGGACCCGTCCAAAAGCTCTGTATGGCATGCCCTAATGGCATTACCACCACCATGGGCTTGGCTTTGCCCTCCGCGATGAGGTTATCGAGGATGTTGTTGGCCCGTCCGATGAGTATCCAGCCCGATTCAATATCCCCGGCACCGTGTATCAGATAAAAAACAGGGTAATCGCCTCCCTCTTCATAACCGGGAGGCGTATAGATCCAGACCGTCCGATTGACTCCCATACTCTTTGATGTATAAGGATGGATACGCACAACACCGTGTGGAACCGATTTGACGTCATAAAACTGGGGACCGTCACCGGGCACCTGGACGATGCTCACAGCGCCAAATCTTCCGTAACCGTATTTTGTGTTGGCATTGCGCGGATCAAGCGCCGTAATACCGTCGACAGAAAAAGGAATAGGTGTAAATATCAGGAGACAGAGGCCCGATCGTCACACTCCAGACACCGTTTGTGTCTGGCGTCATTGGATAAACATTTCCATCCAGCTCACCGCTGACAATCACTTCTTTTGCATTCGGAGCCACATAGCGGAAAGTCACCGTACCATCGTCTCCGACCTCTGGAGAAATAACGGCATTTCCCATTCGCTGTATGGGTGGTCTTTCCTGACCAATGGCGGTAGAAAAAACCGAACCTATAATAGCCATCAACAACAAAATGGTACACTTATTCATCATCACTTCTCTCCCTCATAAAATGAACAGATTAAAAATAGATGATCATATGAAACATCGGATGAATCAGAGATAATTATCGTTAAGGTAAAAATATTTTTGTGAATATAATATTATGAATAACAATTTATGGAATACCCAGTAAAAAGTCAACACAAAATCATTCAATTACACAAAATATTTCTAATAAATTCTTAAGGTTGAGATTGGGAATGACCTCTTCTTCACTTTTCATGCAATCATGGATGCATACTTTTTTCAGAAACATTTTCTTAAAGAGTAAACCTACCCCTTCTCTTTTTCACCATCAGGTGCAAATATTTTACTATCACAAACTGTTAAAACAGGCTAAAGCCAGATTGGAATAGCGGATTTTCCGAAACAAAAAGCAATTTCTGATATCAATTCCTGATAGGATCAATCGAAAAATAGACATGAATAGGACATGACTATGCTGTGAGTTCCCATCCCTTTCTGTATTCACGCGTCAGATACTGATTGGCCTCGGGATAATTGGTGATCTCCACCTTAACAGGATCGTATTCGATTTTCCGCCCTGCACGAAGTGCCGTATAACCCAGATTAACCATGGTGGACAGTGCTTCTGCTGAGATGAAGTTGCCCGGTGTATCTTTTGAACCGCCGTGGCATGCTTCAATCCATTGATCAAATCCAGGAGGTAAAGATCCAATTGAGTATGTTCTTTCACCGGTTGCCCTGGGCTGCCTCGGTTCGGGCTCAGGTGCCCGAGGACCACCATACGCATCCATTTTACTCTGAGGTATAATTCTTGGATCTCTTTCACCGAATATTTTACCTTTGTCACCAACATAAAGCATACCTGAAGCGGGTACAACTTCATTGTCCTCGTCCAGTTCAGGAATGGAAGAGGGTCTCATGCCACCGTCATACCAGAACAGGTCGATGGGTCCTCGGGATTCTGTGGCGTTATAATGAAATCGCATGGTGGCAGCAAGCGGGAATGAATAGTCATTGACAATCGTCGTGCTGGCATTGCCATTCACGATTTTGCATGCATGGCTTCCATAGGCTTCTGCAAAAGCCGGAATATCCAGGCCGAATGTATCACATACGGCCCAAAGGCTGTAATGGCCCATATCGGCGAGGGATCCTCCACCGAAATCGTACCATCCCCTGAAAACACAGTGCGTATAATGGGGATGGTAGGGCCGGTTGGTACAGGGTCCCAGCCAGAGATCCCAATCAAATCCCACCGGTATGGGAGGTTCATCGGTCGGCAACTCCTGATACTGCGGCCACATGGGACGGTTGGTCCAGTTGTGTATTTCGCGCAATGTGCCGATGGCACCATCGTCTATCCATGCCTTCACCAGGCTGAGGTCGTCGTAACTGTTATAAGGCATAAAGTACGTGGCGACATTCATCTTCCGGGCAGTTTCAATCACCAAGTTCGATTCGGTCATTCTGTTGGCTAATGGCTTGTGAACAATCACATGTTTGCCTTTTTTCATGGCGGCCACGGCAATGGTGGCGTGCATGTGGTCCGGTGTCATGATCTTGACGGCATCAATGTCCTCCTTATCCAACAATTCCCTGAAATCAGCATAGGCATTCACCCCTGAGAACTTATCCTGTGCCCGTTTTTTGGCATAGAAGGTCTCTATAACCTCCTTCATCACCATGCGGCCCCCGGGAATGTAATCAATGCCTGCCCGCCAATCAGGCATTTCCAGCATACCGCGAATATTGTCGATTACCCTTGAGGGAGCACCGGAATCGGATCCCATCCCAAAATCCACATAATGCCTCCCATCCGTTTCAGGGTCACAAACAGCCACAATTTGAAGATCAGGACAATCGACCAGCGGCCCGAGTTCATTGTGCCCCTGTGTGCCACAGCCGATATGGGCGAGCGTGATTTTGTCACTTGGGGGTGTTTGACCCAATCCCAGCACATGCCTGGGAAGAATGGTGAATGCGCCCACTGCGGCAGTAGAAGCCAAAAAATTCCTGCGGCTGATACGCCCTTTTTTTTCATTCTGATCGTTCTGCGCCTGATGGCTTGTGTCATTCACAGGACACTGTTCTTTTTTATTTTCCATGATCTCTTCTCCTTTCAATCTTTTAAATCGGACATTTTCTCAATAAATTATCTCAAACGATAGTGAACCGTCCACTGCGTTCGTCTGAATAGATGTAAATGTCTAAAAATCCTGACCCAGCCAATTTTGGGCTCTGGTTCATCGATATAAGTCCAGTCATCAATAAATTCAATTCCGGAATGCCAATTTTCCATTTCTCGACTATCTCTGATTCCAAAGTGATAAACGGCATCCTTGCCCATATGGAATTCACGCTGCAATTTAAGATGGATGATTGTATTCCATGGCTTCTTAAACCATATTGCGTTGAAAACTTCACACACCAGTTCAGAACCGGGAAATTCCGACCGCAATTTCAATACCAGATGGCGTACCGCTTCTGCCTGGAGGTACATAAAGATCCCTTCAGCAAGAAAAAGTATCGGCTGACTTTTGGCGCGGGAAAGCGCCTTCATCCATGCCATGTCCAATACCGACGAAGGGATGTAATGATACCGATCATTTTCAGATAAATAATTTTTCTTCATTTGGATCACTTCGGGCAAATCCAAATCATAAAAATGGACCCGGTTATTGTCGATCCGATGAAAACGGGCATCAAAACCGCAGCCGATATTGACAACCATCCCATCGGGTGATTTTTGAAGAAAATCGGTTGCATATCGATCATAACGCCGGGCTCGCAAAGCAATATGTACAACCAATTTTTTATCCAGTTTACCTTTGACCATTTTTTGATGCAGCTTGTTTTTGGATTTGGACAATGCAGGATTTATCAACTGGACCAATTCAACTGCTTTAGAATCTGAAAGAATCGGATTTTTAGATTGACTTTCCAGTGCATGGCAGTAGAGCGTAATCAGTGAAGTCGCTGCAACATCATGGGTAAGAACACGTGCCAGCTCCGTATTCCCCAATTGGGTCCTCCTGTCGATTGAAACCAAATCGAACTTGACATCCGAGCAAACTGGATGTTTGATGATGCATTATTTTTTTATATGGTGTTTCATAACTGATTTAACCAATTTTCCAAACCGTCTTTCTTTTTTCCGTTTTTCCAAATAGGACATTTTGTAATAATCTGATTCCTTCCGCAGCTTGATATAATTCCGGTAGCGCTCCTCGGAAAGGGTTCCATTTTGTACAGCAGCCAGTACGGCACAATCTTTCTCCTGAATATGAGAACAATCCTTAAAACGACACTGTTTGGACAATTCCGCTATTTCATTGAATGTTTCAGACAGACCCGTTTCGACATCCATGTGACCCAATTCCCGCATCCCCGGCGTATCGATCACCATCGCCCCGTTTTTCAAATGGATGAGTTGCCGTACATTGGTGGTATGCCTTCCCTTCCCGTCTTTCTCCCGAACAGTCCGCGTTTCAAACAATGGCCGATCAAGGAGATGATTGAGTAGCGTGGTTTTCCCGACACCGGATGATCCGAGCAAACAGTATGTTTGTCCTGATTTTAAAATACGTTTGATTTGATTCAAACCGGAACCACTGACATTGCTGAATGCAATGATCTGGATCTCCTGCATGAAGGATTTCATATCGGATATTTTCTTTTTTAATTCAGTCGGAGAGATTAAATCGATTTTGCTTAACAGAACGACAGGATGAATTTGACTCTCATGGATCATGACCAGATACCGTTCCAGTCGTCTGAGATTGTAATCCACATCCAGGGACTGCATGATAAAAGCCGTATCGATATTGGCAGCAATGAGCTGAAATTCAATCTGCTTTCCCGGCGTCTTTCTTTTGAGGACCGATTTCCTTGGATAAATATCATGAATTACAGCAAAAGAATCCTCGTCAAGATATCGCACGTAGACCCAATCCCCCACGGTTGGATAATCGAGAGGTGAATCGGCACCGAACATAAGCTTTCCAGAAATTTCGGCGGGCATGTCTTTGTTTTCATTCTGAATCATATAACGGTCTTTATAAACACCAATCACTCTGGCTATTTGAAAACCATTGAATTTTTCAGAATCAAACTTTTCCTGAAACCACTGGCCAAATCCCAAATCTTTCAAATGCTCCAAAACAGACTCCATAAAATCATGATCATGACTATTTTGAGATATCATGCTCTGAACACCATGGCGGGTTCCAGTTTACCGATACGTCTCATGGCAAATATCGATCCGCCCAAAGAGATCAACATCGTCATGACAAAAAATCCAATTTTTACGGGCAAGCTGTAATCAAACAGAATACCCGAATTGGATATGCCTTTGCGGAATCCTTCCAATAAAAAAATACCCATCCCGTACCCGGTCATGCCGAAGAACAAAGCTTGGCTCAAAATAAGATTTCGGATATATGAATTGTTCGCACCGATCGCTTTCAGTGTCCCATAGTCTTTCAACCGATCTACGGCGGCGGAATACATCGTCAGACCGATGATAAAAACGCCCGATATCATGGCAAAAATGATGAGTGTGCCCACTGAAAAAGCGATGCCGCTGGTGGATAAAATCGTGGAGACCGTGGCATTTGAGAAATCATGGCTTGTCCATGCACGAATTCCCGGTATATGCGCATTGATGCGATCACGAATGAGAAGCAGATCGTTTTCCGAATACACATCAACGAGAAATCCACTGACCTGATTGGGAGACAGATTTCCCAGATATCGCGCTCTTGAAACCGTCGTAAAGAGATACATGGCTCCAAATCCCCGTGCTCCTTTCGTCTGCAAAGCGATATGCACCCGTTTCCCATTGATCTCAAAATATGTTCCCAGACTGGCATTGTTGAGTTCCTTCTGATCAAACAGATCTGCCGAGACGGCACCATCCGTCAACAAATCGACCAGCTGACCCTGATCGATACGAAACGGCCCCCCCTTAAAATGGGGAGGTTGTGTGCCTATGAGCATGACGGGAACCGATTTCCCTTCCTGGAATTTCGCGGTTCCGCCGGAAACCACCAGGGGATAGGCCTTGATAACCCCGGGTATCGATTCGATTTGCCTGCCGATGCGCACATCGATATTCCCCAAAGCATTGCAGTTGGTCGTGCGGTTATCCACAACCCAGAGATCGGCATCGGTATTGTCCACCAATGATGACATGGCACTGGTCAGAAAAATGAATATACCGGTCTGCTGACCGACAAGAAACGTCGAAATAACAATCCCTAAAATGACACCTATGGATTTGGGTCTGTCATACTTAATAAATTGGAGTGCGAAGCGCAACATAGCTTTTCGGTTCCCTCTTTTTATTCATCTACAAAAACGACACATTCAACACGCTGCCCATAGAGAAGTGACGGATTTGGTTCAAGCTGAATGCGAACTTCCCGAATCCTCCGATCTTCAAGCTGGCTGACATCGTCAGAAAAAATGGACTTTTCCCTCAGATAGGGTCCCACAAAAACAACTGTACCTACAGCCAGTGTGTCCGTCATTCCCTCCGATCGGATCACGCTCCTCTGGTCGTATTTGATTCGATGGGCGAACAGTTCATCGATCTCGCAATAAGCGGTGATTGGACTTTTCAAAGCAAATGTGCCGAAGGGTTGACCCGGCGTAATCATAGAACCGATCGTGATGTCCAGTGACAGCAATTGCCCGTCTGCTGGTGCTTCGATGATTTTTTGTCTCAGTTGTGCTTGGACCAATTCAAGATCCGCCTGATACTGTTTCAGAAGAAACTGTTGGCTGGTCAATTCTGCCTTCAAACGGTTCGTTTCTTCAAGAAGGGATTCAAAGCTTGTTCTTACATCATCAAAACTGGACTGGGTAACCACACCCTGCTGAAAGAGGGATTCCATGCGTTCGCTGTTTTTTTTCGCATTTTCCATTTTGATGGTCGCAGCAGCTAGACTGGCCTCCGATCCCTGCACGATGGCTATTTGCGATTCCACTTTGGCTTCGGCCTGTTTGACCCGTGCTTTTTCCACATCTCTCCGCATTTCAATGATCGCCTCTCCTTGAACAACCTCTTCTCCGGGTTGGATATGCACACGCTCGACGAGCCCCTGAATTTCACTGGTCAATTCCAACATTTTGAGCTCAGGTTCAATCCGTCCTAAGCCGACGACAAACTGAATATCATTTATATCAATCCGGGATTGATTCATATCTGTTGATGAGGATCCCGATTCGCAATTGGAAAGTACCAGAAAAGGAAGAACAAAAATGAGATATATAAAAATTCTGATGAACATTTTTTTAGATAGCAAATAATCAATATCTGGATGGATACTGTTCGTCATGGTTTTTTATTTCCTTTCACTTAATTCTTTCAAAACACCGTTTTCGATACGGATGATACGATCCGCATATTGGTTGAGTCTCTGATCATGTGTGACAATGGCCACAGCTTTTCCGTTGTCCGCCAGGCTTCGAAGTTCTTTCAGAACAATCTTTATAGAATTATTGTCAAGAGAAGCCGTGGGTTCATCGCACAAAACAAGAGGCGGATTATTGACAATCGCCCTGGCGATGGCGACGCGTTGCTGTTCGCCGCCGGACAACTGCTTGGGTAGGGATTTTCTCCTCTGATCTAATTTAACCAATTGAAGGGCTAGATTGACTTTATCACGAACGATCTCTTTGGGCAGACGGTTCAGGAGAAGGGGGACACGAATATTATCCTCGGAATTCAGAGGAGAGATGAGATTGAAATTTTGAAAAACAAAACCAATTGTTTTCAAACGCAACTCCGCCATCTCCCGGTCGTTGAGTTCTCGGGTGTTGATCCCATTGATGCAGACACATCCTTCTGTAGGATACATGACACAGCCGAGAAGCGACAACAATGTGGTCTTACCGGATCCGGAAGGACCGATAATGAGAACCACTTCGCCTTTCCTTATTTTGAGATTGGCTTTTTGGAGTGCCACAATCTCTGTTTTTCCGCTTCGAAAAATTTTCGAGGTTTCAATGAGTTCTCCTATGACAGTTCGGTTTGATTGGGGGGATTTGGAAGAATAGATAGAATTTTGCATACTTGTCCATTCACCTATTGTTCAATACGATAACAGCCCATAACAAAACACACTGTTACTTTAAGGTATCTTCCGTAAAATGTTGGAAGAGAAGATCAAACAAACGACCAGGAAAAGCGTCTTCAATCTCTTCGATGCTTTTCAATCCAAAAATAAACGCAATGGCTATTGGATCGACCCGATAAGACGTGTGTCCCTCGTAAAAACCATATCGCATCACATAATAGGGTTCCATTTCACCGGTAAGAATATGGGAAAGTTTCTCCACAAACGCATTCATTTGTTCTTCATTTAAATGGGTGTACTTCTCTTTTAAGAAATTATTTTCATTCTCGTCCAGATCCCGATAAAAATTGATCTGAAAAGTTCCTCGAATTTCATCATTGAAAATGGACTCCTGAAATCCCCGGGTAGGGAAAACTTCCCCAAACCTCACTTTACGACCACGATACAAAATATAATCAATATTGTCCCAGATTCTGGTGACACTGCCGGATGCATATCCCGTCAGGATAATATTCCAGATATGGAATAAGGGTCTGGCCATTTGAGGATGGGTGAGTTCAAGTTGCCTGACCAGATGATTATCCCCTTTTAAAACGGACAGGATATCCTCATCTTCAGCCATAAATCCGATTTCCGAATATTGCTCCGGCCGACCGATTTCCGTAATTTTGTGCAGAGGTATACCCGTAATTGTGCGTGTCAGTTCCAGCTCTTCATCAGAGTGAAGGCCTGTTTTCTCTAAGGTCGGGAAATCTTTCGAATCGATGAGGAGTTGGTTGCCCTTTCCGATCTTTATGGAACCATAGGGGATGTCTGAGGAATCATTTTCGACAGTGACCGGTATGATGGCATACTCCTTATTCTTTAAAAAAACCACAACTGTTTCAACACCGTCATCCGATGTAAAAGGCGATGGGATTTGAGGAAATTCTTTTAATGTTTGAGGATACAAGTCATAGATTTTCTGATCATCAGAAATCTGAAATACAACGTTCTCCTGTGAAAAGATTTTAAATGCTTTGAATATGAAAATGAAGAAAAAAACCAAACCGTATCGATATTTCATAATCCTACCAATCTTTATCCGTTACCTTAAAAATAGAAATGAGCCCACCAGTTGGATTTAAACAGATTGAATTGGATGACATGAAACGAATTCATACTCCTCCTGTTATTGATCCACTCATGATGATGATGACGTTTTCTTTTTAATGAGAAAGGATCCAAATCCCAACGCGAATAACAAATAGATCGCTACTATCGACCAACCGAGCGCGTTGACGACCCAGCGGATTTGACCGATAATGGCTACAATGAAACCAATACTGTCAGCAATGAAAAGCGCAGGAAGGATGGCTTTCCTGGCATCAGCAACAGCTGTATTTCTCACCAACCAGGTCAAAACACCATATCCAATGAGGGCTGCTCCGAAAAGTTGTCCAATATACAATAACTGCGGACTCGATACAACACCATACAATGAGACCACAGTATCAGGGACAAGAACAAATGCGATCCCAAAGATCAATGAAACAATTGTGTTGATTACCATTAATGTTTTCATTTTTTTTCCCTCCCCTGTGAAACACATCGGTCAACAGGCAGGCTCATTTTATTTTTTCCCAAATGCCAAAACCCTATGAACAAATAAAAAAATAATAAAAAGTACACATCTTTCCAAGAAAAATATCACAACAATCTGGAACACATAAGTAGAAGCAAAAAGATACTGTTATCATAGCGTGATATGTTTATCCGCTTTTCACCTTGACATTGTGTTCCTTTTCGATTAACTTTTTACAGTCGGTTTTTTCATGCGAGGAAAATGTGGTCAAACAAGTGACATACTGTGAAAATCATCCGGATGTGGTATCGACAGATGTCTGCTGCCAGTGTAAGAAATACATCTGTTACAACTGTCGACTTGAAATTTTGGGGAACACCTTTTGCGGAACCCAGTGTTTTATCGTATTCCTGACCAGAAGAACCATTAGATTCGTTTCCAGATTGGTCAACGGTTTATTGAAGGGCATCATCTGGCCTTTTCAGTCAATTAAAAAATGTTCCGGACGGTGTTGGTTCGAATGGATTCTGGGACTGGGACTCCTTGTCTGCGCTTATTTTATTTGGAATCTGAACCATAAAATACAGGGATACGAGAGATTGACATCTATCCAACTTTTCGAAGAAGGTGTTGTCGATACGACATTGATTGAGACATCACAGGTCTTCACACCCACTGAAGGTGGCATGGTCACTTCAAATGTTCTGGATATTGAAGGTGTAGCCGAGGACAATCGCATCATTTCTCTTTCAATCGATGACCAACTGCAAAAGGTAACACTGGTTGAAGATGGACAGTTTGTCCTTGAAGATATCCAGCTACACCGTGGACAAAACCACTTGGTTGTGCGCGCGATGACTGAAGAGGGCCAGGTCTCCATTTTGCAAACACTCGATTTTACCTATGCTCCCCCCTCACTCTCCTATCTGGCTGAAGATGTAAGACAGGGCAATCTCACAAAAAAGCACGTGGCTCTTACCTTTGACGGAGGCTCGACCAACAACATTGCTGATGAAATACTCGATATTCTAAAAGAGAAAAATGTAAAAAGCACATTCTTTCTTACCGGTGCTTTCATCAGAAACTATCCAAACACAGTTAAACGCATCGTCAATGAGGGTCATGAAGTCGGTAATCACACTTGGAGCCACCCTAAAATGACGAGTTTCGAAGTGGATGGCAAACAAAATACCCTTCCCGGAATCACCACAGAAACAGTCCGAACAGAACTGTCCCGAACGGCATCCTTATTCCAATTAATCACCGGTCAGAAAATGGCGGGACTCTGGAGATCGCCGTACGGTTATTACAATCAGGAGATACTGATGTGGGCTGCCGAAGCAGGATTCAAGCATGTGGGATGGACAGTGGGACAGGGATGGGAAGAATCCATGGATACACTCGACTGGGTAGCGGATAAAAATTCCTCTGTATATCGATCTGCTGAAGAGATTGCCGAAAAAATACTGAATTATGGGAAAGGTCGGAATACCGGAGCCAATGGAGCGATTATCCTCATGCATCTCGGCAGTGAGCGGGAAGACGACTTCCCCCACAGAAAATTGTCAGAGATCATTGATGGCCTCAGACAAGATGGCTATCAATTATTGACCATTTCAAAAATGCTGGCCGATTAAATCCGGGAAAATATTGAATACGCCACTTGGATTCTTCATGAAACGATTCCATATCCTTATACTGACATGTGGAATCACCCTATCGCAGATCAAGGCACAAACACCCACCTCCTCTCCCGTCGACTCTCTCATTATTTGGGGGATTGATCAAACCTTCAACAGTCAATTCGATTCAGCACTGACTACTTTCCAAAAATTGATTGATCTCCATCCCAATCATATCATGGGATATTTTTACAAAGCGGCTGCACTTCAATTCAAATTACTCGATTATGAAACCGATTTATGGGAAGAGGAATACGATGATCTGATTGAGGAAGCCATCCGCTTAGGGAAAAACCAAATAAGAGAAGGAGATGACGATCCCTGGATCTATTATTATGTAGGCAATTGTTACGGGTACAAAGGCCTCTATCAGGCCAAACATGGAAAATTCATCACCGGTTTTCTGATTGCCAGAAACGGACTGGATTTCATGAAAAAAGCGCTGGAACGGAATCAAACACTCTACGATGCTTACTTGATCGTGGGAAGCTATAAATACTGGTATGGACGATTCAGCAAATACCTGAATTGGCTGCCCATGATCCATGATGAGAGAGAAGAGGGGATTCAAATGGTTAAACTCGCGATGGATAAAGGAAAATTTTCATACTGGGTGGGGCTGAACAATCTGGCCTGGATTGAGTATGATCGAAAAAATTATGAATCGGCCAAGGATCTTTTTTCGAAAGGTCTCGTAAAATATCCAAACAGCCGGTTTTTCTTGTGGGGGGTTGGTGACACTTCCTATCGATTAGAAGACTATGTAGCAGCAGTCGAAATCTATGAAGCCATTTTAGTATCATTGCAAAATCTGAACGAAAACAGCGATTACAATGAAATAGTGTGCCGTTTCAAACTGGTTCAGACTTACCTGGGTCAAAAAAATTTTGAAAAAGCGCTTCTCCATTGTAATGTCATATTGAATAAAAAAGTAGATGAGGATGTGGCCAAGCGCATTCAAAGCCGACGAGAAAAGACCGAAGAGTATCAAAAACAGTGCATCCAGCATTTACATCAAACAGAATCCGATTGAGATTCATCCGCTGCAAATTAAATTGTTTGATACAACTGCGAACGAATTCATGAATGACACAGAACTGATGATGCGTGTAAAGGAAGGCGACGAAGAAGCTTTCCGGCAGATTGTGGAAAAATATCAAAAACAAATCATGAACTTGTGTTTTCAATATACAGGCAATCAGCAGGATGCGGAAGAATTAGCCCAGGATGTTTTTATCCGTATTTATCGTGCTGCGGCTTCTTATGAACCCAGGGCCAAGCTCTCCACCTATCTTTACAGAATAGCCGTAAACCTCTCACTGAATCGGATACGGAACAGACGGAGCAAAAGACTGGTTCCTTTTGACTTTCTTCGCAAGGGGAACAATTACAATCCCATTTCTCAAGAATCTCACAATCCCGACCATGCGATGGAACAAAAGGAAAAGCAGCAGATCATCTGGGATGCCATACATGCTTTGCCTGCGAACCAACAGACCGCACTGATACTGAAACGGTTTCAGGGATTCTCATACAAAGAGATCGCAAAAGTCATGCACTGTTCAGTCTCCTCTGTGGAATCGCTACTTCACAGGGCGAAAAAAAATCTTCAAAAAAAACTGGGGCATTTAAAACCATGAAATCCGCAAGTTTTATCACAATCAAGGTGTTTCATAAATAGAACGAAGAGAAGGAATAAACCGATGAAATGTCGAACCATTCAAAGAAAATTATCGGCCTACATGGACAATGAAGTCGATAGAGATCAAAAAGCGACGATCGAAGACCATCTTCAGCATTGTCAAGCTTGTCAGCAACTGCTTGGTGAGTTAAACAAAACATGGAGCTTGCTGTCTTTGTTGCCGGAAGCCGAATCGGTACCCTATTTCTTCACACGACTCAATGCCCGATTGACTTCCGAAAAAGCAGGTCAAAGATCAAAGTGGATCGATCGTGTACTGATACCGGCGACAGCGGTTGCCATAACCATCTTGGGCATCATCACAGGAGACATCGTCGGGAAAAACGGAGACGCAATGGCCGAACAATTAACTGAAGATGAAATTGCCAGCGCACTCTATCTCGACAGTTTCGATGATTTCCCGACAGCCTCTCTGGGTGAAGCCTATTTTGATCTGGTATCACTGGAACAATAGCAAGGTGATATAAATGAAAAAAAGAACAACAACAATCATTTTGATCCTTTCACTGGCCTTCAATGTGGCTTTTCTGGGAAGTCTCGGATATCGATTGTGGCAGAAAAACAGAGAAGCAGATAGCAGACTGACCCGTTTTGACAGACGAAATGAAGAATCTGTCGAACGTGAGAGACCAACTGAAGAATTCCCCGAACGGCCCAATTTTAGACCGGAAGAGATGGCACAGATTGAAGAGATAAGACAAATGTTTGAGCCACGCATCAGAGAGATTCAAGATGAACTGATGGAAAAGAGAAGGGCTCTGATCATGCTAATGGAAGAACATGAAGAAATAGATCCGGATACTTTTACCATTTACGAACATATTGACGAAATTGGAGATCTCCAGGCAGAACTGGAAAAAGAGGTGACCCGCCAGATCTTAATGGCAAGAACCGTATTAGATTCTGCCGGCCAAAGGCAATTCTTCTGGATGTTAGGACGGAGAATGGGAAGCGACTTTCCCGATATGCGTTCGCCGAGACAGGATAACCAGAACAACCGCTCTGAATAAATAACAGGGAAAAAGAGGGAAAATTCGAATATAAAAATAGTAGAAAGGAGAACAACAATGGAGAAAAGAAAATTACTCATTGCAATGGTTATACTCACAAGTATAGCCATGGGAACATTCATTTATGCTCAGGGGAGATTTGCTGCTCCGATGAGGGATGGACGACTGGAAGGACTGGATCTGACGGAAGAACAGCAGGAACAGATTCAGTCGCTCAATCTGAACCTTCAAAAGGAGTTGATCTCCATGCGGGCTGATTTGGAACTGAAGAATGTCGAACTGCGAGCGCTCCTCAATGAGGATGAGCTCAATGAGAACGCCATCATCGATAAAATCGAGGAAATTGGAGAAATTGAGACAAAGATTGAAATAGCCAACATAAAAAATCAGCTGGCCATTCGTGATCTTTTAACACCTGAACAGCTTGAAGAGTATGGTAACGGGATACACTGGAATTGGGGCATGATGGGAAATCGAATGGCACCCGTTTTACCCAACATGGGCGGAAACGAAATGAGAATGTTCAGGGGAAGAAGATAACACTTGTATTCGCAAAGAAACAAGTAAATAAAATTGTACCCTTTTCCAATTTGAAAGGGAAGATCATCAAAGATCTTCCCTTTTTATAACCAATGAGGAGTTTTCAAATGAATAGTCAGAAATATATCAATTTGGTTATAATGATAATAAGTTTGACGATCACCCTTCTCCCATTTTTGACATACTCACAAGATTTGATCGAAAATCCAGAACTCGATGAAAGAGTACAACAATTTCTGGATGAACACCGGTATCAATGGCGAGACTTGAATATTCCTGCCTCTGATGGTCAGTTACTGTACGATTTAATCGTTGAAAATGGGTATACGAGAGCACTCGAAATCGGCACTTCCACAGGACATTCCGCCACCTGGATTGCCTGGGCTCTGAGCAAGACCGGCGGCAAGCTCATCACCATTGAAATCGATGAAGGCCGCCACAGAGAGGCACTCGGTCATTTTGAGGAGGCCGGCCTTACCGATTACATCGATGCTCGGCTTGCAGATGCACACGAGCTTGTCCCCAGACTTGAAGGTCCTTTCGATTTTGTTTTTAGCGATGCAGACAAAGAATGGTACACCAACTATTTTAAAGCGGTAGCCCCCAAACTCATTGTGGGAGGCTGTTACGCAACACACAATGTTTCAGCCGGGGGATTCGGCAGAGGAGGCAGAGGTATGGGAGGTCAAAATGTCGGTTACTATAACTATGTTACGGGATTGCCGAATTTTGAATCGACGCTGGATACACGGGGCAGCGGGATGTTGATCAGTTTTAAAAAATCGAACGAATGATACAGATTTTATTAATTTTCACTCTTGTCCAAAATAGGAAATGATTGAATTGATTGTTTTTTTCAGCTTTTATTCAGCTTTTAGGTTACAAGGGGATTCCGGCTCAAAACACGACCGGAATGACAGGGGGGAGGGATGTCATTCCCGAAATTTTTAATCGGGAATCCAAGGGGCGGTGCTTTGATAACCTGATATTTAAATATAAAGAAAAACCAGTGTAACCCGCTTGTTCTCAATATATCCATTTCCTATTTTGGACAGCAATGATTAATTTTTATTAATAAATAATATTGCATTCAACAAATAATTGACACATATAACTTTTTTTTTGTATTTTTAAATTTTATAAATGGATTCATAAAACAGAAACACATTTATATCATTGAAAATATTTATCAGTCAATTAATTTGTCAAAAAGGAGACATTGAATGCATATTCAAAAACGGGTCACTCAAAATAATATACAATTCTTTCAAAAATGGCTCACAATCATCCTGTCATGTATCATTTCTGCCTCATCTCTTCTTGCACAGAACAGGGAAATTCATATCATAAAAACGGGTACACCGCCTCAAATAGATGGTGAATTGAATGACCCTGTCTGGCAGGCAAGCGAGAAATATGGTGATTTTACGCAATACGATCCCTATAATGGTCAGCCTGCCAGTGAGAATACAACCGTGATGTTGACCTATGATGAAGATAATTTATATGTGGCATTTCAATGTGACGACAGCGATCCTTCCCAGATGGCCGCCTTCTTGACACCCCGGGAAGAATTTGACGAAACCTCATCGGGTGGAGGTGGTAGTTCTGGTGGCGGCGGCAGTAGAGGTGGTAGTGGTGGCGGTGGTGGTGGTGGTGGATTTGGTGGAGGAGGAGGTGGCTTTGGTGGCTCAAGTATGATGCTCGGTTTTGCCAGACCGAAGAACAACGACTGCATCACTTTGATACTCGACACATTTAACGACCGACGAACATACTACTCCTTTACCGTTAATCCCAGAGGCATTCAGAAAGACGAACCAGGAGATTATTTGTGGGAATCCGAAGCGCAGATCACTCCAAATGGATGGCAGGCGGAAATCAGGATTCCTTTCAAATCGATCCGTTTCTCCAAAAATGATATTCAAACATGGGGTATCAGTATTGAACGGTATATATTTCGTTTGAAAGAAACAGACTACTTCACACGAATAAACCGAAATGAAGTTTACCTGGATAAAATTGCAACTTTAACCGGACTCAACCAGATCAAAGGGGGAAAGAATTTAGAATTTTATCCTTATGCCGGTTTCCGCCAGTCCGAATATGACGACGATGGAGAAAGAAAATCCGAAAGCGAATTTGCATTCGGTCTGGATGCAAAATATGCCTTGACTTCCGACCTCAATTTGGATATCACAATGAGCCCTGATTTCTCTGATGTGGAATCGGATCCGTTTTTTTACCAGCTTTCACCCTACGAGGTTCGGCTCAACGAGCAACGGCCTTTCTTTCAGGAAGGCACACGCTTTTTCCCGACAGGCGGGAGTTCAGGAACAAGTCTTTTCTATTCCAAGCGGATCGACAATCCAAGAATGGCCGGAAAAATCACAGGCAAACAGGGAAAATACACAATCGGAGCCATTGGTGCCATCAACAAAGAAACCGATTCAGAAGATCAAAACAGTTACATCGGTGCATTCAGTCTTCAGAGAGATATTTTTAGTTTTTCAACAATCTCGACGATGTTTTCAGGATATTCCCATCCCGATTATAAAAACTTAAATGGGATGGTCAATTTCAATTTCAGTTTTTCTCGGATATTATCATGGAGCGGCTCTGTCCAGTATACGCACAATTCCGATCAATCCAAATCGGACAACAAAATGATGGAAACGGCTCTTCGTTACAATCCGGACGAGGGCTGGAACGGCTATATCGGTTTCATGAGAATTGAAAAGAACTTTATGCCTCGATCAGGGATATGGCGACAGACGGATACGCAAACACTTTCAATCGGTCCCGGATACAACATCCGGTTCGATCGGGGAGCGATCAAGCAGCTGATGTTCGACTCGATGGTGCGAATCAGCCAAACATCGGACGGCAATCCCACCGGATACAGTATCCAGCCTGTCGATATCACATTGAGCACCGTTAAAAACCATCGATTGATGTTCATTGTCCGTCTTGGAAAACGGAAAGTCCAGCTGCGAGATCAAGAAGGCATATTGGTCTATAACGACCAATATTTCAAAGATATCGATTTCATGCTCGATGCATCCTATACAGGAAGCCGATATTACCAATTCAATTCAGAAATAAATTATTCCAAAACACCGGTCTATGGTGACTTTTTCAGCGCCGCTTATGATGGGCGGGAAATACAGGGTAACATCACATTGACACTGCGTCCTTCTTCACAGCTGAAAATCACGGCTGGAACTGACTACACAAAACAGACAAGGGAAGAAGACAATGTTGTATTATTTGAAGGAGCCATTAGCCAGTTGGGTTTGCATTGGCAGATCACGCGCTACGTCTTCTGCCGTGCCGATCTTCAGCACGATTCAGCCGAAGACCGGATGAAATTGGACGCCCTGGTGGGTATAGAGATCGGTATGGGCAAAACACTCAGCATTTCCTATAAAAGCTCCGGGGAACCCTACAGGAAGGCAATTACCGGAGAAGATGCCTACACACTACTCGTCAAGGCATCCTATTTATTCCGGATATAAACAATCTGGAGGATCAAATGAAAAAATATCAAATTCTTATTCAAATCATGATCATGATATGTCTATCAATCGGTCTGATCAATGATCAATCATTGAGTCAGGATCTTAATGCCGATAACGAACTGGATGAAAAGGTAAAAGTCTTTCTCGATGAAAACAACCGGAGATGGCGGGATTCCAATGTTCCCTACTCTGACGGACAGCTTTTATTCGACATTATCGTAGAAAATAAATACCAAAGTGCTCTTGAAATCGGCACCTCGACAGGGCATTCCGGCACCTGGATCGCCTGGGCGATGAGTAAAACCGGGGGCAAACTCATCACCATTGAAATCGACGAAAGACGGTATAACCAGGCACTAGAAAATTTCGAGGAAGCGGGTATTGCAGAGTATGTCGATGCCAGGCTTGCCGATGCGCACGATCTGGTAAAAGAACTCGAAGGCCCGTTTGATTTTGTTTTCAGTGATGCGGACAAGGAATGGTATACCCAGTATTTTAAGGATATTTATCCAAAACTTGAAGTGGGAGGCTGTTTTACGGCCCACAATATCAGCCGATCTGGGCGCGGACAGCGGGGTACTGGTGAATTTTATGATTATGTGAGAAGCCTGCCGAACATGGAAACCACGCTGAACAGCAGCGGCGGTGGTGTATCGATCAGCTATAAAAGATCTGAATAACTGTACTTAAATAATTTTTCATAAATGAGATTGTTAAATGGTAGGATGATATCAAGAGGTGGGGTGTCATTCCGCTATATTAAATAGCAAGCATTTTTTATGAACTATAGATACCCTACTGTATTTTTGTAACTATCTGCTATTCGTGGTC